>NZ_PJJM01000100.1 GCF_002929805.1 Cryobacterium sp. Y50 | reverse complement strand
TCGCCACGCCCGCAACCAAACTCCCACTCAGATTTCACCGACTCCGCACACTCAAGGCGGACCGGTGGATCGAGGCTTAGTGTCGGTGTCGGTGTCGGTGTCGGCGTCGAGGGCGGTGTCGGTGTCGGGGGTCGGCGTTAGGGTGGGGGAAACCCGATCGATGAGGACGACGCGATGACGCGAGATGCACAGACCGGCCCGGTTCCGATCGGGGATGGTGTGAGCCAGGCCACGCCTCTCGGCGTGGCCGCGACTGTGGTGTTGCTGCGTGACGGCGCAGACGGGCCCGAGGTATTGCTGCTCGAACGTCCGCACCATCGCGGCTCGTTCGCCGGTGCCTGGGTGTTTCCCGGTGGTGGCGTTGATCCAGAGGACCACTCATCAGCGGATGCCGCGGCCTCGCGTGGTAGTGCAGCGGCCGCAGGCGAGGCCGCCGAACAACTCGCCGCCCGCCGGGCCGCCGTGCGCGAGGTGCGAGAAGAGACCGGACTCGAGGTGTCGCCGGATGCACTCACCTCGACCGCGCTGTGGATACCGCCCCTGAGCGCGCCGAAACGCATGCGCACCTGGTTCTACCTCACGACGGCGCCAGCCGGCACCATTGTGCTCGCCGCAGATGAGGTCATCGACTACGCCTGGCTTCGGCCGGCGATCGCGCTGGAGCGGCACGCATCCGATGTGATGACGCTCGTGGCACCAACCTGGGTGACGCTGCACGGGCTGCAAGGGTTCGAGTCGGTGGCCGAGATCGTGGCGCACTTCATCGAGCGCGGGTTGGCGCACTACGAGACCCGACTCGGAGCGAGCGAGCGTGGGCAAGTGCTGTTCTGGGCGGGCGATGTAGCTTACGACGACCAGGCCGATATCGAGCAGAAAGGGGGCCGGCACCGGCTGGAGATCGGCCAGGTGCCGTGGGTGTACACGGCGAGCGATCGAGCGTAACGCCTCAGTCGCTCATCTGGCCGCCCGATTTGGCGCTTGCTCAGTGGGCCGTTCGCTCGGTGGGCCGCTTGGGCGGCCGGGTCAGGCGGCTGGGCCGACGGGGATCAACGACGGCACGCGGCAGTTCTGGCCGCTGACGAAGTTTAAGCACTCGTCGAACACGAGTGAGAACGGTTCGAACGTGGACTCACCGAACCAGTCATTGAAGAACAGCCAAAAGTTGAGGTTACCGTAGGTCGAGCATTCGTCGCCCTGATCACCAGCGTTCTGCACGGCCACCGGATTGGGCTGGTAGGGCGTGTAGTTGTATAGGTTGGCCGTGGCCTGGTTTTCGAGGGCGACCGGGGTCGAACCGCACTCGGCGTTGGGGTTGAAACCCACGTCGATCGTGCCGACCTTGAAGGCCCGGTCGGGTTCCTGGGTGTACTGCCGAAATTGCCAGGCAGCGTTGTAGACCTGGTTGAAGAAGCCGAAGTACTGGGCATCGCAATCCGCGGTGTCGGGGCAGCCATACCCGGTCGCGCGCAGATAGCCCGATTCGCTCGGTCGGGTCAGCAGCGACTGTTCCTTTTGCAGCAACACCAGCAGAACTTCGGGGCTAATGGTGCAGGCCGCCGCGATCTTCGCAATGATGCGGGCGGCGGTTTCGTTCTCGCCGCCAAAATAGGGCCAGCAATGCCCGGCACCCTGGGCCGGCTGACTCGTCGTGGTCTCGCGGTATTCCCACAGGCACGGCACGCCGTCGCTCGGCCGGCAGGAGCGCTCCTCGAGAAAATTCTGAATCTCGCTCTCGGTAAGGGCATCGGGGTTGAAGAAGTTGTAGTCGCTGATGATGAGGCCGGGGTTGAACGGGGCGGGTAGCGTCGCCGCGGTCGGTAGCGGCGCTGCGGCAACCGGTGGCATCGGCGAAGCGATCAGGGTCGCCAGCAGCCCCAGCAAAGCGACGCCGGTCGCCAAAATGCGCAGTCTGCGACGGGGCAGCGCGAATGTGCTCATACCAAAACCCTAACCGCGAGAGGCCGGCTCGCGGCACCCTTTCGGGAAGCGGGCACTCGATCCGAGGGGTGCCAGCGTCTCGAACGAGTGCCGCGACCCGCGGTCGACCAGAAAGAGGTCCAGCGCGTGCGCGGGTCAGACGGTCGGGGCCGGGATGACCACCATGGGCGACTGGATGTTCAGCACGATCGAGTGGCTCACCGAACCGAGCAGCAACTTGGACAGGCCCTTGAACCCGTGGTCGCCGACGACGAGGAGGGCCGCCCCGCGGGATGCGTCAAGCAGTACCGACTGGGCCGGTCCGCGCACGAGCGACGGACGGATGCGCACCATCGGGTAGCGCGCGGCGACGGTACGCAACGACTCGTCGAGGATGCGCCGGTGCAGGGTCTCCAGCGTGTCCAGAGAGCGGGCGTCGGGCTCGGTCGTGTCGCGCCAGACCAGTGGTTCCTGCCAGGCGTGGATCGCAAGCAGGTCTTCGCCGGAGCGTTCGGCTTCGGCCGCCGCGAATTCGACCGCGGCGTTGGAGGCGGCCGACCCGTCGATGCCGACCACGATGCCCGAGTGGAACGTACTGTCGCTCTTCGGAATGATCGCAACGGGCCCGTTGGCCGAGCCGGCCAGCCGCGCTCCCAATGACCACTCGTAGCGCAGGGTCGACCCGCGGCGACTGTGGGTTCCGACGACGACGAGGGTGTGCGTTCCGCTCAGTGCACGCAGTTCGGAGATCGGGTCACCGGAGAGGAGCTCGGAGTACACCGTCAGCGCCGGATACTTCGCGCTGACCCGATCCGCATCATCGATGAGTACCTCGCGGGCATGGGCCGTCGTAGAGTCTAGGGTGAAGTAGTCCGCCGATGACACGGTGCGATCGAGTACCCGCACCAGGGTGAGCTCGCCGCCGACCGCGCGGGCCAAAGACCAATCCAGAGCGGCTCGAGCCGGCTCCGTTCCATCCCAGGCAACGACCATTTTGGCGGTAGTGAGCGTGTCAGTCATGAGCCCAACCCTTTCTGCGGTGCTGGGCCGCGAGTGAATGCTCGGGTGACCGTCGCCGACTTCTGATTTTCAGGTTAGCCACACCGCTTACCCCCGAGTAGGGCCGAAAGTCACGAGATCAGCGACGGCATCCACGCAGCACGGTGCGCAACGCCGGTAGATTTCGGGACACGCCGTGATTGAGGCGCAGCCAGCTCGGCCGGTCGGTCTTCCGCCGGTCTCACGAACCAGAAGCGTGTCAGTGACGGATGCCGTACAGCGACTCGTAGACGATCAGGGCACGCATGGTACCTCCAAGAGAAACGTTGTTAGCGGGTGATGACGACCTTGAGTGCCTTCGTTTCGGCGGCGCGACTGAAGGTGTCGTAGGCCTCCAGAAACTGGTCGAAGTTGAAGTGATGCGTGGCCAGTTTCTCGGCTGGCAGTTTCTTGCTCGCGACGAGCCTCAGCAGCATCTTCGTGGTGTTGGCGTTGACCAGCCCCATGCTGATGTTGATGTTTTGAATCCAGAGGTTCTCGAGGTGCAGGTCGACCGGCTTGCCGTGCACGCCTCCGTTGGCGACGTTGCCGCCAGGCCGCACGATCTCAGTTGCCATGGTGAAGGTCTGCGGGATGCCGACAGCCTCGATGGCCACGTCAACACCGGCGCCGTCGGTCAGGGCCAGAACCTGCTCTTTCCAGTCGGCGGCACCGGAAACGACGGTGTCGGTCGCGCCACAGGAGCAGGCCCGTTCGAGGCGGTTCTCGTCGAGGTCGATCGCGATGATGCTCGCAGCGCCGTAGAGGCCTGCGGTGGCGATGGCGGCCAGGCCGACCGGGCCGGCGCCGATCACGGCGACGACATCGCCGGGCTTGACCCGGCCGTACTGCACGCCGATTTCAAAACCGGTCGGCAGGATGTCGCTGAGCATGGCGCCTTGGTCGTCGCTGACGCCCTCCGGCAGCTTGTGCAGGGAGTTGTCGGCGTAGGGAACGCGCACGAACTCGGCCTGGGTGCCGTCGATCAGGTGGCCGAAGACCCAGCCGATGCCGGAGGCACCCTCGTCGCCGAGGCAGTGCGAGTAGAGCCCGTTGCTGCAGTTGCTGCAGTGGCCGCAGCTCTTGATGCAGGAGATGATGACCCGGTCGCCGACCTTCAGGTTGCTGACGGCTGAACCGACCTCGGTGATCGTGCCGACGCCCTCATGGCCGAGGATGCGGCCGACAGTGACGGCGGGAACGTCTCCCTTGAGAAGGTGCAGGTCGGTGCCGCAGATCGTGGTGGTCTCCACGCGCACGATCGCATCGGTCGGGTTGTGTAGCGTCGGGTCCGGGACGTCGGTCCAGCTCTTCAGGCCAGGGCCGCCATAGACAAGTGCCTTCACGGGGTATCTCCTCTGTGGTGAATGGGTTGTGGTGAATGGGTTGTGGTGAATGGGTTGTGGTGAATGGGTTGTCCTGAATAAGTTGTGGTGAATAAGTTGTGACGAATGGGACGGGCAAACGACCCGTCAGAGCTACGGTACGACCGGGGCCCGGGTGCGGCTAGGGCCGAAAGTCCCGTAGCGTCGGCGCGGGGAATGGGCGGCTAATCGGGACTTCCGGCCCTATTCGCGAGGCCCGCGGACTGACAGGATAGAAATAAGGCGATGGGGCACCAGCTCTGGGCCCGCCCTTTCTAGTGCAGAACGAGGTAGAGCAATGAACCGGATGATTGTGGTCGGTGTCGACGATTCGGCTGCCGGCGAGACCGCCCTCGCGTGGGCCATGGCCCGGGCCGAGCACGTCAAGAGCCCGGTGACGCTCGTGCACACCGTGTACGAAACCTGGCTGGCCGACGGTTACGGCTATTACGATTCCATTCTCGACGCCGAGAAGAAGCTTCTCACCGACGCTGGCGCCCGCGCGGCGGCCCTCGCCCCCACTGTCGTCACCCACACCGAGCTGCGCACCGGCAGCGCACCGCGCGTGCTCAGTGAGCTGTCGAAGGACGCCGACCTCGTTGTCGTCGGTACCGATCGCAAGGGCCGGGTCGAGGGTGAACTGTTCGGCAGCGTCAGCCTGCAGATCGCCGCGCTGGCGACCTGCCCGGTCGCCGTCATTCCGTCGTTGCCCGAGACCGAGCGATCAGGCGTCTACGTCGGCGTCGACGGCTCGGTCGACTCGGTGACCGCCGTGGCCTTCGCCGCGGCCGAAGCCGACCGCACCAGCCAGGAGCTGTTCGCCCTGTACGCGGTGCACCTGCCGAATCGTCGGGTGCTGCGCAGCATCCCGGCCGAGGCCGTGACCGAGCGCATGGAAGAGGAACGCGTCGTGCTCGCCGAGTCGGTGGCGGGACTCAGCGCACGCTACCCCGACCTCGTGGTGCACCAGGTTCTCGAGACCGACGAGTCGCCGGCACGGGCGCTCGTGGCCGCCGCCCGACAGGCGCAAATGCTCGTGGTCGGCAGCCGTGGTCGCGGATCGCTGCAGCGCCTGCTGATGGGGTCGGTCAGTCACGAGGTGCTGTTGCACATCTCCTGCCCGACGATCGTCACCAGAACCGCCCACAAGTAGGGTTACCACCCGCCAAAGCGTGCTTAGGTTAGATAAAAAGTGGCTTGATGGGTGGGGACGAGAAGTATGACGGATCAGACTGCCGCTGAGCTTGCCCTTACCCAGGAACGAATGCGCGGCCTGCTCGATGCCGTCGTGTCGGTGGCTGAAGACCTCAGTCTCGAATCGGTGCTCGAACGTGTCGTGACCGCCGCCTGTCGGCTGGTGCAGGCCCGGTACGGTGCCCTCGGCGTGATCGGAACCGGCCCGGTATTGAGCCACTTCGTTACCGTCGGGCTCGATGAGGAAACCGTGCGCCGAATCGGGGCACTGCCGACCGGCCACGGCGTGCTCGGCCTGCTGATTCGCGAACCGCATCCGATTCGCCTGCACGATCTGCACGATCACGCCGACTCCTTCGGGTTTCCGGCCCATCACCCGCCGATGAAGTCGTTCCTCGGCGTTCCGGTTCGGGTGCGCGACACGGTGTTCGGCAACCTCTACCTCACCGAAAAAGAGGGCGGCGGAGACTTCACCGACCAAGACCAGGAACTGGCCGTCGCGCTCGCCGCGGCCGCCGGCGTCACGATTGAGAACGCCCGCCTCTACGACGAGGCCCGCCGCCGCGGAAGCTGGCTGGAGGCGGTCGCCGCCATGGGCCGCGACCTGCTGCGCCCGCACGATAATGACGAAGACAACGGCCTTGATCTGGTGGTGCAGCGCGTGCTTGTCGCCTCCGGTGCCGAACTGGCCGTGATCGGCTTTCCCACCGACGACAGCCTGTACTGTGCGGCCGCCGCCGGAGTGGAGCTTTCCGCTTCGGTCGCCGCCCACCTGGTCGGTAGCACGGTACTGCTGCGCGCCGGCACGCTGGACGAGCTGCACGACACCGGTGCGTCCTCAGCCCTCACTTCATCGCCCATTCTGGCAGCGGATGCCGCAGCCGGCCCGGCCGCGCAGTGGTCACTCCTGGGACCCACGCTGGTGGCCGCACTGGGGCCAGCCGGCGACGGGCAGGGCGTGATTTTGCTGTCGCGAGCACCGTCATCCGCTGGATTCAGTCTCACCGATGTGGAGATGAGCGCGGTCTTCGGTACCCAGGTATCGCTCGCTCTCGAGCTGGCCACGGTGCATCGGATGCGCGAGGAGCAGGCGGTGCTCGGCGACCGCGACCGGATCGCGCGCGACCTGCACGACCTCGTCATTCAACGACTGTTCGCCGCCGGGCTCAGCATGCAGAGCCTGCGCCGGTTCACCAACGATCCGGTCGCGCTTGACCGCATCAACGCGGTGACGACCGAGCTCGATGAGACTATTCGTGAACTGCGCGACACGATCTATTCCCTACGCGGAATGGCTCAGGACACCGGGACACTGAGCAGTCGCATTCTCGCCGTGATCAAAGAGGGCGCGCAGGGTCTGCCATTCGCTCCGCGCATCCGCTTGTCCGGGCCGATCGACGGACCGCTCGCCGACGACCTGCGCAGCAACCTGCTCGCTGTGATCTCGGAGGGGCTGAGCAATGCTGCCCGCCACGCGCAGGCGACTAGTATTGACATTTCGGTTGACGCCCAGGGCGAGCGGATCAAGCTCGTCATCGCCGACAACGGCATCGGTTTCAGCAAGCCGGCGCGGCGCAGCGGTCTGGACAACCTCAAGGAACGCGCGGCGCTGCTCGATGGTAAGTTCTCGGTGCGCAGCACCCTCGGAGAGGGAACTCGGCTGCGCTGGTCTGTGCCGGTGCCGGAAATTACGGTCGGCGTTCGTCTCCACGTTTCGCAACGAAAACAGCAGCCTGGGTTCGACGCTGAAAATCCAGCTTTGCGAGCATCGTCGACACGTAGTTCTTGACAGTCTTTTCGGCCAAAAACATGGTCTGGCCGATTTCGCGATTGGTCAGGCCCGCACCGATAAGGTCGAGCACCTTGCGCTCCTGCGCGGTGAGCGTTGCCAGCCGGGCATCCTGCGGGTCGGCCAGGCCCGCGATGATGCCGGCCTTGACCGCCGGGTCGAAGAGGGATTCGCCCGCCGCCGCCCGCCGAATCTTACCGAGCAGGTCGGTGCTGCGAATCTCCTTGAGCAGATAACCGGCCGCGCCGGCCAGAACCGCACCGCGCAGCGCCTGCTCGTCGTCGTAACTGGTGAGAATGAGGCACTGCTGGGCGTCGTCAACCGAACGCACGTCCCGGCAGACCTCAATGCCGGTGCCGTCGGGCAGACGGGCATCGAGAATGGCCACGTCGGGGCGCAGCTCGAGAATGAGCGGGGTTGCCTCGGCGGCCAGACCGCAATCGGCCACAACATTGAATCCTTCGCCCTCGAGCAGCTCCCGCAGTCCGCGCCGAACCAGCTCGTGATCGTCGAGAATGAAGACTCGTACGGGAGCGGCCGTGGCGGCATTGCTGTTCATGGGAGTCCTTCCGTTTCGCTGTCTAACCAGTGTCGCGCCGGGCTATACCCGGGGACTAGGGCCAAAGGTCCGGTCCTTCAGGAACGCACCAACCGCGCGATGGCAGCGGATGCCTCGCGCAGCTTGGCCTCGGCTTCGTCGCCGCCGGCGACCGCCGCGTGCAGCACGCAGTGGTTCAGGTGATCGTCGAGCAGCGCGAGCGCGACCGATTCGAGCGCGCTCGTCATGGCGGAGATCTGCGTGAGGATGTCGATGCAGTACTTGTCGTCGGTGACCATGCCCTGCAGGCCGCGGGCCTGACCCTCGATGCGACGCAGGCGCTTGAGGTAGGCATCTTTGTTTGAAATGTAGCCGTGCGGTCCGTTGTGGGTCTCCGCCGGGTGTGACTCGTGCATAAAAATGTCCTCTGCGTCGTTCATGAACCCTCGTCACATTACTGTACCCCCTTGGGGTATATTAGCAGAATGGTACCCCCAAGGGGTATGCTCGCAGGAGACCCCCCTTCACGGGGAAATAGAAAGGTTCTGAACATGAACAGCACGACCACCGCCTACGGCGTCGACGGAATGACCTGCGGCCACTGCGTCGCGAGCGTAACCGAAGAGATCGGGCTCCTCGAAGGGGTCGAGAACGTCACCGTGGAGCTTGTCAAGGGTGGCACCTCGCAGGTGACCGTCAAGAGCACCGCCGAGCTCGACCGTACCGTGGTCGCCGCCGCCGTTGAGGAGGCGGGCTACCAGCTGGTGTCCGCGGCCTGATGTCGGATGGTCAGCAGATTGACCTTCTCGTCGGTGGGATGACCTGCACCTCGTGTGCCGCCCGTATCGAGAAGAAGCTCAATCGGATGCCCGGGGTCGCCGCCACGGTCAACTACGCCACCGAAAAGGCGAGTGTTTTCGTGCCGGACGGCACGAGCATCGACGACGCCATCAAGACGATTGAAGCCACCGGCTACTCGGCTGCGCGGCCCGCAGCCGCACCCGTGGCGGATACCGGCAACCCC
Source organism: Cryobacterium sp. Y50 (assembly GCF_002929805.1). Lineage (GTDB taxonomy): Bacteria > Actinomycetota > Actinomycetes > Actinomycetales > Microbacteriaceae > Cryobacterium. The sequence goes on along the minus strand of NZ_PJJM01000100.1, from coordinate 147,752 downwards.
GAGCTTGCCACCCTGCGCCAGCGCCTGCTCGTCTCGGCCGCGCTGACCCTGCCGGTCGCCGCCCTGTCGATGATCCCGGTGCTGCAGTTCACCAACTGGCAGTGGCTGGCCCTGGTCCTCGCTGCCCCGGTGGCGATCTGGGGTGCGTGGCCGTTCCACCGCGCCGCCTGGGTGAATGCTCGCCACGGTGCCGCGACCATGGATACGCTGGTCAGCGTCGGCGTGCTCGCCGCCCTCGGCTGGTCGCTCTATGCCCTCTTCTTCGGTATGGCCGGAATGGCCGGCATGACCATGAGCTTTACCTTCTCGGCCACCCCTGGGGGCGGCGCCGACGAGATCTATCTCGAGGTGGCATCCGCTGTCACGGTGTTTATTCTGGCTGGGCGCTACGCGGAGGCGCGAGCCAAGCGCAATTCCGGAGCGGCGCTGCAGGCGCTGCTCGAACTCGGCGCGAAGGAAACCACGCTGCTGAAGGATGGCGTGGAGAGCCGGATCAGCACCGCGCTGCTCGTGGTTGGTGATGAATTTGTGGTGCGGCCGGGGGAGAAAATCGCGACCGACGGCCTGATCGTCGACGGTTCGAGTGCGATTGATGCGAGCCTGCTCACCGGTGAATCGGTGCCCATCGAAGTCGGGCCGGGCGACAACGTTGTGGGGGCAACCCTGAACTCCGGCGGGCGCCTCGTGGTGCGGGCTGTCCGGGTCGGCGCTGACACCGAGCTGTCGCATATTGGCCGACTCGTGGAACAGGCACAGACTGGCAAGGCCGAGGTGCAGCGCCTGGCCGACCGGGTCTCCGCCGTATTCGTGCCGATCGTGATCGGGCTCGCCCTGGCGACCCTGGTCGGCTGGCTTCTGGTCGGCGCCGGTGCGACGATGGCGTTCACCGCCGCCGTCGCGACGCTCATCATCGCCTGCCCGTGCGCGCTCGGGCTGGCCACGCCGACCGCGCTGCTCGTGGGAACCGGGCGCGGGGCGCAACTGGGCATTTTGATCAAGGGACCGCAGGTTCTGGAGTCCACGCGCCGGGTCGACACTATTGTTCTCGATAAGACCGGCACGATCACGACCGGGCGCATGACGCTGTCGAGCGTTGTGCCCCACGAGTGCGGTCCTGTCGATGAGCTGCTGGGGCTGGCGGGGGCAGCGGAAAGTGGGTCGGAGCATCCGATCGCCCGCGCCATCACGGCGGGTGCTGTGTCGCGGCTGGGCTCGGTTCCGCCTTCGTCGGCGTTTCTGTCGGAGCAGGGGCTCGGGGTGCAGGCCGAGGTGGACGGACGCCTTGTGCTGGTCGGCCGGCCCGCCTGGTTGGTTGAGCGGTGGGGGCTCAGCGTACCGATCGAGCTGCAGGCCGTGCTGGGCACCGCGGAGAGGCTCGGCAAGACCGCCGTCATGGTGGCCTGGGAAGGGCAGGTGCGCGGGGTGCTGACTGTCAACGACACGGTGAAGCCGACCAGCGGTTTCGCGGTCGAACGCTTTCGGGCGCTCGGCCTCACGCCCCTGCTGGTCACCGGCGACAATCTCGCGGCGGCGCAGAGCGTCGCCGACTCGGTCGGCATTACCGACGTCACCGCCGGGGTGCTGCCCGCCGACAAAGCCCGGGTCATTGCGCGGTTGCAGGCGGAGGGGCACGTGGTGGCGATGGTCGGTGACGGCGTGAACGACGCCGTCGCCCTCGCGACCGCTGACCTTGGCATTGCGATGGGTTCGGGCACCGATGTCGCGATCGAGGCAAGTGACCTCACGCTCATGCGCAGCGATCTGCTCGCCGCAGCGGATGCCATCCGTTTGTCTCGTCGTACCCTCACGACGATCAAGGCGAACCTGTTCTGGGCCTTTGCCTACAACGTCGCGGCGATTCCGCTCGCGATGGCCGGGCTGCTGAATCCGCTGATCGCCGGCGCTGCGATGGCGCTGTCCTCCGTGTTCGTGGTGACCAACAGTCTGCGGTTGCGCGGCTTCCGGGCGCTCCCGGTCGACTAGGTATTTCCTTCCAGGGTCGGGCATTCCTGGTTCCGGGTTCGGGCTTCTTGTGCCCGGGCCCGGGCCCGGTCGCAGTGCCCATGATCTATCGTGGGCTCGGTTCCGTAAGATGGGCCCGGGGCGAGCGGATGCCCCCGCTGTGTCCCCAGGCTTGCGTGAAGAATACCCCTCGGGGTATACTTGGCGCGGAGGTAAACGTGAGAATCATCATTGTGGGCGGGGTCGCCGGCGGAATGTCGGCGGCAACCAGGTTGCGTCGGCTCGACGAGACGGCCGAGATCATCGTGTTCGAGCGTGGACACTACGTGTCATTCGCGAACTGCGGGCTGCCGTATTTCGTCGGAGGAGTCATCCGTACGCGCAGTGACCTGCTGCTGCAGACCCCCGGATCGCTCGGAGCCCGCTTCGCGCTCGACGTGCGCATCGACACCGAGGTCGTGCAGATCGACCGCCAGGCCCAGACCGTCTCGGTGCGCAATCTGCTCACCGGCGAAGAAAGCCTCGAGAGCTACGACCGCCTCGTGCTCGCCGCCGGCGCCTCGGCGCGTTCCGGCGCGACCGACAGCACCATTCCCACCCACACGCTGCGTACGGTCGATGACGTCGACCACATTACCGCGGTGCTCGGGGGCGTCGAAACGGCATCCGCTGTGGTGATCGGCGGCGGATTCATCGGCCTCGAAGCCGTCGAAAACCTCGTGCACCGCGGCGTGCAGGTGACCCTCGTGCAGCGCGGCAATCAGATCTTCACCCCCCTCGACCCCGAAATGGCCGCGCCCGTGCTCGACCGGCTGCGCGAACGCGGCGTCGACGTGCGCCTGGGCACCGTCGTCATTGGAGCTTCCGGGCAAAGCGTCATGCTGAGCGACGGTACCACCGTGCCCGCCGACCTCGTCATCGACGCGAGCGGCGTGCGCCCCGACGTGACCCTCGCCGAGCAGGCCGGCCTGCGCATCGGCGAGAGCGGCGGAGTCTGGGTCGACGGCACCCAGGCCACCAGCGATCCACACATCTTCGCCGTCGGCGACGGCGTCGAGAAAACGGATGCCGTCGACGGCTCCGGCACGCTGGTCACCATGGCCGGACTCGCGAACCGCCACGGACGCTCCGTCGCCGACAGTATCGTTGGCACTCCCGAGCAGGCTGAACCGGCCGTCGGCACCGGAATCGTCGGCATCTTCGGCCTCACAGTGGCCACGGTTGGTTGGGGCGAAAAGCGTCTGATCGCCGCCGGGCGCGCCCACCGCATCGCGCACACGCACCCTGCTAACCATGCCGGATACTTTCCGGGCGCGGAGGGGATGTCGATCAAACTGCTCATCGATACCGAATCCGACGCCATTCTTGGCGCGCAGATCGTGGGCGGTGCGGGGGTGGACAAGCGCATCGATGTGCTCGCGGTCGCGATGGCGGCCGGGCTGAGCGCATCCGCTTTGACGCGTCTGGAACTCGCCTATGCGCCGCAGTATGCCTCGGCGAAGGACCCGATCAACCAGCTCGGGTATGTCGCCGACAACCTGGCCAAGGGTACGAGTGTGAACCTGCAGTGGCACGAGCTGGAGGCGGCGCGCGCGGCCGGCGCTGTGCTCGTGGACGTGCGGTCTGCGGGCGAATTTGCCGCCGGCAGCATTCCGGGCGCGCTCAACGTGTCACTCGACGAGTTGCGAGCCCGACTCGCTGACCTTCCGCCGGTGCCGCTGATCGTGCATTGCCAGGTCGGTCAGCGCGGCCACACCGCTGCGCGCATTCTCACCCAGCACGGATTCGACGTGCGCAACCTCGACGGCGGCTACCGCACCTGGCTGGCCGGAACCGTCACTTCACCCATTTTGGAAAGAGCCCTGATATGAAAGAAATCACCGTCACCGAGCTGTCCGCGCTCACCGAACCCGTTGTCATCGACGTGCGCGAACCGTGGGAGTACGAAGCCGCCCACGTTCCCGGCGTGATCCACATTCCGATGGGCGAGGTCGTCGGGCGAATCGGCGAGATTCCAGCGGATGTTCCGGTGCACGTCATCTGTGCCCTCGGTGGACGCAGCGCGCAGGTGGCGGAGTATCTGGCCGCGCACGGCCACGACGCTGTGAACATTGCCGGCGGCACCACCGCCTGGCAGCAGGCCGGTCTGGCGACCGAGCAGGGGGTCTGAGATGACGACCGAAGATACCCGGGCTGCCGAGCAGAAAAAGATCCTGAACCGGTTGCGCCGGGCGCAGGGGCAGCTAACCGCCGTCATCGCCGCGGTCGAGGGCGGCGGCAATTGCCGCGATGTCGTGACTCAACTGGCTGCCGTGTCGAGTGCCCTGGACAAGGCCGGCTTCGTCATCGTGTCGACCGCGATGCGCGATTGCATCGCGAACCCCGACAATGAGAATTCGCTGACGGTCGCCGAGCTCGAGAAGTTGTTCTTGACGCTCGCTTAACACTTGCGGGCGGGGTTCTGCTCGCCGGGCGCACCTTAGGCGACGGGGCCCATGATCTATCATTGACCCGTTTTCGGGCCCGGGTTCGGAAACAAGAAAAACTCAGGCGGCCGGAGTCACTCCGAGACCGGCCAGCATCTCCGTGACGTTCGCCCGGATCTGGTCGCGGATGCGCCGCACCTCCTCGATCGGCCGGCCGGCCGGATCGACGAGCTCCCAATCGACGTAGCGTTTGCCAGGGTAGATCGGGCAGGCATCGCCGCAGCCCATGGTGATCACGACGTCCGCCGCCTGCACCACGTCGTCGGTGAGCGGCTTCGGAAATGACTCGTCGAGCGACAGGCCGAGTTCGACCATGACCGCGACCATGGTCGGGTTCAGCTCGGGCAGGGGCATCGATCCGGCCGAACGCACGTGCACGGCACCGCCCGACAGGGCATTGGTGAACACCGCGGCCATCTGCGATCGGCCGGCATTCTGCTCGCAGACGAACAGAACTTCGGGCACCGGGCGCTCGATCGCACCCTTGGCCTGGCCCAGTGCATTCAGGCGTTCGCGAGCAAAGCGTGCCGTGCGGGTCGTCAAATGAGCCTTCACGCTCGACGTGCGCAGCAGCCCGGTATAGGACTCGAGCACGTAACGTTCGACGGTCTCGGCGGCGAAGATGCCGTGAAACTGCTCGGCGAGCTCACCGGCGAGGCGCTTGAGCGACTCTTCCGGGTAGGTCAGGCCGGGAAGCATGCCTAAGCCTCGACCGGCAGAATCTCGGCGAGCAGCGCCTGGATGCGCGCCTTGATCTCATCGCGAATGGGGCGCACGCTTTCGATGCCCTGGCCGGCCGGGTCGTCCAGCTTCCAGTCCTCGTAGCGCTTGCCTGGAAAGATTGGGCAGGCGTCGCCGCAGCCCATTGTGATGACGACGTCGGACTGCTTGACGGCCTCGGTCGTGAGGATCTTCGGCACGTTGCCGGCGATGTCGATGCCCTCTTCGGCCATCGCGGCGATCGCGACCGGGTTGATCTGATCCTTCGGCTCCGAGCCGGCCGAGAGCACCTCGACGCGGCCCTGCGACAGTGCGGTCAGAAAGCCAGCGGCCATCTGCGAGCGTCCGGCGTTGTGTACGCAGACAAACAGTACGGAGGGTTTCATTTCTAAGTTCCTTCAGTTAGACGAGGGTACGAGTGGATGCTGCGGCCGGCGCAGAGTCGGCCGCCGGCTTCCATTCGGGAAAGAGTCGCGGTTTCAGCCAGAGCGCGACGTAAACGAGCGCGACGAGCGCGGGTACTTCGATCAGTGGGCCGACGATGCCGGCGAGGGCCTGGCCACTGAGGGCACCGAATGTTCCGATCGCGACGGCGATAGCGAGCTCGAAGTTGTTGCCGGCGGCGGTGAAGGCGAGCGTCGTGGTGCGCTCGTAGCTCATACGCAAGAGCCGTCCCGTGAGGAAACCGATCAGAAACATCACCGCGAAATAGACCAGCATCGGCAGCGCGATACGGGCGACATCGCCGGGGTGATCGATGACCTGCTGGCCCTGCAGAGCGAACAGCATGACGATCGTGAACAGCAGACCCCAGAGCGCGAATGGGCCGACCCGGGGCAGAAAGCGAGCCTCGTACCAGTCTCGGCCACGGCGGGCCTCACCGATGCGACGAGACAAATACCCGGCCAGCAGCGGAATGCCGAGGAAGACGAGCACGCTCGCGGTGATCGCCCAGATTGAGAATTCAGCGCTCGTGGTCGACAGGCCGAGCCAGCCCGGAAGAACCTGCAGGTAGAACCAGCCGAGCGCGCCAAACGCGACGACCTGAAAGACCGAGTTCACGGCGACGAGAAACGCGGCGGCTTCGCGGTCACCGCAGGCGAGGTCGTTCCAGATCAGCACCATGGCGATGCAGCGGGCAAGGCCGACGATGATCAGTCCGGTGCGGTACTCGGGCAGGTCAGGCAGAAAGATCCAAGCCAGGGCGAACATGAGCGCGGGGCCGACCAGCCAGTTCAGCAGCAAAGAGGAGATCAGCAGGCGCTTGTCGCCGGCGACAGCACGGGCATCCGTGTAACGCACCTTGGCGAGCACCGGGTACATCATGATCAGTAGCCCAATGGCGATCGGCACACTGATCGAGCCGATCGTGAACGCGTGTAGCAGATCGCCGACGACCGGAACGAACACTGCGAGCAGCAGGCCGAGGCTCATGGCGGCGAGGATCCAGACTGGCAGTAGCCGGTCCATCGCGCCGAGTCGGGTGGGGGCAGGTGCCGTAATGCTCACAAATCTCCAAGTCTTGACGACAGCGATTCGCGGTAGCATTGATCGTTGTCGATATCCACGCTAGATCAATACATTGACCAATGTCAATCTAAGGAGGATCTGTTCAGATGACGTTTACCCGGACCCTGCCCCTGACCGATATTTCTCAAGCGGATGCCTGTTCCTCCTCGCTCGCTCGCTCGGCCATCGCGCCCGACCACGCGGACTCCCTGGCCCGCTCGCTCAAAGCCCTCGCCGACCCGGCTCGGCTGCGCATCATCTCGATCGTGGCGGCCCACGCCGACGCCGAGGCCTGCGTCTGCGACCTGACCGACCAGCTCACGCTGAGCCAGCCGACGATCTCGCACCACCTGAAGGTGCTCGTCGATGCGGGGTTTCTGACCCGGGCCAAGCGGGGGACCTGGTCGTACTACAGTCTGGTTCCCGGCTCGCTCGATTCCGTCGCGGGCGTGCTGGCTGCCGTCTGACCCGGCCAGCCGATATTTGGTGGATGAGTTCGCCGATAGAAGCGTTATCGCCCTGCCGGTCGACCCCCGCCTCGCCGACGCGCTCGACGCCGCGATGATCGTGGTCGGCACTCGCGAAACCGGCGTGCAGCAGGTCTTCGACGGCTCCGTGGCTGTACATCTCGCCCACCGGCAGCACCGGCCGGTCATCTTCATTCCGCTCGCCCCCGTAATCGTCCGCGACGAGCTGCCGGGGAGTCGGAGCGGTAGCCGCCCATCCGCGCGGGTATGTCGCTTCGCTGCCGCCCGGTCGTACTGCCGCCTCGCGCTTCAGCCGTGTCCTGCCGAAAAAGTGTATTCTGGCTTCGGCGATGGATCCCGCCGGAGCAGTCGCTCAAACCGCCTTCGCTGATGGTTCCTGCTCTGGTTGCGACAGAACCACCGCGACAAAGAGGTAGGTGCATCATCGAGAGAATCACGCCGCGCGCCGTGCATCTGCGCTGGCGCTACCTCGGCCTGGTCTTTCTCGGCGGAACGGCGGGTACCGCCCTGCGCGAAGCGCTCTCGCTGACACTTCCTGACGGTCGCCTACCGATGACCACGTTTGGAATCAACCTGCTCGGCGCCCTGTCGCTCGGCCTGCTGCTTGAGGCCCTCGTGCGCAGCGGACACGATGCCGGCGGTCGCCGTACCCTGCGACTCCTGCTCGGCACCGGCCTGCTCGGCGGCTTCACGACCTACAGCGCGCTCGCGACCGACAGCGCACTGCTACTACACGGCGGCGAGATCGGCGTCGCAGTCGGTTACGCCCTCGGCACGGTTCTGCTCGGTGGTGCGGTGACATGGCTCGGCATCGTGCTCGGTGCCGCTCTGCACCGGCATCCAGGGGCGAACGGATGACCCCGCTCCTGTTTCTGGGGATCGCCTGCGCTGGCGGCGTGGGCGCGGCCGCCCGCTTCTACCTCGACGGCCTGGTGCGTTCCCGCCTCGGCGGTGCGTTTCCGTTCGGCACGATCATCATCAATGTGAGCGGCTCGCTGCTGCTCGGCCTCGTCACCGGCCTCGCCCTGAACTATCTGCTCGCGCCGGAGTGGAGCCTCTTGCTCGGTGTCGGCCTGCTGGGCGGGTACACGACTTTCAGCACGGCGAGCTTCGAGACCGTTCGGCTGGCCCAACAACGGCGGTATCTGGCCGCGCTGGCCAACGGGATCGGCATGCTCGTGGCATCCGTTAGCGGCGCTGCGCTCGGTCTGTGGGCGGGACTCGCGCTGGGCTGAGGGCGCGGCGGCCAGGCTGCGACCACGGGCCCATGTTATAGAGGTGGGCCCATGACCGATCATGCGCCCGCTTTCCGGTCCCGATCGACCGCGCCACGCGTCGCGCGGGACCTGCGCCGCTACGCCCCCAGTTGCGCGGGACTACTGTGCAGCGGCGCAACTCCCGCGTACCGTCGACGTCTGCCGTGATCGCGCAGCGCTCGGGCCGGTCACCCGGCGGACTCCTTGAAATAGAGGTGGGCGTGTAGGCGGCAGCCGGGGTTGAATTCGGCGGCGCAGTGCGGGCAGCGTTCGACCTGGCGATACTCCGTGATGCTGAGCTCGCGGTGGCAGGCTCCGCACAGAATGGCGAGCTCTGACCACTCGGATTGCGGCCACCGCCGGGCCGTATGCGGAACAGACTCAAGCTGCACGGCCTCATCGTGGCACTGAAAGCACGGGTAGTAGCGCCGGCAGCAGGCGAACTTGATCGCCACGATGTCCAGCTCCGAATGAAAGTGGATGCACCGGGTCGCCGAATCGAGAACCGCCCCGAACACGGGCGGCGCACCATTCGTTTGCGAGGGCGGCGTATCCGTTCCCGTCTGTATCACGTCGCCATTCGTCGGCGGCAAGGCAATCGCCGTGAGCGCGCCATTTCGTCCCGAGGGCGCAAGGCCGTTATGCGCCGTTGGCGGCGCAGCATCCGTTCCCGTGGGCGCCGCGCCGCCATTCGTCGGGGTCGCCCTACCGGCGGCCGCACTCATCGCACGCCCGAACGGTCCAGGCGCTGAGCTGTCTGCAGGCATCCCCAGTGTCGCTATTCTGCTGTTCCTGCAGCGGTCATCTGCTCAGTGACGAAAGCTTCGAAGGCGGCGGCATCGCTATTGGAGCCCGAGTACTTCACGCCATTTACCAGGACCGTCGGGGTTCCCTTGACTGCGTCAATGTCGGAGTTGGGAATCGGGCCATCGAGCGCGCGCTGCGTCGAGGCGTCGACCCAGTCGGAGTAGGTCTGGTCGGCGATGCAGCTGGCGACCTCGCTGGAGGTCACCCCGGCTCCTTCAACTAGGCTGGTCAGCTCGGCATCGGTCAAGCCGGTCGTGTTCTCAGCGGGCTGACCGGCGAACATCGCCGCGTTGAAGTCGAGAAAGTTGTTGGGATCGTCGTTGGCCACGCAGGCAGCCGCATTTGCGGCGCGGGTGGCGTACTCGGTGCCCGACGACAACCGGTCGAGAATCGAGATCGGGTGCACCTCGACCGTGGCATTTCCGGCGGTGACCCATTCGGTGATCTGCTCACCGTTGGTGGCCTCAAAATCACCGCAGATCGGGCAGAGGTAGTCGACGTACATCACGATGTTGGCCGTATCTGCAAGGGCGCTCTGGTCGGTGGCGATCGGGGTGGCATCGGCGTCGAGGGCGGCGGCCGTGGCAGCGGAGACCGTGGTACCGTCGCTGCCGAGCAGAATTCCGTCGCTGGCCATGTTGGCCGGGCTCGCCGCGGCCGGGGCGGTGACGTTGTTCACGATGACCACGGCGACAATGGCGACCACGGCGAGCAGGCCAATGCCGATGCCTCCGCGCAGGAAGAGTCGACGGCGCTTGTCCCGCTTGACTTGTTCGGCGCGCATGAGCCGGGCGGTTTCACGGGCCTCCTCGCGTCGGTCTTTCTTGGGCGGGCGGGCCTGGCCGGAAGTGCTCATACGGGAGTTCACCATTCGTTCGTCGCTGCTGTTGCCTACGACGTTAGCGGCCCTGCCTCACGGTCCGGTTCCGAGAGGCTGTAAGGCGGCTGTGAGAACCCTCCGGAACGTGCCAAACCGCGGTGCCCCGTGGGTCGGGTCAAACGGATGCTTGTCTAGCATTGGGTTTGCGCCCTGGGTCAGCGGTTCTCGGCGCTCGGGGGAGTTAGGCCGCGCTGGCGCCCGAGGCAATGTTGATTACCGCGACCGTGGCGCAGCGGCATAGGCGGTCGCGTGTGCCGCGTACTGGGCGCGGATGACCGGGTGAAAGTCGGGCGCCGGCTCGGCCACAATGGCCGCGCCCCAGGTCGGGCGGATACCGGTGAGCGCCCACGCCGCCTGCACCGCCCCGCCGTCGGCGACATACTCGCCCGGCGCCGGCACCACGACGGGTGCCCCGAACACCTGAGCGGCAATGGCCCGCACGGCCGGGTTCTGCGCGGCCCCGCCGATCAGCAGAATGCGCGTGACGCTCACGCCCAGCGCCTCTACGGCGTCAAGGCCGTCGGCCAGCCCACACAGCATGCCCTCGATCGCGGCGCGTGCCAGGTTCGGCCGGGTCGTCGACGCAAGAGTCATTCCGAAAACGGATGCCGTCGCCTCCGGCAGGTTCGGCGTGCGTTCCCCGGCGAAGTATGGCTGCAGCACGAGGCCGCGGGCTCCGGGCTCGGCTTCGAGGGCGAGCCGGCCCAACTCGTCATAGTCGACGCCGAGCAGGGCCGCGATGGAGTCGAGCACCCGTGCGGCATTGAGGGTCGCGACCAAGGGCAGAAAGTCTGCGGAAGCCGAGGCGAACCCGGCGACGGAGCCGGAGGCATCCGTTGTGGGCTGATCGGTGACAGCGAACACGGTGCCGCTCGTGCCGATCGACACGATGACGTCGCCAGCGCTCGCGCCGAGGCCAAGGGCGGCGCCCGCGTTGTCGCCGGCACCCGCGGCGACAACGATGCCAGCTGGCAGCCAGGAGTCATGGGTGCCACCGAGTTGCGATGTGACGCCGGCCTGTTCGGCGGCACCGAGCACGCGGGGGAGGACGGCAGCGTGGCCGAGGGCGAGTTCGAACAGGTCCAGGTCGTAATCGCCGGTGCTCGGCGACCAGTACGCAGTACCGCTCGCGTCTGAGCGGTCGGTGGTGAGCTCGGTCAGCACGGGGCCGAGGGGGGTCGTGGCGGCCGGGCCGAAACCGCGCAGCCGCCAACTGAGCCAGTCGTGCGGTAGGGCGACGGCCGCGACGCGTGCCGCGTTGGCCGGCTCGGCATCCCGCAGCCAACGGAGCTTGGTGGCGGTGAAGGACGCGACTGGAACGATTCCGGTGCGGGCGGCGTACTCGTCGGCGCCCACTTCGGTGAGCAAATCGAGGGCGGCCGGGGCGCTGCGGGTGTCATTCCAGAGCAGCGCCCGGCGAATAACCTCGCCGTCGATATCGAGCACGACCATGCCGTGCTGCTGGGCGGCAATGGAAATGGCGGCGACGTCGCCGAGTCCTCCAGCGTCAGCGACCGCCTCCTGCAGGGCGTCCCACCAGGCGGCGGGGTCGACTTCGGTTCCTTCGGGGTGGCTGGCCCGGCCGGAACGCACGAGCACTCCCGTGTCAGCGTTACGAATGACCACCTTGCAACTCTGTGTCGACGAATCGACCCCGGCAACCAGCGTCATGACATGTCCGTTCGTAAATGGGAGCGGCATAACTCCTGCAGTTTGCGCGGCCGGCGTGTGGCTTTGACGAGAAGTCGCGGGTGCCGGTGCGGCCGGTCGACAACTTGCATGAGTTATGCGCGGGGGTGTGCGGTGGCTAATTCAGGAGATTGCGCGTGCAGCTCAACCTCGACCCTGAATTGACGGGGCGGGCAGGGTGTTCGCGGGCAAGTGTCCTGAATTAGCCACCGTGGTGTGCGGGTGGGGTGGGGCGGGGTGGGGCGGGAGCAGGCTAGCGGGCGCCGAGCAGGTGCTCGAGTGCGAGCTGCTGCAGGTGCACGAAGCCAAAGCCCTTGCCGCCGAAGTACGCGTCGGTGTCGAAGTCCTCGTAGGAGCCACGGTCGGCGAGCAGGTCGTCGTAGCTTTCACCCGCTGCCAGGGTGTTGTTCGCCAGGTCCGGCACCTTCGACGCGGCGAGGGCCGCCTGCACCTCGGGGTCGGCGCGGAACGCCGCAGCCCGCTGCTTGAGCAGCAGGTAGGTGCGCATGTTCGCCGCGGCCGAGGTCCACACTCCGGCGACGTCTTCGGTGCGGCTCGGCTTGTAGTCGAAGTGCCGCGGTCCGGTGTAGGTCTGGCCACCGTTCGGGCCGCCGTTTTCGAGCAGGTCAACCAGCGCGAAGGCGTTCTGCAGGTCGCCGTGGCCGAAGACCAGGTCCTGGTCGTACTTGATGCCGCGCTGACCGTTGAGGTCGACGTGGAATAGCTTGCCCTGGTACAACGCCTGCGCGATGCCGGCGGCGAAGTTGAGGCCGGCCATCTGCTCGTGCCCGACTTCGGGGTTCACACCGACCATTTCGGGGCGCTCGAGGGTTTCGATGAAGGCCATCGCGTGGCCGACGGTCGGCAGCAGAATATCGCCGCGCGGTTCGTTGGGCTTGGGCTCAATGGCGAAGCGAATGTCGTAGCCCTTGTCGGTGACATAGTCCCCGAGCAAGTTCACGGCCTCGCGGTAGCGCTCGAGCGCCGAACGGATGTCCTTGGCCGCGTCATACTCGGCGCCCTCGCGGCCGCCCCACATGACGAAGGTCTTGGCGCCGAGCTCGGCAGCAAGGTCGATATTGCGCAGCACCTTACGCAGCGCGAACCGGCGAACGGCGCGGTCGTTTGAGGTGAATCCACCGTCCTTGAACACCGGAGCACTGAACAGGTTAGTGGTGACCATCGGCACGATGAGGCCGGTGTCGGCGAGCGCTTGCTTGAGGCGGTCGATCTGCGACTGGCGGGCGGAATCCGTTGAACCGAAGTCAAACAGATCATCGTCGTGAAAGGTGAGGCCGTAGGCGCCGAGCTCGGCCAGGTTGGTGACGGCGTCGACGACGTCGAGCTTCGGCCTGGTCGGGCCGCCAAATGGGTCGCTGCCGTTATAACCGACGGTCCAGAGGCCGAAGGAGAACTTGTCGTCGCGGGTGGGAGTCAGGCTCACGGTCATGTCACTACTTCCGATTCAGCTTCGTTGGTGATTTGTTGATTACTCAAACATATATCAGGAGCGGATGAAAGAGCACGGTCTGCAGGGATTGTCGCAATCTACCTGCGGCCACAACTATTGTGCAGCGTGCCACCCCTCGCTCAGGGGCTGACCGTTCGATTTAATAACGAATAACTGCCCACACCGGGTCATTTTGGGCATTGTCGACGACCCGGCCGGGTGTGTGCGGGGCCGACCCGGCCTTGATATGTTGTCCTAATCGCCAAATGCTGTGAGGCGGTCCGAATGAATCAGACGAGCGAACGCAATTGGGCTGGCAACTACCGCTATGCGGCACCCGTCGCGCACCCGAGAACCATCGAGGAGGTGCATCAGCTCGTTGCCGCCGCCACTCAGGTGCGGGCCCTCGGCTCCCGCCACTCCTTCAATGCGATCGCGGATTCCCCCGGCATGCTGGTCGCGCTCGACCGCGTCGACGATGCCATTGTCATCGACCCGACCGCACTGAGCGTCGGGGTTTCCGGCGGCACGACCTACGCCCTGCACAACCTCGCGTCGCTGCCACACATCAGCGTAGCCGGTGCTATCGCTACCGGCACGCACGGCTCTGGCGACTGCAACGGAAGCCTCGCGACCGCGGTGTCCGCCCTCGAGATCGTCACGGGCTCCGGGGAGCTGCAGCAGGTTGATCGGTCGACTCCCGATTTCGCCGGCATGGTAGTGGCGCTCGGCGCGCTCGGCATCGTCACCCGGGTCACGCTCGATATTCAGCCGACGTTTGAGGTGCAGCAGTTCGTCTACGAGAACCTGCCGTGGAGCGCAGTGCTGCAGCATTTCGACGCCGTGATGGGCAGCGCCTACAGCGTGAGCCTGTTCACCAACTGGCTTGGGAAAACGTGGATCAGGCCTGGGTGAAAAGCCGGGGCGGGGAATTTACTGGCGCGGGCGAGTTCTTCGGGGGGACGGCGGCGACCGTGGGGCGGCAGCCGCTACCCGGTATTTCAGCAATCAACTGTACGGAGCAGCTCGGCGTCGCCGGGCCGTGGTCTGAGCGACTCGCGCACTTTCGCCTGGCCTTCACCCCTAGCAACGGCGAGGAGTTGCAGAGCGAATACCACGTGCCGCGCGAGCATGCCGTCGCGGCAATAGAGGCGATGCGCACTCTCTCCGCTCGGATCGCGCTGCTGCTGGTCAGCGAGGTTCGCAGCATCGCGGCCGACGACCTCTGGCTCAGCCCGAACTCCGAACGGGCCGGCGTGGCACTGCACTTCACCTGGAAGCCCGAGCAGGCCGCCGTAGAGGCGTTGCTGCCGGCGCTCGAAGCGGCACTGGCCCCGTTTGCGGTCCGGCCGCATTGGAGCAAGCTCTTTCAAACGGATGCCGTGACACTTGCGACCAGCTTTCCCTGGCTCGACGATTTTCGAGCCCTTGCTGATCGGCTCGACCCGGCGGGCAAGTTTCGTAACGACTTTCTGGAGCGAACGGTGTTCGGGCGCTGATCGTGCGTCTGCGAGCGTGGCCAATTCACGAAACCTCGATTCTGCAGAATTCTCGGATCCACGCACTCGGCACCCCTCATGGTTTAGCAAGTGATTGACCCGATCGCAGCCTGACCAGCGCCGAGAGATCAGCCGATCGATGGGCGGGTGACGCGAATTTGCTGTTCCTGTGAACGGAGAGTGAATCGGGTGGGCTGTGCCCCAGCGGCGAAGCTGGCACCAGAACTGAGCTGGTATTCGCCGGAGAATCCCTTGACCGTAATCCTGCCATCCGCGTCGGTCACCACGGTCGTAGGTGCCAGCCATCACTCGCCCTTGACCAGCCCGTGCAACGCTTGGCAGGACGGCTTCGGAGTGCCATCGGCACGCACCAGCCCGATCGGTGCGCCCAGCCAGGCGCCTGCGTCGGTGATGCCCCAGTAGGTAATGGCCTCGACGGAGGGGTGCGACACGAGCGAGCGGTAGTGTCACACGAGCTCGTCCGCTTGACGCGCCTCGCCCTCGGGAGTGGATGGCCACTTGGGAATCTTGTAGTCATTCAGGTCCACGATGTCGGCCGGCATGAGATGGCCTGAGACAAGCGATGACTCGGTCAGGTGCAGCGGCAGGCCGAACCGGGCGAAGCGGTCGACCATCTCGAGCATGACGTCCTCGCCCCAGTACCCCTGATGCATATGGGTCTGCAGCCCGAGGGCATCGATCTCGATGCCGGCCTCCAAAACCTCCTCGATGAGGTCCTCATAGGCGCGGATCGACGTGGGAACCTATGAGGCTGCCGTCTACGGCGCGGCTCCGCTGGTGGATTCAGTGGCGACCTATGACCAGGACAGCGGAAAATCTGCGGTGTTCCTGGTGAATCGCAGCCAGACCGAGTCGCTGCAGGTGATCATCGATGTGGCCGAGCTGGGCGCATCCGTCGTCGACGAGGCGGTCAGTCTGCACGATTCTGACGTCTACGCCAAGAACACGCTGGCAGATCAGACGAGGGTCGGCCTGAAGTCGCTCGCCGGGGTTGTTCTTACGGACGGAGTGCTGACCGTGACGCTGCCCCGGTGTCTTGGTCAGCGATCGCCCTCAAATGACGACTGTTGGTGTTCGGGCGGGTCGGGTCGGCGCGAACTGAGCCTACCTTCACCGTTTCAGGTGTACGCCAACGTTCGCACCGAACGATGCAATGGTTCGGGTGATAACGTCTGCAGCGGGGGAATCCCAGATACCTTGGTTGAAGATTTCCACCTCGATGTCGCCCCTGTAGCCGGCAGCAAGCACGGCGCGGGTGATCGGCTCGAAGTCGATCACTCCGTCGCCGGGGAATTGGCGCGCGAGCAGCACGTCGGCGGGCAGTGGGGTGGCCCAGTCGCAGACCTGATAGCTCGCGATGTAGCCGCCGGCCCCGGCACGCGCGATCTGGGCGAAGAGCTGCGGGTCCCACCAGACGTGGAAGGTGTCGACGACGACACCCACGGCATCCGCTCCGAACTGCTCGGCCATGTCGAGCGCCTGCCCGAGCGTGGAGATAACGGCGCGATCGGAGGCATACATCGGGTGCAGGGGCTCGATGGCGAGGGTGACCCCGGCAGCGCGTGCGTCGGGGGCGAGCTCGCCGAGGGCATCGCGCACGCGTTCTCGGGCTCCAGCGATGTCGCGGGAGCCTTCCGGCAACCCGCCGGCTACGAGCACGAGTGTTGGGGCGCCGAGGGCTGCGGCCTCGGCCAGGGCTCGGCGGTTGTCGTCGATGGCGGCTCGGCGTGCAGGACCTTCCGGCATGGTGAAGAACCCGCCGCGGCAGAGGCTCGATACGCGCAGGCCAGCGTCAGTCACGAGGCGAACGGCCTCGTCGAGACCAGCCTTGGCCACAGGCTCGCGCCAGAGGCCGATGCTCTCCGCGCCGGCCTCGCTGCTGAGGTTCACGGCCTCGGCCAGCGAGGCGTATCTGATGGTGGCCTGATTGAGGGAGAATCGGGGGTGAGGGGACGCGATCACGAGATTCATGCGTCGATTCCGTTCAGGGTCAGCATGCCGCGCCAGCGGGCGGCAGCGAGTTCGGGGCGTTCCAGGGCGCCGGAGTCGTTGGCGAGGCGCACGATTTCGGACAGGTGCGGCAGGCTGCGCGTGGCGTGCAGACCACCGACCATGCTGAAAGCGGCCTGGTGGCCGTTCAGCCAGGACAAAAAAGCCACGCCGGTCTTGTAATAGAAGGTCGGTGCCGCGAAAATCTGCCGGGACAGCTCCTCGGTCGGGCCGAGGATGCGGGCGTATTCGGCGGGGTCGTTCGCATCGAGCGCCTGGATGGCGGCCGACGCGTTCGGGGCGACCGCAGCGAAGGCGCCGAGCAGGGCATCGGAATGGACAGTGCCATCGCCGGCAATCAGGCCAACGTAGTTGAAGTCGTCGCCGGTGAACATGCGTGCCGACTCGGGCAGCCGTGAGCGGACGGCGATCTCGGCGTCGGCGTCGAGCAGGCTCATCTTGATTCCCGCCACGTGTTCCCGGTTTTCCTCGATGATGTTGACCATGGTGTCGGAGGCCACGGCGCTGTCGGTCGAACCGAAATACGTGGCGAGCAGCGGATCGAAAGCCGCGCCGAGCCAGTGCAGGGTGACGGGCGTGCTCGCCGCCGTCAGCACCTCGCGATACACGCGGCGATAGTCGTCAGCGGATGTTGCGGCGCGGGCCAGGTGGCGGCTGGCCATCAAGACCACGCCGGCACCGGCATCCTCTGTGAAGTGCAGCTGCTGCTTGTACGCGTCGATGACCGCGTCGATGGAGATTTGCTCTTCCTCCACGTGGTCGGTGTTGACGCCGACCACGAGCTTGCCGCCCACCGAACGGGCCTCGGTGGCGCTGCGCGTGATCAGTTCACGGGTCGCGGCCGGATCGAGACCCATGTTGCGTTGCGCGGTGTCCATGGCGTCGGCGACGCCGAGGCCCCACGACCAGACATGGTGACGAAACGCCAGGGTGGCGTCCCAATCGATGTCGGCGGGGGAGCCAGGAACGTTGTCGGCCCAGTTCTGTGGAATGACATGGGCGGCGGCGTAAGCCACGCGCGAGGTGAGCGGCGCTCGCGGTTTCGCAAACGCGAGGGACGGATGCAGCGGTGTGCGCCGGGTGGTCCCCTGCCTGTCGAGCAAAACGACCTCGGTCATGACTGGACGAGGCTCGCTGCGACGACGGGCAGGGTGACGAGCGGCAGATCGATGCGGCGACCGGTCGCGGAACTCACCAGACCCTGCTCGGCGAGCTGCACGCCGCGGGCGCCGGAGAGCAGGTCGAATTCGTTGGGGCCGTCCTCGACAACGTAGCGGATGAATTGCTCCCACTGGGTCTTGAAGCCGTTCTCAAAGACGTCGTTGTCTGGCACCTCGAGCCAGTCGGTCGAGTAGTCGTGGGTTTCGGCGAGGTCGGGGTTCCACACCGGCTTGGGAGTGGCGTTGCGCGGCTGGATTTTGCAGCCGAACAGGCCAACGACGGCGCTGCCGAGCGTGCCATCGACCTGAAATTCGACGAGCTCGTCGCGGTTGACGCGCACGGTCCAACTCGAGTTGAGCTGGGCGACGATGCCGCCCTCGATTTCGAAGATGGCATACGCGGAGTCGTCGCTCGTGGCCTCGTAGGGGTCGCCGCTCTCGTCGATACGCAGCGGAATATGAGTGGATGCCTGCGTATAGACCGACTCGACGCGGCCGAACAGGTTTTCCAGCACGTAGTTCCAGTGCGGGAACATGTCCACGATGATTCCGCCGCCGTCTTGTTTGCGGTAGTTCCAGCTGGGCCGCTGGGACGGCTGCCAGTCGCCCTCAAACACCCAATAGCCGAATTCGCCACGCACGCTCAGAATGCGGCCGAAGTAGCCGGAGTCGATGAGGCGCTTGAGTTTCTGCAGGCCGGGCAGGTAGAGCTTGTCGTGCACGACGCCGTTCTTCACTCCGGCGGCCTGGGCGAGGGCAGCCAATTCGAGGGCCTCTTCAAAGGTCTCGGCGGTGGGTTTTTCGGTGTAAATCGCCTTGCCGGCCGCGATGGCCCGGCGGAGTGCGGAGGCTCGGGCTTTGGTCACCAAAAAGTCGGCGTAGATCTGCCAGCGCGGGTCGACGAGGGCCTCGTCGAGGTTGGTGGTGTAGTGCTCGATGCCGTGTTTGGCGGCGAGCTCTTTGAGGGTCTTCTCGTTGCGCCCCACCAGGATCGGCTCGACCTGCACTCGGTCGCCACTCTCCAGCAGTACGCCGCCTTGCTCGCGGATGGCGAGGATTGAGCGCACAAGGTGCTGGCGATAGCCCATGCGCCCGGTGGCGCCGTTCATGATGATGCCGATTGTCGTCTCTGACACGGGAAAGCTCTTTCTTTTGGGGAGTGTACGGGGCCGAGAAGGTTTGCTCTGCCGCACTGGTGAGTGGGAAAGCGATTACCCATACTCTAGAGCGTGGTTGTGATTGCCGCAATGTGGAGAGGAGCCTGCGGGTAATCGAGAACGTAGTTTTCGAAGGTACTGCAACTCTGCGGGGGGTCGCAGTCGTGATTCTTCAGGGAAGTCACGGCCGCGACCCGTCCATCGGCCGACAAATTCGGGCGAGTGAAAATTACTGGAGGGTGCCGGAGCCAGCGTTCTTCAGGACCCGCTGCGGAACGGTCTGGGTGGGCTCGATGCGCTCGTGATGCGTGGCGTCCCAAGTGACCGAGTCGCCCAGAATGGTGTCAGCGTCGGCGTTGTATGCGGCGAGCAGGTCGACCTGGTGGTGCAGTGACGCACCATTCACGAAGGAGCCGCTTTCTTCGAGCATGGTGCCGCCCCAATTATGGATGACAGCGGATGCATCTATCCCATCTCCGAGTTCAAAAAAGTTGTTCTCGGCCAGAATTTCAGACTCCTTGCCGGCGCCCCAGCCGTACTGGTAGTAGCCGCCCTCGTTTGTTTCGTTGTAGTAGTTGTTGTAGATGTGCACCTGGCCGAAGCGCACTCGGGGCGTGCGCTGGCCGGTGTTTTCAAAGAGGTTGTGGTGCAGGGTGACCCGTAGTGCCCCGCGGTCGGTCGTTCGGCTGTCGGAGCTTCCGATCAGCATGACCTTGTCGTGGTCGGTGAAAGTGTTCCAGGACAACGTAACGAGGTCGGATCCGTTGGTGATGTCGAGCAGGCCGTCGTGCGCCTCGTACTTCTTGCCGAAGTAGGTCGGCAGGAATTCTGGAAGGTGTTCGCCGTCATTGAGGGAGACATGGTCGATCCACACATGGGTCGACTCCAGGATGGAGATGTTGTCGAATTCCGAGTTCCAATTTCCGCCAGAGTCGTTCGGGTCCCACGCTGGGAAGCAGTCGTAGGCATCCGCTATTTCCAGATTGCGCACGATGACGTTGTCGGAACCGCGGATGGTCATTGAAGCGTTCACGATGCCCGAGGTGTCTCCAACGCCCACGAGGGTGACGTTACTGCCGATGTACTGGCGCACCTGGTCGTCCTGGACACCGTTGGATCGGTCCCTGGCCTCTTCGAGCGGCCCCATCGGGTCATTGGCGCCCCATCTGGTCGGGTCGTACTGGTCGAGGTAGGCATCGAGGCTGTAGGCGGGGTCGGAGTAGTCGGCGCACGTGAGTAGCGTGCCGTCGGCCGCTTCGTTGGCGTTTACCGTGCCGTCGAGGTAGACGATGCGAGGCGTCGTGTCGCCGCGTGCGTCGTTGCCACCGAGAGCCTCGCGCAGGCCCTGCCAGGTGCTTACTCGGTAGACATTTTCTGCGGTGGCGGCGGAGCCTCCTGTTGTTCCGCCTTCGGCGGAGGCCCAGCCGTCGTTCGCACCCAGGACCTGCTGGCCGAGGTCATGGTGCGCGGCGGCGGGTGCTGGTGCGCGGTCGCCCGGCTCTTCTGACGGTCCGGCGTAGGTCGGGCCAGTGATCGATACGGCGGTCAAACCGACCGCGAGTAATGCTGTTATTCCTGCCTTATGCATCTGTAACAAGCTCCTCTTCGTTGAGAAAACGCTTTCTGAGAAAGCGTTTTCCCGAGCCTAGAAGTGCTAGCGGAGGATGTCAAGAGACGAGGGTGGTGCGCCGGCCGTCGTCAGATCGCGGGCGAGCTTTCGCGCAGAACGACCGTCGTGCCCACGGTGACGACGTCGTTAGCCGGCGAATCTGACTCGGAAAAGGCAAGCTCGACGGCGCGGGAGCCCAGTTCCTCCAAGGGGACGCGAACGGTGGTCAGTGCTGGCGTGACGTCTCGTGCCGTGGAGATGTCGTCAAATCCAGCCACTGCGATTGATTCAGGAACGGCCAAACCGCCGTCCCGAAAAGCTGACATCGCCCCGATAGCCATAACATCGTTTACGGCGAAGACCAACTGAACGCCTGTGATTCCGGTGGCCAGAAGGTGCTGGCCCGCAGTGTAGCCGCCGTCGCGCGTGAACTCGGCCCTGGCGACGTGGTTGGGGTGAATGGCAATTCCGTGTTCGGCGAGGCCGTCGGCAAATCCCGACAACCGATCGGTCGATGTCATGAGGGCGCGCGCCCCACCGATGGCAGCGAATCGGCGATATCCCTGCTCAACGAGGCTGTTGGCCAACGCTCGAGCGCCCAGGTAGTTGTCGACGACGACGGTACTGAAGGGCAGTTCGCGCTGACTGATCAACACGACGCGCCCACCCGTGTTGATGAATGCCTGCAATTCCGCGACCAGAGCATCGTGCGCAGGCGGCCCCTCCAGTCGGCTGCCGGTCAAAATGATCACCTGAGGACGTTGCCCGCGCAAGGCTCGCACCAACTCCAGTTCCCGTACGCTGCTGCGTGCCGTTGCCGCCATGGTGACGATGAGGCCCTTCGCCTCCGCGGCGCGGATCACCCCCGCAGCGATGGAGGAAAAGTAGGGGTCCGCAATGTCGCTGACCAGGAGGGCAACGGTGGAAGAAGCACCCTTTGCCACGGCCTGTGCGGAAAGGTTGGGACTGTAGTTCAGGCGCGCTGCGGCCTCGAGCACGCGCTGCCGGTAATCGTCGTGCACTTTGCGCACGCTGCCGTTGAGAGAGCGGGATGCTGTCGCGAGAGACACGCCAGCCTCGCGAGCGACGTCCTGCAGTGTGGCGGGTGATGCGCTGGGTCGACTATTCATTGGTTCGTCCTCCGGTCTCCCCCGCAGCGTGCGGATGTTATGGAAAGCCTATTCCGAAATTGTCGCGCGGCTCGCTAGCCTTGGCCAACTCGGTAGGGAGAATTATTGCCCGTTCTGCGAGAAAAATGGGCCGGGGTTCGGCAATTTGTTTGCGCCAAGCGGGAACTGATGATAAACAAGTAGCAGGAGACGGATAACGCTTTCCCAATTCGGACATCAAAGACGATTGCCAAGGAGGTGCGCCGGTGCATCGCATTACGACCCACGACATCCGCGGGTACACACAACGGCTTTCCCGAGGAAGCTCCGCATGAGCGCCCTGGGTGAGCTGCGCACGATCGGCCACAGGAAGGTCGCTGGTAGTTCGAAGGAGAAGAACGAGAACAAGGCTGCGTACCTGTTTCTGCTGCCCTGGTTTCTAGGACTCGCGATTATCACTGTGGGTCCCATGCTCGCCTCGCTTTATCTCTCCTTCACCAAATACAACTTGTTGCAGCCGCCGGAAATCATCGGCTTCGGCAATTTCGAGCGGATGCTGGGAGACGAACGACTCCATAACTCCCTCGGCGTCACGTTCGTCTATGTGTTCGTTTCAGTGCCCGTGCAGCTGGGGCTGGCCCTGGCGCTTGCCGTCGTCCTGAACCGTGGTCTTCGAGGTCTGTCGTTCTATCGTTCCGTGTTCTACCTGCCGTCACTGCTCGGCTCCAGCGTGGCAATTGCCGTGCTCTGGAAACAGGTATTCGGTACGCAAGGACTCGTGAACGTGTTCATCGGGCTCTTTGGGGCAGAGGGGCACGGGTGGATCTCCGACCCGTCCACGGCGCTGTCTACTCTGATCATCCTCAACGTTTGGACTTTCGGAGCACCGATGGTCATCTTCCTCGCCGGTCTGCGCCAAGTGCCGCAAATGTACCTTGAGGCCGCTGAGGTCGACGGCGCGAGCAAATGGCAGCGATTCCTTCGGATCACCTTGCCGCTGCTCACGCCCATCATCTTTTTCAATCTCGTCCTGCAGATTATCCACGCGTTCCAATCATTCACGCAGGCGTTCATCATTTCCGGGGGTAACGGCGGCCCCGCTGATTCGACGCTCTTCTACACCCTGTACCTCTATAACAGGGGATTCGCGAATTTCGACATGGGTTACGCCTCGGCGATGGCCTGGTTCCTGCTCCTGATCATCGGTGTGTTCACCGCGATCAATTTTTGGGCCTCAAAGTATTGGGTGTTCTACGATGACTGACACACAGACCCGTCCCGCCGCAGACCAGGCCAAGCATCTCCCGGACGTTCGCTCGGGGCCAGTTGCCCGCGGCAATCGGAAGGCGCTCAAGCGGGCGAGCGGCCGAAGCACCCGCAAGGCGGTGCTCAAGCACATCATGCTCACGCTGACCGGTCTAGTCATGCTCTATCCGGTGCTGTGGCTGGTGGTCAGTTCCCTGCGACCGACCGACGAGATCTTCCGCAATCCGGGCCTCGTGATCAGCAACCTCGAGTTCAGCAACTATTCCGACGGCTGGACGACACTCTCGAGCCCGTTCAGCGTCTTCCTACTGAATTCCACCCTAGTCGTGGTGGGCTGCATCGTGGGAAATCTGGTCTCGTGCTCGATGGCGGCGTACGCCTTCGCCCGGCTGAAATTCTCCGGTAAGCGGGGGTGGTTCGTCGTGATGCTCACCACGATCATGCTTCCGATTCACGTGATTATCGTGCCGCAGTACATCATGTTCAGCCAGCTGGGCTGGGTAAATACCTTCATCCCGCTAATTCTGCCGAAAATCCTGGCGACGGACGCATTCTTTGTCTTTCTGATGGTGCAGTTCATTCGAGGCATCCCTCGAGAACTCGATGAGGCGGCACGATTGGATGGCTGTGGGCATCCGCGTATCTTTGCGCAGATCATGCTGCCGCTCATGACGCCGGCGTTGGCCACAACGGCTATCTTCACCTTCATCTGGACCTGGAACGACTTCTTCAGCCAGCTTCTGTATCTGACGAAACCGGAGATGTACACCGTTCCGCTCGCGCTGCGCGCGTTCATGGACGCGACGTCGGCCACGTCCTGGGGTCCGCTCTTCGCGATGAGCGTGGTGTCGCTAATTCCCATCTTCCTGATCTTCCTGTTTGGCCAGCGATTCCTGATTGCCGGTATTTCAACAACCGGGGGCAAGTAATCCCATGAAAGGAAACACAATGAGAGGCACTCGAGTCGGACGCAAGGCGACCGGTCTGATAGGGATCGCCGCTGCGGCAGCATTGGCGCTGTCCGCCTGCGCAGGCGGAGGGAGCACGCCACCCACGGCCGAGCTTTCCGAAGACCCAGTCACCCTCCGCTTCACGTGGTGGGGCAACGATGTGCGCACGGCTGCGACTGAAGACGTCATCGCGGCTTTCGAAGCGGAGTATCCCAACATCACCATTCAGCCGCAGTTCACCGACTTCGGCGGGTACTGGGACAAGCTGGCGACAGAGACGGCCGCTAACGATTCCCCGGACATCATCCAGATGGACGAAAAGTACATTAGCACCTACGGGGGGCGCGGCGCACTCCTCGCCCTGAACGAACTTGGCGATGCCATCGACCTGTCCGAATTTCCCGACTCGGCAATTTCCACAGGAACGATGGATGGGGCCCTGTACGGCATTCCCGTCGGCCTCACGAGTTACTCCATGATGGCGAACCCGGTGTTATTGGCGGCCGCCGGTGTGGCGATGCCCGACGACGAGTCGTGGACCTGGGATGACCTCTCTGAGGCCGGCGCTGCTGTGTCAGCATCGGGTGGCGGAAACGTGTTCGGAGTGCAGTCCTGGGGATTCAGCGACGGCGACCTGAAGAACTTCGCACGACAGCACGGCGAAGACCTCTACAACGATGAAGGCGAGGTCAGCGTCTCGGTCGAAACTTTGACGGAGTGGTGGACGTACTTAAAGGGCATGACGACATCGGGCGTGACGCCGCCGCCGTCGAGCACGGTTGAAAAGCAGAACGCTGGTCTCGCCGAGTCTTTCACGGCAACGAACACCGCAGCCTTCGGTCCGTGGTGGAACAGCCAGCTCACGGCTCTGACGGATGCCAGCGGGACGCCCATGGAACTCCTGCGCATTCCGACAACGGCCGATGCGGAAGAGGGATCGGCATACTACAAGCCGTCCATGTACTGGTCGGTGTCGAGCCGCACGGAGTACCCAGCCGAGGCGGCATTGTTCCTCGACTACATGCTGAACACCGAGGAAGCAGCCGACCTTCTGGGCACTGACCGCGGCGTGTCGGCGAACGAGAAGATCCGCGCCTACATTGAGCCGAACCTCTCCGAAACCGACAAAGCCGTCGTGGCGTTCCTCGACGACCTGGCCGACGTCGTCGGAGACGCACCGGCGCTGACCCCGCCCGGCGGAAGCGCAGTCGACTCCTTGCTCAAGCAGTACACCGAGCAGGTCCTGTTCGGTCAGGCAACTCCCGCCCAGGCGGCCGAGGGCTTCATTAAGGATCTGTCAGCGTCCATCGCAGCTGCCTAGCAACAACCGCTCCCGATTCGCATTGAAAGGTTTCACCTTGAGAGTCAACCGTTGTACCGCGAAGACCACCGTGTTCGTCGCCCTCGCCGCCACAACTGCCCTGCTGCTGTCGGCGTGCGCCAGCAGCGGAGTCGGGTCTGACGCAGCGACGCTGTCGGATGAGCCGGTCACACTGAGCTTCACTTGGTGGGGCAATGACCTGCGTACCGCAGCAACAAATGAGGTAATCGCGGCCTTTGAAGCGGAATGCCCCAACATCACTATCGAGGGCCAGTTCAGTGACTGGGCAGGATACTGGGACAAACTCGCGACCGCTACAGCCGCGAACGACACGCCGGACATTATGCAGATGGATGAGAAGTACATCGCGACCTACGGGGAACGCGGCGCGCTTCTCGACTTGGACACCACGGGCGACGCGATTGACCTGTCGGAGTTTCCGGAGTCTGCCCTCGCAACTGGGGAGATCGACGGCGGGCGCTATGGCATCCCGACTGCACTCAACAGCCAGGCCATCATGGTGAATCCTGACCTATTCGAACAGGCCGGTGTCCCTCTGCCGGACGATGAAAATTGGACCTGGGACGACTTCAAACAGCTTGGCGCCCAAATCTCAGCGGGCGGCGGTGGAGATGTTTTCGGAGTGCAGACCTGGGGCTTCGAGGACGGGAGCCTGCGCACCTGGGCGCGCCAGGCCGGAGACTCGCTCTACACGGACGGTGAAGTTTCCATTAAGACGGAAGCCGTACAGGACTGGTACGAGTACATGCTCGCCATGGTCGACGAAGGTGTCATGCCTCCGGCTTCAACTGTCGTAGAGAAGCTCACTGCGGGTCAGGCCGAATCGATGACGGCGACCAATCGCGCAGGCATGGGCACATGGTGGAATAGCCAATTGACCGCCCTCGCGGATTCGAGCGGCGCGCCGCTTCAGATCATGCGCGTACCGACACCGGATGGCGGCGCCGACGGTTCCGCATATTACAAGACGAGCATGTTCTGGTCGGTGTCGAGCCGCACCGAACATCCCGCCGAAGCTGCGCTCTTTCTTGACTACCTCGCCAACAGCGAAACCGCGGGAGACATCATGCTCACCGAGCGTGGCGTACCGGCCAATGAGAAGATCCGGGAGCACATCAAGGCGAATCTCTCCCCGAACGACGTTGCCGTGGTGGAGTTCTTAGACAATCTGGCCGACGACATCGGTGAGGTTGAATCCGTCACTCCCGCCGGGGCCAGCGCCATGGAGGGATTGCTATCGCCATTCACCGAACAGGTTCTGTTCGGGCAGGCCACCCCCGCCCAGGCCGCCGAAGGCTTCGTCGCAGCTCTCAAGAGTGCGGTCGCTGCCGGATAGTCCGGGTTCGACCAATCCTGATCGATACCCAAGGAAGAAGCACATGCCTCACGCAGCACGCACCGAACGATACGGCCTCATCGGAACCGGCCACCGCGCCCAGATGTACATTGATGCGCTCGCCGGCACTCATTCCCTGGCTGGCCAGCTCGTGGCCTGGAGTGACACGAACTCGGTGCGCGTCGACTATTACGAGGAGCGGCTGCGTGCGGCTGGGCATCCGCTGCCCACTCGATATGGTGCCGACGAGATCGAGCGGATGATTTCCCACGAGAAACTCGACCGGGTCATTGTCACGACGCCCGACTTCACCCACGCCGAGATCGTCTCGCGGTGTCTCCTGGCCGGTGTCGACGTGGTCGTCGAGAAACCGCTCACGATCAACGCGGTCGGCGTTCGCCAGATCGAGTCCGCGCTCGCCGAGAGAGGCCAGCAGGTACTGACGACGTTCAACTATCGCTACAGCCCACGTAACAGCGCACTGAAAGAGGTCATCGCGGCAGGGCGGATCGGCGACGTCACGTCGGTGCACTTCGAATGGGTGCTCGACACCGTGCACGGCGCTGACTATTTCCGTCGCTGGCACCGGGACAAGACCAAATCGGGCGGCCTGCTCATCCACAAGGCGAGCCATCATTTCGATCTGGTGAACTGGTGGATCGCGGCCGTCCCTACCCGCGTCTACGCGAGCGGCGGGCTGCGGTTCTACGGTGCGGATAATGCCGCGGCGCGAGGGCTGGCGGCGTCACCCGAGCGCGGCACCGGGCATGCCGAGCACGACCCGTTCGCCCTCGACCTGACCCGAGACGAGCGGCTCAAGGCGCTCTACCTCGACGCCGAACATGTGGACGGGTACCTGCGCGACCGTTCTGTCTTCGACAGCGGAATCACGATCGAAGACAACCTCGCCCTCGTGGTTGATTATGACTCGGGGGCGACCATGAGTTACTCGCTCAATGCCCACAGCCCCTGGGAGGGGTATCGGGTCGTCGTCAACGGTACTCAGGGGCGGGCCGAGCTTTCGGTGGTCGAACGCGGCGCGGCCCTGATCGATGCGGATGGTGCCGTGATTCTCGATCCGAGCGCGCAGCCGGGTGCGAGCATTGACAACGATGTGCGTCCGGTGTCTGAGACGCTGACGGTGCAGCGGCACTGGGAATCGGCCGTCATCGTGCCCATCCCCGAGGGTGCCGGCGCTCACGGTGGGGGTGACGAACAGATGCTCTCCGACGTGTTTGGCCGGGTTACGAGCGACGCCCTCGACCGACCGGCCGGCTTTCTCGATGGAGTACGCGCGGTGTCGGTGGGAATCGCAGGCAACAAGTCCCTTGAGACCGGCCTGCCCGTGAGCATTCAGGAACTTGAATTCGGTCGAGTCCTTGTCTAACACGCAGGCAACGGACGCCCAGACTCGCGACGCTGCCGCTCCGGCACCCCTCTGGTCACTCGAGCTCGGCGGGCACTGCCTCAGCCTCCTCGGCCGGCCCGTCGCTGAATACCGAACCGCCGCCGGGATGGCACCGCAAGATTCACCTCGCCCGTTCCTTCACCCGGTCGGTACGTTAGGTGGCCGTCTGATGTCCGAGACGGCCCCTGCAGATCATCGACACCACTTCGGCGTCTCCCTCGCGGTGCCCGACGTGGATGGAACGTCGTACTGGGGCGGAAGCACTTTCGTGCGCGACCACGGGTCGACTCTGCTCGCGAACCACGGAAAGCAAGAGGGTCTGTCCCTCGCCGCAGTCGGCGGGGTGCTGACGGAGGAGCTGCTCTGGCGCAATGAACGAGGAGGTCGACAGCTCACCGAATCACGCACGATTGACGCGCGACTGCTCCCGTGCGGCGACGCGTGGGCCCTCACCTGGACCAGTGTGCTGCGGGCCACGGAACGCACCGTCTCCCTCGGTTCACCGGCCACCAACGGCCGGCTCGGCGCCGGCTATGGCGGAATCTTCTGGCGACTGCCCACGCGCGAGCAGAACCACATCCTGAGCATCGACGGCGCCGGCGAAGACCGAGCACACCAATCCCAGTCACCCTGGATCGCCATCAACCAGAATGATGCCGGGCAGCGAATCGGCCTGCTGCTGAGCCAGCCGGCGACAACAATTCGGCCCTGGTTTCTGCGAGCCACCGAATATGTGGGCGGCGGCCCCATGCTCGCGCCAAACGAGCGCCTGGTGATTGAGTATGGCGGCGCCCTGACCACGAGCCTGCGCGGCATCGTGCTCGATCGATGGGTCGAAGATGAATCGGATGCCGCGGCGTTGCTGGCCTTGGCGAAGGGCGGCGCGCATGAGTGAGCCAGGCAGCACCAATCCCGTGCGTCTGGCGATCGTGGGCATTCATGGCCACGGCCACTCCCACGTGGTGCGTGCCCAACACCTGCAGGGCACGGGCGAGGCCGTGCTGGTCGCGGTCGCTGATCTGCGTCCGGCACAGCCCGGCACCTTCGACGCGAGCGTGCGCGAGTTCACCTCCCTCGCCGACCTTTTGGCCGAGGTCAGCGTTGATGTCGTCGTGCTCTGCACGCCCATCCACACCCACTTTGAGCTCACCGCACTCGCCCTCGAATCCGGTGCGGACGTTCTCCTCGAGAAACCACCCGTGCGCTCACTGCAGGAATTCAGCGAGCTTGCCGAGCTGATCCGCTCGACCGGCCGACTCTGCCAGGTTGGCTTTCAAAGCCTCGGCTCGCACGCGATAGCCGCCATTCGTGAGCGGATCGCGGCTGGCGAAATCGGCGAGGTCGTTGGCGTCAGCGCGAGCGGATGCTGGGTGCGAACCCGGGACTACTGGCGGCGCGCGGCCTGGGCCGGCAAGCGCGTGCTGAACGGCATCGAGGTCGTCGACGGAGTCGTGACCAACCCACTGGCCCATGCAGTGGCGACCGCCCTCGCGCTCGCTGGGGCGACTCGGGCCAGCCAGGTCGCATCCGTCGACCTCGACCAATACCGGGCCAATGACATCGACGCCGACGACACCTCCGTCGTGCGTATCCGCACCACGTCAGGACTACCTGTGACGCTCGCACTGACACTCTGTGCAGCCGAACGCTCCGAGCCTTCTGTGACGGTGCAGGGCACGGCGGGTCGCATCGTGTTTTACTATACGCTCGACCTGGTTCAGGTTTTCCTCGACGATCGCGACCCGACCACCACCGCGCATGACCGTGCGAGGCTGCTCGATGACCTCGTAGCGCACCGGCGAGGCGCCGGGGGATCGCTCGTTTGCGATTTCGCGGATACGGAAGGCTTCACCGTGGTGCTCGACGCCGTGCGTCGTGCGCCGGATCCGAAACGGATGCCGGAGGCATCCGTTGTCTGGGTCGGCGAGGGGGGCGACGCCCACGCTGTGGTGCGCGATATCGAACAGTGGGTGGGACGGGCCGGGAACGAGCACCGCACCTTCGCCGAGCTCGGCGCGCCCTGGACGACGAATCGTTGAAGAGTCGTGAGTGATTCAGCACGGCGGAGATCGTTGATGACTTGTTCGGCTGGCGTCCGCCTACCGTTTTTCTTGCTCAACCCAACATTTAAGTGAGGCTTGACCGTGACTGCAGAGACAACGCAGTGGACTCTTTCCGGATTCGGCGATGAGATCAGCCCGGATCCGGTCGTGCAAATCGCCGTGCTGCAGGCGCTTGGAGCCCGCCATATCGAGGTGCGGAGCGCCTGGGGCACCAACATCGTGGACCTGAGCGAGGCGGACCTTGCGCGCCTGGACACGATTCTGCGTGACAGCGGAATGGGCGTCTCGGCCATTGCGTCTCCCATCGGCAAAGTCGACGTGACCGAGCCCGTGGCCGTCGAGGTAGCTCGGCTGAAACGTGCCATCCGCGCCGCGCAGGTACTTGGCACCCGTTACATCCGCATCTTCTCCTTCTATCGTTCCAGGGGAGCCACGCCAGAATCCATCCGCGACGCCGTGATGGTGCATATGCGCGCCCTTGCGCACGAGGCAGAGAAGAGCGGGGTAATCCTGCTGCACGAAAACGAGAAGGACATCTTCGGTGACATTCCTGACCGGGTGCTCGATATCGTGCAAAGCGTGAACTCCCCGGCCCTCCGGCTCGCGTGGGACGCCGCCAACTTCGTGCAGGTCGGCATCAAGCCGTTCACCGAGGGTTATGCCAAACTCCGGCCGTACCTCGAGTACCTGCAGGTGAAGGACGCCCGCATGGACGACCAGCGGGTCACCCCGGCTGGCGAGGGCGACGGCGAGGTCCAGCAGACGATCAATGCGCTTCGCGATGACGGCTTCCAGGGGTTCGCGTCCCTCGAACCGCACCTCGCCGACACTCACCAGCTCGGCGGATTTTCCGGACCGGTGGCGTTCGGCGTGGCCGGACGGGCCTTCGATCGAATACTGTTGGAAGCCGGAGTGGGCACAAAGTGAGCACGCCGATTCTGCGCGTGGCCATCGTGGGCTGCGGCGTCATCGGGCGACAACACGCCACCGTCGTCGCCGCCAATCCCGGCCTGGAACTCGTCGTCGTCGTCGATCCGCTGCCAATGGTGGGCACTGCGCTCGCCGATTCGGCGCAGGTCGCCGGGCATCCGCGGCCAGAGGTCTACACCGATCTGGCTGCTGCCCTGGTGCACGAGACGATCGACCTCGTGGCCATCTGCACACCCAGCGGGCTGCATGCCACGCTCGCCGTGCAAGCCCTCGAGGCCGGCGCGCACGTTGTCATCGAGAAACCGATTGACGTTGACCTCGCCAGTGCCCGTGCTGTGATGAGTGCGGCGGATGCTGCCCGGTTGCGCGGTCAGGTCACCTCCGTGATCAGCCAGCACCGGTTCGACGCTGGCAGCGTAGCGGTATCGCGCGCCATCGAGAGCGGTCGGTTCGGCCGGGTCACATCGGCGATGGTGTCGCTGGCGTGGTGGCGCGCCCAGGATTACTACGATTCAGGAGACTGGCGCGGAACCTGGGACCTCGACGGTGGTGGTGCCGTGATGAACCAGGGCGTGCACACCGTCGACCTGCTGCTGTGGTTTCTTGGCACGCCGGTCGAGGTACACGCCTACACCGCGCTCTCGGCGCACGAACGCATCGAAGTTGAGGACACCGCCGTGGCCACCGTGCGCTTCGAATCCGGTGCCCTCGCCGTCATCCACTGCACTACGGCCGCCTACCCGGGCCTCACCGCGAGGCTGCAGGTGCACGGCGATCGGGGTTCTGCCGTTCTTGACAACGATCGCCTCTCCTACTTTCATGCCGCAGGGGATCACCCGGAATCTGGCTCGTCGTATGGGCTGGCCGGGCGGGGCAACCAGGCCGCAGAGGAGGTAGGGGAGCGGGAGTCTGCCGAAAACACCAGTGGCGCCGATGATCTCCTGTCGGCTCACGAGCGCCAATACGCCGATGTAGTTACTGCCATCAGAAGTGGAGTGGACCCGGTCGTTGGCGTGCGGGAGGCGGCATCCGCTCTCGCCCTGGTTCGTGCCATCTACGTCTCGGCCACGGTGGGCCGCGCTGTAGATTTCACGGACGTACTGAACGGATCGTATGACGAACTTGTCGTGGCGACCGGCCCGACGCGCTAGTCGCCCAGGGCTGAGTTTCGGTGCGCACACGCTTCCCGGAGGCGATGGCGTGCTTGATCGCGAGCTGAAGGTAGTGATCTTGCGCGGCCTCGGCGAGACTATATATCTCGGGGCCACCGTTCACAAAGTCGCTCATGCCGGCGAGCAGGGCAGCGATCGAGAGCTCGTCGTCGGCCAGCCGGGCCGGGGTAAACTTGTTCACGTAGGCCCACTCGTCGCCCAGAGTGAGCCCGCGCAGAAACTACCCCTCGTGGTTGCCGGCGCCGCCGGCGGCTACCCGGGCGAACCTTCGATGCAACGGCGAATCGCCCTGATTCAGCGTGCGCACGTGTTCGCCGCGTTCGTCGCGCAGTTCGCCGCGTTCGCCGCGAACCAGCACGCTGTGGGAGCAAATCTACGACCGATACTGGTCGGAGCTGAAGTCGTAGCACCCCAGACGGTCGCCGAAATCGAGCCGCGCGCTCGAGTGGGTCTCGGTCAGCAGGTGTTCTCCCTGCGGGTCGCCCGCCCTCGTGGGGCCGGCCACGAGCGGGGCAACGCGCTCCTACGCCGTGATAGTGGCGTTCTCGAAGCCGATTCCGAGCATCCGTCTCAGCACGCTCATGCCGTGATAGTCATGACACACCGAAACGGATGCCTCCCGTACGGTTCCCAGGATTCCAGACCGGGCGACCGCGATCTGGCTGCTCAGCATCGGCTCCAGGTGATATTGCTCGGCCACTTGGATGAGGGCTCCCATGCGCCGAAGTGGTTCGTCCGCAGCGAGAACTTCGGCCTTCTAAATCCCGCGCCGTTCTTCAGTGAGGAATACGACATCGCGACGGGGAGAGATTGTCGTCTCCCATGCCGCTGTGATCGCCGACGGCCAGGCCGAAGGCGACCGCGCCATCGAGCTGGCGCACTCCGGCTGCCGAGTCTTGTAAGTAGGGGCAGCTGGCTGTGCGCGCTCGGTGCAGGCCTCTCCGGCAGCCCGCGCCGCGGCTCAGGCAGAGGGGCTCACGAGCTGCTTCACCTCGGCGAGCGGCGCCGACCTGTCGCCCGTTGAACGGCTATTCAGTAGTCAAATAGCTCAATGTCTACGATTTCAGTTGTTGGGCGCCAATGTCGTGGGCCGATAAAGTCCGAGTATGAAGACACAGCGCGATATGACTAGTGCAGTTTCGCAGATTGAGCTCAACTCCTCGGTGAGTATCCCGCAGCTGGGTTTCGGTGTGTTTCTCGTCGATCCTGCGGACACGCAACGTGTTGTCGAAGACGCTCTGGCGGTCGGGTACCGCCATCTCGACACCGCGACGGGATACAACAACGAAGCTGAAGTCGGTGCGGCGATCAGGGCGTCTGGTGTACCGCGTGAGGACATCTTCCTGACGACGAAGCTGCGAAACGATCACCATAAGGCGCGCGACGTGGAGGGTGCGTTCTCCCGTAGCCTGGACGCCCTAGAGCTCGACTACCTTGACTTGTACTTGATCCACTGGCCCATGCCGGCCAACGGTTTCTACGTCGAGACCTGGCGTGCCTTCGAGACATTCCTAGCGGATGGTCGGGCGAAGTCGATCGGCGTCAGTAACTTTCTCGTCCCGCACCTGGAGAAGCTGCTCGCCGAGACGGACATTGTGCCCGTGGTGAATCAGGTGGAGTTGCACCCGATCTTCCAACAACGCAAGCTGAGGGAATTCCACGCGAAGCACGGAATCCGCACCGAGGCGTGGGGACCGCTCGGCCAGGGCAAATATGACCTGTTCGGAATGCCGACAATTCAGGCCGCCGCGAAGGCGCATGACGTGCAGCCGGCGCAGGTCGTGCTGCGCTGGCACCTGCAGACTGGCACCATCGTGATCCCGAAGTCAAACTCGCGAGAGCGCATGGCCCAGAATCTCGATGTCTTCGGTTTCGAACTCAACTTGGATGAGATGGCCGTGATCGACGCGCTGGACGAGAATCGTCGTATGGGTGGCAATCCGGCCGAGAATAACTAGGTTGAGTTTAACGGCCGAGTGTGACGTCTCGCGCAGCGTTACACTCGGCCGCGGCTCAGGCCATGCTGCGCACGAGCCGTTGCACTTCACCGAGCTGGTCCACGACGGCAGCATGGAACACAGCAGACGCGCTGACGGCGGGCGGGAAAACCTCGGCCAGGGCGAAGAAGCGGTCCACGAGGGCGGTCGGCTCCGTGACCGCTGCGTCGACGGACCCCGCGGCCTCCCGCAGCAGGTCAGCGAGCGGGTCGTCGAGGGTAGGGCCATCCGCTGCCAGGGTCGACGCGACGAACGAGATCCAGGCGGCTACCGTTAGAGCGAGCCCCTCGGGCGTGCGGCCGGCGACGAGACGGTCGGTGACGGTGCCGAGGATGCGCGTAGGCAGCTTCTGCGAACCGTCCATGCCGACCTGCATTGTGGTGTGCGGCAGATTCGGGTTCGTGAACCGGTCAAGAACGCTGTCGCGGTAATCGTCGAGGTTGAGCCCGAAGGGTACATCCAGGGTCGGCAGGATATCCGCGTCAATCGTGCGGCGCGCTGCCGCCCGGAGCGCCGGGTCGGCGATCGCCTGGGCGATGGTTGCATGCCCCTTGAGGGCTCCGAGGTAGGCGAGTTGGGTATGCGTGGCGTTGAGGATGCGCAGTTTGGCGCGCTCATAGGGGGTTACGTCCGCAGTGAGGATCGCTCCGGCCAACTCCCAGGCAGGTCTCGGCCCGGCGAAGTCGTCTTCGATGACCCATTGGGTGAAGGGCTCGGCCACCACGAGTGCTTCGTCGAGCAGTCCGAGCAGCCCGAGCGCCTCTGCGCGGTCGGCTGGCGTTGTGGCGGGGGCGATGCGGTCGACCATGCTCGAGGGAAAAGAAACGGATGTCCCGAGCCAGGCGAGCAGTTCGTCTCGCCGGACGCTCGGCTTGAGCGCTTCCACCAGCGAGAAGACCAACGTGCGGGTCAAGGCGCCATTGTTCACGAGGTTGTCGCAGGAGAGCACGGTAAACGGTCGGCCACCCGCGCGGAAACGCCGGGTCAGGCCGCGAACGAGCAGCCCGATTGGACTGCCGGAGGCCGGCAGGTCGCCCTCGTCGAGGAGCTCTCGCTCGATCAGGGCCAGGTCCTGTTGCACGATCGGAAGGTTCAGGTCGATACCGTCGCCAGCGCTCAGGTAGCCCTTTTCGGTGATCGTCAGCGTCGCGATATGGGTCGAGGCGCTCGCGAGCGAGGCGGCGACTTTTTCCGAATCTCGCGCCGGCCAGGCCACATCGCGAACCGAACCCACGATGCGAAGCGAGGTTTCGGAGGCCCCCTTCTGCAGCACGCCGTAGAGGCAGTCCTGCGGTTTCAGCTGCTGAACCACGGAATCGGTGCGCCCGGTGACGCCGAGGATTCCCCAGCAAGTGTCACCGGCTGCCGCAGCTGCATCTTCGGTGAATACTGCCTGGTGTGCCCGGTGGAAGGCCCCAATTCCGAAGTGCACGATTCCGATCGTGAGCACTTCAGGGTCGACGTGCGGCCCGATGGCTCCCCCCGGGTATCCGCTGGAAATTGTCTCAAGCGATAGTCGGTCAGTCGTACGTATCGTGTCAGTCTTCACGGGAGTCCTTGACTTGGG
Organism: Cryobacterium sp. Y50; assembly: GCF_002929805.1. Taxonomy (GTDB): domain Bacteria; phylum Actinomycetota; class Actinomycetes; order Actinomycetales; family Microbacteriaceae; genus Cryobacterium. The sequence continues at coordinate 111,909 of NZ_PJJM01000100.1, read as the reverse complement.
CCACCAGTTGAGTGGGATTGATGAAACGAAGGGCGATGATCAGAATCAGAAGCATCATCGCGGTGTAAATCACGCCCATCGAGGAGATGAGCTGTCGGGCCTCTCCACCGCCGGCACTCGTCATGGCCCGGTAAATGGCGACGACCAGGGTGTCCGAGCGGGGTCCCGACACCAGAAAAGTGAGGTCGAACATGCCGACCGTTCGAACGAGAACGAGGATGCTCGCGGCGAGGATTCCTGGAATCAGCAGCGGAGCCAGAATCCTGGTGAAAACCCGAAACATGCTGGCCCCGCACATGCGAGCGGCATTTTCGATGGCCGGGTTGATCTGCTCGATGAACGGCGTCATCGTGATGATCACAAACGGCACCGACGGCACGAGGTTCACCAGAATGACGGCGAGCACCGTGCGGCCGAGGCCGAAGTTGTACATCACGGTCGCGAGCGGGATGCCGAAGGTGATCGGCGGAATCAGAATGGGCAACAGAAACAGCAGCATCACGAGCTTTTTACCCGGAAAGTTGCTGCGGGCGAGCACATAGGAGGCCGGCACGCCGATGATCACCGAGATGATGATCACAGAGAAGGCGACCAGAAGCGTCACCCCGATGATATGTGTCAGGTCGAAGCGGGCCCAGGACTCCTGGTACCAGCCCAGGGTAAAGGTCTCCGGCAGCCAGGTGTTGAACCAAGGCTTGCCGAGCGAGTCCACGAGCACACTGAGCACGATGCCAAATAAAAAGATGAAGAACGCGGCGATACCGAACCAGACAAACCAGGTTCCGGGCGAAGCGGCGAGGGATTTCTCGCCGGGCGCCAGCTTGCCTCGGCTGCGGTTCTTGACGATGTTGACCACCTCGGTGGGTGGAGCGGCCGTGAGCTTTGAGTTGGACATCAGCCCTTCCCTCCCGTTGAACCCTTATAAAGGAAGGAGCGGCCCAGGAACACGAACGCGATCACGATGAGCTCCACCACCCCCATCATGATGGCGATCGTGGAGGCCATGCTGTAGTCCAGCTGTTCCGAGAACGCTCGGTAGGCCATCAGCGCTAGCACGCGGGTTTCACCCGAGGCGTCACCGACGAGCCGCGCCGACGGGAACACGCTGAAGGCGAGCACGAACGTGAGAATGAAGGTCGTGGCCAGTCCGGGCGCGAGCAGCGGCAGCGTGATGCGCCGGAAGCGCTGCTTCCAGTTGGCGCCGAGGGTCTTCGCGGCCGCTTCGAGCGAGGGATCGATTCCGGAGAGATACGACGAGATCAGCAGATACGCGAAGGGAAAGCCGGAGATAATCAGTGACAGCATAACGCCCAGGTAATTGTTAACGAGCTGGAGCGGCTGATCGATGATGCCGTTTTCCAGCAAAAACCGGTTGAGCCAGCCCTGACGCCCGGCGAAGATCAGCAGGCCCTGGGCGGTGAGCACGGTGCCCAGCGTGATGGGCAGCACGAGCAGGGTCTGCAGCATCCGCTTGCCGCGGAATTTACTGCGGAGCTTGAACGCGATCGGAATAGACACGAGCACGTTGAACAGCGCGGCGGGGAGGGCGAGCCGCAGCGTTATCCAGACAGAGTCAAAGATGAACGCGTCCTTGAAGAACGCCACATAGTTGGCAAAGAATCCGCCGCCCCACTGCTCTTGGGTGGCCGCGAGTGGCTGAAAGGTGAGCCCGATGCCGTAGGCGAAGGGGTACACGAACAGCAGCAGCGCGAACACGATGGCCGGCACGAGCAACAGTAGTTTCGTGTCGACTCCGCGTTCGGCCAGCCGGTGCCTGAGGCTGGCCGAACCACGCGCGCGGGAGCCCGTATGGGTGGCTGATGTCATCATCGCACCGCCGAGAGTTCCCGGGGCGCGGCGACTCCGTCGAGGCTCGAGCGGTAGACGAGGGCACGGGAGGGATCGACGGCGAGCCGCACGGTAGAGCCGGGGAGGAGCGCCGTGTAGGCGTGTACGTACAGGTTTTGGCCTTCGGTGGTCGTGACTTCGACCGCAAATTCGCGCCCCTGGTACTCAACGACGTTCACGGTGGCCTGTATGGCGTCCCGACCGGATGGCGTGTCGGGCCCGGTAACGACAAGATCGGAGGGACGGATGGCTAAGCGAACGGTGTCCCCGACGGCCGCCGTTTGGGCCAGGGTCGCCATGATCGATATGCCACGCCCTGTTACCCGGGCGAGGTCTCCCACGACCGATTCGACCTCGAGGTCGACAATGTTGCGGTAACCCATGAAGTCGGCAACGTGCCAGTTGGTGGGATTGTTGTGCAGCTGCTCGGGCGTGCCGATCTGTTGCACGCGGCCCTCGCGCAGCACCACGAGCCGGTCGGCGAGGGAAAGGGCTTCTTCCTGATCGTGGGTAACGTAGATTGTGGTGAGCCCGAGGGACTGGTGCAGGCGACGGATCTCGGTGCGCATCTCCAGACGAAGCTTTGCATCGAGATTGGAGAGCGGCTCGTCCATCAGCACGAGGCGTGGTTCGAGCACGACGGCGCGAGCGATGGCGACGCGTTGCTGCTGGCCACCCGACAACTGGCCCGGCCGCTTTTTCGCCTGATCTTGCAGCTTCACGAGGGCGAGGCCGTCGGCGACTCGCCGGGTGACCTCCGCTTTGGGTAGGTTGCGCATTTGCAGACCGAACGCGATGTTCTTCTCCACGGACAGGTGGGGGAAGAGCGCATAGTTCTGAAAGACCATTCCGAAGTCGCGCTTTTCGGAGGGCAGCACGTCGATCCGCTTGCCATCGATCAGGATCTCACCGTGGGTGAGCGGGAGAAGGCCAGCGAGGCAGTTGAGTGCGGTGGACTTGCCGCATCCCGACGGTCCGAGCAGGGCGATGAATTCGCCCGCCCGAACCCTGAGATTTAGGTCGACCAACGCATTCTGGCCGCCGAAGCTGCGACCGACGTTCTTCAATTCGAGGGTGTCAAATGTATTGGTCGACCGTGTCATGAGCTACTTCGCCTCAAATTTTCCCGAGCCGACTTCGCGGTCCCAGATGTCAAATGCCTGCACGAGGGCGCCAGGCTCGAGCGGAGCTGCTTTGGGCATCTCCTCGATCAGGTCGTCGTACCAATCGCGGCCGAACTCGGCAATGACGTCCTGGCTGGCTTGGGGCGCCTTGTCGATCGTTGCGCCCTCGATGGCCGGACCGGGGTAGAAATAGCCAGTGTCGTACGCCATGGCGTTGGTCTCCGGGGTGAGGATGTCCTGCAGAAGCAGCAGGATGGCTGACATTTTGTCAGCGGTCTGGCCCTGGGGAACCACGGCGTAGTGGGCATCCGTTACCCAGGTGAAGTCGTCGAACGGGGCAGCTTCAATGCTCGCGGGCATCTTGGCCGTGGCGCGGGGTTCGATGTCCCAGCCGGTCGTGGTGGGAATCATTGCCCAGGTTCCGTCGGCCATGTTAGTAATGACCTGACCGGTGCCGGTGGGGTAGTTGTTGATGGTGAGGCCGAGTTCCTTCAGGTAAGCCCAGGTCTTGTCCCAGCCGTTCACGGGATCGGTCGGGTCGGAGTCGCCGAGGATGTACGGCAGGCCCTGCAGAAAGGTTCGGCCGGGTCCGGAGTTAGCCGGACGCGCATAACCGAACTTGCCGGGGTTGGCCTCCGCCCAGGCGAGTACCTCTTCCGGGGTGGTTGGAACGTCAGTTACTACGGCGGGGTCGTACTGCAGCAGCGGGCCGGAAGGGTAGTAGGTCGTGACGACGCCGAAGCCCTCTGCGAGCTTTTGCATGTTAGCGGCGGGCTCGATGTAGTCGTCCTGATTTGATAGCCGGCCGCCGTAATCGGTGACGAGCGGAATCCACAGGTTCTGGCCGATTCCGGCGGAAAGGCCGTCGGTTCCGGTCATCACGACGTCGATCGAGAGACTTCCGCTGTCGACCTGGGGCTTGATCGACCCGACGAGGTCGGGCGCGCCGGCGCTCTCCCAGGTGACGGAAGAGATAACGTCGGGGTTCGCAGCCACGAAGGCGTCGACCATGGGTCCGGTGAGCTTCTGGTTGCCGGCCACGTCGAGGATGTTCAGGGTGACCGGGGCGGACGGCTTGTCGGGCACATCGGAGGCGTTGGTCGCTGGAGTGGCCGGTGCGGTGCCGGAATTCGGTGCGGTACACCCCGTGAGAACGAGGGCTGCCACGGCGACTGCCGCTGTGACATAAGTGCGGGTGAAAGCTCTCATTTCGATTTTTTCCTTCTGTTCTGACCAAACGGCTGTGTCTGGAAGCTGTGGGGACCGCTGATTAAGCGGATGCTGCGCGGCTGGCGGGTAAAACGCCCGTGGACTGCCGCACGACGAGTTCCACCGGGATCTCGAGGTTGGGGCGTGGCTCCTTGCGCCGGCCCAGCACTGTGTCGAGCAGAGCATCGACGCTCGCACGGCCCATCTGGATGCGGGGAAAGTCCACCGTCGTGAGGTTGGGCCAGACGAGGGTGGACATCGGCACGTTGTCGAAGCCGGTCACGCTGATGTCGGTCGGCACGGTGATGCCGCGGTGGCGCAGCCGGTCGACGAGCCCGGCAGCGACGAGGTCGTTGAAGGCCACGATAGCCGTGGCGCCGCTCGCGAGTGCAAGGTCCGCCGCCTGGGTTCCTCCGGAGAACACCGGCGGAAAACTGCCGAGTTCGATCAGTTCAACATCGTTGGACTGTTCGGCGAAGTCGCGCAGGGCCGTGTCGCGTTCCCGGTTTGACCACGAGGTGATCGGGCCGGCCGCGTAGGCGATCGTGCGGTGACCGAGCGCCACCAGGTGCCGCATCACTGCTCGGGCGCCGCCGCCATTGTCGAATGTGATCGACGGGACGCCGGCCAGGGTGCGGTTGACGAGCACGAGCGAGCTGTCCTCGGCGACGCGGCCGACGGCTTCGTCGGAGCCGCGGGGGGAGCAGAGAATGACGCCGTCGACCTGCTTGGTCAGGCCGCGCACGACCTCGTCTTCGAGGAGCGGATCTTCGTCGGTGTCGGCGATGAACACTGCGTAGCCAGCGGCGCGGGCACGGGCCTGCACTCCCTTGCAAATTGATCCGAAAAATGGGTTTTCGAGGTCGGGTACGACGAGGCCGATGCTGCCGGTGCGGCCGGTGACGAGTCCCCGGGCAGCGCGGTTAGGCCGGTAGCCCATGGTTCGGGCCGTCTCCTGCACGTGCACGCGGGTGGCCTCGGCAACCTGCTCCGGGTTGGCCAGCGCCCGGGAGACCGTGGAAATCGATACTCCGGTGGCGCGGGCCACATCGCGAATGGTCACGACCATGCTCACCACCACCCTGTGTAATGGTCCGAGCGTTTGCGGACCGTGGCTACAGTCTGCAAACGTTTGCAGCGTTTCGTCAAGTCTCAGTTTTATAACGAGAGAAAGTTTGCATTATTGGCGACCATGACCGTTCCGTTACTCCTACTTACGTGCATATAGTGGTCTCAACGGACCCGGCAATGACGCGTTCATCGGGCTCGACCGACTGCAACAACACTCATTTTGTTTCAACGAGGAGGCAGAAAATGGCCAAGACGCCATGGAAACTTCACCCTGACCGGGCGCTCCCGGCCGAACCGACCCAGCGCTCGATCGCCCGTGAGCTCTACCAGAGCGTCGCCGCACTGCCGATCGTCTCGATGCACGGGCACATTGATGCCGGGGCCATCCGGCGCAACGATGCCTTCGGCGACCCGGCCGAACTGTTCATCATTCCAGACCACTACCTCGTGCGAATGCTCGTGTCCCAGGGCTACCGTCAACAAGATCTCGGCGTTCGGCCCCTGAACGGCGACGCGTACGAGACCGACCACCGCCTCGTCTGGCGGCGCTTCTGCTCCATGTGGAAGCTGTTTCGGGGAACCCCCACCCGGTACTGGATGGAACACGAGCTGGTAGAGGTCTTCGGCATTGCCGAAGAACCCTCCGCAGCCACGGCTGATGCGATTTACGACCAGCTGTCAGCCGCACTGGCCGCGCCGTCGTGGCGCATCCGCTCACTCTTTGATCGTTTCAATATCGAGATTCTCAGCACGACGGATGCGCCGGATTCCGACCTGGCCGACCATGCAGCGCTCGCCGCAGACGGCTGGGGCGAGCGCGTCGTTCCCACCTTCCGGCCCGACGGAATTTTTTACCCCGATCGCGCAGCATGGCGGGCCTCCGTGCGCGCGCTCGCCGCCCGCAACGGCACCGAGATCACGGACTACGCGAGTTTCCTGGTGGCCGTGCAGGAACGACGGCTCGCATTCGTGGCGGCCGGCGCCCGGGCCACCGACCATGGCCACCTCTCCGCCGATACCACCCCACTTTCCGCAGCGGATGCCCAGCGCATCTTTGACCAGGCGCTCGCCGGGCCGGTCGATGCGGCCACCGGCGCGGCCTTCGCAGCCAACATGCTGTTCGAGAGCGCTCGCATGTCGGTCGAAGACGGGCTCGTCATGCAGCTGCACCCGGGAGTGCAGCGCGACCATTCCGACCAGATCTTTGCCGCCTTCGGACCGGACAACGGGTTCGACATTCCTCGCCAGGTGGATTACACCCGCGGGCTGCAGCCGCTGCTCAACGCCTTCGGTCTTGACCCGCGGTTTCGCATCATCCTGTTCACGACCGACGAGAACGTGTATTCGCGGGAACTTGCCCCGATCGCGGGGGCCTACCCCTCGGTGCGGCTCGGTGCACCCTGGTGGTTCCTCGATTCGCCTGGAGGCATGGCGAGGTTCCGTGAGCTCGTCACCGAGACCGCTGGCTTTTACAACACGAGCGGTTTCGTCGACGACACCCGTGCGTTCGCGTCGATTCCGGCCAGACACGACCTCGCCCGACGCATCGACGCCGGCTACCTCTCCAAGCTCGTGGCCGAACACCGACTCACCCTGGACGAGGCGACGGAGACAGCCATCGACCTCGCCTACACCCTGCCGCTGGCGGCATATGCGCGGCGCGACGACGCATCCGCTGGCATCGCACCAGTCTCTGTAACACCAGAAGGAGCCGCACTATGAGCGTCATTGAACATGCAGAAGTCTTCGTTACGAGCCCCGGCCGGAACTTCGTCACTCTGAAGATCACCACGTCGGACGGCGTGACGGGCCTCGGCGATGCGACTCTCAACGGGCGTGAGCTTTCAGTGGTCGCCTACCTGCAGGAGCACATCGTGCCGTTGCTGATCGGCCGCGACCCGCAGGCGATCGAAGACACCTGGCAGTACCTGTACCGCGGGGCATATTGGCGTCGCGGTCCCGTCACGATGGCGGCGATCGCAGCGGTGGACGTTGCCCTTTGGGATATCAAGGGCAAGGTTACCGGCCAGCCGGTGTATCAACTGCTCGGTGGGGCCTCCCGCACGGGGGCCCTCGCCTACGGGCACGCGTCCGGATCGGACCTGCCGTCGCTGTTCAACTCCATTCAGAACCACCTCGACCAGGGGTTCAAGGCCATCCGCGTGCAAACGGGCGTGCCCGGCCTCGGCCAGGTCTACGGTGTGGCCACGAACCAGAAGCCCGGCGAGCGCTACGACTACGAACCAGCCAAGCGCACTTCGGTTCCTACCGAGGAGCAGTGGGACAGCCGCGCGTACCTCCGGCACATCCCGACGATCTTCGCGGCCGTGCGCGAGGAATTCGGCTATGACCTGCCGCTGCTGCATGACGGCCATCACCGGCTTACGCCGAACGAGGCTGCCATCCTCGGTAAATCGCTCGAGCCCTACGACTTGTTCTGGCTCGAGGACTGCACCCCCGGCGAAAACCAGGAGAGCCTGCGCCGGGTGCGCGCGCAGACGACGACGCCACTGGCCATCGGCGAGGTCTTCAACACGGTTTTCGACTATCAGACCCTGATCACCGAGCAGCTCATCGATTACGTGCGCAGTGCCGTCACCCACACCGGCGGCATCAGCGCGCTCAAAAAGATCATCGACTTCGCGGCGATCTACCAGATCAAGTCTGGTTTCCACGGACCAACCGATATCTCGCCGGTCGGCCAGGCAGCCGCCCTGCACCTCGACCTCGCCATTCACAACTTCGGCATCCAGGAGTATATGAAGCACTCCGAAGACACCCTGTCGGTGTTTCAGACGAGCTACACCTTTAAGGACGGCCTGCTGCACCCGGGCAACAACCCCGGCCTCGGTGTCGAGTACGACGAGGCGCTCGCCGCTACCTTCGACTACACGCCGGCGTACCTGCCGGTGAACCGGCTGCAGCGCGACGGGACCATGCACGACTGGTAAACCAGAGGAATCCGCTCGCCGAGTGTCGGCGGACCGGTCCGCCGGCCCCGGCGTGTAACTCCTGCAGATTCCGGGGCAGACCACAAGTCGGCCCCGGAATCACGCGGCAGTCCGGCTCGGTCGTCTCGATTTGCAGGAGTTATGCGCGGAGAACTTGCGGCCGGGGTGCTCAGGTGACGGTGCCGAACTGCCAGGGGATGAACTCCTCCTGGCCAACGCCGAGCTCTTCGCTCACGGTCTGTTCGCCCGATGCCACTCGAATGATGAGGGCGAAGATCTCTGCCCCGACTTCGGCGAGGGTGGCCGTGCCGTCGACGATGCGGCCCGCGTTGAGGTCCATGTCATCGGGCATCCGGTTGAAAGTCTCCGAGTTGGTGGCGAGCTTGATCGACGGCGTGGGCTTGGAGCCGAACACCGAGCCGCGACCGGTGGTGAAGCACACGACAGTTGCGCCGCCGGCGATGATGCCGGTCACCGACACCGGATCGTAGCCGGGGGTGTCCATGAAGACGAGACCGCGTTCGGTGATGCGCTCGGCGTACTCATATACTGCGGAGAGGTTCGCTTGCCCGGCCTTCGCGACGGCGCCGAGTGACTTTTCCAGAATGGTGGTCAGCCCGCCGGCCTTGTTGCCGGGGGACGGGTTGTTATCGAGGCTACCGCCGCCCTGCCGCGCGTAGCCCTGCCACCACTCGATGCGGTCGAGCAGTCGTTGCCCGACCGCGGGCGAGACTGCGCGGCTGGTGAGCAAATGCTCAGCGCCGAACACCTCCGGTGTTTCTGCCAGAACGGATGTCGCCCCATACGCCACGAGCAAGTCCGACGCCACACCCAGGGCCGGGTTCGCGGTGATGCCGGAGAAGCCGTCGGAGCCGCCGCAGTTCAGGCCCAGCACGAGTTCGGATACCGGAACCGGAACCCTCGAGCGCGCGTTGAGCTCGGGCAGCATGGCGCGGATGCGGGCGATGCCCTCCTTGACGGTAGCGCGCACGCCGCCCTCGCCCTGGATGTTCATGGAAGACACGAGGGTGTCGCTCGGCAAATCGTAGCCCTGCACGAGCGACTCGACCGGGACCATTTCGCAGCCAAGGCCCACGACGAGCAGGCCGCCGAAGTTGGGGTGCGCCGCGTAGCCGCGGAGGGTGCGCAGCAGAACCTGGCCACCTTCGCTGGTGGGGATCAGGCCGCATCCACTCTGGTGCGTGAGAGCCATCACGCCGTCGACGTTCTCGAACTCGTCGAGGGCGAAGCCGCGAAAGGCCTCGGCGATGAGGTTGGCGGCCGTGGCCGAGCAGTTCACCGAGGTGAGAATGCCCACATAGTTGCGGGTGCCCACTCGACCGTCGGCGCGCGGGTAGCCGAGAAACGTGGGCATGGGCTCGCTCGGTACCGCGAGGTCGGTGCGACTGGTGCCGAACTCGTGGGTGCGCCCGGTGTCGTCCATGCCGAGGTTCTGGCTGTGCACGTGCTCGCCGGCGGCGATCGCCGCGGTCGCGCGACCGATGGACTGCCCATATTTGTGTACCTGTGCGCCCGTGGCGATGGCGACGAGGGCGAACTTGTGGCTGCGCGGGATATCGGCTGGGAGGGTTAGTTCCGCGCCTCCCATGCCGAGATCAATCAGGGTGCCGGCGGGTAGCGAACGCAGCGCGACGGCCACCTCATCCCGGTCGTTCAAGTGCAGGGCAACGTCGCGGAGCAAGACTCTGGTGGGCATCTGGCGGGATCCTTGTGGCTGTTATAGGATAAATGTAAACGATTTCATTCCCTATTCTCATTCTTTCCGGCGGGCGGGTCAAGTGGCGACAACGATTCGACAGGTTGCTGAGGCCGCCGGCGTGTCGATCGCTACCGCGTCGCGCGCGCTGAGCGGATCCGATGCCGTTGTAGCCGCGACCAAAGACCGCGTCGTGCGAGTAGCCGCTGCACTGGACTACACCCCGAGCCGACTGGCGCGCGGCCTCGTGACCGGTACGACCGGCAACATCGGTGTGATCTTTCCCGACATCACCAACCCCTTCTATACCTCGTTCCTGGCCGAACTCGAATCGCTCGTTGGCGCTTACGATATGGGCATTGTGATCGGCGATTCCCATGAGAATCCCGACCGCGAGTACGCCCTGGTGCGTCAGATGTCCACCCAGGTTGATCGCCTCGTGCTCACCTCCAGCCGGCTGACCGACGAACAGATCGTGGCCGCGGCCGGCCGGCTGCCGGTCGTGCTCGCCAACCGACGGCTCGATGTCGGCGTGGACGTGCCACCTCGGCTGAGCCAGGTGGTCATTGACGTGGACGCTGGCTTCACGTCGGCCGTCACCCATCTGCACGCGCTCGGCCACCGCAGGCTCACCTATCTCGACGGACCCGCCCGTTCCTGGTCGGCGCGCCAGAAACGAGCCGCACTTATCCGAGTCTGCGGCGAACTCGGGTTGAACCTAACCATCGTGGGGATCGAGCGGCCCGACTTCGCGGCCGGGCTCGCGGCGGGCACCGACCTCGACACCGACCGGGCCACTGCCGTGCTCGCCTTCAACGACCAGGTCGCGCTCGGAGTGCTCGCGGCGCTCCGCGCTCGCGGCATCGATGTTCCGGGCCGAATCAGCGTGATCGGCTGTGACGATTCCCTCCCAGACGGGCTCGCCTGGCCAGCGCTGACCACCGTCGACAGCTCCAGCCGAGTCCTTGGCGCCCTTGCTGCGGCCGCTGTGCTCAACCCCAAAACGCACCAGACCGGCAGTGTCCCCACCCGACTCATCGTTCGTCGGTCGACGGCCAGTGCCGTCCCAAGTTTCAACCCCCGTGTAGAACAAACCCAGGAGTCACCGTGACCCTCGCCCCCTCGCCGGCCCGCGTGCCGGCATCCGCTCGACTGCGCCAGCACCCGATCATCGCCGTGTTGCGCGCGAGCGCCGCGACCGACTACGATCCCGTGGTCGACGCGCTCGCCGAGAATGGCGTGCGCTCGATCGAACTCACACTCAGCACATCCGGCACCTTCGAGCATTTGCCCGCCCTGCTCACGCGGGTGGGCGACGACGTCGAAGTGGGGATTGGAACCATCGTGACCGTGCGGCAGGCCGAATTCGCCATCGCGGCCGGGGCGCACTATCTCGTGACCCCGATCGTAAACCTCGATGTGATCGCGCTCGCCGTGCGCGAGGGCATTCCCGTGTTCCCGGGCGGGCTGACGCCCACTGAGCTCTACGGCGCCTGGGCCGCCGGTGCCACCGCCGTGAAGATTTTCCCGGCCGAAACCGTGGGGCCGCAGTACGGTTCGCACCTGCGCGGGCCGTTTCCCGACCTGGAGTTCGTTCCCTCCGGCGGGATCGGCCTCGAAGACATTCCGCGCTGGCTGAACGCCGGTGCCCTCGCCGTGAGTCTCGGCGGCCCGCTCGTGGGCGACGCGCTGAAAGGTGGGTCGCTCGCGGCGCTCGCCGAACGGGCGCAGCGAGTGACCAGCCTCGCAGCGGATGCCCTGGCGCAGCGATGAGCGCCGCATCCGTCGCTCCCTCGGTTGTGACCCTGGGCGAAACGATGGCCCTGATGAGCGCAGACACCTTTGGGCCGCTGCAGCATACCCGGGCCATGACCCTGGGCATTGGCGGTTCCGAGAGCAACGTAGCCATCGCGCTGCGACGCCTTGGCACGCCGGTCACCTGGATCGGTCGGGTGGGCGAGGACTCCCTCGGTGACCTCGTGCTGCGCGAAATCAGCGCGGAGGGCGTGCGGGTGGTGGGAATCCGCGATTCGGAGGCACCGACGGGGCTCATGGTCAAGGAGCGTCGCACGAGCCGGGATACCCGCGTCTGGTACTACCGTCGCGGCAATGCCGGGTCGCGACTGACGCCAGGCGACATTGACCCCGAGCTCATTCGCACTGCGTCGCTGCTGCACCTCACGGGCATCACGCCCGCTCTCTCTGACACCGCTGCTGACGCCGTATTCGAGGCAATCCGGGTGGCTCGCGATGCCGACGTCACCGTGTCATTCGACCTCAATTTTCGAGGCAAGCTCTGGTCGCCCGCTGAGGCCGGCGCCATGTACCGCCGCATCCTGCCGTTCGTTGACGTCGTCTTCGCCGGCGACGACGAGGCGGCCATCGCGGTCGGCGATGCGGCGACGCCGTTGCTGCTGGCGCATCATTTGATCGAGGCTGGGGCCGGCGAGGCCGTTGTGAAACTCGGCGAGCGTGGTGCGGTTGCCGTCGTTCAGAGCCTGGAATACGAGCGGGCGGCCATTCCCACCACGCCGCTTGACACCGTGGGCGCCGGGGACGGTTTCGTGGCCGGCTACCTCGCCGAATACCTGCTGGGCCGCGACGTGGCCACCCGGCTGACCACCGCCGTCACGGTGGGTGCCTACGCCTGCCTGGTTCCGGGGGACTGGGAGGGCATGCCGCGCCGCAGTGAGCTCGCCGTCCTGGGGGCAAGCGAGCGCGTCAGTCGTTAGGCCTGCGGTTGCGGTGGCGAACTACACGTGGTCGCGCCAGCTGTGCTCGGGGGCGAAGCCGAGCATCCGCTTCGCCTTGTCGATCGACAGCAGAGTCTCGTGTTCGCCGACCTCTTTAGTGACGGTGACGTTTGGAAAGACCTCGGCGGCCAAGCTCGCGCTCGACCGGCTCATCACGGTGTCGGCGGCCGCAATGATGAACGTCTCGAAGCCCGGCTGTGCCTGCTCGAGCGCCCGGAGCACGGCTTGGGCGCCGTCGCGACCGTCGATGTAGCCCCAGAGGTTCCACTTGCGCAGGGTGGCGTCAGCGTCGTAGCCGGGGAAGGCCGCGTAGTCGTCCGGATTCATCACGTTGGAGAAGCGCAACGCCGTGATGCTGAGCAGCGGGTCCCAGCGCACCAGCTGAATGGCCATCTGCTCTTCGAGGTGCTTGACCAGCGAATACGTGCTCTCGGGCCGTGCCGGGTACTCTTCGTCAACGGGAATGTATGGCGGGTCGATATCGAACGGCAGGCCCAGGGTCGTCTCGCTTGAGGCGTAGACGATCGTCTTGATGCCGGCCCGCCGCGCCGCCTGAAACACGTTGTAGGTCGCGAGCATATTGTTGTGGAAGGTAGCCACGTCTGGCGCGATTCCCGGTGCCGGAATAGCTCCGAGATGCACAACGGCATCGAACCCGTCGGTGCGGTCGTTGATGCCGAACATCACGTCACTCACCTGGCCGTAGTCGGTGAGGTCGATTTTCGTGAATCCGAAATCGCGAGTTCCCGACTGGTCGAGGTTGGTGACTTTGTGGCCCTCGCCCGCCAGGCGCGCGACGACGCTGCGTCCGAGCTTGCCACTGCCACCGGTAACGGCGATTCTCATTGCGTACTCCTAAATTTTATAAAGCGGATGCCGCTGGCTTACGCTTCGCGCTGCTCCGGCGAGACGGTTTTGCGCGGGTCAAACTCGGCCAGGGCGCGCACGGCGGCATCGATTCTCGTGAGCACGTCGGCGTCGAGCTGCACTCCGGCAGCCTTCACATTGTCGGCGACCTGCTCTGGGCGGGAGGCACCCATGATGGCGGAGGCGACGTTCTTATTCGCGAGCACCCAGGCGAGCGCAAGCTGCGCCATGGTGAGCCCGAGGTCGTCGGCGATCGGGCGCAGCTTCTGCACGGCCGTGAGAACCTCGGTGCTCATCCAGCGCTGGATCGTGTTGGCGCCACCCTTGGCATCCGTTGCCCGGCTGCCTTCAAGGAGCGCCTGCCCCGGCAGATACTTGCCGGTAAGCACGCCCTGTGCAATCGGGGACCAGACGATCTGGGAGACGCCGAGTTCCTCGGCGGCCGGAACCACCTCGGACTCGATCACGCGCCAGAGCATCGAATACTGCGGCTGGTTGGAGATGAGCTGAACACCCAGGTCGGCGGCGAACTTGTGGCCGGCCCGCAACTGCTCGGCGTTCCACTCGCTCACTCCGATATATAGGGCCTTACCCTGGCGCACAACGTCGGCGAAGGCCTGCATGGTCTCTTCGAGCGGAGTCTCCACGTCGTAGCGGTGTGCCTGGTACAGGTCGACGTAGTCGGTCTGCAGCCGAGTGAGCGAGCCATCAATGGATTCGAGGATGTGCTTACGGGATAGCCCGGTGTCGTTGTGACCTTTGGGGCCAGTTGGGCCGAAAACCTTGGTGAAGATCTCAAGAGATTGGCGGCGTTCGCCCTTGAGTGCGTTGCCGAGTACCTGCTCTGCCACGGTGTTGGCGTACACATCCGCGGTGTCGAAGGAGCTGATTCCCGCGTCGAGCGCCGCGCGCACGCAGGCCGTCGCGGTGTCATTCGCAATCTGCGAACCGTGGGTGAGCCAATTGCCGTAGGTGATTTCAGAAACTTTTAATCCGCTGTTGCCGAGATAACGAAATTCCATGGTGTCCCTGTCTGGCACCTCTTGACTGTTAGCGCCGTCGATGATTTGTTGACTCTGGCAACGTATCACTCTACGGAGTCCATCCGGGGCGGTAACCTGAATTCTGACCCACGAGTGAGAGTCGAGAGCAGTGCACGCCATGCAGGGCACCAACCATGACGATCTGCGTCGCCGCAACCTGTCGATCATTCTGCGCCTGGTGCACCGGGGCGGGGCAGCGTCGCGGGCGCAGCTCACCCGACTGACCGGCCTGAATCGGTCGACGATTGGCGCATTGGTTGCCGAACTCGTCGAGCGCGGGTTGGTTGAGGAGCGCATGCCCGACCCGACCCGGTTGGCTGGTCGGCCGAGTCCGATCGTCGCGGCGAGCGACCGAGTGGTGGCCCTCGCGCTGAACCCCGAGATCGACGCGATCACCGTGGGAGTGGTCGCTCTGAGCGGCGTCGTGCACCGCCGAATCCGCTTCGCAACAAGATCGTCGCCGACGGCCGCCGAGGCCGTGGCGATCACTGTGAGCATCGTTGACAAGCTTCGGTCCGAGCTGAGCGAATATTCCATAATCGGAATAGGCGTTGCCGTGCCCGGCCTGGTGCGTGCGTCCGACGGTCTGGTGCGCCACGCCCCACACCTCGGCTGGGTGGACGAGCCGCTCGGTGACCTGCTCGCGGCGGCAACGGGCCTGCCCGTCGTTGCGGCGAACGACGCGAGCCTCGGCGTCACCGCTGAACGCTACTTTGGCGCCGGGCAAGGCATGACCGACCTGATCTACCTCAACGGAGGGTCGAGCGGAATCGGCGGCGGCCTCGTAGTCGGGGGCGTCGCGGCCGGTGGCCGAGCGGGCTATGCCGGAGAATTCGGGCACGTCCGGGTCAGTGCGAGTGGGCAGAAAGACTCAGCTGGCATCGCGGGCACCCTCGAAGCCGAGGTGACCCGCGACGCCCTGCTCGAGGCGCTGGGCCTCCGCGCGAGCGAAACGGATGCCGATACCCTCGAACGCGCGCTGCTCGCCTCCGACTCCCCGGTGGTGCACGCCGAGGTCGCCCGGCAGCTCGATTTTCTGGCCGTCGCCCTGGCTGGCGCGGTCAACGTGCTCAACCCGCAGGTGATCGTGCTCGGCGGCTTTCTCTCCGCGCTGCATGCCGTCGACCCCGACCGGCTCAGCCGCGCGGTCGCCGCTCTGTCACTGGGGACCGCGTTCGACGGGGTGCGGATCGCGCCAGCGCTACTCGGCTCGAATCTGCTGTTGATCGGGGCGGCCGAGCTGGCCTTCGAGGCGCTGCTGCTCGACCCGCAGCTGGATCGTGGGAATACTTTCGCGCTCTCCGCGCTTGGCGCAAGGGCGGCCGTGTCGCCCGCCAGCCATCCTCGCTAAACCAACCAAGGACATCCGCTACGTGATTACCGCCAGCATCCCCGTCATCAGTGCCGAGCAACTCTCCTCGACTGCCGTGCATCCCGGGGACAAGCTGAGCCGGCGACAGCGCATCGTCTACATTCTCATTCTCGGAGCCCTCACCGCCCTGGGCCCGTTCACGATCGACCTCTACCTGCCCGCCTTCCCGACACTCGAGAGCGAATTCGGTGTCTTGCCGTCGGTCATTCAGCTCACCCTGACCGGAACCATGATCGGTTTCGGGTTCGGGCAGCTCGTCGTAGGTCCGTGGAGCGACAAGGTGGGCCGACGGCTGCCGATCATGCTGGCGGCCGGCCTGCACATTCTCGCTTGCGTCGGTGCCGCGATGTCGAACGACATTATTGTGCTCGCGGTGTTTCGCGTGCTGCAGGGCTTTGGCGCTGCGGCCGGTGCGGTCGTGGCGATGGCCATGGTGCGCGACCTGTTCGGCGGCAAGCCGCTCGTGCGTATGCTCTCCCGGCTGGCCCTGGTCAGCGGCCTTGCGCCGGTACTTGCGCCGGTAATCGGTTCGCAGCTTCTGCTCGTGATGAACTGGCGCGGCATCTTCTGGGTGCTCGCCGCCTACGGCGTCATCGTGATTCTGGCCGTTGCGTTCTGGATCGTGGAGACCCTGCCCGAGAGCGAGCTCCACGTGAAGGGGCACAACACCCTGGCGCAGCGCTACAAAGCTGTGCTGAGCGACCGCACCTTTGTCGGCGTCGCGATCATCGGCGCGATGACGTTCACCGGGCTGTTCTCTTACCTCTCGGCCTCGCCGTTTCTCTTTCAGGATGTCTACGGGTTCAGTCCGCAGGAATACGGCCTGCTCTTTGCCGTGAACTCGCTCGGTGTCGTCACCGGTGTGCAGTTGAGCTCGCGGCTGATGCACCGATTCAACATCGGCCCGCAGTGGATTCTGTCGGTCTCCACGATCGTGCTGCTGCTCACTGCCGGGGCGATCGTGCTCCTGGACTTTGCCGGCATGGGGCTGTGGGGCACGCTGGTTCCGCTGTGGTTCTTCATCGCCGCCTGCGGCTTCACTCTGCCGAGCGTTCAGGTCATCGCCCTGAACGCGCACGGGCATGAGGCCGGAACCGCGGCGTCCTTGCTCGGCGCGGCGAACTTCGGTGTGGCCGGCCTGATCTCGCCGGTTGTGGGACTGCTGGGAGTAGGAACGTCGATACCGATGGCATCCGTTATGGGAGTCACCGCGGTGGTGTCGCTCCTCTCGCTCTGGCTGATCGTGCGGCCGCGCACCGTGCCGGCGCTCGAGCGCTAAGCCCGCTCGCAGCTCTGGGCGCACCTAAGGGTCGTGGCCCATGATCTACGATGGGCCCAGTTTTCGGACCTAGGCCCGGTGCAAACGCCGGGGAGCGGATGGTGCGGGTTCGGCCCGCCGATGGCCGAATCGGGAGCGGCTGTTCTACGATGGCGGGATGATGAACCCGAAGTCTCCGGAGCGCGCCGCCGACCCCGCAGCGCGCCGCATCTCCCGCCGCTGGCCCGTGATCAGCGGGATGTCTGCCGTCGCACTGGCCGCCCTGCTTGGTCTGGTCGTCGTCGTGCGTGCCAACGGACTCGTCCTCGAGGTCGACACCGAGTGGATGGGCGAGGTGATCGAACACCGCTCTCCGATCTGGGAGATTCCGTCGCTGTTCATGAACGCCTTCGGTGGCGGTCTGTTTGGCGTGCTGATCGTGCCGATCGTCATCACCCTGGTCATCGTGTTTATCAAACGTCCGTGGGCGGCCGGCTACTATCTCGCGGCTACCGTGGTCAGTGCTGGCGCTGTGCAAGTCCTGAAGCAGGTCTTTGGTCGGGCCCGGCCGGAAGACATGCTGGTCACCTCCGATTTTGGCTCGTTTCCGTCTGGCCACGTCGCCAATGCGGCCACCATGGCGGTGTGCTTCGCCATCATTTTTCCGCGTCTATGGATTGCCCTGGCCGGTGCCGCGTACACGATTGTCATGCTGCTCAGCCGCACCTACCTCGGCGTGCACTGGTTGACCGATACCATCGGCGGGCTGCTGATCGGTGCCGGAGTTGCGGTTGTGCTTTGGGCTCCGGTGGCGGCAAAGCTCGATGGCGAACGTGCACTCGCTGCCCGGCTGCGGCTCGAACGAGACCGAAAGAAGGCAGCCCAATCGTGACTCGAGTGACCCCCCGGCGCAATGGCGACGTCTCCTTCTGGTGGAACCAGCTCGGGCAGCCAGTACCTCGGCCAGCCCTGCCCGGGTCGACCCGGGCCGACGTCGTCATTGTCGGCGCCGGCTATACCGGCCTGTGGACCGCGTACTACCTCAAGAAGGCGGCGCCGCAGCTGCGTATCGTGGTGCTCGAAGCCCGCTTCGCCGGGTTCGGCGCCTCCGGACGTAACGGCGGCTGGCTCACGAACTCGATCACCGGCGGTCGTGACCAGTATCTGAAAAAACACGGCCGACCGGCGGTCGAAAACTTTCAAGCCGCGATGAACAACACGGTCGACGAGGTTATCCGGGTGGCCGCAGCGGAGGGCATCGATGCCGGCATTGTCAAGGGCGGCGAATTCACCATCGCCTACGATGCCCCGCAGCAGCGGCGACTCGAAAATGCCGCGCGGGCCGAGCAGTCCTGGGAGCACACCGACGTCGAGTTGCTCTCGCGGGCCCAAGCGCAAAACCGCATCAACGTGACGGGAACCACCGGGGGCATGTGGCATCCGCACTGCGCGCGCATTAATCCGGCGGCGCTCGTGGCCGGGCTGGCCCGCGCGATCGAAGCGCTCGGCGTTGAGCTCTACGAAAACACCCCGGTGAGCGAGATCGCGGCCAACCGGGCAGTGACCGAATACGGTACCGTCGACGCCGCGTTCGTCGTGCGCGCGACCGAGGGGTTCACGGCCGCGCTCAAGGGGTTGCACCGTACCTGGCTTCCCATGAATTCGTCGCTGATCGCGACCGAGCCGCTCGATGCATCCATTTGGGAAAAGATTGGCTGGTCGGGTCGGGAAACGTTGGGGGACATGGCGCACGCCTATATGTACGCGCAGCGCACGTGCGACGACCGCATCGCTATCGGCGGGCGCGGGGTTCCCTACCGATTCGGTTCGAAAACGGATGCCGACGGCGAGACCCCGCAAACCACCATCGACGCCCTGCGCGAGATTTTGGTGCGCTTCTTTCCTGCGACTAAGGACGCCAATATCGATCATGCGTGGTCGGGCGTGCTCGGTGTGCCCAGGGATTGGGCCGCGACCGTCGGTCTTGACCCGCAGACCGGACTGGCCTGGGCCGGCGGCTATGTGGGCACCGGGGTGGCGACCACGAACCTGGCCGGACGCACCCTGACTGACCTGATTCTCGGCCGCGATAGTGCGCTCACCGAACTGCCTTGGGTGAACCATCGGGTACGCCCGTGGGAGCCGGAACCGCTCCGCTGGCTCGCGGTCACGGCGCTGTATCGCGCTTATTCGTTCGCCGACCGCACTGAGTTGACCGGTCGCCACACGACGTCTCCGCTCGCGCGGGTGGCCGATGTGGTGTCGGGACGCGGGCACTAACCGATCAGTTTTGCGGTGTGTCGCGTCAAGCGGCCAACCAGCTGGGGCCGCAGGCGGCCGAGTTCGGCCGCCGTGAACGGATCGGGTGGGCGCAGCACGGTAACGCCGAGCTCGTCGATCACGGTTTCAAGCGATTGCCGCGACCAGACGTGTCCGTTCAACCGCACGAGCACATCGCCGCCGGAATCAAGCAGGTACAGGTACGGCAGACAATCGATAGATTCGCTCTGATAGAGCTCGACCAGCACGAGACTGTCGATATCGGCGGTGGCGACGCGCGTTTTGCGGCCGAGCAGACTCCGTACCGACAGACGATCGGGGGCGACGCGCAGCGTCATTTTGCTGACTCCGAGCGCGAAGATCACGCCGAGGGCGGTAACCCCACACTGAATTTCGAGCACAAACGGCCAGGTCTGGCGTGGAATAGACAACCAGTAGAACACGAGAAAGAGCGGGATGAACAGGGCGAGCGCCGCGATCATCGCGTGCGACAGGATCCGTTCCTGTGGCCGCAGCACGCGTATTCGTACCGGTTCTAGTCCTTCGCGCTTTATCATTATTTTCCCCCAATGTCGAGTATTGCGTACCTGTTGTGGTCGCCGCGTACCGAAAAAAGGGGCTAGACGAAGCTCGTCGAACCGACTATAAATGACTGCCGAACAAACCCGGCCAGCACGTGCTTGCATGGGGCCCGGAACGTGGGCCAAGTCAATAAACTGGGCCCAGGTTCATAAGGCGGGCTCGGGGAGTTTGTGTCCGCCCACGCTCAGGAACGAGGAGCCGGGTGTACCCCACATTCCTGCCCGTCCGGGCCAGCGGGCGCTCCCAGCGTAGAGTTGGACCGTGCACTCACGGGCAGTCCGCGAACGCGGCAACACAACGAAGCGCTACCGCCTGCATCCAGCGCAAGTCGTGGTCTCCGGCTTCGCCCTGACCATCCTCGTCGGTACCGCCCTGCTCATGCTGCCGAACTCCCGCGTCGGCCCCGGCGGGGCGTCCTTCTTGGAAGCGCTGTTCACCGCCACGAGCGCCGTCTGCGTCACCGGGCTGACCGTCGTCGACACGGCGGTTTACTGGACGCCGTTCGGCCAGATCGTGATTCTGGTGCTGATCCAGATCGGCGGCTTCGGCATCATGTCGTTCGCCTCGGTGGTCGGTTTGGCGATCGCCCGCAAACTCTCGCTGCGCTCGCGCGTCACGGCCGTCGCCGAGACCAAGAGTGTCGGCCTCGAAGACGTCAAGGGACTCGTGCTCGGTGTCGTGCGCATCTCCCTCGCCATCGAGGTGACCATCGCTGTCATGCTGGCCTTACGGTTCATGATCGGCTACGGCGAGCCGGTTGGCCGGGCTATCTGGCTCGGCGTGTTCCACTCCGTGTCAAGCTTCAATAACGCCGGTTTCGCCCTGTTCAGCGACAACTTGATGAGTTTCGCAACGGATGCCTGGATCTGCCTTCCGATCAGTGCCGCCGTGATCCTCGGCGGGTTGGGCTTTCCGGTGATCGTGCAGTTGCGACGGCAGCTGCGAGCGCAGGTGCGGAATCCAAGGCGCGGCTGGTCGATTCGCACCTGGACCATGAATACCCGCATCGTCGTGGCCGGCACGATCGCACTACTCATTCTCGGAACGGCATATATCACCGCGGTTGAATGGTCGAATCCGAATACGCTCGGGCCGCTGGACTGGCCCGGAAAGTTGCTGACCGGTTTCTTTCAGTCGGTGCAGACCCGCACCGCGGGTTTCAACAGCATCGATATCGGCCAAATGGACTCGGCGAGCCTGCTCGGAATGGATGTACTCATGCTGATCGGTGGCGGCCCGGCCGGAACCGCTGGTGGCATCAAGATCACGACCTTCGCCGTCTTGTTCTTCATCCTCTGGACCGAGCTGCGCGGTGCGGTTGCCGTCAACGTTTTTGGCAAGCGCCTCTCCCGGGCGGTGCACCGGGAGGCGATCACGATTGCCCTGCTCGCGGTGGCCGTGATCATCGCCGCAACGGCGGCCCTCATGCTCATGACGGAAATCTCGATGGACGCCCTGCTATTCGAGGCGATCAGCGCCTTCGCAACCGTGGGGCTGTCGACCGGAATCACTGCGGGGCTGCCCTGGGGCGGCCAGATCATTCTCATCTTGCTCATGTTTATCGGCCGCCTCGGTCCGATCACCATCGGCTCTGCTATCGCCCTGCGCGAACGGCACACCACCTATGAACTCCCCAAGGAAAGGCCGATCATTGGCTAAATATTCGCTGTTCGGGCATCGTGACCCGGCTCGCCTGGCCGAAGCCGAATCGGTCGTCGTCATCGGCCTCGGCCGGTTCGGCAGCTCCTTGGCCCTCGAACTCATGAAGAGCGGCACCGAGGTACTCGGCATCGACGGTGACGAAGAGATCGTGCAGGCCCACAACGGACTACTCACGCACGTCGTGCGCGCCGACTCGACCAAGGAAGCGACGCTGCGCGAGCTCTCGGTGCCCGAGTTCTCAAGCGTGGTGGTGGCTATCGGCGGTGATATTCAGGCGAACATCCTGACCGCGTCGCTGCTGCTCAAGCTCGGTATTCCGAACATCTGGGCCAAGGCCGTCAGTGACCCGCACGGTGAGATTCTCACCCAACTCGGCGTCAACCACGTCATCTACCCTGAGAAGGACATGGGTAAACGGGTCGCGCACCTCGTACGCGGTGCCATGCAGGACTACATCGAGATCGGCGAGAACTTCGCGCTCGTAAAGACGGCGCCGCCGGGCGCACTGATCGGCGTTCCGCTCGGCGAAGCCAAGGTGCGTGCCCGCTACGGCGTGACCGTGACGGCGTTTCACCGGCCCGGCGTGGGCTGGAGCTCCACCTCGCTCGACACGGTGATCGAAGATGGCGACATCATCCTTGTCGCCGGGGAGTCGGCGCGCGTCGAAAAGTACAGCCTGATGCGATGAGCGGTCCCTTCACTTTTCTAGCGGATGCCCCGCTCGGCACCCGGGTTGTCGTGCGCACGCGAATCCCCGGTGGCTATACGGACGCGCTCGGTTTTTTGCGCAGCCGCAGCGCGGCATTTGTTTCGGTGCAAACCAAGCGCGGACTGGTGACTCTCGCGATGGTCGACGTCGTGGCCGCGAAAGAGGTGCCGCCGGCGCCCGAGCCGCGCCGGCGGCGGGGGATCCCGGGTTAGAGAACGATGCGCAGCGGCTCCTCGAGCAGCTGGGTCAGGTCGTGCAGGAACGCGGCCGCGACTGCCCCGTCGAGCACTCGGTGGTCGACGGTCAGGGTGATCTTGACCATGGGCACGCTCACGAGCTCGCCGTCGCGCACCTGGGGAACCTCGGTGGCCGCGCCGATCGCCAGAATTCCGGCCTCCGGCGGGTTGAGCACGGCGGTGAACGAGTCGATGCCGAACATGCCGAGGTTGCTGATGGTGAACGTTCCACCAGACATCTGCGCCAGGGACAGACTGCCCGTACGGGCGAGTCCGGCCAGGGTGCGCGTCTCGGTGGCGATGGCGGCGAGCGACTTCTGATCGGCGTCGGCCACCACCGGAACGAGCAGTCCATCGTCGGTGGCGACGGCCACGCCGACGTTGACTCGGTTGTGGCGCAGAATGACGCCATCACCCCAGGAAGCATTTACCTCGGGGTGGGCGCGCAGCACGACAGCGCAGGCGCGCACGAACAGGTCGTTCAGGCTGACCTTGCTGCCGACCGTTTCGAGCGAAGCGTTGACGCTGGCACGGAACGAGACGAGTTGCTCGACGTTGACGACGCTGGTGAGGAAGAAGTGCGGCACAGCCTGGCTCTCGGTGAGTCGGCGGGCTGTGACAGCCCGAATGCGACTGACCGGCACGGAGACCGAGTCGGTCGAAACGGCGGCCGGGGCTGCCTGAGCTGCTACCGGCACCGAAGCGGATGCTGCGGATTCCTGAGCCAGGATCGCCGTGTCAACGTCGGTGCGGGTGATGCGGCCCTGCGGCCCGGTGCCCGCGATCGTGTGCAGGTCGATTCCGTGCTCGCGGCCGATCTTGCGGGCCAGCGGCGAGGTGCGGAGCTCGCCGCTCGGCGTCGACGCTGCGGCCGGAGCGGCCGGAGCGACCGCGGCGGCGGTTGGAGCTGATGCGGCAGGCGCCGCAGCCGGGGCCACCGTGACGGCGGTCGGAGCTGACGCGGCGGGTGCTGCTGCCGGAGCTGCGGCATCCGCTTTGGGAGTGGCGGCAGGAGTGGCGGGCGCGTCCTCCTTGACGATGTTGCTGCCGTCGCCGATGCGGGCGACCGGCGCGCCGATCGGTACGAGCGCGCCGGCGACGACGAGCAGCTGTTCGAGAACGCCGTTGTCGAAGGCCTCGAGGTCCATCGTGGCCTTGTCGGTTTCGATCTCGGCGAGCACATCGCCCTTGTGGATCTCGTCGCCGACCTGCTTCATCCAGCGGCTGAGTTCGCCCTCCTCCATGGTGTCGGAGAGGCGGGGCATGATGACGTCGGGCATGGCCGGCTCCTACTTGTCGTTCGCGGTAGTTGAGATGTTGAGTACTTCGCGCACGACCTTGGCGAGGTCGGCGGCATTGGGCAGCGCAGCCTTCTCGAGGGCCTTGGCGTAGGGCAGCGGCACCTCGGCGGCGGCGACGCGGCGCACGGGGGCGTCAAGAAAGTCGAACACGCCCTCGCCGATGGTCGCCGAAATCTCGGCGCCGATACCGTAGCTGAGCCAGTCGTCTTCGAAGACAACGGCGTGGCCGGTCTTCTTCACCGAGGCGCAGATGGTGTCGCGGTCGAGCGGACGCAGGCTGCGCAAGTCGACGACCTCGATTGACAGACCCTCGGCTTCGAGCTGATGGGCTACCTCGAGGGCGGTCGTGGTACCGCGCGAATAGCTGACGATGGTGAGGTCGGTGCCGGTCTTGACAACCGCGGCCTTGCCGATTTCGGCGACCTGTTCGCCGTCGGGAACCTCGCCCTTGGCGCTGTACAGCGAGAGGTTCTCAAGAAAGATCACCGGGTCGTCGTCGCGAATCGCCGCGGTCAGCAGCGCTTTCGCGTCGGCCGGGGTCGACGGGGCGACAACCTTGAGCCCGGGAATGTGCGCATACCACACCTCGAGGTTCTGCGAGTGGGTCGCGGCGAGCTGCTGGCCACCGCCGCCGGGCATGCGAATGACCAGCGGAATGGAGACCTGACCGGCGAACATCGACCGCATTTTGGCGGCGTGGTTCACGATCTGGTCGATCGCGATAAGGCTGAAGTTGATCGTCATGATCTCGACCACGGGCCGCATGCCGAGCATCGCGGCGCCGAGGGCTGCGCCCACGAAACCTTCCTCGGCGATTGGGGCGTCGAGCACCCGCTCTGGGCCGAAGTCTTCGAGTAGTCCGGCGGTGATCTTGTATGACCCCTCGAACACTCCGATCTCTTCGCCGATCAGAAAGACCTTCTCGTCGCGCTCGAGCTCGGCGCGCAGGGTCTCATTGAGTGCCTGGCGATACGTGATCGTGCGGGTTGTTGCTACTTCGGTAGTCATCACAGTGCGTCCATAACGGGTTCTCCGGGCAAAGCGGATGGCGCATTCGCCACCGGGGTTGCGTATACATACTTGAACAGGTCTTCTCGAGCGGGCTCCGGGCTCTCCTCGGCGAACACGACCGCCTCAGAGACGCGCACGTCGGCGGCCTCGTCGATGGCGGCGGCATCCGCTTCACTGAGCACACCGGAGGCGATCAGTTCGGCGCGAAAGCTCGGCACCGGATCGGACTGCTGGGCGATCGTGGTCTCTTCGGGTGAGCGGTAGCGGGCCGGGTCGACCACTGAGTGGCCGCGCAGTCGATAGCACATAACCTCGAGCAGCACCGGTTGACGCGACTCGCGGGCCTGCTTGAGGGCGTCCCGGGCGGCGTCGCGCACGGCGAGAACGTCGTCCCCGTCAACCCGCACGCCGGGCATGCGGTACGACGCGGCGCGCTTGTACAGATCGGGCTCAGCGGATGCCATCTCCACAGTCGTGCCCATGCCGAGCCCGTTGTTGACGATCACATAGACGATGGGAAGCTTCCACAAACCGGCCAGGTTGAGCGATTCATGGAAAGCGCCGATGTTGGTGGTGCCGTCACCGAGCAGACACATCACGGCGGCCGCGTCTGGGCCAGCCGTTTCCTGATTTTTCAGAGCGAGGGCGGCGCCGGTGGCCGGGGGAATCTGCCCGCCGACGATGCCGTAGCCGCCGAGCAGGCGCGCTTCGGAGTCGAACATGTGCATCGAACCGCCGCGTCCGCCGGAGACGCCGGTGACCTTGCCGAACAGCTCGGCCATCACGCGTTCAGGCGACAGGCCACGCAGAAGGGCGTAGCCGTGGTCGCGGTAGCCGGTGAACAGGTAGTCGCGGGTTTCGATCGCGGCCGTCAGGCCGACCACGGTGGCCTCTTCACCGAGGTTTAGGTGGCAGTAGCCGCCGATTTTGGCGCGGGCATACATCTCGCTGGAGCGCAGTTCGAAGGCCCGCACCAGCGACATCCGCTCATAATAGTCACGGAGGGTTTCGGCGGGTTCACCGCCAGTGGACTCGACTCCTGCTTTCGGTCGCGTGCGGGCTTTTGCCGCCATGTGGTCCCACTTCCTGCGTATTTCGTCTATTAAGACTATTACTTTGCGAGCAATGATTTGCTTTCCAACCGTTCAGCGGGAGAATCTGCGGTGGAAGGGTTGAAATATAATTTATTCTGCTGCCGCCCATTGCGGGAGGTCATAATGGAGTTATGGCCGCCCAACCCCCGAGTTACAAAACGCTCGCCAGTCTGAGCCGCATGAACCTGCTCTACCAGCTGCAAAGTCGCGGAACGATGACGGTCAACGACCTCGCCGAAGCCGCTGGTCTGCACCCCAATACCGCCCGCGAACATCTCGATCGCCTGATCAATGACGGTTTCGTCACCTGTGCTCCCGAGCCGCGCGACAGCAAGGGGCGGCCGAAGATGCTCTACAGCGCTGCCAGCGGGGTTAGTGCCGAACTCGGTTCGATTCGCGCCCGCAAGATCGCGGCCGCGCAGGAGCGTGCCGAGCAGTTGAGACGGATGCTGCCGCTTCTTTCCGCAGGCCAGCCCGCCCTGGCCGGCTGCACCGGCCCCGCAGCCCGGCGTCAGCTCGACGCCCTCGACGACCACCTGGATCAGGCCGGCTTCGACGCGAGCGTCGCCGCCAATGGTGAACAGGTCAACCTGCACGACTGCCCATACTCGGAGATGGTCAAGGACCACCCCGAGGTCTGTGGTGTGCACTACCGGTTGATTCAAGGAGTGCTGGAGCAGGCCGATGGCCCGCTGCGCGCGGTTGGACTGAACATCATCAACGCCCCGCACCTGTGCGTGATCGACGTCGTCGCAACGGCGGTGGCGACCGGCGACACCAAGCCGCTGAATACGCGGGATTTGCGCCGAACTTGATCGAAGATTCGTCATCGAACCGATCAGAACGGCAACATGGGGAATGATCATGGCCAATAAGGTGACGACACAAGAACAGGCTGCGGCGCTGGAGAAATCGAGCGGATCGATCGTGACTTTGCGGTAAATTTCTGAAACTAAAACGGGAACCCCGATCTTGGTGCCTAACCTGATCGGGGTGCCGAATTCGCCGCGGGCGTCCACCTGAGATGCTTCGAAACGCCCCATCGCGAAGCCCCGAGGGTCGTTTGTGTCGTCTCGTACGTCGCCCCCAACTGTCCAGAGCCTGTGATTGGTCCGCTGAAAGCGCCGCCGGCCGGGCAAAACATTATTCACGGTGGTTTGCGGTTGTAGGCCTCGACGTGAGCGGCGAAGCTCGTTCTGAGGGTGAGTGCCACTACGGCATTCCCCGGCACGCAAGGGGCAGCCGTGAAAACACGCACAGGTACGACCAGCACCACCAGCAAGCCCGGCACCGACGGTCCGGTCGCCGATTCGCTGCTCAAGCTCGGCCGCTTTCTACGCCGCGGCGAAACCAGCGAGGACCTGCGCAGCGTGTTCAAGACCGGCGGCCGCGCCGCCGACGCGTTCTACCGTGACCGCTGGACCCACGACAAAGAGGTGCGAAGCACCCACGGCGTGAACTGTACCGGCAGCTGTTCCTGGAAGGTGTACGTCAAGGACGGCATTATCACCTGGGAAACCCAGCAGACCGACTATCCCAGTGTCGGCCCGGACAGCCCCGAATACGAGCCCCGCGGCTGCCCCCGCGGCGCCGCGTTCAGCTGGTACACCTATTCGCCCACCCGGGTGCGGTACCCCTACGTGCGCGGTGTGCTGCTGAACCTCTTCCGCGAAGCGAAGGCTCGCCTCGGTGACCCCGTGCTGGCCTGGGCCGAGATTACCGGCAATCCCGAAACTTCCCGCCAGTACAAGAGTGCCCGTGGCCAGGGCGGCCTGGTTCGTGCGACCTGGGACGAAGCCGCCGAGATCGTCGCCGCCGCCCACGTGCACACCATCAAGAAGTACGGCCCAGACCGGATCGCCGGCTTTAGCCCGATTCCGGCCATGTCGATCGTGTCGCAGGGCGTCGGCAACCGGTTCATCTCGCTGCTCGGCGGCACCATGCTCTCGTTCTACGATTGGTATGCCGACCTGCCGGTCGCCAGCCCGCAGGTGTTCGGCGACCAGACCGACGTGCCAGAATCGGCCGACTGGTGGAACTCCAGCTACCTCATCATGTGGGGTTCGAACGTTCCCGTCACCCGTACCCCCGACGCGCACTTCATGGTCGAGGCCCGCTACCGTGGCCAGAAGGTCATCACCGTCGCGCCCGACTACGCCGACAACTCCAAGTTCGCCGACGAGTGGCTTGCTGTGCACCCCGGCACCGACGCCGCCCTCGCCCTTGCCATGGGCCACGTCGTGCTCAAGGAATTCCTGGTCGACCGCCGTACCCCGCGCTTCGTCGAATACATGAAGAAGTTCAGCGACTCGGCCTACCTGATCGCGCTCACCCCGCGTCAGGATGCGTGGGTGCCCGGCAAGTTTCTGACGGCCGATGCGCTGCCTGGCATCGACGCATCCGTTTCAAGTGCAGCCTTCAAGACAGTCATGCTCGACGAGAACGGTGAGGCCTTCGTGCCGAACGGGTCGATCGGGCACCGGTTCAGCGAGGCCGACAAGGGCAAATGGAACCTCGACCTCGAGGGTCGCGACCCACTCCTCTCTATCGCGGATGCCCCGGATTACGACGGTGCCTCTGTCGCGATCGACCTGCCCCGCTTCGACATCACGCCGAGTGCTGACAGCGTCGGTGAGCGCCACGCCGGTGCCGCCGGCATCGTGCGCCGCGGCGTACCCGTACGCGAGGTTGCCGGAGTGCTCGTGACGACCGTGTTCGACCTGCTGCTCGCCCAGTACGGCGTCGGCCGCGACGGTCTGCCGGGCGAATGGCCCACCGGCTACGATGACGCCTCCACCCCCGGAACTCCAGCCTGGCAAGAGGAGATCACCTCGGTTCCGTGGCAGGCCGCCGCACGCATCGGCCGGGAATTCGCGCAGAACGCCGAAGACTCGCAGGGTCGCTCGATGATTCTGATGGGAGCCGGTACCAACCACTGGTTCCACTCCGACACCATCTACCGCACCTTTCTCGCACTGACCACCATGACCGGCTGCCAGGGCGTGAACGGTGGCGGCTGGGCCCATTACGTCGGCCAGGAAAAGGTGCGTCCGCTCACCGGCTATGGCCAGTACGCCTTCGGCCTGGACTGGGTGCGCCCGCCGCGCCAGATGATCGGCACCGGCTTCTTCTACCTCGCCACCGACCAGTGGCGCTACGACGGCCTGAGCGCCGACACCCTCGCCAGCCCGCTCGGTACCGGGATATTCAAGGGACGCACCACCGCGGACACCATGGTCGAATCGGCCAAGCGCGGCTGGATGCCGAGCTACCCGACCTTCAACCGCAACTCGCTCGACCTGGTCGACGACGCGGTTGCCGTGGGGCAGGAACCCGCCGAATACGTCGTCGATTCCCTGAAGGACGGCTCGCTCGAGTTCGCCTGCGAAGACCCCGATGCCCCCGAGAACTTTCCGCGGGTGCTCGTGGTCTGGCGGGCCAACGTTCTCGGCTCCTCAGGCAAGGGCAACGAGTATTTTCTCAAGCACCTACTCGGCGCCGACTCCGCCGTACGCGGAGTGGAATCCATGCCGGCTCGCCGCCCAAAGACCATGAAATGGCACGAGAGCGCCCCGGAAGGCAAGCTCGACCTCATGGTCACGAGCGACTTCCGCATGACCTCGACAACCATTTACAGTGACGTAGTCTTGCCGCCGGCCACCTGGTATGAGAAGAATGACCTCTCGACGACGGATATGCATCCGTTTATTCACTCATTCAACCCCGCGATCGCGCCGCCGTGGCAGGCGAAGACCGACTTCGACATCTTTCACGTGCTCGCCGCGAAGATTTCCGAAATGTCGGTCACGCACCTCGGGGTGCGCAAGGACATCGTCGCCGCTCCGCTGCAACACGACACCCCCGACGGCATGGCCACCCCGCACGGCACCGTGTTGAACGACCAGCCGCTCATCCCTGGCGTCACCATGCCGAGGCTCGTCGTGGTCGAACGCGACTACCCGGCCTTCGCCGCGCAGCTCGGCGCGCTTGGGCCGCTCACCGCGAAGCTCGGCATGGTCACCAAGGGTGTGAAATTCAACCCCGACGTCGAGGTCGCCTATCTCGGCAAGAAAAACGGGCTCGTTCCCGGCGGTCCCGCCGCCGGCCGCCCGCGCCTGTCGACCGCTATTCACGCTTGCGAAATGGTGCTCGCGCTCTCGGGCACGACCAACGGCCGCCTTGGCACGCAGGGTTTTCGGCAGCTCGAGGAACGCACCGGCGTCAAGCTCGCCCAGCTGGCCAGCGACAACGAGGGTCGACGTTTTTCCTATCCGGATGTCCAGGGTGCGCCGATCCCGGTACTCACCTCCCCGGAATGGTCTGGTTCAGAGCACGGTGGTCGCCGCTACAGCGCCTTCACCATCAACGTCGAGCACTTGAAGCCCTGGCACACTCTCACCGGTCGTCAACACTTCTACCTCGACCACGACTGGATGATCGAACTGGGCGAGCAACTGCCAATCTTTCGGCCGCCGCTGGACATGTACCGCCTGTTCGACGACTCGATCGTCGGCGCCACGAGTAAGACCCCGACCGGTCACGCCGAGGTGGCTGTGCGCTACCTGACGCCGCACTCAAAGTGGTCGATCCACTCCGAATACCAGGACAACCTGCTCATGCTCTCGCTCTCCCGCGGCGGTCCGACCATCTGGATGAGCCCGCAGGACGCCGACAAGATCGGCGTGATCGACAACGAGTGGATCGAGTCCTACAACCGCAACGGCGTCGTCGTGGCCCGCGCGATCGTGTCGCACCGCATGCCGGAGGGCACGGTGTACATGTATCACGCGAAGGACCGCACCATCAACGTGCCGGTCGCCGAAACCAGCGGTATGCGCGGCGGCACCAACAACTCGCTCACCCGCATTTTGCTGAAACCCAGCCATCTGATCGGCGGCTATGCCCAGCTGTCCTTCGCCTTCAACTACCTCGGCCCGACCGGGAACCAACGCGACGAGGTCACCGTGATTCGTCGCCGCAGCCAGAAAGTGGATTACTAATGCGTGTCATGGCCCAGATGTCGATGATCATGAACCTCGACAAGTGCATCGGGTGTCACACCTGCTCGGTCACCTGCAAGCAGGTGTGGACCAACCGCACCGGCGTGGAATACGCCTGGTTCAACAACGTTGAGACGCGGCCAGGCCTGGGCTACCCGCGGGAATACGAAAACCAAGAGAAGTGGAAGGGCGGCTGGGTGCGCAACAAGCGCGGCCGCCTGCAGCTTGCGGCCGGCGGACGACTGAAGAAGCTCTCGCAGATCTTCAACAACCCCAACCTGCCGCAGATCGACGACTACTACGAGCCGTGGACCTACGACTACGACATGCTGACCACCGCTCCGGCCGGCACGCAAAGCCCGGTCGCACGCCCGAAATCGCTCTTGACCGGCCAGGACATCGACATCAAGTGGTCGGGCAACTGGGACGACGACCTCGGCGGATCGCAGGAGACCGCCGCGCAAGACCCGATTCTCGCAACGATGAGCGAGCACGTGAAAATGGAGTTCGAAAAGACCTTCATGTTCTACCTGCCGCGCATCTGCGAGCACTGCCTGAACCCCGCCTGCGTGGCCGCCTGCCCCTCCGGCGCCATGTACAAGCGCGAAGAAGACGGCATCGTGCTCGTCGATGAAGATGGATGCCGTGGCTGGCGCATGTGCGTCTCCGCCTGCCCCTATAAGAAGGTCTACTTCAACCACAAAACGGGCAAGGCCGAGAAGTGCACGCTCTGCTACCCATTGATCGAGCAGGGTAAGCCCACCATCTGCTCCGAAACCTGTGTCGGACGTCTGCGTTACCTTGGCCTCATGCTCTACGACGCCGATGCGGTCCTCGCCGCAGCCTCGATCGAAAACGATCAGGACCTGCTCGACGCCCAGCGTGCTTGCTTTCTCGACCCGTTCGATCCCGAGGTCATCGCCGCCGCCAAGGCGGAGGGCATGGCCGACGACTGGATCGAAGCCGCCCAGAACAGCCCCATCTACCAGCTCATCTCCGAGTACGAGGTCGCACTGCCGCTGCACCCGGAATACCGCACCATGCCCATGGTCTGGTACATCCCCCCGCTCTCGCCCGTGGTCGACGTGGTCAGCAACTCCGGCAGCGACGGCGAAGACGCACGCACCCTGTTCACCGCGATCGACAAACTGCGCATTCCGGTGGAATACCTCGCCGGACTGTTCTCGGCGGGCGACGTCGTTCCGGTCGAGCTCTCGCTGCGCAAGCTCGCCGCGATGCGCGCCTACATGCGCGACATCAACCTCGGCAACGAGCCCGATGAGCGCATCCCGAACGCGGTCGGAATGACTGGCGAGACCATCACCGCCATGTACCGGCTGCTCGCGATCGCCAAGTATGAAGACCGCTACGTCATTCCCAAGGCCCACGTCGAGACCGCGCGAGAGCTCGAAGAACTCGGCTGCTCGCTCGACAACGACGGCGGACCCGGCATGGGCGGGCCCGCCTCGGCCGGGCACAGCGGCCCCTACGGCAATACCGTCGGCATGCCGCTCGGTGCCACGGTCGACAACTACAACGAGATGACCGGGCGGTCGAGCGCCACCGCGCCGACCACACCCGGGCGGGTCAACCTGCTCAACTGGAACGGCTCCGGCGTACCTCAGGGCATGTTCCCGCCGATAGCAGATGCCGGGAGTCCGGCATGAGCATCCGCCCGCCTCGCCTGAATTTTGGTTTTCGGGCGCCGAAGGTGGCTCTGCGGGCGATTGCTGCCGTGCCGTTGATGCCGGAGCAAGGGGTCATCGCACACATGGCGGCGTCGATTCTGCTGGACTACCCCACACCGGAGCGGCAGCGGCAGTTTTCGCTGGTGCGGGCGTCCGTTACTCAACTGCCTGACCCGCTGCAAAAGGCGTTCGACGCATTCTTCACGGCGATCGACGGCTGGAGCGAGCAGGACCTCGCCACCCATTTCACCGCGACCTTCGATCTGAAGCGCAAATGCTGCCCCTACCTCACCTACTACGCGGCCGGCGATACTCGTCGCCGCGGCATGGCGCTCGTGCGTTTCGTCGAGGCGTACCGGGCGGCTGGCTGGCAGGTTGATGCCGACGAACTGCCCGACTACTTGCCGATGGTGCTCGAGTTCTCGGCGCTGTCGGATTCACCGATCGCGCAGGAGCTGCTTGCCGCACACCGGGACGGCATCGAGGTGTTGCGCACGGCGCTGGAGAAGTTCGACAGCCCCTACGCCCACCTTGTGAAGGCCGTGTCGCTGTCGCTTCCCGAGATCGATGACGAAACCCGCGAACGCTACCTGGACCTTGTAAACGAGGGGCCGCCGACCGAGACGGTCGGCATGACCTATCTCGGCAATTTGAAGCCGTTCTCCGCGCACGCAAATGAAGCCAGATAGAAATGGGTACTGAGAGTATGACCGCCTGGGATTACCTGCTCTGGGTCGCCTTTCCCTACGCCGCTTCCGGCGTGTTTGTAGTCGGGCACCTGCTGCGCTACCGCTACGACCAGTTCGGCTGGACTTCGCGATCGAGCCAGACCTACGAGAACCGGCTGCTGCGCTGGGGTTCGCCGATGTTTCACTACGGCATGCTCATGGTCATCGGCGGGCACGTCGTCGGCCTGTTCATCCCGAAGTCGTGGCTCGAGTACTTCGGGGTGACCGAGCATCTATACCACCTCGGGGCGACCTGGCTGGGAACCTTCGCGGCGGCACTCACGGTGGCCGGGCTGGCTATTTTGATCTACCGCCGGCGTCTGACCAAGCGGGTGCTGCTCGTCACGACGGTCATGGACAAGGTCATGTATGTGTTCCTGGCAAGCACGATCGTGTTCGGCACAACGGCGACGGTGCTGTACCAAATCTTCGGCGGCGGCTACGACTATCGTGGGTCGATTTCGCCGTGGATCCGCTCGCTCTATAGTTTTCAGCCTGATCCCTCGCTCATGAGCGACGTGCCGTTCTTCTTTCAGCTGCACGTGCTCACGGCGACGGCACTGTTTCTACTCTGGCCGTTCACCCGGCTGGTGCATGTGTTCTCGGCGCCGCTCGGCTACCTCGTTCGTCCCTACGTCGTCTACCGTTCGCGCGACGACCCCCGTGGTGCCGGGGCCCGCCCGCCGCGTCGCGGTTGGGAGAAGAGCGAGCGCCCGCTGGAGCGTTCGAGAAAATAAAGCGCACTAAGCAGGTGTACTAGGAGGCATCCACTGACGACGGATGCCGGGTGTTGGTCGATCGGCTGTGGCCGTGCGGGGTCACAACCCTGAATCACAACCCTGAATCACAACCCTGAATCACAACCCTGATCTACGGGGCCTAAGGACTCGCACGTGAACCACGCCCGGGTGCTCGCGGGGTACCTCGAGGAGTAGCCGGCTCGTTGATCGAAGCACGACCTGGCGAGTGATCGAGATCCCTGGGCGGGTTTCGATCGCTCGTGCTTCGTGCCCCGACCAACGGGGGCTCACGCGTCGACTTGCGAGGGGGGAATAGCGCGTCGTTGGTCTGGCTTGCACCTAGAGCCGCTCGCACGCGGACACCATTCTTGACAAGGTCCGGCCCGCTCCTGGGGCACCGGGGGGCCGAGCGTGCGCGGTACACCGCATGACAACAGAAAGTGTCGTACTTGTGACTTCAACAGTTCGCGTCAGTACCAGCAGAATCCCCAAGTGGGTCAAGTCCTTCGGCGTTCAAATCATCGCCGCGCTCATCATCGGCCTCGGTCTCGGACTGCTTGCAAAATACACCGGTAGCACAGAAGCAAACCCGAATGGCCTCGGAGTCACACTGAAGATCATCGGGTCCAGCTATGTCTCGCTGCTGCAGGCGGCTGTCGTCCCGCTCATCTTCACGGCCGTCGTCAGTTCTATTGCCAATCTCCGCCAGGTGTCCAACGCTGCGAAGCTGGCCTGGAACACACTGCTCTGGTTCGCCATCACGGCACTGATCGCCGTTCTGATCGGCATAGGCCTCGGCGTGCTGATTCGGCCGGGAGCTGGTACCGGCATGGCAGTGGATGCCGAATACTCCGGAAAGACCGGTGACTGGTGGGCGTTCCTGACCGGGCTGTTCCCGAAGAACTTTCTCGGTCTCGGTGCAAGCACGAGCGTCGTCGACGCAAGCGCGACCACCAACATCAGCTTCAACGTGTTGCAGATTTTGGTCATTGCCATTGTCGTGGGCATCGCGGCGTTGAAAGTGGGCAAGGCGGCCGAACCTTTTCTCAATCTGAACGCATCTGCTCTTGCAGTCATTCAAAAGGTGCTGTGGTGGATCATTCGGATCGCGCCGCTCGGCACGATCGGCCTGATCGGTAACGCCGTCGCGGTCTACGGGTGGGACACCATGGGATCGCTGGGTAAGTTCGCGGTCACCATTTATATCGGTCTCATCCTGGTCTTGTTCGTGGTCTATCCTGTGCTGATCAAATCTCACGGGCTGTCCGTGAAGCAGTACTACTCCGGCGTGTGGCCGGCCGTTCAGCTCGGCTTCGTGTCACGCTCGTCGATCGGCACACTGCCGCTGACTCAGCGAGTGACCGAGCGCAACCTCGGTGTGCCCCGTGCCTATGCATCCTTCGCGGTTCCGCTCGGCGCCACCACCAAAATGGATGGCTGCGCGGCCATCTATCCGGCCGTTGCCGCAATTTTCGTCGCCCAGTTCTTCGGTATCCAGCTGGACCTCACCCAGTATCTGCTGATCGTGCTCGTCTCCGTGCTGGGTAGCGCAGCGACCGCCGGTACCACGGGCGCCGTCGTCATGCTGACGCTGACCCTCTCCACCCTGGGGCTGCCGCTCGCCGGCGTTGGCCTGCTGCTGGCCATCGACCCGATCATCGATATGGGCCGCACCGCCGTCAACGTCGCTGGTCAGGCCCTCGTGCCGACAATCGTGGCCAAGCGCCAGGGCATGTTGAACGAGAAGCTTTACAACGCCCCGCGCACAGCGCAGCCGTTCACGGACGACCCCGCGGAATCAGCGCCAAGCGAACTGGCAGACA
The DNA here is from genome assembly GCF_002929805.1 of Cryobacterium sp. Y50. Taxonomy (GTDB): domain Bacteria; phylum Actinomycetota; class Actinomycetes; order Actinomycetales; family Microbacteriaceae; genus Cryobacterium. The sequence goes on along the minus strand of NZ_PJJM01000100.1, from coordinate 75,842 downwards.
TGCGGGCCTAGCTCGCTGGCGCGGCTCGTTGGCGCGGATTGTTGGTCGAGGCGCGAGCTTGCGAGCGATCGAGATCCTGGGCGGGTCTCGATCGCTCGTTCCCCGTGCGTCGACCGTCGGGGGGCGGGGGAGCCGGGGCGTTAGACCTGGTTGAGTGGGATCGACTCATCCAAGAGGCGAGCAGGATCGACCGGCTCAGCTCGACGAATCAGAGCCTGTACGGCGTCGCTGACATCCCAGACGTTGACGTTCGTGCCGGCTACGACGCGGCCTGCCTGCTGCCAGAACACGATGAACTCACCGGCCGCCCAGTCGCCCCAGCCGCCCCGGTAGATCAGGTCGGCGCCGCGAGTGAGCGGGCCGAAGCCGGAGCACTCCATGCCGAGGTCGAACTGGTCGGTGTTGAAGTAGGGGATCGCTGGTTTGCAGGCTCGCGGTGACCAGGATTCCATTGTCGACCGCGAGCCCGGTCTTCTCGGCGAGTTCGACGTTTGGAACCGCGCCGATGCTCTCAGAACGATGCCAGCAGAACGATGTCGGCTGGCACGATTTCGCCGCCGGCGGCACCGTTCCGAGAGAACGGGAGCCGGTTTGCGCGGGCGGCGGGGCAGCATCCGTTTCAGAGTGGATGCCCCGCTCAAGCGGTCACGACGGCGCGACGACGGTATCGCAGCGCCAGCAGCGGGCGGGCAGCTCTCCCGGCACGAAGGCGCCGCACTCCGGGCAAACCTGTTCGAGCCAGCAGGCCGGGTCGCCGCCGATTGATTCGTCGGTTTCGTCGTGTGTTGTCATCGTTTCAGTATGACCTGCGACAGGAAAAAACCCGAAGCCCCCCGCTGGAGGAGAAGGAGGCTTCGGGCGAAGATGAGCGTCAGCTCGGGTTGGGAGCACCCGGGCGGGCGTAGTAGAACCAGGTCAGGCCCGTGCACAGCACGCAGAATACCGTGCAGCCGATGAAGAAGGTGGTCGGGCTCATGGCTGTGAGGGCCATTCCCACGATGAAGGGGCCGAAGGCGGCGATCGCGGCTGTCCAGCCGATCGCGCCGCCGGCCTGGCGCTTGGGGAAGATCATCGGCATCTGCTTGAACGTTCCGGCGTTGGCCAGGCCGGAGAAAAAGAAGATGATGATCATGCCGGTGAGAAAGCCCTTGAACTCATCGACGCTGGTAGGGGTGAGGAAAAACACTGTGATCAGGGTGCCCACGGCCATGCCCGCGCCGCCGATGAAGGTGAAGATCGCACCGCCGAACCGGTCGCAGAGCGGACCGGAGGCCGCACGCACCAGGGCGCCAACGACCGGGCCGATGAAGGCGAAGGCGAGCGGGTTGGGCGCATCGGGAAAATCACCGTAGACGTTGAGGATGATGAGGCCCATTTGGGCGGCCAGCCCGCTGAACGCGCCGAAACTCATGAGGTAGATGAGCGTCATGATCCAGGTGTGCTTGACCTTGAAAATGTCCATCTGCTGCCGAAAGTTGGCTTTGATCGGCACTTTACGTAAAAAGGCCAGCGCCAGCGCGACCGCGAGCAGCACCCAGGGGATGAGTACGAGACCACCGTTGTGCAGCCAGACCAGTTCACCGTTCGAGTCGCTCTCCGGGGTGAGCACAGCGGTGCCGAGCAGGCCGAAGCCGACGACCCATGGGGTGAGCAGCTGAATTAGTCCGATGCCAAAGTTACCGAGCCCCGCCTGCAGCCCGAGTGCTGTCCCGGCAAGGCGCTTGGGAAAGAAGTAGCTGGTCGAAGCCATGAAGCCGGAGAAGCTGCCGCCACCAATGCCGGCCGCGAAGGACAGCGCGAGCAGTACCCAGTACGGCGTCGAGGTGTCGCGGGCGACCAAGGTCCAGCCGATCATCGGCAGGAGCAGCAGCGCGCTGGAAAGGGCGACGAGAATGCGGGTGCCGAGAATCGGCGGCAAGAACATGAAGATGAGGCGCAGCAGGCCACCGGCCAGGCCGGGCAGCGCGACGAGCCAGTAGAGCTGGCTGGTGCTCAGGTCGAAACCGATGTCGTTCAGCCGCGGAGCGATCGCGCTGACCAGATACCAGGCCGCGAAGCCGAGGGTCATGCTGAACGTGGTGATCCACAGCGTGCGCCAGGCGAGGTGTGAATCCCAGGTCTCTTCGTTTTCCGGATCCCAGTTCGAGAGGTCCGGCTTCAGCGTGGACGTGACGCGTGGTGGTGAGACGGTTGACATGGTTTCCTCGGCTGGTTGGTCGGGCAGCAGGCTCGCTTAGTAGCCAGCTTGTTCGTTTGCCTGTGCCAACGCATCGCACAAACGCCGTGAAAAATGATTCGTCCTGAAGCGGATGCCGGCGGCCCGGTCGGAACCGTGTCCGGGGCTGCCGGCATCCGTTTCTTCTCGGGCGGAGGGCGGTACTGTGGAACGGTGAAAACTCACCTCAAACTTGGGGCCGAACTCGGGGCCGTCGTGATAACCGTGTCTGATCGTTGTTCGCGCGGCGAACGCGAGGACAGGTCCGGCGCGGCCGTCGTCGATGCGCTCGGCGAAGTCGGCATTCCGTGCGGGCCGCCTCGCGTGGTACCCGACGGCATCGAGAGTGTGGCCGGTGCCATTTCGGCCGCGCTCGGTGACGGCGCTCGCCTCGTCGTGACGACCGGTGGCACCGGTGTGTCGGCGCGGGACCTGACGCCGGAGGGCACTGCGACGGTGCTGCACACGATTCTGCCGGGTATTTCCGAGCGGATGCGCGCGATCAGCGTTGCGACGATCCCCACCGCTGCGCTCTCCCGCGGTATCGCCGGTATCGCCGATTCGGTTGGCAATAACGGCGCCCTGGTCGTGAACCTGCCCGGTTCGGTGGGCGGGGTGCTTGACGGCGTGGCAATTCTGGCGCCGCTGGTGCGGCACGTCATCGACCAGCTCGATGGCGGCGACCACTGATGGGTGCGGGTATTTCAGCCGACGGCGAGGAATTGCTGCCGGATTTTAGGCCTTCTTCGCTCGGGTTTGCTCGGGTCACCGAGGCGCTGCTCGACGTCACCGAGCACGTTTTGGCCGTTTCGGGCGTTTCCCACGGCGCCGTGGTGACGTTCATCGGACAGGTGCGTGACCACGATCCCGATGCTGTCGGGCGCGTCACAGGCCTCGACTACAGCGCGCATCCCGACGCTGGGCGCGTTATTGGCGAGGTGGCCGCGAGGGTACGGGCGCAACATCCGCTTGTCGTCTTGGCCGTCAGTCATCGCATCGGACACCTCGAGGTCGGCGACCTCGCCCTCGTGGCTGCGGTCGCGAGCGCACACCGGGGCGTTGCATTCGCGGCCTGCGAGGCTCTCGTCGAGGCAGTGAAGGCCGAGGTCCCGATCTGGAAGAAGCAGTATGAGGTCGACGGAACCCATTCCTGGGTCGGTTTATAGCCTCGCCGACAGCGCTGTTTCGCGGGCGTCGTTCAGAACTGCGAAAATCGCTGCTTGCGGTGCGGGTCACTTGACGTGATTCTCCGCAGCTGTGCGCGGAGCCCCTGGTGTTTAGCCGCCGGCGAAGGGCGGGAGTACGTCTACGGTGTCGGTCGGCGCGAGTGTGACGGTGTCATCGGCGGCACGGGCGCCGTTCACCAGCAGCGAGCAGAGACCGAGCACACGCACGAACTCGCTGCCGTAGCGTTGGCCGAGTTCAGTGCGCAGTTCGCCGATCGTGTCAGCATTGAGCGTGGCCGTTTCGGTCTGGGCGGCTTCGGCCGCTCCGGCGAAGAACCGCAGGTTCGCCATCACAGTGTCTCGGGAGCCCAGTCGCGGGCGAGTTTGCTCGCTGCGGCGCAGGCGGCCTCAATGGCGGCACTGGTACCACCATTTTTCGCGGCGGCGAGGCCGATCAGAAAAGTGCTGAGCGGAGCAGCCGGCCGGGCCACATTGTGGGCCACGTCGCGGGCCACGTCGAGCAGGTCGCCGACGGGCACGTCGGCCGGGTCGAGCTGGAGCCGGTCGGCGAGGGCGGTCAGCCAGTCGTCGAGCGCTTCGGGAGGCAGCGGTGCTGAACTCATTCGTGTCACTCCTCGGGTCGTACTTCGGGTACACCGGTCAAACGCGCGGTGCTGCTATCAACATCCTGCCACGTGTCGACGTCGACCCCGGTTTCGGATTCGTCCATCAACCCCATGAGCTTCAGCCCCGACAGCAGGTCGCGCATGCTGGCGCCGTTGACGCGATCGCCGAGGCGGTCTACGGCCGCGCGCAGGGCGGGCGCCCGGTAGATTCCGGCGAGCCACTGGGCGTGGCCGGTGTAGTCGGTGAGATGCACGCCGTCGGTTTGTTCACCGATTTTCTCGAGAGCGGATGCCGCGGTGACCAGCAGGCGCGCAGCATCCGCTCCCCACGGCAGATCGCAGGCGAGCACGAGCAGCCAGGTGGCCGGTTCGTCAACGTTCGCCTCTCCGTTCGCTTCGATATTCATATCGCCGTGTGTCGCACCTTGGGCCGCGCTATGGGTCGCGAGCGCGGCGAGACCGGCCGCGATTCCGGCTACCGGTCCGCCGAAGGGTGGGTCTTCGAGGGCCCAGATCAGCGCGGAGGGTGTGGCGGAGCCGGCGGCGGGCAGTGCGGCCGCTGCAGCCACGGTCGCGGGCGACCCGAGATCAGGTGCGGGTTCAGATACGGGTTCAGATGCGGGTGCAGATGTCGAGGGTGCGGGGTGCGCGGCGAACGGAGGTGTGCCGGCGGCGGGCTGTGCCGCGAACGGAGGTGTGCCGGCGGCGGGCTGTGCGGCGGGCGGGCCGACGACGACGGTGTACCGCGCGACCGGTCGGGCGTCGAGCACTCTGGAGAGCAGAGTGCGCCCGGCCACCTCGACGGCGGGTTTGAGCACGCCACCGAGACGGCTGCCGCGCCCGCCCGCGAGCACGATGAGGTCAATGGTGAGTGACGGAGGTGGATTCATGAGGCGTGCCCTTGGCAGGAGCGCGTCCAATATGGCTGCGCACGACAGTAACCGGCGTAGCGGCTATCCGTAGCGGGCACGGTCAGGGGAGGGAGCATCCGCTTAGCCTTGGCGGCGCAGCCAGTCGCCGGACTTGCCGCCGCTCTTGGCGAGCAGGCGCACGTTCTCGATTGTGACGGATTTGTCGAGGCCCTTGACCATGTCGACGACGGCGAGGGCGGCAACAGAGACGGCGGTGAACGCCTCCATCTCGACGCCGGTGCGGTCGGCGGTGCGCACGGTCGCGGTGATGCTGACGCCGTCATCCTCGACCGTCAAATCGACGACGGCACCGTGCACGCCGATCACGTGTGCGAGGGGTAGCAGGTCGGCAGTCTTTTTAGCGCCCTGGATTCCGGCGATGCGGGCCACGGCGAGCACATCGCCCTTGGGCGCAGTGCCATCGCGGAGCGCCGCGATCACCCTGGCACTGCAGCGCACGAAGCCCGCCGCGGTGGCGCTGCGCACGGTCGGAACCTTGTTGGTGACGTCGACCATCCGGGCTTGTCCGGCCGAGTCGAGGTGGGTGAATGGCTGGGCGGGCACTGCCGCGTCGGGCATGTCGGTGGTGTGCGTCATGATGTCAGCATGACAGTGATGAGGTCGCCTCCGCGAACGTGAGTCGTGTCTTCGGACACGACGGCAAGACCAGTTGCCTGCGCCAGGCCGGCGACGAGGTGTGAACCCGACCCGCCGCGGGAGGCCGGGCGCACCTCGATCTGGGCGCCGTCTCGGGTGCCGCCGGTGCCGGTGCCAGCACCGGTCGCGGTGCCGGAATCGGTACGGTGCGTGACGATGACGGGCATGTACTGGGCGCGTCCAGGCGGGGACTTCCAACCGTCGGCGACGGTCGCCGTGATGGTGCGGCGGTGCAGCTCCGGGTGGCCGAGCAGGCGGCGCAGCGCGGGGCGCACGAACACCTCAAAAGACACAAAGGCGCTGACCGGGTTGCCGGGCAGGGCGAAGATGAGCGGTCCGGGCACGTTTCCTGTGGCGGGCCAGCGTCCGAACCCTTGTGGCTTGCCGGGTTGCATCTTGACCGGTCCGAAGTGCACGGTTCCGAGCGGCTGAAGCACGGCTTTGACCACGTCGTACGCTCCGACGCTGACACCGCCGGAGAGCACGATCACGTCGACCGTGCCAGCCAGGTCGGTGAGCAGCGCGCCCAACGTGTCGTTGTTGTCGGGCACGGCGCCCACCCGGATGGCAACGCCGCCGGCTTCGGTGACGGCCGCCGCCAGTAGAAAGGAGTTGGAGTCGGGAATTTGACCGCGATGGGTCGGGCTGCCGGGGGTGACGAGTTCGCTGCCGGTGGAAATGACCGCGACGCGCGGCGCCGGGTGCACCAGCACCGAGCCGGTTCCGGCGCTCGCCGCTGCGGCGACCCGGGTGGGCCAGAGCACGCTGCCCGCGCTCAGAACCCGGTCCCCAGCGTGGGCGTCTTCGCCGGCGCGGCGTACGTGCGCCGCGGTTTCGGGGGCGCGCACGACAGTGACCAGATCGGTGCCCTGATCGGTGTCTTCGATCGGGACGACGGCATCCGCTCCGTCGGGAATGGGCGCGCCCGTCATGATGCGCGCGACCTGCCCGGGCACCAGGCGCGGATTCTCGGCGGTGCCGGCGGCCAAATCGGCGACGACGGGCAGCATAATCGGGTTCTGCGCGGAGGCGCCGAGCAGATCCGCGCGGATCACGGCGTAGCCGTCCATGGCGGAGTTGTCGAAGGGAGGAGTATCGGTCGCTGAAAGCACGTCTTCGGCGAGCACCAGGCCGCGCGCGGCGTCGAGCGACACGCGCACCGGCACCATCGGCTTCACGTCGGCCAGAATGACCGCGAGTTGATCGGTAACGGTGCGAGCGGATGCGGCCGGCGCACAGGCATCCGTTCTTTCGGAATGCGCGTGGACGTGGTCGTGCCTGTGCCCATTTTCGTTCACGGTCGCATCGGCGGTGTCGTCGCGGTGAGCATCATGCGTATGCCCATGTTCATCTTCGTGTGCGCCGCCGGCGTGCGCACATCGAACCTCGGACGGTTCCCCGCCGAGCACATCGTGTTCGTCTGACAAGGGCGATGCGTCGCGTGCGGAACCGTCAGGCAGATTCGTCTCGGTCATCGGCTAGGCGAGACTGTCGGTCTGGCCCGCGCTGCCGGTGTCGTCCCGGGCCGACGCGTGCCTCCCGGTCGGAGTCGGCTCGAGGGACGGCCATCGGCTGCCGATGCCGGTCGCGCGTCCGGCCGTGACGAGGTCGTCCCAGGCCACGATCCCACCGGTGAGCACGGAGACGTCGGTGAATCCGGCCTCGCGCAGCGCGGCAGCAGCGCGGGCGGCTCGCCCACCGGCGTGGCAGTGCACGATCAGCGGGGTGTCCTCCGGGAGGGCCGCCCGGCCGGTGTCGGAGAGTACTCCGTCGGTCAGGAGCTCGCCGAGTGGCAGGAGCTGGGCCGTCGGAATGGAACTTTCGGCGTTCTCGTTCGGCTCGCGAACGTCCAGCACGAGAAAGTTGTCGATTCCGTCGCGTTGGGCTTCGAGGCGTTCGACGAGTTCGGCACCGGAAACCTCGGCGGTGTTCTCTGCGGCGACGCGGGCGGTATTCTCTGTCGCGCGCTCGGCAGCGGTCGGTTCGGCGGCAATGCCGGTTCCGACCAGCGGAATCTCACTGAAGCGGCCTGACAGGGCATCGATCACGAGCACCCGGCCGATCAGTGGGGAGCCGATTCCGGTGATTAGCTTGATAGTTTCGGTCGCCATGAGCGATCCGACCTGGCCACAGAGAGCGCCGAGCACTCCGGCATCGGCGCAGTTGGGAACCTCGCCGTCGGCCGGCGGCGTTGGAAACAGGTCGCGCAGGTGCACTCCGGTGATGCCCGAGCCCGCCGGAGGCGTGGCCCAGAACACCGAGAGCTGAGCATCGAATCGCAAAACGGATGCCCACACCAGCGGCAGCCCGAGCCGCGCGCAGGTGTCGTTCACGAGGAACCGGGTCGGAAAGTTGTCGGTGCCGTCGATGACCACGTCATAGCCGCCGATGATCTCGGCCGCGTTACCCGTTACCAGGCGCTGGGCGTGCCGAACGACGGTGGTTTCCGGGGCGATCTCGGCGATGCGTTCCGCGGCGCTGTCCACCTTGGGGCGGCCGACATCCGTTTGACCGTGGACGATCTGGCGCTGGAGGTTGCTCGGTTCCACGTCGTCGCCGTCGACGATGCCAATGGTGCCGACGCCCGCTGCCGCGAGGTAGAGCAGCGCGGGGGAGCCGAGTCCACCGGCGCCGAGCACGAGCACCCGGGCGTTGGCGAGGCGGCGCTGGCCGAGTTCGCTCAGCTGGGGGAGGCGGCGCTGGCGAGCGGTCCGCACGGATTCGGATGCGCTGAGGCGGTCAACGGGCTCAACGAGGGGAGGAATGGCCATGGCTTAACGCTAGGCGCTGCGCGACGTCACGGCCACCGGTTTGCCGCAAGCCGGCTTGCGAAACCGCCAGGCACGCCGCATGCCTCACAGCCACTCGGTGGCTAATTCAGGAAATTGTCGGCTATCGGACCCAGAACGGGCTGTTTTCGACCCACGAGACGTGGATTTCCTGAATTGGCCACGGCCGATCGCGATGACAGAGAACAAAGCAGTGGGTCAAAACCGCAGATGCGGTGCTATCGTGCAATTCATGACGCAATATCGGATCAGTGAGGCCGCCGAGCTGCTCGGCGTCAGCGACGACACTGTGCGCCGTTGGGTCGACGGTGGCCGTCTCGCGGCCGACGCCGACGCATCCGGTCGCCTCGTGGTCAACGGAGCTGCGCTCGCCGCCTTCGCCGTCGACCAGGCAAGCACCCCGGCAGACCCGTCAAGCGTAGGCCGCAGCGCCCGCAACCGCTTCGTCGGTATCGTCACCGCCATCACCATGGATACGGTCATGGCCCAGGTCGAGCTGCAGTGTGGCCCGCACCGCATAGTCTCGCTCATGTCGAGTGAGGCCGTGCGCGAACTGGCGCTCGAGGTCGGCTCGCTCAGTGTCGCCGTGATCAAGGCTACCAATGTGATTGTTGAAACTCCGGGACGGATGCCGTGACCCGCCTCCCGCAGGTCCTCGCCGCGCTCGCCGTGCTCACTCTCACCGGCTGTGTCACGGACACCGGGCCCGTGCCGCTGCCCCTCAACGTCTACGCGGCCGCCTCGCTGGGCCCCGCATTTGACGAGATCGCCACCCTGCTCGAAGACGCGAACTCCTTCGTTGATGTGCACGTCACCTACGACGGGTCTTCCACTCTCGCCACTCAAATTGCCGCCGGCGCCCCCGCCGACGTGTTTGCGAGCGCCGACCAGCAGAACCTTCAGCCGCTCGCCGACGCCGGGCTCACCGGCGCGGCCACCGTGTTCGCTGGCAACACCCTCCGCATTGCGGTCGCCCCCGGCAACCCGCTGCAGATCGAGACTTTAGAAGATCTGGCCCGCTCCGGCGTGATCACCGTGCTGTGCGCGGCGCAGGTGCCGTGCGGCGCGGCATCCGCTGCCCTGCTCGCCAACGCCGGAGTCACGCTCACGCCCGCGAGCGAAGAGCAAAATGTGACGGCTGTCGTCACCAAAATCGCCAGCGGCGAAGCGGATGCCGGCCTCGTCTACGCGACGGATGTCGCCGCCAACCCCGGGCGCATCGACGGCCTGACCCCGGCCGGAGCCGATGCGGTCATCGGGCGCTATCCGATCGCGGTCGTGGAAGGCAGCGCACACATCGAGGAGGCTCAGGCTTTCGTCGACCTTGTGCTCTCGCCTGCGGGGCAGTCTGTGCTCGCCGCCCACGGATTTCTCGCTCCGTGAGCCTCCTCTTTCGACCGGGCCCGAGCCAACCCCACGCAACCAGGCCCACGCCAGATCATGGGCCCAGTTTCCGGGCCCGGGCCCGGAAAGTAATGCTCCGACACGTCACGCACCGGTGTCCGTGCTCGGCGCACAGGCGGCGGTCGGCATGATCCCGCGCGTTCTCTACCTGCCCGCGAGCATCGGCCTCGGACTGCTGGTGCTGCCGCTCGCCGGCTTGCTGCTCAGGGTCGACTGGCCAGGCCTCCCGGCTCTGCTCCTCTCGCCGGAAGCGCTGCAGCCGCTGGGGCTGTCGCTCGCGACGGCATCCGTTTCGACGCTGCTTTGTCTACTGTTCGGCGTGCCGCTCGCCGTCGTCATCGCCCGATCGCAGCCGCGCGTGGCGGGCCTGCTGCGCGCGCTTGTGACCGTGCCGCTCGTGCTGCCGCCGCTGGTCGGCGGCATCGCGCTGCTTTCCCTGCTCGGACGTGGGGGTGTGCTCGGCAGCACCCTCGAACTGGTCGGGCTGCGCATTCCGTTCACGACCGCGGCCGTCGTCCTGGCGCAGACCTTCGTGGCCCTGCCTTTCCTCGTGATCGCCGTCGAGGGCGCGTTGCGCACCGCCGGCACCCGCTTCGAACGGGTCGCTGCAACCCTCGGCGCCCATCGTGGCACCGTCTTCGCCCGCATCACCCTGCCGCTCGTGGGCCCCGGGCTGCTTGCAGGCACCGTTTTGAGCTTTGCCCGCGCGCTCGGCGAGTTCGGCGCGACGGCCCTGTTCGCCGGCAACCAGGCCGGAGTCACCCGTACCATGCCCCTCGCCATCTACACCGCCTTTAACGGCTCGGGCGTGACGACTGACCAGGCCGTCGCCCTGTCGCTGCTGCTGATCGCGGTCGCCGTGATTATTCTTGTGCTGGTTGGCACCCGCCGCGCGAGCGTGCTCTCATGACCATCCTAAAAACGGATGCCCGCTGTCGCGCCAACGCCACCGTCCCGCAGAGCGCGATCCACTCTTCTACCGCGAGCAGACCGGCGGACTCCGTGCGCGGGTTCACCTGCCCGTGGCTACCGGGCCTCGCCAACGCCCCGACCCGGAGCCCGCTCTCATGACCCCCGCCCTCTGGAAATCCGCCGCCAACGACCTCCTCGCTGCCAACCTTCAGCTCACCCGCGGCTCGTTCACGCTCGACGTTCAGCTCGCCCTCGCACCGGGCGACGTGCTCGCCCTGCTTGGCCCGAATGGCGCAGGCAAGTCGACCGTACTCGAACTGCTCGCCGGCCTCGCCACACCCGACTCCGGAACCGTCACGATCGACGGTGCAGTCCTCACCGCGCCCGGCCGATTCGTGACGGCGGAAAACAGGGCCATCGGGCTCCTCGGGCAGGAGCCTCTGCTCTTTCCGCACCTCAGCGCTCGCAACAATATTGCTTTCGCCCTGCGCGTCGGCGAAGCGCACCTGAACGCCGCCGAGTCCCGAAAACAGGCCGACCGCTGGCTCGACCGCGTCGGTCTGCACAGCTTCGGCGAGAGCAAACCCGGTTCCCTCTCCGGCGGGCAGCAGCAGCGCGTGGCCCTCGCCCGCGCGCTCGCTGCCGGCCCACGCCTGCTATTGCTCGATGAGCCGATGGCCACCCTCGACGCCGAAACCGCGCCGCTCATGCGCCAACTCATCCGCGAGCAGCTTGCCGACACCAGCACGAGCGCCATCATCGTCACCCACGACATCGTCGACGCGGTCGTGCTCGCGAATCGCGTCGCCGTGCTGCACGACGGCGCTCTCATCGACGAGGGCACGACCGCCGCGGTGCTCGCCGCCCCGCGCAACCCGTTCGTCGCAGCCCTCGCCGGCGTCAACCTTGTCGTCGGCACCACGCAGAACGGGGCGGTCGTCGCCCCCGACGGCCGCGTCTTCTGGGTGCGGCCAGCGGATGCCGGCGACCTCGCCTCGGTCGGCCCCACGCCCGCTTCACCCGCCACACCGCTGGCCGTCGATGCCCCCGCCGGTCTCGACTCCGAAGCCCCGGTCGTCCCAATCCAAGCTACTGCCACCTTCGGCACCCAGGCCTCAGCCGCCGCCCGGGCGCCGAGTCCGCAGAACGCGCCCGCCGCGGCCGTCTTTCGACCGGCATCCGTTGTCGTGCAGATGGATCGCCCGCGACACGCGAGCCCACGCAACGTCTGGTCCGCCCGCGTGACCGGCATCGAGCCGGGCAGCGGCGGCGTGCGCCTGCGCACGAGCGGCGATCCCGAGGTCATCGCCGAACTCACCCCCGCCGCGGTCGCCGACCTCGGGCTGCAGCTCGGCTCGACCGTTTGGCTTTCGGTCAAAGCCACCGAAGTGAGCGCCTACCGCCGCTAAGCTCGGATGCGGGGCACGTCGATGGGGGCAGGGGGATGCTGATGCCGGCACTACGGGTGACCGATTCCGTGCTCGAGGGCCTGACTGCAACGCTGTCCGGAGCGACGGCACAGCTAAGTTTTTCTGACTGGACTTTTCGCTGGCCAGAGGGCGCAGTGCAGAGCGATTCGGTCGCGGCAGCCTTGCGCGATGCGACCTCGCAACAGACCGAACGAGCCGACCTGGCCGGGCTGGTCCTGACCGCCCTCGGCGAATTTCCCAGTACCGTGGCCGAAAAATTCCGCGCGACCGATTCCACCCTCGGCCGAAAGCTGAACTGACCATGTGGACCGCCGCCAATCCGGGGTTGGGCGAGCCGAACGAAATTCTGTCCGAGGCCAGGCTGCGCTCCGGCAAAGCGGATGCCCTCCGCACCCTGCAAATACAGCTGACCGGCGCGCAATCCCAGGCTCAATCCACCGAGTGGACTGCGGTCTCCCGCGACGCCTTCGTTTTGCGCCTCGAGGCCCTGGTCCCCGAGATCGATCTACTGATTCGCGGGCTGGACGCGCAGGCAGCAGCCCTGGAGACGTACTCCGTCACAGTTGACGAGATTCAGGGCGACCAGCGCCTGCTCGAAGCGCAGCGGACCACCGCGGACGGCGACCTCTACGACCTGCAGTGGAGGCGCACCGACTTCACGATGCAGAGCAACCTTTTCGCAATATCCACTGCTGATCGAGATGCACGCCGGGAGGAAGCGTTCGAGAAGGTCACGGCGCGGATCGCCGCCATCGATTCGTTGTGGCAGGAGTTGTCGACGCGGCGCAGTGCCGCCGATGCCGCCTGTGTGAGCGACCTCGGGTCCGAGCAGGTGCTCGGCGCGACCGCCTGGTTCGGCTCGAACGCGGCGACCCGGGCGTCTGTCGACGACCTGATCGCCCGAGTGAATGCCTTGTCGGCGACCGATCTGGCCGTGTTGATCGCCACAGATCCGGGTCTGCTCAAGCGGATGCTGGGCACCACCCCCGAGACCGTTTCCGAACGCTGGGAGCAGCTGGCCGAACCGGCCCGGCTCGCCCTCATCGCCGGCGCTCCAGCGCTGCTTGGATCGTTGAACGGCCTGCCGGCGCTCGCCCGTATTGCCGCCAACCGGCTCAATGCCGGTACTCGTATTGCCCAGATCGACGCCGAATCCGCCACGGTCCTGAACTCGCTGAAGTCCGTTGAGGGGTATTTCGAGGCCATGGCCAAGCTGAAAGAACTTGAGCTGGAGCGCGAGTACTTGCAGGCTGCGGAGCACGGGCTGATCCAGCTGTACCTCTACGACCGTGACGGGTCGCGGATCGTGGAAATGCTGGGAACGCCGTCGTTCGAGACACGCCACCGCATCACCTATGTCCCCGGTACCATGAGCAATATGGGCATGTTTTACGACGGCTCGGTTCAACGACTGTCTCAGTGGTTCGTCGTCAGTCATCCTGACACCGTCGCGTTCGTCTACAAGGACGGGCTTTTTCCAGGAGACTCGGACGGCCCCTTGGGAGGCAAAATCGGCTACTTCGGTGAGTCGGCATTGCGGACGCCGGTGGGAATAGCGGATGCGAATTCCGCAGCTTTCACCGAACGGACCGGCCCGATTCTTGCTGATTTCGAGACGGGTCTGAACTTCGACCACTTGCTCGCTGACGCCACATCGACAGCCATCGGTCATAGCTGGGGGCTTGCCAACATCACCTCGGCAGAAGTCGCCGGAGCCCACTACGACTCGGTTGTCTCGTTGTCCGGAGCATGGATGCCCAAAGACTGGACGCCTAGCCCCAGGACCACTTACACCGATTTTTCGTATCAGGATATTTTGCAGTCGGCACAAGACCTTGGTGTCGTCGGCGACGGGAACAACCCTCGCTCGAGTGAAGCCTTTCACGCCGAGCCCTACTATCAGGGACCGAAGCCCTTGTATTCGGTGGATGGGAACGGGACCTTTACAGTGAACCCGAGCGTGCCGATGGATAACCACAACCTCGTCGCAACCGACGACGTGAACAATCGAGAGGTCCTCAGAGATCTTCAGGAGCTGATCTACGAATGATTGCGCAGGGAAAAATGGCGGCTTTTATCGGAATGATCGCTCTCTCTGTTGGGCTTGCAGCATGTGCGCCGAATCAGGGAAGTGAGACGACCATGGATCTACAAACAGCTAAGGGAATCGCGATGGCGATGGAGGACGAGACGGCTGCACTCGTTCCTCCCGAGAATGTGGGCGACCAGTCCCAGTTGCAGATGACGTATTTGTTCGGCTGCGCGGATGGCCGGTTGTCGTGGCCTGGTCTAACGACGGTCACTCTGACCGGTGATGTTGATGCGGAGGCCCTGATCGAAGTCATCGCCTCTGCCTGGGAGCAGAAAGACGGTGTTGTCGTGAAGAGGCTCACGACCAGGCAGGGGGCGCCGCGTGTGGATATGACCGGCACTCAGGGAGACTCCTACAGCGCGGCGATCTGGGCTCCCGGCACCGAACTGAAAATCGACTCGTTTTCGCCGTGTTTTGAGTTGGAGGGCGGTACGAAGCCCGGCATGAAGTACTGAGCAGGAGCCAACTCCAACAAGGGCCTGCAGGGAGGAAATGACTAGTGAAATGTCAGCTTATTCCCGCAGTGTTTCGAGCTGGAAGACAGGCGGTATCCGTCGGCTAAATACTTATTACAACAGCATCACGGCGTAGCGCGGGAGTACGGTGGCAGAACCGACCAAGGAGATTTATGACCCCGTCTGAATTGCTGATCGAAGAATTCACCCGCATCCAGGGCACCGTGCGCAAGACCCTCAAGGGTGCGTCCGTCGCCACACTGACTTTTCGAGCGGATGCTGACACCAACACCATCGCCTGGCTCACCTGGCACCTGTCCCGCGTGCAGGACGACCACCTCGCCGACCTCGCGGGCACCGCGCAGGTGTACACCGGCCAGGGCTGGGTCGAACGATTCGACCTTCCGTTCGGGCCGACGGCCACCGGCTATGGACACACCTCGGCCGATGTCGCGGCCGTTCGCGCCGACGCCGAGCTGCTCGGCGGCTACTACGACGCCGTGCACACCGCGACCGTGGCATACCTGGGCACCCTCGCCGAGGCCGATCTCGACCGGGTCATCGACGATTCCTGGACCCCCGCGGTCACCGTCGGCGTGCGCCTCGCGAGCGTGCTCTCCGACGACCTGCAGCACGCCGGCCAGGCCGCCTTCGTGCGAGGCCTGGCCGACCGCGCTGCCGGTTAGCGTTTGCTGGCTGTCTGAGAAAGCCGGCCCCGTGAATCAGGGAACCTTGGCGGAGAATGGGGGATTCGAACCCCGCGAATGGGTGTCGTGCGTCACCCGACACGCTGCGTTGGTACTTGCGGAGAATGGGGGATTCGAACCCCCGAGGGCTTTCACCCAACACGCTTTCCAAGCGTGCGCCATAGGCCACTAGGCGAATTCTCCTGGCCGCCGTTTCAATAAAGCAACGGCACCACAGAATCTTACCTGTTCCTAGCAGATGCTGCCGCCACCTTCGGTTGGTGCAGTCTCGTCGCGTGCCCTAAACTAAGGGTCGGCTCCTCGCGTGGCGCCATCTCGGCCAATTCCCCCAGGACGGAAACGTAGCAAGGGTAACCGGGCTCTGGCGGGTGCGCGAGGAGTCTTTTCTATGCCCACACGGCCGCGAAAGCGGGTAAACGGTTGCTTCGGTACCTGCGTGGCAACCTCTTTCGCGCGCAGATCGTATGAATTCTTGGCCCCCATTGGGCCGATCATGCAAAAAGCGGGACCTTTGGCACTGAGCTTTGCCTTTATGGCTCCATAGGATTGAAGTAGCGCGGCTATGTCGCCGTGCCACGATGCGGAGGACCGATGATCAACGAATCCGGCACCATGACCTGGCCCTCGCGCGCGCCTGTACTGCTCAGCGCTGAGGCGCTGAGCAGTATCGACGCCTGGTGGCGGGCCGCGAACTACCTCACCGTCGGCCAGATCTACCTGCTCGACGACGCCCTGCTCACCGAGCCGCTCACCCTCGAGCATGTCAAGCCGCGCCTGCTTGGCCATTGGGGCACAACGCCCGGCCTCAACTTTCTCTACGCGCACCTGAACCGCGCCATCCAGGAGCGCAGCCAGAGCACCATCTACATCACCGGCCCCGGTCACGGTGGCCCCGGAATGGTCGCCAACGCCTATCTTGACGGCACCTACACCGAGGTCTACGCCGACATCGAGCAGAACGCCACCGGTGTGCAGAAGCTGTTTCGCCAGTTCTCCTTTCCCGGCGGAATCCCCAGCCACGCCTCGCCCGAGCTGCCCGGGTCCATCCACGAAGGCGGTGAACTCGGCTACGCCCTCAGCCACGCCTACGGGGCCGCGTTCGACAACCCCAATCTGCTCGTGGCGGCGGTGGTCGGCGACGGCGAGGCTGAAACTGGCCCGCTCGCGACCAGCTGGCACTCCAACAAGTTCCTCGATCCGCTGCAGGACGGCGTCGTGCTGCCTATTTTGCACCTCAACGGTTACAAGATCGCCAACCCCACCGTGCTCGCCCGCATTCCCGAGGACGAGCTTCTCGACCTCATGCGCGGCTACGGTCACACTCCTTACATCGTCTCCGGTGGCTTTGACGGCGAAGACCCGATGCTCGTGCACGCGCGCATGGCCGCGACCCTCGACCTGGTGCTCAACCAGATCGCCGAGATCAAGGCAGCAGCTGCTCAGGCCGACCAAAACAACGAGGATTTCGCCCGTCCGCGCTGGCCCATGATCATCCTCCGCACCCCCAAGGGCTGGACTTGCCCCGCCGTCATCGATGGCGTGCAGGTCGAAAACACCTGGCGCGCGCACCAGGTTCCACTGGCCAACGCCCGCGACACCCCGGCGCACACGGCCCTGCTCGAAGAGTGGATGCTGTCCTACCGTCCCGCAGAACTGTTTGACCAAAACGGTGCTCCCGTGGAACAGATTCGCGCCCTGGCCCCTCAAGGCGACCTGCGCATGAGCGCCAACCCGGTCGCCAACGGCGGACTCCTCCGCAAGGATCTGCGCCTGCCCGACTTTCGCGATTTCGCCGTGGACGTGCCGGAGCCGGGCGCAACGCTCAATGAGGCGACGCGCGTGCTGGGCGGCTACCTGGCTGAGGTCATCCGCTTAAACCCGGACAACTTTCGCATCTTCGGGCCGGATGAAACCGCCTCGAACCGACTAGCTCCGGCGGTCTACGCGGCGACGGACAAGCAGTGGAACGCCGAGCTTCGGCCCGGCGACACCAACCTCGCCCGGGCCGGCCGCGTCATGGAGATGCTGAGCGAACACCAGTGCCAGGGCTGGCTTGAGGGCTACTTGTTGACCGGGCGGCACGGGCTGTTCAACTGCTACGAGGCGTTCATTCACATCGTCGATTCGATGTTCAACCAGCACGCCAAGTGGCTCAAAGTGACTGCCGAGATCCCGTGGCGGGCGCCGATCGCGAGCCTGAACTACCTGCTGAGCTCGCACGTCTGGCGGCAGGATCACAACGGGTTCAGCCACCAGGATCCCGGATTCATCGACCACGTCGTCAACAAGAGCGCCGACGTCGTGCGGGTTTACCTGCCCTTCGACACGAACACGCTGCTCTCCACCTACGACCACTGCTTGCGCAGCGTCAACTATGTCAACGTCGTCGTGGCCGGCAAGCAGCCGGCGCCGAACCTACTCACCATGGAGGAGGCCGTTGCACACTGCACCCGGGGCCTCGGAATCTTTGACTGGGCCGGAACCGAAATCGCCGGTCAGGAGCCCGATGTCGTGCTCGCCGCCGCCGGTGATGTGCCGACGCTCGAGGTGCTCGCCGCCGCCAAGATTCTGCGTGAGAACCTGCCAGATCTCTGCGTGCGGGTCGTGAACGTCGTCGACCTGATGCGGCTGCAGTCGGCGGATGACCACCCGCACGGCCTGAGTGACAGCGCCTTCGACGCCGTTTTCACACCCGACAAGCCGATCATTTTCGCCTATCACGGGTATCCGTGGCTGATCCATCGGCTCACCTACAAGCGCCACGGCCACGACAACCTGCACGCCCGCGGCTACAAGGAGATCGGCACCACGACGACTCCGTTCGACATGGTCATGCTCAACGACCTCGACCGTTATCACCTCGTCATGGACGTCATCGACCGCACCCCCGGTCTCGCCGCGCGTGCCGGCCTCCTCCGACAGCGGATGCAAGACGCCCGCTTGACCGCGCGCCAATATACCCGAGACCACGGCGAAGACCTGCCCGCCATCACCGACTGGTCTTGGTCTTCCCGAGCGGATGCCGCCCCCCGCGCCACCTCGACCGGTAGCGACAATGTCTAACCCAACTCGACCGCCATCGACCAACCCAAACTCGGTATAGCGTGGATCACGACTTACCTCTATGATCTCGCCGGCGCACTCCCAATTTGAATAAGCTTGAATGGACACCGTGGCTCGAAGCATCTATATCACCAGCGCAGAAGGCAATACCGGCAAGTCGACGATCGCGCTCGGCGTGCTCGACACGCTCACCCATCTCGTGGAGCGGGTCGGTGTGTTCCGCCCGGTCGCCCGCACCGCAACCGAGCCCGACTATGTCGTCGAGCTTCTTCTTCGACACCTGCATGCGAACGCCGGCCCCGGCGCCGCCGCCGGACAAACCTACGAGCAGAGCATCGGTGTCAGTTACGACGACGTCAACACCGATCCAGACGCCGCACTGGCCCGCATCGTTGCGCGGTACAAAGCAATCGAGGCCAACTGTGACACCGTCGTCGTCATCGGCAGCGATTACACCGACGTCGGCAGCCCCACCGAACTCGCCTTCAACGCGCGCATCGCGGCAAACCTCGGCGCTCCCGTGCTGCTCGTGCTCGGTGGCCGAATCGGCCCGGGCGAGGGCGAACGTCTTGGTCAGAGCGACGCCCGCTCCTGCACGGACATCGCCCAGCAGACCGACGTGGCGCTGGCGGAATTGCGCGACGAACACGCATCCGTTTTGGCGGTCATCATCAATCGGGCCGACGAGAATGCGCTGCCGGCCATCATTGACGCGGTGCGGGTCACCACCAATGCCCAGCCGGCGCGGTCCGGCGGAGCTTTCGGCGTGCCGATCTGGGCCATTCCCGAAGACCCATACCTCGTCGCGCCGAGCATGCAGAGCATCATGGAGGCCACCGAGGGAACCCTGATCAAGGGCGACCCTGCCCTGCTGGCTCGCGAGGCGCTCGGCGTCGTCGTGGCCGCGATGTCGATGGTCAACGTGCTGCCGCGCCTGATTCAAGGCGCCGTCGTCGTCGTGCCGGGCGACCGGGAAGACGTACTGCTCGCCGTGCTGCTGGCCAACGCCTCCGCAACCTTCCCGTCGATCGCCGGCATCGTGCTCAATGGCGGCTTCGAGCTGCCCGAGGCGATCCAACAGTTGGTGGAGGGTCTCGCTCCCTCGCTGCCGATCATCAGAACATCACTCGGCTCCTACGACACGACCATGCGCATCACGCGCGCTCGCGGACGTCTCGCGGCCGACTCGCAGCGTAAGCATGACACCGCACTGGCGTTGTTCGAGACTCACGTCGACGCATCCGCTTTGCTCGACCGGCTCGATGTGAGCCGGGCCGAGGTCGTCACGCCGCTCATGTTCGAGTACGCCCTGCTCGAGCGCGCGCGCCAGAACCGCCAGCACATCGTGCTGCCCGAGGGTGAGGATGACCGTGTGCTGCGCGCCGCCGCCACCCTGCTGGCCCGCGACGTCGTCGAGCTGACCATTCTCGGCGAGGAATTCGAGGTGCGCTCGCGCGCGATCGGCCTCGGCCTCGATATTTCCAAAGCCCACGTAGTGAGCCCGTACGACGATCTGCTGCGAATCAAGTTCGCCCACGAATATATGCAGTTGCGAGCACATAAGGGAATCACGCTCGACCAAGCCAATGAAACCGTCACCGACGTGAGCTATTTCGGCACGATGATGGTGCAGCTGGGCCTCGCCGACGGCATGGTGTCCGGTGCAACGCACACGACTGCGCACACCATCCGGCCAAGCTTCGAGATCATCAAGACCCAGGCCGGTGTTGGAGTGGTGTCGAGCGTGTTCCTGATGGCGCTCGCCGACCGCGTGTTGGTCTACGGCGACTGCGCCGTTATTCCGGTACCGACAGCCGAGCAGCTCGCCGACATTGCCATTTCGGCCGCGGCGACGGCCGTGCAGTTCGGCATCGAGCCGCGCATCGCGATGCTGTCGTACTCCACCGGAACCTCTGGTGAGGGCGCCGACGTCCAAATGGTGCGCACCGCCACCGCCCTCGTGCGTGAGCGCCAGCCCGACCTGCTGGTCGAGGGTCCGATTCAATACGATGCAGCAGCGGATGCCGCGGTCGCGGCCACCAAGATACCCGGTTCCAACGTGGCTGGCCGCGCCACGGTGTTCATCTTTCCCGATCTCAACACCGGCAATAACACCTACAAGGCGGTACAGCGCAGCGCGGGAGCCGTCGCGATCGGACCGGTGCTGCAGGGTCTGCGCAAGGCGATAAACGACCTGTCGCGCGGAGCCCTCGTGCAGGACATCGTGAACACTGTGGCGATTACCGCCATCCAGGCGGCCGGACTGACGGATGCCGCCGCCCTGGCGGCCGTAGTGGATGCGACACCGGCCGGAGCCATCCGATGACCGCTGTTCTGGTCGTTAACTCGGGGTCGAGCTCCTTCAAATATCAGCTGATCGAGATGGACACCGAGACCACCCTCGCGAGCGGTTTGGTCGAGCGTATCGGCGAGCTCATGGGGCACTCGTCTCATTCGGTAACCGGCATAGACGACGCCGACGGTGCCAAGACCTGGCAGGAACTGCCCATTCCCGACCACACGGTGGGCTTCGCTGTCATGCTCGAGGCCTTTCACTCGCACGGCCCCTCGCTCAGCACCCATGCGCCGGTCGCGGTCGGCCACCGGGTCGTGCACGGCGGGGCTCGTTTTCACGAGCCGACACTCGTGACACCGCAGGTTGAACGCGACATCGACGAGCTCTCCGGGCTCGCGCCGCTGCACAACCCGGGCGCGCTGCAGGGCATCGTGGCCGCTGAGATCGCCTTTCCTTCGGTGTCGCACGTGGCCATCTTCGACACAGCCTTTCACCAGACCCTTCCGCCAGAGGCGTTCACCTACGCGATCAACGTGGGCCTGGCCGAGCGGTTCCGCATTCGTCGCTACGGGTTTCACGGTACGAGCCACAGCTTCGTCTCGCGTGCCGCCGCGGAATTCGTCGAGCGTCCGCTGGCTGACCTGAACCAGATTGTGCTGCACCTCGGCAACGGCGCATCGGTGTGTGCGGTGCGCGGCGGCCGATCGGTGGAGACGAGCATGGGCATGACCCCGCTCGAGGGTCTCGTCATGGGCACCCGTTCGGGCGACATCGACCCGGGCGTGCTGTTTCACCTGCACCGTCGAGCCGGTCTCGACATGGACGAGCTCGACACCCTGCTGAACCGCGGAAGCGGGCTGATCGGCCTCACCGGTCGCGGCGACATGCGCGACGTGATCGTGGCAGCGGAGTCCGGTGATGGTCCGTCCCAGCTCGCCATTGACGTCTATGTGCATCGGCTCAAGCACTACGTGGGTGCCTACTTCGCCCAGCTGGGTCGGGTCGACGTGGTCACGTTCACGGCGGGAGTTGGCGAGAACGACCCCATGGTGCGTGCTCGCGCGGTCGGTGAACTCGAGGCGTTCGGAATCCGGATCGATCCGGAGCGCAACGCCGCTGCGGATCGAGGTGCGCGGCGTATCTCGGCCGACGATTCTGCGGTCACCGTTCTCGTCATCCCCACCAACGAAGAAATGGAAATAGCCCGCCAGACCCTGGCTACGGTGCGCTAGCTCGCGGCTGCCGCGAGCTAGCGGCGCCCACGCCGGCCTCGGCGTGCGCTCGGTGCCGTGTACGGCAGCAGACTGAGCGACACGAGCACGCTCAGAGCCGTGCAGGTATGACCGTCTGCATCAAGTTGTTTATGAGCCAGGTCACGATCAGCAGAAAGCAGAGAAATGTCACTGCGCTCAGGCCGATTTGACGCTGAACTGGGCCTAAGCGCGCGCGATCTTCGCACTCAAGCACGCCCGGCCGCGCACGTCATTCGTGGGTGCGGGGGTCTTGACATTCAGGCGCACGCCTGCGGGCGGGCGAGTGTCGGTGCGGGCAAGTACCATTAGAGCGTGGTTACCGCCCTGTATCGCCGCTACCGGCCAGAGACCTTTGCCGAGATGATCGGCCAGTCCCAAGTGACTGATCCGCTGATGACGGCGCTTCGCACCAATCGGGTGAATCACGCCTATCTGTTCAGTGGCCCGCGCGGCTGTGGCAAGACCACGAGCGCGCGCATCCTGGCCCGCTGCCTGAACTGTGCCGAGGGCCCCACCGACACTCCGTGCGGCGTCTGCCCGAGCTGCGTCGAGCTCGCCCGCGACGGCGGGGGGTCGCTCGACGTCGTTGAAATCGACGCGGCGAGCCACAACGGTGTCGACGATGCCCGCGACATTCGCGAGCGCGCCATCTTCGCGCCCGCTCGCGACCGCTACAAGATC
The DNA here is from genome assembly GCF_002929805.1 of Cryobacterium sp. Y50. Lineage (GTDB taxonomy): Bacteria > Actinomycetota > Actinomycetes > Actinomycetales > Microbacteriaceae > Cryobacterium. Next base: position 53,185 of record NZ_PJJM01000100.1, on the reverse strand, counting down.
TTCATCCTCGACGAGGCGCACATGGTGACGCCGCAGGGCTTCAATGCACTGCTCAAGATCGTCGAAGAGCCACCGGAACACGTGAAGTTCATCTTCGCGACGACCGAACCCGAAAAGGTGATCGGCACCATCCGTTCGCGTACCCATCACTATCCGTTCCGGCTGGTGCCGCCGGGTCCGATGCTCGAATACGTGCAGCAGATGTGTGACGTCGAGAAGATGGTCGTCGCTCCCGGCGTGCTGCCGCTCGTCGTGCGTGCCGGCGGAGGTTCGCCGCGCGACACCCTGTCGCTGCTCGACCAGCTCATGGCCGGGGCCGACGGGCAGTCCATCGAGTACGAACGCGCTGTCGCCCTGCTCGGATACACGAGCGCCTCGCTGCTCGACGAAGCCGTCGACGCCATCGGAGCTCGCGATTCCGCTGCCGCGTTCGACGCCGTCGACCGGGTCATTCAAACCGGGCAAGATCCGCGCCGGTTTGTTGAAGACCTCCTGGAACGGATGCGAGACCTCATCATCGTCGCGGCCACGAGCGTCGCGGGAGCTGCAGCGGTGCTGCGCGGGGTACCGCAGGACGAGCTGGAGCGCATGAGCGTGCAGGCATCCGCTTTCGGACCGGCCGAACTCTCGCGCACCGCCGACATTCTCAACGCCGCGCTCACCGAAATGAGCGGGGCCACCTCGCCGCGCCTGCACCTCGAACTCATGATCGCACGCGCCCTGATTCCCGCGACCGATGACACGACGCGCGGCGCGCTCGCCCGAGTCGAGCGGCTCGAGCGTCGCATCGGAGTCGACGGAGTCGGAGCGGTCGCTGCGGTGGCGCCTATTACTGCAATCGTCGCCCCCGTTGCAGCTGCTGTGCCCGCTGCTACTGCTGTGCCCGTTTCGACTGCTGGGCCTGTTTCGACTGCTGGGCCTGTTGTAGCGCTGGTGTCGGTACGACCGGCGGCGGTTCCCGGCGCTCCCGTCACGCTTCAGCAGCTCAAAGATGCCTGGCCCGAAATTGTCGAAGTCGTCAAGAACGAGAAGACCACCGCGTGGCTGGTCGTCTACACCGCGCACGTGCTCAGCCTGAACGGTGACGTGCTCGCTCTGTCGTTCCCGAGCCAGGCCGACGTCGACAGTTTCAAGCAGCAGAAGGTTCCCGGAATGGGAACGAGCGACTTTCTGCGCACCGCGATCGTCGCCGTACTCGGACTTCAGGTCAAGTTCATCGCGCGTGTCGATTCCGGCCGCGAAACATCCTCGCCGAGTGCATCGTCCGGCGGCTCGACGGCCGTCGCCGCGGAGCCTGCGCCAGCCGCACTCACGCGTGATCCGACCCCGTCGCCACTCGCTGGAGCCGACGCTGATTCGAGCGCCTCGACGGCCGCGACCGTGCCGACACCCGACGCGACAGCGTCGGCCTCGTTGCCCGCGCCGACGTCGGCAATTTCCGCGGCGGCATCAGCACCCTCTGCGTCTGCGACCGCGCCGACCACGTCGGTGTCTCCCGCGTCTGTGNGCGTCTGCGACCGCGCCGACCACGTCGGTGTCTCCCGCGTCTGTGCCTTCGTCACGGGCCACCGCTACAGTACGGGCGACCGCGGCCCCCGCCACAACGGCAGGAGCCTCGTCCGTGGCTGCCTCGCCCGTGGCTGCCTCGACCAGCGGATGGGCCACCGTCGCCATCCCCGGCTCGCCCAACGGTCCGGTACTAACCGTTGTCGAAGACGACACAACGCATACCGTGTCTCCCGGCATGTCCGTTGCATCTACAGCGAACGACCAGGCAGCCCCCGATTCTCCGTCGCCCGTTCGAGCGCAGTCCCTTCGCACCCCGGAGGCCCCCGGGGGAGTGTCACCCGACGGCTCCGTGCCCGCGACTGCTTTCGCATCGCGATCTCGCGACGACGAACTCCCGTTCGATGACGTACCCCCGCCGTTCGACGACGACGTTCCCCCCGAAGTGGACGCACCCGTCGAGGAACGCGTGCCAGATTACGGGACGCACGCTGAGGCATCCGCTTCGCAGCAGAGTAGTCACGCAAACGGTCAAGAGCAGCAGAACGCGCACTCCCCTTACGAGCAGACTTCTGGCCAGCAGACTTCTGGCCAGCAGACTTCTGGCCAGCAGACTTCTGGCCAGCCGACGCCGAGCCAGTCGACTTCGAGCCAGCCGAACGTTCAGCAGCCGGCACAGCGCCAACGCCCGAACTCGTCCGGCCAGCGCGGAGCTGCGAAAGACCCGTCCCGCGCGCCGTCTTTCGCTGAGAAGCAGCGCTATGGCGAGGCCGTGGTGCGCGAGATCCTGGGCGCGACCTTCATCGAAGAACAGCCGTACACCGCGGCACCCCGAACCAGAAACGACTACTAGATCATGTATGAAGGCATTGTTCAGGAATTGATCGACGAGCTCGGCCAGCTTCCCGGAATCGGACCGAAGTCGGCGCAGCGTATCGCGTTCCACATTCTGCAAACCGAGAAGTTCGACGTGACTCGGCTCGCGAACGTACTGCTCGAGGTGCGCGACAAGGTACGGTTCTGCGACATCTGCGGCAACGTGTCTGAGCAGCCGACCTGCCTGATCTGCCGCGACCCGCGCCGCAATCCCTCGTCGATCTGCGTGGTCGAAGAGTCCAAGGACGTCGTCGCGATCGAACGCACCCGCGAGTTCAAGGGCCTCTACCACGTGCTCGGCGGAGCCATCAGCCCGATCGATGGCGTCGGCCCCGACGATCTGCGCATTCGCCAACTCATGCAACGCCTCGCGGACAACACCGTGCAAGAGGTCATTATTGCCACCGACCCAAACCTGGAGGGGGAGGCGACTGCCACCTACCTCTCGCGTCTGTTGACGACGCTCGAGATCAAGGTAACGCGTCTCGCCTCTGGCCTGCCCGTCGGCGGCGACCTGGAATACGCCGACGAGGTCACTCTCGGCCGCGCCTTCGAAGGTCGCCGCGAGGTCACGCACTAGTTAGTCGCCGCTCCACACCTGCTCCGCCCCGCACGTGCTCCGCACCTGCCCCGCACCTGCTCCGCGCCGCGCTGCCCCGCCTCGCCCGCCCGCGCATCCGCCGAACGCCGCCGCACAGTGTCACATGGCACCCACGCGCAAGCACCAGCATTTAGAATGGGAACTTGGACGCAGCCCGCAGACAGGCCTGCGAAACCCCCATCTCAGGAGTCACATGAGCTTGATCGTGCAGAAGTTCGGCGGATCATCCGTCGCCGATGCCGAAAGTATCAAGCGGGTCGCCAAGCGCATTGTAGACACTCGCAAGGCCGGCAACGAGGTCGTCGTCGCCGTCTCGGCGATGGGCGACAGCACCGACGAGCTACTCGACCTCGCCCACCAGGTCACGCCGTTGCCCGCCCCGCGCGAGCTCGACATGTTGCTGACTGCGGGCGAACGCATCTCCATGGCGCTGCTCGCGATGGCAATCAAGAGCCTCGGCTACGACGCCCGCTCCTTCACCGGCAGCCAGGCTGGCATGATCACCGACGCGAGCCACGGCTCAGCCCGCATCGTTGACGTTACGCCCGGGCGTATCCGTGATGCTCTCGATGAGGGTGCCGTCGCGATCGTCGCCGGGTTCCAGGGCTTCAATCGCGACACCAAAGACATCACCACCCTCGGGCGCGGCGGATCCGACACCACGGCCGTCGCACTGGCTGCGGCTCTCGGCGCCGCCATTTGCGAGATTTACACGGATGTCGATGGCGTCTTCACCGCGGATCCGCGCGTCGTGCCCAAGGCTCGCAAGCTCGAGCGGGTCACGAGTGAAGAGATGCTCGAACTCGCAGCCGCTGGAGCCAAAGTTCTGTATATTCGTGCTGTGGAATATGCCCGGCGCCACGGCGTCACGCTGCACGTGCGCTCATCCTTCAACAACAACACCGGCACCGTCGTGTACAACGCTGCAACCGCGCGAGAAAATGGAGAAATTGTGGAAGAGCCCATCATCGCCGGGATCGCCGCCGATCTGAGCGAAGCGAAGGTCACTGTCGTCGGCGTTCCCGACATTCCCGGCAAGGCTGCCTTGATCTTCAAGATCGTGGCCAAGACCAACGCCAACGTCGACATGATCGTACAGAACGTGTCTGCTGCGTCGACCGGACTCACCGACATCTCCTTCACCCTGCCCAAGTCGGAGGGGCAGCAGGTGCTCACGGCCTTGACCAATGAGCGCGACCGCATCGGATTCGCCGGCCTGCAATACGACGACCAGATCGCCAAACTCGCCCTGGTCGGCGGCGGCATGCGCACCAACACGGGTGTCTCGGCGAAACTGTTCGAGGCGCTCTACGAAGCCGGGATCAACATCGAAATGATCTCAACGAGCGAGATCCGAATCTCGGTCGTCACCCGAGCCGACACCATCAACGAAGCCCTCCGCGTGGTACACACCGCGTTCGGGCTCGATGGCGACGCCGAAGCCATCGTGCACGGCGGCTCCGGCCGTTAGCTCCGGCACATGCCGCCTCGAGATGTGAGTTTCGCACCCGTTACCGGCCGAAACCGGCCAAAACTCACACCTCGGCGAACGGATGCCCCGCCTCACCACCCGCACCATCTCGTCACCCCACCTTTCGGTGACTAATTCAGGAAATCGACCCGCAGTATCCGCTCTGGGCAGCAAATATCGGCAGGATCGCCGGTTTTCCTGAATTAGCCACGGAAGACAGCCTCAACGACGTTAGGAAACACACGTGACCACCTCAGCCAGCACTTCTGCAATCAACATCGGCGTCGTCGGAGCCACCGGACAGGTCGGTGCCGTCGTGCGTCGTCTGCTGGAGGAGCGCGAATTTCCTGTCAAGAGCATTCGCTTTTTCGCGTCGGCACGCTCGGCCGGTACCATCCTCACCTTTCGCGGCGAGCCGATCACGGTCGAAGACGCCTCCGTCGCCGACCCGACCGGAATCGACGTTGCCATCTTCTCGGCCGGCGCCACCCTCTCCAAGGCGCAGGCCCCCCGCTTTGCCGCTGCCGGCGTCACCGTCGTTGACAACTCCTCTGGCTGGCGCATGGATCCGGACGTTCCCCTCGTCGTCAGCGAGGTTAATCCCGAAGCCATCAAGCTCGCCGTCAAGGGCATTATCGCCAACCCGAACTGCACCACCATGGCCGCCATGCCCGTGCTCAAGGTGCTGCACGACGAGGCCGGGCTCAAGCGCCTGATCGTCAGCACTTACCAAGCGGTCTCCGGCAGTGGCCTCGCCGGAGCGTTCGAGCTCGCCAGCCAGGTACGCGTCGCCGCGCAAGACGAGAACCTGTTCCAGCTCGTGCACGACGGCAGCGCCGTCACCCTGCCCGCGCCCACCATTTACGCCCGCCCGATCGCGTTCGACGTGATCCCCCTGGCCGGCAGCATCGTCGACGACGGCCAGTTCGAGACTGACGAAGAGAAGAAGCTGCGCAACGAAAGTCGCAAGATCCTCGGGCTGCCCGAGTTGCTCGTCTCCGGAACCTGCGTGCGCGTGCCGGTCTTCACCGGCCACTCGCTTTCGATCAACGTCGAGTTCGCCAAGCCGATCAGTGTCGCCCGCGCCGAGGAACTGCTCAAGACCGCGCCCGGCGTCGAACTGACCGACATCCCCACCCCGTTGCAGGCAGCCGGGCAGGATGCGAGCTTCGTCGGCCGAATCCGTCAGGACGAAGGCGTAGCGGATGGCCGTGGCCTGGCCCTCTTCATCAGCAACGACAACCTCCGCAAGGGTGCAGCGCTGAACGCCGTGCAGATCGCCGAGCTTATCGCCGCCGACCGCCTCGTGCCCCAGGCCTGACTCCCACAATCACCCGCACCAAGACCCCCAGTTCGGCCCCTTGGGGGTAAGTAGCGTGGGCATTGACTGAGTGGGCCGAAGAAAGTTTTTTGGGGTTGCTGCAGTGCGTCTCCTTCGGCGTGTCCGATATTCGGGCGCTTGTCTTCATCGCTCTGGCCATCGCTCTGGCCATCACCGTGCTGAGCTTCGGCTGGCCCGACTCGCCATCGACTGTATGGCCGTCAATGTAGATGTCGAGCAGATCGAGCCCGAACCATTAGGTGGGTTCTTCGAGGATCTGCGCCTGTAATATCCGAAAACCCGACCTTGTCTCGAATTCAACGAACGGTCGGCCGTGCCGGGTGTCGCCGAAGATTCGCACTCGGTCCGCGTGCTCCGCATCCAGCAATCGGAACTGTTCGAGAGGCTGCGCTGCTCGAATCCCGCCGCGAGGAGCGCACCGTCGACGCCATCTTCAACACCGTTGATTTCAGCGTGGTCGGGTTCAAGCGCGAGTCCAAATCGAACTTCGTCAACCGCGCCCAGCGCGAGCTGTGCACCGGGTGCGGCGGTCACCGCTATGACGGGTGCGCGGTATTGCGGGCTGGATCCAGGCTCGACGATATTCAAGATGTTGTGAAGGTGGCCGCGACGACCCTCGAACCAGACCTGAAAGAAGCGAGCAGCTTTGTCTGCCTGTTTCATGCCAGTCTCGACATGGACACCGGCGTGCACTGCATCGATGCCGGACGTGCACTGTCGCTTGTTCGGGCAGACGCTTCCAGTCGACTCATGGCCACCAGCGGTCGCCCTCTTGGGGCTGAGGTCGAACAGGAACGGATCGAAGAATCCGTGCAGTCGGGGTACGGCGACAGTCTCGTCTCGGTCAGCGACGGTGTTCTTGACCTGTTCGACGGCACACTCGGGGCGCTCGGCAAAGTGGCAGAGATAGTTCGGGCGTCAGTGAGTGCGCAGGCTGCTGTCGACCACATTATGAGCCAGGCCGGCCCGGTGGGTACCCGATGATGTCATTGTCATCGTGGTGAGCCGCACGGAGCGGAGGTCGGGTCGGGAGCATCCGCTTGCAGCGATACACTCGAAAGTGTGAATTCTCAGGAAACTGTCGACGTTGTCCTCATTGGTGGCGGCATCATGAGCGCCACCCTCGGAACGCTCCTCAAGGAGTTGCAGCCCAACTGGCGCATCGAGGTGTACGAGCGCCTCGGCGAACTGGCCCAAGAGAGCTCGAACCCGTGGAACAACGCCGGCACCGGGCATGCCGGGTTGTGTGAACTCAACTATATGCCGCAGGCTGCGGATGGTTCGGTCACCGCAGACAAGGCCGTTGTGATCAACGAGCAGTTCCAGATCAGCCGGCAATTGTGGGCGCATCTCGTTTCTATTGGTGCCTTGCCGGAGCCGAGCAAGTTCATCAACTCCACTCCGCACATGACGTTCGTACACGGCAAGGCCAACGTCGAATACCTGCGCAAGCGTCACGCCGTGCTCGCGGTTGAGCCGCTGTTCGCCGGCATGGAGTTCAGCGACAACGCCTCCAAGATCGGCACCTGGACCCCGCTGCTCACCCGCAAGCGTCCGGCCGGCCAGAAGATCGCCGCCACGCGCATCGCGAGCGGCACCGACGTCGACTTCGGCGCCCTCACCCGGTTCATGTTCGACAACCTCGCGAAGCAGGGGGTCAGCATGCACATGAACGAGCAGGTCGTCGGCCTCAAGCACAAAGCGGATGGCTCGTGGAACCTCAAGCTGCTGCGTCAGGTCGGGCAGACCCGCAGCAACATCAACGCGCGGTTCGTCTTCGTTGGCGCCGGCGGTGGCGCGCTCGCGCTGCTACAGCAGAGCGGAATCCCCGAAATTCAAGGGTTCGGCGGCTTTCCGATCAGCGGGCAGTTTTTGCGCACGACCAACCCCAAGCTCGTTGCCCAGCACCAGGCCAAGGTCTACGGTAAGGCGGCTAAGGGCGCCCCGCCCATGTCGGTGCCGCACCTCGACACCCGCGTGGTCGACGGCGAGATGTCGCTATTGTTCGGCCCATACGCCGGGTTCAGCCCGAAGTTCCTAAAGACCAGCACTTGGTTCGACCTGCCGTTCTCCATTCGCACGCACAACCTCGGCCCGATGCTCGCCGTAGCCCGGCACAACTTCGACCTCATGAAATACCTGATCGGCGAGGTGTTCGCCTCGCGCACGACCAAGCTGAAGGCGCTGCGCGAGTTCATTCCCGCCGCCGTCTCCGGTGACTGGGAACTGATCACGGCCGGCCAGCGCGTGCAGGTCATGAAGAAAGACGCCAAGCTCGGCGGAGTGCTGCAGTTCGGCACCGAAGTCATCACCTCATCCGACGGTTCGATCGCCGGGCTGCTCGGTGCCTCGCCGGGAGCCTCGACGGCCGCGCCGATCATGGTGGACCTGCTGGCGCGCTGCTTCCCGGACCGCATTGAGGGCTGGAAGCCGCGCATCCGCCAGATGATTCCGAGCTACGGCACCCGCTTGTCCGACGACCCCGCAGCTGCCACAGCGTCGCTCGCCGCGACGGCTGAGGTTCTGCACCTCACGAACTAGGCGCGTCCCGGCGGTCGGTAAGTAGCCGACGCCGCGCATAGCTCCTGCTATTTGTGGGTACGAATGTGAACTTGTGCGTGTTTCCGCGGGTTCCCGGTCGTGCCCGGAACGATTTGCACGAGTTAGGCGCGTCGGGGCGGTGCTGCCCGAGTCGCGTGTGTGGCTAATTCAGGAAATTCTCCGGTGTAGTCAACTGTTGGCCCGGAATCTAGTGCCTCTGGCCTGGCCAGCGGCCGGGATTTCCTGATTTAGCCCCCGGCGGGTCGGCGGGTCGGTGAGTCGACCGACAGGTGGTCTGACCGGGTCAGTTCCCGGCTAAAGCCTTCGGGCTTGGTGTGAGTTGGGTAGGAGTGCTCTGTCAACCCCTTGAAGGAGTGAGCGGGCCGGGGTCTTCTGAGTAATCCAAAAGCGGCCCGGAGGCGGCAAGTGAACCCTAACAATGGCGTTTCGAATGCGGAGAATCTGCGCGTATCGCAACTCGGCATCCTCCAGCTCACACCCACCGAATGGCTCGTTCGAGATCCCGCACTACCGGACGGCGACCCGGCCGCCCTGATGGGAGTCATCGAACACATCGAGGGTGCCTACGGAGTCACCAAGCTCGGCGTACTCAACACGCGCTGGTTCTACTTCTCGTTCGACCGCGCCCAAGCCACCTTTCTGGTGTCGGGTGCGCCCGAGCTTCCCGCCACAATTGGGTCCACCGAGCCCGTGAGTTCACGCGTCACCGACTAGCACCCCGTCGCCGAGGCGGTCGCTCTGTTTGATTCAAGCGTCCGGTCTTCGGCAGGCGACCAGGCGCTCGGCCCGGCAGGCGACCAGGCGCTCGGCCCGGCAGGCGACCGGGGCGCCAGCCGGATATCGAGCCCGACACCGGGATAAATCATGGGCGCGGACGCTGGGGAGACCACCCGGCTCGCCACCGCGACCAGGCGCCGGCCGGGGTGTCGGGGGGAGTGAGGCTGTTTACGGGTCGTGGCTGTCGGCATCCGTGGTCGGATTGACCGTGCGCTCCTTCTTCTTAATGGATGCCTGCGGCCTGGTCGAGCAGACCACTTACCTTGGTCTGCGCAACGGTGGCGGCGTCGCGCGCGAGGCCTTCGGCCTGCGAGATGACCTTCTGGGTGCCAGGGCCGCCCCACATTTGGCGGGCCTTCGCGGCGATGCGGTCGTAAGCCTGGCGGCCGGCCTTGGATCCGAGTACGAAACCGGTCGCGGTGCCGGCGAGAAAAAGAAACTTACCCTTCATGGGGGCTCCTCGGGTTTAGGCGGTTGGTTCGGCGAGGTTGGGGTCTTCTTCATCGACATCGTGGCCGACCAGATCAGGGTTCGACGGGTCCTCGGCGCGGTCGGCATCGTCGAGGTTCGGTTCGTTGTCGGCGTTGTCCTGGTCATCTTCGGTGTCGGTGTCGGTGTCGCTGTTGCTGTCGGGCTCGACCGGAGTGGCTGTGGCGGCTTCTCCAGCCGTTGAGCCGTCATCGCTCGGTGCGGGCCCGTCTGGTCCGGTATCGGCGCTGGCGACCGGAACGGCCGCTTCGGTGCTTTTATCAACTAAACCGGCGGAACCGGTGTGTTCCTGAGCCGGGCCATCGGGTCCGTCGGGTCCAACCAGCTGGTCGGGGTTCGTGGGAGTACTGGGCGGCTCAGGAATGTCCAGGGGCGGTTCTTCAATGGGGTCAGAGTCGTGGGACACGGGCATACCTTTCTTATAGACAGCGGTCGGATCAGCTGCGCGGCACTCAAGTTATACCGCGAACGTGCGACATTCTGAAGCGCCGCTTCTCAAACATCGTCACCGAGTACGAGTGCGCGCAGTGCCGTTTCGGCCGAGACGCGCCCGGCCGGGTCGATGGTCTCGCCGGTGCGAAACAGATCCACGATACGCGGGTCGACGTAGCTCGTTCGAGCGATGGCCGGGGTGTTACCGAGCACCGCGGCCGCCTGCCGCATCGCTTCGGCAATGGCGCGGGTATCGGCGCGGCGGTTGCGCGACGCCGCCCGCGGTTGCCGTGAAGCGGATGCTGCCGGCTCCCCAACGTCGGTCACCGTTGCGCCAGTGGCGGTAGTGCCGGGTTTCGTGCCAACTCCGGCGGGGCCTGCCTTCGCCCCGCTCCCGGCGGCGCCCGATTCTGTCCTCGTGTGGCTGCTCGCCTCAACTTCATGCGCGGTCCTGACGGAAGCCACTGCCCCCAGATTCTGCGCCAGACTTTGGGCCAGACTTTGAGCCGCAGCGGCCGTGCCGCGTAACGTGCGAAAGTCCTTCGCGCTGAACTCGCCGCCGGTGCGTTCCTTGATGAACTCGTTGACATCGGCGGCCGAGAGAGCACTCTCCTCCCCGTCGACCACCCAGGACAGCAGCGGTGCAGCCGGGCGTTCGCGCAGGCGGGCGCGCAGATAGGTCGCGAGGTCAGCATCCGTTATCACGCCTTGAAATTGTTGCCCGCTCTTGGCGGGAAAGTTCAGTCGCACCACGTCTCCCCGCACCGATACATGCGAGCAGAGCAGGGTCGAGAGCCCGTGGCTGCCGTAGTCGTCGGCGTAACGCTCGCTGCCGATGCGCAACGAGGCGAGATCGAGCATGCGAAATGCCGCGGCGAGGGCCCGCGTGCGCGGCGCGCCGTCCCCGCGCAAATCCCGGGTCACCTGACCACGCGCCCGGGGCAGGGAGGCGGCCAGCTCCAACGCGCGCTCAAACTTGAGGCGGTCTTTCTGTTCACGCCAGGCCGGATGGTAGATGTATTGGCGGCGCTCGGCCGCATCGAGACCGATAACCTGAATATGCCCGTTCGGGTGCGGGGAGATCCACACGTCGGTCCACGCGGGTGGAATCGCGAGCTCCGCGAATCGCTGCCGCAGCTGCTTCTCGCTGACCTTCAGCCCTCCCGGGTCGCGGTAGCTGAAGCCCTTGCCCGCGCGCCGCCGGGAATACCCCGGCCGGGTCGGGTCGCTGCGCCGCAGCCGAGTCACGCGGATGCCGTCGGTGTGCGCATGCCGCAACAGTACTGCGAATCGCCCTGTCTGCCCGAAAGCGGATGTCGCTGCCCGCCCGCAGCGCGCTCGCTGCCACTCCTGCATAGGAGTGCCCGCCTCCCGAGCGAGTGCCGCGATGCGCCAGTGACGGGCGGCGACGCGCGTGGCACGACCTGCGGCATCCGCTTTAGTGCGGGTTTTCTAGGTGGTACTTGTGTTTTGCTAGAACCTGTGTTCGACTATAGCTATGCGGTGGAGCGGGCAAGAACTACAGACCGAACAGGTCGGCGCCCTGCCCGGACTCGCCCGCCTGAACAACCTCGTACGCAGCGTACAGACGCCCGAGTTCGCCGGAATCACGTTCCACGAGATCCTGTGCAAATCGGCGCTCAACCATGTGCCGGGTCAGAGTGCGCTGCCATTCGGCTACACGATCAATCCCTACCGCGGATGTTCCCACGCCTGCACCTATTGCTTCGCCCGACCGACCCATCAGTACCTCGACCTCGATGCCGGCAAGGACTTCGACAGCGAGATCATCGTGAAGGTCAATGTGGCCGAAGTCCTAAAAAGAGAGCTGTCCAAGCCAACCTGGGGGCGGCATCCGGTGGCGCTTGGTACCAACACCGACCCATATCAGCGCGCCGAGGGACGTTATCGACTCATGCCCGGCATCATCGCGGCCCTTGCCGACAGTAAAACCCCTATCTCCATTCTCACCAAGGGCACACTGCTGCGCCGCGACCTCGACCTGCTCGCCGAGGCGAGCGAGCACGTTCCGGTCGACCTGGCCATGTCGATCGCGATCTATGACGATGGACTGCGCGATGACGACCTGCAGCAGTCGGTCGAGCCGGGAACTCCCACGACGAAGGCGCGCCTCGCCACTGTGACCGCGGTGCGCGAACGCGGACTCGACTGCGGCGTCTTTCTCATGCCCATTTTGCCGTTCCTCACCGACACACGCGCGCACCTCGATGAGGCGCTGCGGCAAGCCAAGGCGGCCGGAGCCACGAGCGTTCTCTACTCCGGTCTCAACCTCAAGCCCGCCGTCAAGGACTGGTACTTGCGCTGGCTCGACCGCGAGCATCCCGAGCTGGTGGCCCGTTACCTCGAGCTCTACGCTGGCGGTCAATACGCGCCCAAGGAGTACCGCACCTGGCTCGCCGCGCGCATCAAACCGCTCATTCGCGCGCACGGCCTCGAACGCGGCATCGTCGACCCCTCGACCGGCGGCCTCCGCTCCAGCGCTCTCCCGTCTTCCCCAGAACGGATGCCCCCGCCCGCCGCCCACCTGTCGCCCACCTTCACCCCTGTTCGTGCACCGGGCCCGGGCCCGGAAACGTGGCCCACGATCGATCATGGGCCCGGTTCCCTGAAGCTGGACCCTGGCGCGGAGGCACCCCGCTCCCTGATCGCCGCCGAACTCCCGCCCGACCTGGCCCCGACCCTGTTCTGACCTCATCATCGCGTTCGGGGCCCGGTCTCGGAACGTGGGCCCAGTGTCTGAATTCGGCCCGCGCTTACAAGGTAGACCGGGCCCGAGACTGGAGCCCGCAGTCCCGAGCTCCCAGCCCGAGCTCCCAGCCCGAGCTCGCAGCCCCGAGCCCGTCGCCGCCCGTTCATAAGCGACGCCAGCTCCACCGAGCCGTGAGTCTCGACCCGTTGCCAGACACAACCTGCAATTCACCTGCCCGGCGAGCACCTGATCGCCCGAGGCCACCGAACCAAGACCCCCACCCACCCCGATGGCATACTTACCTATTGGGGGAAATATGTCTTTAGGGTTACCCGGCTACCTGGTGCAGCGCACGCTCGCGCGCGCCATCGCGAGGGCCGCGCACTGGTTTGCGCTGACCTGCATAAGCGCCGCGATCGTCTCAGTCAGTATCCTCAGCCTCAGAACCCCTGAACTCTGGATTACCATCGTGGTCGTGGCCGCGATGGCAGCCCTGCTCATCCTCTTTACCCGGCACCGCCGCATCCTTCTGGCCGTCGCCTATCTGCTCGTCGGCACCCTCGGTGTCTGCGTCTTCACGGCCACCGTGCTCGGCGTTCCCGACGTATTCCCCGCGTCGAACATGTTCCTCGTCGCCCTGCCCAAGATGGCCCTGGTCATGGTCGGTGGCGCGGGATCCACCGCGCTCGCCGGCGTGCTCTGGAGCACCGCGGCCTTTCTGCTGGCCGAGGCCGCCGCGCTCGTCGCTATCGTCGGCACGACCGTGCCCTACCGGCCCGACCTGTTCACCCTTTCGACCTACCTCGTACTTGTCGGGGTCATGGTGCTCGCCGGAATCGATCGCCGCGCCAGCAATGCAGCCCAACCCGCCATCCACCGCGCGGTACAAGACGGCGCCAACCGCCAGCTGCGCGATGCCCTCGACACCCGCGCCATCGCCCTGCTCAACGACACGACCGTCTCCCAGCTCGTCGCGCTCTCCCTGGCCGAACCCGGAGCTCTCTCACCGGGTCTCAAAGCCAGTCTGAAATACACTCTCACCACCCTGCACGACACCAATTGGCTTACTGATATCGACGCTCGCAGAACTATCACACCGCAATCAACGGTTCAGGAGCAAGCGTCAACACCAAACCCGGCCTGGGTCTCCAGCGCTGTCTACACAGCCATCGAACGCTGCCGCGACCGTGGGCTGACCGTCGAAGTCACGGGCGACCGCAATGCCCTCGCCCGCCTCGAGGCCGGCAGTGACCGCGACGTCGGCCTCGCCGTGCAACAGTGCCTGGTCAACGTCATCCTGCACGCCGGAATCACCTCCGCCGAAGTTGCCATCGAATCCGACAGCAGCACAATTTCACTCCTCATAACGGATGCCGGCCGCGGCTTCACCGAATCGGAATCCGCTTCTGACCGGCTCGGTCTACGGCAGTCCGTGCGACGACGCATCGAGCAGCTTGGCGGTTCGGTGCTCATTTGGAGCCGCCCGGGCGCCGGTACGAGCGTGCGCCTAACCGTGCCAGCCGCAACGAAAGCGGTAACGAAGACCGCAACGAAAGCCGCAACGAAAGCCAGCCTGAGAGCCGCAGCGAAAGCCAGCCCGAAAGCCGCGACGAAGAACCCGAACTCGAGGCCCGCCCGATGACCCGCGCGACCCCCACGCCGCGCCGGCCGCGCGCGCCGGCATCCGCTTCACAGCAGCGCCTCGACCCCATCGGAGGTCTGGCGGTCTGGCCGATCGCCCCGGTCGTGGCCCTGATCGTGGTGACCTACGCGATCGCCTCGACCGTGTCGCGTCCGCACGAGATTCAAATCGAGGAGGTTGCGGTCTCCGCCGTCGCAGCGCTCATCATCGCGGCCGCTGTGCTCGTTTGGTCGGCCCGCCCCGACCTGGCCCCGTTCACCCGCGCTCGCGCCATCATCGTCGTGGCCCTCGGGCTCGTCGCCCACCTGCTCGCCGCGGCCAGCGCCTGGCAGTACAACGGCATGGTCCAGGACGACTTTGCCCCGATCGGACTCGGCCTGTTACTGCTCGCCCTCGCCCCGTTTCGGCCGTGGAAAGAAATCCTCGTGCTCGGCGGAACCTCAGCGATCATCGTCGGCGCGACTGCCCTCGTGCAATCGCCTTTTCTCGGCGTGCAAACTCCGCCGGCACTGTTCGCGATCATCGCCATGACTCAGGTGCTCGCGCCCACCCTCGCCGCGGCCGCGTTCTCTCGTCAGGTCGTCAACTCCATTCACCGCTGGCAAACGGATGCCCGCCGTGCGATCCGCGCGCGCACCGAAGAGAGTCGTGACCTCCTCGCGCACGAGGTGGTCGACCATCGCGTTAGAAACCTCGGCGCCGATGTTCTGCCGTTTTTGGCCGACGTGCTCGAGCGGGATACGCTCACCGTCGCCGACGTGAAGCGGGCCCGCTCCCTCGCCTTTCAGGTGCGCCGGGTGCTCGTTGCCGAGGTCGACCATACCTGGCTCGACGACCTGATCGAACGCGAACGCACCGCGCTGACCGAGCGCGGACTCAACCCACTCTGCGTCATCGCCGACCCCGAGCGCCGCGCGACCGCCTTCGACTCCGACCAGCGCGCCGCCGCTGGCGCTATCCTCGTGGCGCTCTGCACCCTCAAGGGCTTCGATCCGACCAGCCTCGTCGTGCAAATCGACGGAACCGGCCCCGCCCCCGTCGACACCGCCCAGGTTACCCAGGCCTTCGGCGCGCGCGGTGCGCTCCCCACCCCGGCCACCGACACCACGACCATCGCCATCGTCACCGCCGCCCAGGATCAAGCTGCAGCTCAGGCCCGCACCCTGGCGCAGGCGCAAGCGCAGCTGACGACCCGATCGCGCAGAACCGGTGAACGCGCCGTCGACACCATCACCATCCAGGCGGGAATCTCGCTACCCCCGTACCAGCGCCGGCGGGCCCTGCGCCCGTACCTCAGCGTGCTCCGCGCTGTCTTCTCCCAGGTGCGCGTGACCAGCCGGCATCCGCTTCTCACGCTAGAATTTGACGCTGACCGCAGCAGCTCAACTTCAACCAAAGGCACCTAATGGCGAAACTGTACTTTCGATATGGCGCCATGAACAGCGGCAAAAGCACCTCGATGCTGCAGGCGGCATATAACTACGAGGAACGCGGCCACCACGTGCTGCTCGCCAAACCGTCGGTCGACACCAAGGGCGACCGCGGAATTCTCTCCCGTCTCGGCGTGACCCGCGCCGTCGATTTTCTCCTCACTCCGCAAACGGATGCCTACGCCCTGTTTCAGCAGCACCGCGCGCAGGTCTTGCAAGAGTCCGGCCGTGACGTGAGCGCCCTGTTGCTCGACGAGGCCCAGTTTCTCACCGAGACCCAGGTCGACGATCTGCTGCGCATCGCCATTCTCGAAAACGTGCCCGTGCTGGCTTACGGCATCCGCACGGACTTTCAAACCGTCGCCTTTCCTGGAAGTCGCCGTCTGCTCGAAGTGGCCCACAGCCTCGAAGAACTCAAGACCATCTGCCGCTGTGGACGCAAGGCCGTGTTCAACGGGCGCCAGATCGGCGGCGTCTATGTGTTTGACGGCGACCAGGTAGCCATCGACGGCGAAGAGATCACCTATGAGTCGCTCTGTGGAAGCTGCTACCTCGAAGAGAGCCACGGCGTGCTCAATAACCGCAGCCGTCACGACGTGCCGTAGCGGCGAAATGGGCCGCAAATTCGACTCGGCGTCGACCGTGCGTACCCCCAGTTCAGGTGTGATAACGGCGATTCGACCGTGATAGGCCCAGGTTTAACGCCGATCGGGCTACGTAATGCTCCAATCGCGCGCTAGCCTGAGAGTCACCTAGGTATTTCAAGATGATCTGCCGGGACTCGCCGTCTACGGCGTATAAACCATCCAAATACCGGGGGGACCCTCATCATGTTCAAGAAAAGCCTGGCTACGGCAGCACTCGCCGTCATCGCCGTATTCGCCTTCGCACCGGCCGCCAACGCGGTTGACTACGTGTCCGACTCCAAGGTGACTATCACGAGCGCGCCCATCGCCGGCGAAACCGCCGTCGTGGCCTTCGCCGCAAACGCCTTCGCTTCTGAGGAGAGCGTTCTCTACTCCGTCACGGGCGATCAGGAGGCCGCGCTCAGCGTCGTCAAGACCGCTGTCACCAAGTCACTCACCAAGACTGCGGAACTCAACGGTTCCTCGTTCGTCAACGTGGTAATTCCCAGCAACGCAACCGGAGACTACACGGTCACCGCTAAGTCCGCGACGCAGGCCTACACCGTCACCCTGGACATCGTTGCCGCTTCAACGAATGCCGCCGACAAGGGCCTCGCCTCCACCGGCTTCAACACTCCGGTCCTCGTCATCTGGGGTGCCGTTGGCGTTCTCGTTCTCGGCCTCGCACTCGTTCTCGTGCGCGTCTCGGTTCGTCGTCAGCACGCTGCTGCGTAATTAGCTTTCTCGAGTAGCCTCCGGGCCGCTCACCGAAACGCCTCGATCACCCTTCGGTGTTGGGGCGTTTCGCGTATCCCCGAGCCCGCCCGCAAGGGCGAAAGTGCGTGGCGTGTGCCTGTGTTCTGTGCCGCGCAGCCTGCGCCCAGTGCCAGGTCGGCCCGGTACGCAGTGCCGGTAAATCTGGGACACGCCGTGCTGACCCGAGGCCGGGCCCGGAGGGTCGCCAATTTCCGGCGTTAGCCACTCGACTCGCCAGCGGTCCCGTCGCGTGTCGAGAGCTCAGAGGCTGGGGACCTCAGTGCTTCAAAGCTGAGAGGCTCAGAAACCCAGCAGTGCCGGCACAATGACGAGCCCGTTGAACGTCACGTGCGCCACGATTGCGCCGCCGATTCGTGCGGTCGCCAGCGCGAGCGAGGCCGCGGCGAGCCCAAAAATCAAAGTCGAGACTCCGACCACGACCACGGTCGAAGTATTTCCCGGGTCGATTGTCACGAGGTGCATGAGTGCAAACGTCAGCCCGCTCACTCCGACCGCGATTGGCCCGGCCCAGCGCGCGGCGCCGAGCGTTGTAACCTGCCGGTATACGCCGCGCAGCACGAGCCCGCGAAAGAACAGTTCCTCCACGAACGGAGCCAGCAGCACCGGGGCCAGCAATGCGCTGAACAGCCACCAGCCGTCGTGCACGGTCTCGCCGAAGGTGGCGCCGGCAGTTCCGATGCTGCCGTAGCCCAAGATCTCGATCAGGCTCGCCACTGTGCGAGCCAGCAAACCGACCCCGAGCCCCCAGACCAGGTCGATCGGCCGAATCGACAGCCGCAGCAGGCTTTTTCCAGAGCGGATGCCGTTCCCCGCGTCGTCGTCGACAGATCCAGCATGAGCACAGTCAGGAGCACGGTCAGGAGCACGGTCAGGAGCACGGTCGCTACCCAGCGCCAGGTTTGAAACCGAACCGGCAGCAGCCGAGTCTCCACCAGATACCGAGTCGGGGCTAGTCAGAACCGAGCTTGATCCAGCGCCGCTCACCCCAGCAGTCGCAGCCGAGCCGTGAAGAATCGCCGCACCCGGCCCATCAAGCGACGAGCCCCAGCCGCCGCGCGCCACACCACCCCCGGCCACCCCAATCGCCACCAACAGAGGCACCCACACGCACAGATAGCCCAATAAATTGGCCACATTCGCGTCCCCAAACGACGTGGAATTAGCCGATTCCAGCAGCACAATGGCCACCACAAGACCGAAGCCCGTCGGCATGAGAACGTTCACGGACTGTCGCGCAACCACTTTCCCCATAAATCCCAATCTACCGGCACCCACCGCCGGTCGGCACGAGCCCCAAAGTTCGGTACCCTCAGAAGAGGGGAACCGCGCATTCGTGCGGTGAAGTACGGGTTGTATTCCTCGACATGAGGGGATCACCCAAGCATGGAACTTCGCGACTACATTCGCATTCTGCGCAAGAGCTGGGTACTCATCGTGCTGTGCACGCTGGTAGCCGTTGGCGCGGCATCCACTTATTCAATTCTGCAGACGCCGCAATACAGCGCCACGTCCAAGGTGGTCACCCTGACGCAGTCCAGCGGGTCCACTGCCGACCTCGCCCAGGGCAACAACTTCTCGGTCGCGCGCGTCAAGACCTATGCCGAGCTCGCGACCACCCCGATCGTGTTGCTGCCCGTCATCGCCAGCCTCGATCTGGGCATAACCGCCGCCGAGCTGGCTAAGAAGGTTGCCGCCGCCGCGCAGCTCGAAACCTCGATCATCGACGTCACCGTCACCGACACCGACCCGGTTCGGGCCGCCGACACGGCCAACGCCATTTCGAACAGCCTTACCCTCGTCGTCGAAGAGATTGAAACTCCCGACATAGCTGACGCGACCTCGCCGGTCAAGCTCACCCTCACGCAGGAAGCGACGGTTCCGATCGCGCCGGTCAGTCCCAACGTGCCGCTCAACATCGCCCTCGGAGCGCTCGTGGGGCTGGCCCTCGGCATCGGCATCGCAGTGCTGCGCGAAACCCTCGAGACGCGCATCCGCAATACCCACGACGTTGAGCTGCTCACTGACCTGCCTATTCTCGGCGGCATCGTCTTCGACCCCAAGGCCAAGGAACGACCGCTCATCGTGCACGTCGACCCACGCAGCCCCCGCGCCGAATCGTTCCGCACCCTGCGCACCAACCTGCAGTATCTCGACGTGGGGCGGGTCGACCGTTCCTTCGTCATCACCTCCTCGATCGAGAGTGAGGGAAAGAGCACGACGGGCGCCAACCTCGCCATCGCCCTGGCCGACGCCGGATCGCGCGTGCTGCTCGTCGACGCCGACCTGCGCCGCCCCAAGGTCGCCGACTACATGGACGTGGAGGGCGCTGTCGGCCTCACCGACGTTCTCATCGGCCGCGCCGACCTGGCCGACGTCATTCAGCCCTGGGGTAAGGCGCAGCTGTTCGTGCTGCCGGCCGGCCATGTGCCGCCTAACCCGAGTGAACTGCTTGGTTCCACCCGCATGACGCAGCTCATCAACGAGTTCAACCGGGCCTTCGACGTGGTCATCTTCGACGCACCGCCCCTTTTGCCGGTAACAGATGCCGCCATCCTCGCCAAAAATGTGGGTGGCGCCCTCATCGTTGTGGCGGCCGGCCGCACGCACAAGAACCAGCTCACCGGAGCCATCGCCGCTTTGAACAATGTCGGGGCGCCGATCTCCGGGCTCGTGCTGACCATGCTCCCCACCAGCGGACCGGACGCCTACGGCTACGGCCATTACGGCTATGGCTACAGCTACGGCGACCCCGAGGCCATCACGCCCTCGATTCCCGCCGAGCCGGCCCGCGCCCGTGGCACGCGCGCCAAGGCTTAGCCAGCCAGCCAGCCAGTCAGCCAGATCTAACGCGGCTACAAATTGCTGCCATTTCTCGAATCGAATCTCAAGGCCGTGCGCGAACTGGCCGTCGTCGTCGACGATGTCGCGCAGAACCCCGCTGGCCACGCTGGCCGGCACCCTCGACCTGAACGCGTTCAAGCCCGTCGACGAATCGATCGCCCTGCAACCCCTGCTCGACGTGCAGCCGCCAGTCAAGCAGGCCAACGTAGCCCTGGCCCGCGCCGCACAAGATGTCACTGCGATCGACATCGACACCGACAACGTACTCGCCGTGGTACGTGACGCCGTCACCCGGCTGCAAACCGTCGCCGAGCAGACCGCGAGCAGCCTGAACGTCATGGACCGCGCCGTCACCCTGCTGCCGGCCATGCTCGGCACGGCGCCGTTCACCGGTGATCTCGAACTGCGCAGCACACCGTTAATCGCGCTGCACGAGACCGATTCGCTCGACCTCAGCTGTGAGCGTCGACTACGCCCCGGGCTCGCGATTCACTGTGCGGGCGCTAACCGGATGGTGCACTCTGCTTGAATAGGGCAATGTCTTCGTCCCGTTCCGCGCACGCCGCACCCGTGAAAAAGCCAAAGAAGGCACGAACCATCGTCGGGCTGGTCGTGCTCGGGCTGCTCGTGTTCGTCGTGGCGGCCACCGCCTGGGTCGGCATTCGCGGTCTGCAGGCCAAGGACGCCCTCGAGGCTGCCGTGCCGCTCGCATCGGCCATCCAAGACCAAATCTTGGCCGGTGACGGTGACCAAGCTGCCAAGACCGCCGCCGACGTTGCCGAATTCGCGGCAACAGCGCGGTCGCGCACGAGCGACCCGATCTGGCGCGGCTATGAATTGCTGCCGTTTCTCGGACCGAATCTCACGGCCGTGCGTGAACTCTCTACCGTCGTCGATGATGTCGCGCAGAACGCCGTCACCCCGCTGGCCACGCTGGCCGGCACTCTCGACCTGAACGCATTCAAGCCCGTCGACGGATCGATCGCCCTGCAACCCCTGCTCGACGCGCAGCCGCCAGTCAAGCAGGCCAATGCCGCTCTGGCCCGCGCCACAGAAGACGTTAATGCCATCAACACCGACGGTGTGCACGACGCCGTGCGCGACGCCGTCACCCGATTGCAAACCGTTGCCGACGACACCGCGGTCACACTCGACGTCATGGACCGCGCCGTCACCTTGCTGCCAGCCATGCTCGGCACGACCGAACCGCGCGATTACATTCTGCTGTTTCAGAACCCCGCCGAGCTGCGCTCCACCGGCGGCATCCCCGGCGCGCTCGCCCTGCTGCACACCGACAACGGAAGCATCGAACTCACCCAACAGGCCAGCTCGAGCTCCTTTCCGCAGTACGAAGCCCCCGTGCTGCCGCTGAGCGACGCCACCCGGTCCATCTACGGCGACATCACCGGCGAATTCATTCAAAACGTCACGATGACCCCAGACTTCGCAGAGACCGGGGCGCTCGCCCGCGAAATGTGGCGCCTCGAATTCGGCCTCGAAGCCAATGGCGTGCTCTCGGTCGACCCGGTTGCGCTGAGCTACCTGCTCGATGCCACCGGCCCGATCACCCTCGCCACCGGCGACGAGCTGACCGCCGACAACGCGGTGCAGCTTCTGCTGAGCGACGTGTACGCGCGCTATGAGGTGCCGGCCCAGCAGGACGCCTTCTTCGCGGTCGCGGCGGGCGCCGTGTTTGACGCCGTGAAGAGCGGCCGCGCCGACCCGACCAAGCTCATCGCCGCGCTCGCCCGCGCCGGAGCTGAACATCGCGTGCTGATCTGGAACGCCGATGAGGCCGAGCAGACCGTTCTTGCCGGCACTACCCTGGCCGGCGCCCGACCGGTCAGCGACGACCAGACCAACCGGTTCGGCCTCTTTCTCAACGACGGTACCGGCGCCAAAATGGACCTCTACCTCGACGTCGCCACCGCCCTCGGCCAGCAGACCTGCCGTAAAGACCTGCGCCCGCAGTACGCGCTCGAGATCACCCTCAGCAATACCGCACCAGCGGATGCCGCCACCAGCCTCCCCGCGTATGTCACCGGCGGCGGCGCGTACGACGTGCCCCTCGGCAGCATCAAGACCGTGGTTTCGGCGTACGGCACCCCCGAGTTGCAAAACCTCGGCCTCACCCGTGACGGTGCAGAGGCCCCGTACCATCCGGCCACCGATGCCACCTATCCGGTGAGCACGATCGCGATCGAACTGGCGCCCGGCGAAAGTACCGTGCTGCGCTTCAACTGGCTCGGCCCGGAGCCGTTCAGCGGCGAGCTCGAGCTGCGCAGTACGCCACTGATCGCGTTGCACGACACATCATCACTAGACTTCAAGTGCTAAGGGTTCGCCCGCAGCGATCAGGCCACACAATGCACTCCGGGGGATTTACCTTGCTTAGAAAACTTCTTGCCACGCTCGCGCTCGTTGGTGTCGCCGTTTTGGGCGGCCCGGTTGCCGCCCACGCTGCCGGCTATGTGGCCGCCGATCTCATCACCATCTCCGGCAGCCAGACCGCCGGCAGCACGGTCAGCGTCGTGTTTGACGACGGCGCCTTCACCGACAGCGAACAGGTTTCTCTCGCGGTCTCCGGTGAAGGTTCGGCCACCCTGGCTGCACTGCAGGCTGCAACCGTCAACGCCAAAAAGACCGCTACGAGCGCCGGCGCCCTCGACCTCACCGTCACCCTGCCGAGCGACGCGACCGGCTCCTACACACTCACCGCTATCGGACGCAACTCGCAAAACATCGGCACCGTCACGTTCACGGTCGTCGCCGCCGACGGAACCGGCCTCGCCACCGCCGGATTAGACGTTCCGATCGCCCTCATCTACAGCGCTGCCGGCGCCCTGCTGCTCGGCCTGGCCCTCGTCATCACCCTGCGCGTTACCCTGCGTCGCCGCGCCGCCACTGCCTGATTTGACTGCCGGTCCCCTGATCGCGGGCCGCGTACTCCACCAAATGCACCAACCACCTGTGGCAAGCTAAGTGCTGGCAACTTTGTATCGCAACGAAAGGTAGCAGCGTGGAACTCCGCGACTACATCCGCATTCTGCAAAAGAGTTGGATGCTCATCGTGGCGCTGACCCTCGTGGCCGTCGCCGCGGCATCCGTTTTCTCGATTCTGAAAACACCGACCTACAGCGCAACCAGCAAGGTGTTCGTATCGATTCAGTCCAGCGGCAGCGCGAGCGATCTCGTGCAGGGCGCGAGCTTCACGGTGGCTCGGGTCAAAACCTACTCCGGTATCGCCATCACACCGCTGGTGCTGCTGCCGGTCATCGAGACCCTCCAGCTCGACCAGACGCCAGCCAAACTGGCCAAGAATATCGAGGTGTCGGCAACCCTCGACACCTCGATCATCGGCATTGCCGTCACCGACGCCGACCCACGCCGCGCAGCGGACATCGCCAACGCGGTCTCCGAGAGCCTCGCCGTTGGCGTGCAGCAGATCGAGCAGCGTGACGCGGTCACCGGGGGCCCCTCCGTGAAACTCACCCGGGTGCAGGTGGCGAGCGTGCCGTCGGTGCCGGTGTCCCCCAACGTGCCCCTCAATATCGCCCTCGGTGCGCTCGTGGGACTCGCCCTCGGCGTTGGCCTCGCGGTGCTGCGCGAAACGCTCGACACTCGCATCCGCAGTCAGCGCGATGTGGAACAGATCACCGAGCTGCCCATCATCGGCGGCATCGTTTTCGATCCGCAGGCCTCCGAGCGGCCCCTCATCGTGCACGCCGACCCGCGCAGCCCGCGCGCTGAGTCCTTTCGCACCCTGCGCACCAACCTGCAGTACCTCGACGTGGAGCGCCTGGACCGCTCCTTCGTGGTCACCTCCTCGATCGGCAGCGAGGGCAAGAGCACTACAAGCGCCAACCTGGCTATTTCACTAGCGGATGCCGGCACTCGCGTTCTGCTCGTCGACGCCGACCTGCGCAAACCCCGCGTCGCCGAATATATGAACATCGAGGGCGGTGTCGGCCTCACCGACGTGCTCGTCGGCCGCGCCGAACTCGAGGATGTCATTCAGCCCTGGGGCCGTGGCCAGCTGTTCGTGCTGCCCGCCGGGCACATTCCGCCGAACCCGAGCGAGCTGCTCGGGTCGTCGCGCATGGCGCAAATCATCGAGGACTTCAACCGCACCTTCGACGTGGTCATCTTCGACTGCCCGCCGCTGCTTCCGGTAACGGATGCCGCGATCCTCGCCAAGAGCGTCGGCGGCGCCATTCTCATCGTCGCCGCCGGCCGCACCCAGAAGAACCAGCTCACCGGGGCCATCGCAGCGCTCGACAAGGTCGGCGCTCCGATCAGCGGGGTCGTCATGACGATGCTGCCGACCAAGGGACCGGATGCCTACGGTTACGGCCACTACGGCCAGTACGGTTATGGACACACCTACGGCGACACCGGTCCGACCCCCGAGGTCATCGCTCCCGCCTACTCCCGCCGATCGAGGGCCCGAACATGACGGCCCCCCGCATTCTCATCGTCTGCACCGGAAACATTTGCCGGTCGCCGTTGGGCGAGCAGCTGCTGCGTGAAAACCTGCGCAGTGCCGGTATCGACGCCGTGGTCACGAGCGCCGGAACCCACGCCATGACGGGTAGTGCGATGACGCCCGAGGCCGCCGCTCTGTCAACGCAATACGGCGCGTCAAACACCCAGCACGTCGCACGGCAGCTCACCGAGAAGCTCATTGCCGACGCCGACCTCGTGCTCACCGCCACCCGCGATCACCGTCGCGATGTCGTCACTCTGCTGCCCAAAGCCACCCGCTACACCTTCACGCTTAATCAGTTCGCCCGCCTGGTGGCCCCGGCCGATGCCGAAGACGCCCATCCGCTGGTCGAGCCTGCCGAGACCGCAATCCCGGTGTCGAAACCCACCTCGGCCACCCGGCCACCCCTCGATTTCTCCGCCTTCATCGCGTCCGTCGCCTCGACCCGCGGACTCCACCCCTCGCCCAACCCGCCGACCCTGGACGACGTCGAGGACCCCTACCGCCAGTCGGCGGCCGTCTACGACCGCGCCGCCGCCGCGATCAACGCCTCCGTCGCCACGATCACCGCCGCCCTGATCGCGGCGGGAGCCTGATGACCCAGCAGCCCCGCCGGCGTCGCATCATCGCCTTCTCCGCTATCGCACTCTTCCTTCTCATCGACGCCGTGCTCATCACGAGCGCACTCACGTCGACCTCGGTCGACGCTGCCGTCGACGCATCTTCGAAGCCGGCCGCTACGGCATCCGCTTTTCCAGTGCCGAGTATCACCCCGACAGCCTCGCCAACAGCCGCACCAGCAGTGATGCCCGTGCCGGCCACCCGTCTGCTCTCTGCGGTGTCGGCCACCGCCGCCTGGCGGGCCAGCACCGGACCTTGTGCGACACCGGCCGCACCCGAACTCAGCACCGACTCCGGAACCAGCTGGAACGCCACCGACGCCACCGGCCGCTCCGGAGTCACCGCCCTGCAATCCATCGCAGCCCAGAGCGAATCGGTCGCCGAGTTCATCGGCCTCGATGAAGACTGCGCCCCGCAGTTCATCAAGACCTTCGTCGCCGGAGATAACTACGCCAGCTACCCCGACGAGCTCGTCGACACGTGGTACGTCGACCCGGCCGACCGCGCCGCCGTGCACGGGCCCGATGGCCTCGCCGCGGCGCCGTGCGACGCGGTTGTCGCCCTCGCTGCAAGCACGGCCGACGCTGACTCCGCCGCCGTTCTCTGCGCCGACGCACGCATCTTCGCCACAACGGAGGCCGCCGCCTCCTGGTCAGCGCCCCTGACCGTCCCGGGAGTGCTCACCCTCACCGCGAGCGACCTGGGTTACATCGCCGTGGCCGCCGGGCACCCGGCCGCCTCGTCGGCGGAGACCGCCTCGGTCGCGTGCCTCGGCCTCAGCGTCGTCGATGTCAGCGTGATCGATCCTGCCGCCGAACCCGCTGCGCTGAGCGCGAGCACCACGGGCTGCTACGCCACTGACGAAACGCCCGCCGAGCTGGCCGCAAACATCGCTGTCGCATCCGCCGAGAACACCCTCTGGCTCTGGATCGGCGACCTCACCCTGCGTTCCACCGACGCCGGGCAATCCTGGCTCTAGTTCCACCGACGCTGGCCGGTCATAGTTCTCGCCCCGCCACCCGCCGTTCAGCCCCGCTTCTTGCATCGCCACCCGCCGAACAACTGCGAAGATTCCCGCTCGACAACGTTCGAAAAATCGCTGTAGCGACCCCACGGCCTCCGAATCTCCGCACCGTCATGAACGGGGCCTCGAGTATGCGCGCGCCCACTTCTCCACAGTTCAAAGAATCCGCAGCACACCCCTGCCAGCTGGACTAGTCTCACTTCATGGACGACAACGTCTCGTGGCTGTTCCAGAAGCAAGATGTGGAGCGTCCGCGCCTCTGCCCGCAGTGCGGGGACGCCATGGAGGTCGCCTGGCACGGTGACGGCTACGACTACGGCTGCACGAACCTCGGCTGCACGCAGCTCTACTTCGGTCCTCCCTATTCTGAGGCCGAGCTGGCCAGCGATGCTCCGCTCGAGCTGGGCCCGCCCAATTGTCCTCGCTGCCTCATGCGCATGGAGGCCGTTCCCGACGAAGAGACCTGGCGGTTCGTCTGTCTCCAAAACGGATGCGACGGCACCTGGCCGCCCCGCAACTCTCGTTGATCGGAAGCGCTGTCAGGTAGCAACTGGGTTGGCGGCCCATTTCGCGAACACGGTCACGTCATCAGGTACGGTTGCCGTGAAATCGAACGGCACAGTCAGTGCGGCATCCCGATACCAGCCACAGAACACAACGTTCGCAGCCTCCGGGGCAACAGGTTGGCCGGGAGAATTGCCGGCCACGAGCCGTTGCTCGTCGGTTGTGCCGTGTCCGTTTAATTCGAAGGAAACGATCGGATCGATCACGCTGTCATAACCCAGCCAGGTCGGTGAGGTGAACCCTCCCTCCACTCCGAATTGCGACAGGTAATGCACGACCAGACCGCTTTCGGCATCGAAAGTCGGTGTGTCGGAAGTGAGTGATCGATGGATCGACGGCGCAGCACCAGCGAACGTGGCCGAGGTGAGTGGCGCGCCGGAGAACGCACCTCGTCCAATGGTGGTCATCGATGCCGGAATGGAGATGGATGTCAGCTCGGTCTGTTCAAACGCATACGCGCCAATCTCGGTGAGTCCTTCCCGCAGCTTGACCGACGTGAGGGGATTACTAGCAAATGCGCCATCGTTGACAGTCGTGACCGACTCTGGGATATCGACTGTCGTCAGGGCATTCCCGGCGAACGCACCCTGCCCAATGTTGGTCAGTGTGTTCGCGAACACTATGGTCGTCAGATTGTCATTGACGAAGCACCAGCTACCGATGCTCGTCACGTTCTCGCCGATCGAGACCGAGTCCAAAACAATCGAACTGAAGAATTCATCAGCGACGGCGGTCACGAGATACTCGTCGACGCCGTTCGACACCGTCTCGGGCACGACAACCGTCGAGGGGCCGTTATAGCCGACGGCAGTCACCGTGCCGTCCTCCGTGCCATACGCATAGGTGATGCCGTTGTGCGCGGTGAAAAACGCTCCGGCTGTCGGCGCGCCATGAGACGTGACTGGCAGGCCCACAAAGGATGCCGCCGTCACCCCCGACGGAATTTCTGGCGGAGAAGAACAAGCTGTAGACACGGTGTCCTCCCAGTAGTTGACTTCGACTGCTCGCACAGCGGCTGGTTTCCGCGGTCAGAAGCACCGCGGCAGACGCCGAATTTTGATTCTACTTCGTGATGTACACGTGTGTTGGTGGTGGCAACACTGAGATTCATCGGCGAAACGCTGGGTTCTCTGTAGGCCACTTCGATCGGCTACTGGGTGGCTGCTTAACCAACGGTGCCCCGGGGCCTCGCTGGTCGAGACTCGCTAGTTCAGCGATCTCAATCGCTTACAAGCTCGCCGTCGTGGGGCCGTGATCTTCGACCACATGCGGGCCCGAGTGCGTCCCATTCTCGCGTGGGTGGGATTGCTCGGCATCATCATCTTCGCCGGCACGCTGATTCGGCCATCGTCGCCCGTGTACTCCGAGCCTCGAGACCCGTCTACTCGCCTGACTCAGCGACCGGCAGTCGTCGATGCTGCACTGCCTCATAGGTGCGGCGCAACGCCTCGGTCACGTCGTCGTACATAGACTGCGCTATGCGCACAAACAGAAAGTCCACCAGGGCCAGCTGCGCAATGCGGCTCGACATGGCGCCCGACCGGTACCGGTTCTCCCGTGCCTGCGTCGTCAGTAGAAAATCGCAGTGGGCCGCGAGCGGCGAATCTGGAAAGTTCGTCACGCCCACGGTTGTCGCCCCGGCCAGGCGTGCCACCTCGAGCGCATGATTCGTCTCGAAGGTCAGCCCGGAGTGCGAGATGGCAATGGCGACTCCGCCGGGTTTCTGTAGGGCGGCTGAGGCCACGGCCAGGTGCGTGTCGGCAAAGTACGTGGCGGACAAACCGATGCGGTAGAGCTTCTGCTGCAGGTCTTGGGCGGTGAGTCCGCTGGAACCGAACCCGTAAATGTCGATGCGCCCCGCCCCCGCAATCGCGCCGACGGCACGGTCCAGGGTGACCAGGTCAAGGGACTTGGCCGTTTCTTCGATCGCTAGAACCTCTTGGTAGGCGATTTTCGCCACGACCTCTTCGGCGCAATCGGTGCGGCCGATCTCGCCGTCGGCGACCGCGAAACGATCGCGCTCCGATTGCTCCCGGCTGGCGGCAGCAGCGACTTCCACCCGAAACTCGCGAAATCCGGCGAAGCCGAGCTTTTGGCAGAACCGCGCGACCGTTCCCGCCGAGGTATCGCAGATACTCGCCAGCTGGCTGATGGTGCGATCCACCACGAGCAGCGGGTCATCGATGACGGCGCGGGCGATGCGTGACTCGGCGGCGCTCAGCCCGGGGAGGGCCTGGCGCAGCGTGAGAAGGGCGTTAGCCATGCGGGGTTCCTTCAGTAACGGCAGCCCGAAGATTGCCCCGGTGCTGCTCCAACACGACATCGGCCGTCATTGCATCCAGCCCGGTCAAGATCATCAGAATCGCCACCTTCACCGAGCCGTGGGCTGCGGTGAGCGCCTCGACGGCAATGGCCGGTTCCGCATCCGTTGCCAGAATAACGGTTCGTTCGGCCCGTGCACGCAGCTTCTCGTTGGTGGCCCTCAGATCTACCATGAGGTTGCGATAGGTCTTGCCCAGCCGAACCATGGTGATGGTGCTGAGCATATTGAGCACCATTTTCTGCGCGGTGCCGGCCTTCAGCCGTGTCGACCCGGTGAGAATCTCCGGCCCGACGACCACATCGATGGCGACGTCACCGGCGCGGCTGAGCGGCGAGTTGGCATTGCAGGCGAGCCCGACGGTGAACGCGCCCAGACTCCGCGCATAGGCGAGTGCCCCGAGCACGTAGGGTGTGCGACCGGATGCCGAGATCCCCACGACCGCATCATGGCCGCCCAAATTGAGCGCCTGCAGATCGGCGGCGCCGGCGGCGAAGTCGTCTTCCGCGTTCTCAACCGCCGTCTGGATCGCCCCCGGCCCACCAGCGATCAGCCCGACGACCAAGGCCGGGTCGGTGCCAAAAGTCGGCGGAATCTCGCTTGCGTCGAGAATTCCGAGCCGACCGGCCGTGCCCGCTCCGATGTAGAGCAGGCGTCCACCGGCCCTGAGCTGGTCGACGATGCCGTCGACCGCCGCCGCGATCGACGTGCGAGCGACGCCGACCGCGCTGGCCACGGTCGCATCCTCGCGGTTCATCGCCGCGACCAGCTCAGCGGTCGTGAGCAGGTCGAGGTCGGGGTAGTTGGTGTTCACCCGCTCGGTCGACAGCGTCGCGAGCACGTCTCGCAGGGCCGCGTCGGGCGAGAGCGCGCCGGGGGAGGCAGCGGAGCCGACGGAAACGGGCAGATTAACCACGAATGGTCCTCTCTTCGTGCAGTAGATCGCGGCGGCCGGCGATGAGCGCGGCCCCGCTGAGTGCGTCCCCGAGAGGAGGGACCAGCGTCAGCCCAGAAGCCAAACGCTCAAGAAAGTAGGGGTGGGCGGTGAGGCCGCCGACGGCGCAGACGCTCAAGGAGCCGGCCGCCGCGCAGCTTGCAGCCAGCAACTGGCAGGCCTCCTCGACTATGGCCATCGCCACGGCGTCGCCGGCCGAGGCGAAGTTCAGCACGACCGGAGCAAAAGAGGCCAGGGTGCGAGCGGGAGTGCCGGCGGCGCTCACCCAGCCGGGGAGGGCCTCAACGCTGCCGGCCAGGCGCGCCGCCTCGCCGGTGAGGAGGGTCGCCGGCCCGCGGCCGTCATGGGCGCGCAGGACGGCGCGCAGACCCTGCTGCCCGATCCAGCGGCCGCTGCCGTCGTCGCCGAGCCACGGGCCGTTCCCATCTACCTGCCGAACGCCCTGCGCGTCGACCGAGAACACGACGGCGCCGGTGCCCACAATGAGCACGGTTCCCGGCCCGCCGTCGAAGGCGCCGAGGTGTGCGGCGAGTCCGTCCGAGATCATGGCCACTGGCACGCCAAAGCGCTCGCGCACTAGCCAGAGCAATCGCCGAGCCGCCTCAGGCGCAGCTTCCACCCCGGCAGCGCCGACCCCGAACTGCGAGATACCAGCGAAGCCGGCGCCGAGGCCGGCGCCGAGGCCGGCGCCGAGGCCTGCGCCGAGACCGGCGCCGAGACCGGCGCCGAGACCGGCGCCGAGACCAGCGACGGCCCCAAGAATGGCCCGAAAAGCCAGGTCGACACCGTCATCGTCGGCGAGGCCAGGAGCCCCCGCGCCGTCGAACGCGCTGACCACGACCGAGCCGGTGCTCACACGAACGCGGCACGAGGTCTTGCCGAGATCCACGGCCAGCGTCGTCGGCGCCGCGTTCACGAGGGCACCCGCGCACCGGCGAGTGACGCGCCAACAGGCACGATGGCCGAACCAACAACGGTCAGCCCGCGAATTCCAGTCAGGCGCGGCGCGAAGACAACGGGGTCTGGCCCGAAGACCAGCTGCCCGGCCAGCCGAGCCTGTCCGGGCGTGGTCCCTGGCAAGGTGCACGGCACGCCGTGCCAGGTGAGAAAACCGAGCAGGGCAAAGAGCAGCGACTCCTTGACGCCCGCTTCGATGCCGACGGTGTCGCTGGCAACGAGGGTGATGGCATCCGCTTGCAGCAGCGAACGCAGCAGGGCCAGCAGAGTGGCGTTGTGTACGCCTCCGCCAGACACGATGACGCGCTCGGGCAGCACCGGGCACTCTGCGCGCAGGCTGGCGACGATGGTCTCGGCCGTGAGCCGCGTCAGCGTCGCGACCAGATCGGCCAGCAGCGGGGGAGTGCTCCCGGTAACGGCATCGACCATCGCGAGGCCGAACGTCTCCCGACCGGTTGATTTCGGAGCGGACCGCTCAAAAAACGCATGCCCCAGAAACTCCCGCAGCAGGCCAGCGTCGATCGTGCCCGCCGCCGCCAACTGCCCGCCGTCGTCGAAGGCCGTGGCGCCGTCGGTGGCGCGGAACACCACCGCGTCTACGAGCGCGTTGGCCGGGCCGGTGTCCCAGGCCCGCACGCTGCCGTCGGGATCGACGACCGAGAGGTTGGCGATTCCGCCGAGGTTGAGGGTGGCCTGCGGCCGCCCGCTGGCGGCGGCGCACTCACCCAGCCAGGCCGCATCGAACACACCCATGAACGGAGCGCCCTCGCCGCCGGCGGCAATGTCGGCCGCGCGCAGGTTGCGCAGCACGGGGGCACGCGTCGCCTCGGCGATCCAGCTGGCTTCCCCGAGTTGCAAGGTTCCACGAGCCCGCCCATCGCTCACCCAGTGATGCACGGTTTGCCCGTGCGAGACTACGAGGTCGACGGTGCCGCCGAGGGAGTCGAGCGCTGAGCGGGCTGCTGCGGCGAATTCTTGCCCGAGCAGGGTGTCGAGCTGGCATATCTCTTCGGCCGTCACCGGGGAGTTCAACGCGGCCGCAAGAATACGCTCCCGCAAGGCTGGCGGCCACGGAACCGTGCGTGCGAGCACGCAACGCAGGGTCAGCCACGGCTCGGGAACATTTGTCTCGGCCTGCACATCGACGATGGCCACGTCGATGCCGTCAGCCGACGTTCCCGACTGCAGCGCCAGAACCCTCATCGCGCGCCACCGCTCAGCAGATCCCGCACGACCTGCGCCGTGACCCGGGAGGCGGCCAGCGCGTCAATCCCGGCCCACGACCCCGGCTCGGGCGCGGCAAGCCCCGCATTCACCACGACAGCAGTTGAGCGCATGGCGACAATCGCCTCGACAGCATCGCGTTGCGCACCCGGCGTGGCGATGCGATCGGCGAGCACGACCACGCCGGCGTCGGCGCCAATCGAGATCGCGGCGGCGCGGGCGGCGCTCGCCGACGGCCCAGGAGTCAGCCGCTCAATGTCGAATGACGCAGCGAGCTCCTGCGAGAACGGGTCGAACATCGACGACACCGCGAGGGACGGGCGCGCACGCACATCCAGAATGCCCAGCGAGCGTTGTGGCAGCTGCACGGCGCCGCGCACCGTGATCGCCGCCCGCACGATCGCCCCCGAACTCGAAGCCGCAACATAGTCAGTCGGCGCACCTCCCAGCCCAGCCCCCAACCGCGCAACCGACGCCCCGGCCAGTTCTAACACGTCAACCCCGAGAACGCCGTCTGCCACCGCCGCG
Source organism: Cryobacterium sp. Y50 (assembly GCF_002929805.1). Taxonomy (GTDB): domain Bacteria; phylum Actinomycetota; class Actinomycetes; order Actinomycetales; family Microbacteriaceae; genus Cryobacterium. The sequence goes on along the minus strand of NZ_PJJM01000100.1, from coordinate 20,424 downwards.
AGCAGTGCGTCGCGAATCTGTAGGTAGTCGACGAGGTCTTGCCCGGCCCCGCCGACATTCGCCGGGTTGCCGATGCACAGCAGTTCTGCGCCCGCCAGCAACGCCTGCACCGCGCCTGGGCCCGCCCCAACGGTCTCGCGAATCGCGGCCATATCCAACGCGTCGGTCACGATGGTTCCGGTAAACCCGGTGGATCGCAGGCTAGAAAGCACCCGCGCATTCAGGGTCGCCGGCGCTGAACCCTGGTCGGGCACCACGATGTGCGCCGTCATGACGGCGCGCACGCCCGCCTGCACCGCTGCCAGAAACGGCGGCAGGTGCACGCGCTTTACCTCGGACCACGACAAATCGAGCCGCGGCAGCGCGAGGTGTGAGTCGGTGTGGGTGTCGCCGTGCCCCGGAAAATGCTTGACGCAGGCGGCAACCCCGGCCCCCTGCAACCCGTCGATCATCGCGGCTACGTGCCGGCTGACCAGTTCGGTCGACGACCCGAACGAGCGCATGCCGATCACCGGGTTCGCAAGCTGGGTGGTGACATCGGCCACCGGTCCGAGCACCACGTTCACGCCCGCCGCCAGGGCCGCCGCGCCGATCGCCCGGCCGGCCGATTGGGTCGCTGCGAGGTCGTCGACCCGGCCCAGCTGGGCGTGACCCGGGTGCGGCGATCCGCGAAAAGCATTGAGCCGGGTGACGTTGCCACCCTCTTCGTCGCTGCCAATTAGCAGATCAGAGCGGATGCCGCGCAGCTGCGCCGACAGCCTGGCCGGCTGGTCGGCATCTGCTTGGTCGATGTTTTGGGCGAAGTAGACGACACCGGCGAGGCCGTCATCCAGGGCGTGGGCCAGCCACGACGGCACCTCGGTACCGAGAAAACCCGGCCACAGCACCGCGTTGACCAGCCGCAGCAGGCCGGGGTCAGCCGCGCTCATCCCTTGACCGCCCCGGCGACTAGCCCGCCACTGAGGCGGCCCTGCACCAGAATGAAGAAGATCATGACCGGAATGGTAATGATGGTCGAGGCGGCCATCACCGGCCCCCAGTCGTTGGAGTGCACGCCGAAGAACTGTTTGAGCCCAATGGCGACGGTGTACTTGTCGGCCGCGCCGCCCAGCAGAGTCATGGCGAAGATGAACTCGTTCCAGGCCACGATGAACGAGAAGATACTCGTGGCCACCAGCCCTGGCGCCACTAATGGCAGCAGCACCGAGCGAAACATGCGGCCCCAACTGGCGCCGTCGAGGTAGGCGGCCTCTTCGAGTTCCACCGGAACGGCGGCGACAAAGCCGCGCAGCATCCAGATGGCGAAGGGCAACGAGAAGGCGAGGTACACCACAACGAGGCCGAGCAGCGTGTTGAGCATTTGCAGGTCACGCACCTGCACGAACAGCGGAATCACGAGCGCTTCGAGCGGCACCATCTGCACGGTCAGCACCAAGATAAGCACCGCCGTACGAAATTTGAACTTGAACCTGGCCACGGCCACCGAGGCCAGCAGCGCCACGATGCCTGAGATCAGCACGGTGAAGAACGCCACGATCGCCGAGTTCTTCAGGAACAACCCGAACTGGCCTTCCTCGAACACGAAGAGGTAGTTGTCGAGGGTGAATTCCTGCGGAATGAGCGATTGCCCACCGCTGGAGGCGCGGGCGTCGAATGAGCTGGAGATCATCCAATAGGCGGGAAACAGGGTGAAGATCAGCAGTATCGCAACCAGCAGGCCCTTTCCGAGGGTGCGCGGCCCGAAAGTCCGTCTCATTCCTTCTCCTCCTTGAACAGGGTGCGCACATAGATCGCGGTGATGATCAGCAGCAGCACGGTGAGCAGCACGGCGATCGCCGCGCCGAAGCCGTACCGGTTCTGCCCGAACGATTCGACGTAGGACCAGACGCCGAGGTTGAGCACTTCACGGTTTGAGCCAGACCCTCCGGGCATCAGGTAGATCTGCGCGAAGACCTTGAAGTCCCAGATGGTCGAGAGAATGATCACGACCGAGAAGACCGGTTTGAGCGTGGGGTAGATGATGGCAAAGAACCGGCGAACCGGGCCGGCGCCATCCATTTCTGCCGCTTCGAGCATCTCCTTGGGTACGCCGAGCAGCCCGGCGAGCACGGTGATGGCCACGAAGGGAAAACCGTGGTGCACAATGTTCAACGCCACGATGGCATAGAAGGTGAACGGGTTGGTGAACCAGTTGAACGACTCGTTCATGAGGCCAAGGCTCTTGAGGGTTTCGTTCACGAGGCCCTGATCGGCGTCGAAGATCCAGATCCACACGTAGGTGCCCGTGACGGCGGGCATCGCCCAGGCGACCATGACGGCGCTGCCCACGATGGTGCGCCAGACCGGGCTGAGCGAGGCCATGAGCATCGCCACGAGGGTGCCGAACACGACGGTCGCCGAGACCGACACGAGGGCGAAGCCAACGGTGTTCGGCAGAACGACGGTCCACAGGGTGGAGTTGGAGAAGATCTCGGCGTAGTTGCCGAAACCGATGTAGTTGCTGTCCCCGCTCACGATCTCGCGCAGGCCGTAGTCCTGCAGCGAGAATAAAAACACTCGAACGAGAGGCCAGAGCAGCAGCGCACCCAGCAGAATCAGCGCGGGCGTCAGCAGCAGCCACGGCCGGGCCTGGGCAATGACCAGCGCGCGGGAACGCCGTCGCGGCGGTCGGGCCGGTGCCGTGCCCTTCTTGGCCTCTCGTTCGAGCAATACGGTCACGGTTCTAGTTGCCGTTCATGATGTCGTTCATCTCGGCCGCGGCATCGGTCGTGGCTTCGTCGACCGTTTTCTGGCCAGACAGAATGGACTGAATCATCGCGTTCGTGGTCTTCTTGGCCTGCACTGCGCCGAAGGTCGGGGTGACCGGCAGCGAGGCGCCACCGTCAACCATCTGCTCGGCGAAGGGCTGCACGAGCGGGTCATCCGACTCGATGGTGGGCTGCAGCAGCGACTCGGTGCCGGCGAAGTAGCCGGTCTGGTCTGCCCACTGCTGGGCGAAGTCGCCGGTCGTCATGAGTTCCATGAAGTCCCAAGCGAGGTCTTTATTCTCGGAGCCCTCGAACATGCTCAGGTGAGAACCGCCGAGCACCGACGGGCTGATTCCACCGTTCTGGCCGGGAATCGCGATCGCGCCGATCTTGCCCTCGAGCTCTGGCGCCTTCTCCAGCACGGTCGCGGGGGTCCATGAGCCCGAAATGGCCATGGCTACCGTTCCCTGGGAAAAGTTGTCGAGCAGGTCGGTCTCTTTCCAGGTGGTCGCGCCAGCCGACGAGAAACCGTGCTCGGTGGCAAGACCGGTATAAAAGCGGATGCCCTCGCGCGCTTCGTCCGCGTCGAGACCGGAGACCCACTGGTCACCCTCGAGCGTCGACACCTCGCCGCCAGCGCCCCACACCCAGGGGTAGGTGAGCATTTCGGCGTCACCGGGTACTGGGAAGGGAATGAGATCGGGGCGTTCGGCCTGAATCACCGTGGCCGCGTCGACGATCTCTTGCCAGGTGGTGGGAGCGGCAAGGCCGAGCTCGGCGAACACGTCGGTGCGGTAAATGATCGAGCGAACGCCGGCGTACCAGGGCATGCCGAAGAGGCTGCCATCGTAGGTGCCGGAGTCGACGAGACCCTGCACGAGGTCGTCTTCGAGGCCGGCTTCTGCCACATAGTCGTCGATTGGCGCGAGTGCGCCGGAGTCGGCGAATTCGGCGGTCCAGGTCGTGCCGGTCTCGGCGATGTCGGGCGTGGTGCCGCCGGCGATGGCGGTGACAAACCGGTCGTGGGCGTCGGCCCACTGCACGAACTCAACGTTGAGAGTGGCGCCGGTCTTCTCGGTGAAGGCATCGCCGACGGTGTCGAAGAAGGCCTCGGTGTCGGGGTTGGTGCCCTGCATAATCCAGACGTCCAGGGTGTCGTCCGTTGGCGAATCGGTGCCACCGCCGGAGCAAGCGGTGAGGCCCAGTGCAGCGATCGCAAACATCGCAATCGGCAAATAACGCTTCTTCATGGAGTCCCCTCAAGAAAAATGTCACAAGGCCAGACAGCCTTGTCCTTGAAAATCAGTATCCATCAACCCTCAGTCAGATGCAAATCATTTTCTAACATGTCGCCCGCCTCCGGCAACCCCCGCCCATCTCACCGCCCTAGAGTCGTCTTATGCCGACCAATACGCTGACTGATCCGCCGGCATCCGCTCAACTGACCGAACTCGCGCGCCGCGTCATCGCGCTCCTGCCTGAGAACGGCCGCATCCTGGTGGGAATCGCCGGCAGTCCGGGCGCCGGCAAAACCACCCTCGCCGCGCAGGTCGCCGCGAAGGTGAACGAGCTGCTCGGCACCGAAGCCTTCGCCGTGCACCTGCCCATGGACGGCTTTCATCTCGCCAACGCCACCCTCGATCACCTCGGCCGGCACGATCGCAAGGGGGCTATCGACACCTTCGACGGCTGGGGATTCGTCGCCCTGCTCCGCCGCCTCCTCGCCGAACAAGACCACACGGTCTACGCGCCAAGCTTCGACCGCAACGTCGACGAGGGTATCGCGGCCGAGATCGCCGTGCTGCCGAGCGCTCGCGTGGTCATGGTCGAGGGAAACTATCTGCTCGCCGACACCGACCCGTGGGCAGAGGTTAACACACTCCTCGTCGAATCTTGGTTCTGCGAAACCAGCGAGCCAGAGCGCCTCCGCCGCCTCGTCGACCGGCACGAGCGTCACGGCCGCAGCCCCGAGGCCGCCCTCGCCTGGGCCGAGTCCGTTGACGGCACCAACGCCCTCCTCATCGAGGCCACCCGATCCCGAGCCACCCGCATCATCTTCGGCCAATAGCCCCCGCGCCACTGGTCGAGGCGCGAGGAACGAGCGATCGAGACCCGCCAACTCCGGGATCTCGATCGCTCGCAAGCTCGCGCCTCGATCGGCGAAGCCCAGCCAGCGTCACCAACCGCGTTCGTGCACAAGGCTGGAAATCGAGTTCGAAACCGTGTTTGCGAACGCCTGATCTTTAGAAGAGCCACCGATACCCGCTGCGGCATCCGCGAACGCGCTGGCCAGGTTACTGCGAATGTGTAGCACGCGCTCCTCGGCGTAACCCTCGGCGATCTGCAGCTTCGTGGCCACCGTGAGAAAATCGCGCAGACCGATGGCATCCGTTCGGTATTCATTGCCGACCTTCATGGCTGAGCGCAGCGCACCGATTGCCGGGTATGGCGCGTGGGTCCCGAGATCATACAGCGTGGCGAGCGTGGCACGGTCTGCACGCAGCAGGATCGAAAAGTTCTTAGCGTGCGCCTCCGTGCAAGCGGCCGAAACGTTGAACACGAGGGCATCAAAGAAGCGCTTCTGGCTTGACTCCCGATCGCTTAACGGCAGCCTGCCCAGCAGCTGCGCTATGGTCCTTACGCCCGGGCCGCCGTCGTGATTGGAATACGGCGCGATAGCCGGCTTCAGAATGTGCGTGGTCGGCATTGTTGGGGGCGGCCAGCTCGGCCAGCTTGGTTGGGCTGTCGGTCAAAAGGCCTTGCAGAAAGGCCGTGACGACCTGTGAGGGATGCTGGCTCCTCGACAGCGGCATGGAGAGCGAAAGGGGAGTTGATCGGCTATCGAGTCGGTAGCGATCGTCGTAGGTGAAGGTTGTATTGCCCCGCCTGGTCTGGGCGAGGGCGCCGACACGTTCGCCGTCGAGGAATACGCACAGCTCAGAGCTCACCGGTCATTGCCCCAGATCGGTGAAGACATCGTTCAGTACATTGTGCGGTTCTGGTTTCCGGTCACTGACGTCTACAGCGAGTTGCAAGAATTGCAGTACGTCGAAAACGCGAAAGAGGGATACGCCTATTTTGGCGGACTCGAAATTGACGAGCCATTCCCGAGAAACCTTCGCGCGGTCGGCTACGTGTTGCTGGGGGAGTCCCAAGGTCTCGCGTGCGCCAGCGCGCCAAGATCCTGTGCGGAGCGTGTAAACATTGCAACCGCCTCAGTGGACGATCATCCATAATTCAGCAAGTGCATGATCGTGCACACCCCGAATCTCGGGACCGCGGGCACCTTATTCCGGGTTGCCATCACAACCCGATTGCCGTATGCGGCGTTCCGGTTTGCGCTGCCTCGCTCCGCACCGCTGGTCGAGGCGCGAAGAAAACTGCCATCGACCAGAGCGACCCGGCCGGGGAATCGCACCCTACAAACGCCGCAGGCCCACCCGTACATCTGTTATTTATCTGATGAACAGTGTGTGCATGAGTACAGCAACCTTTACCGACCTCCTGCGCAAGCCCAAGCAAGTTCTGGCTCACATTGACGAGGGCCAGGTGCACATCACGCGCCGAGACGGTGATGATCTTGTGATCCTGCGCGGTCACGATCTGGCCATTCTTGAAGACGGCGTTGCGCTGTCGAGTCAGCTGATCCGGGCGATCGGCCGAAACGAGGGCAACATCACCGTAGCTCTCACCGACCTCTTTGCCTGGGCTGGCGAATTTAGCGCTGACGAACTCACCGATTACGCCGCGCAGATCGAGCGGCTGGTCCTGCGGCCAGCGAATTGGGAACGTTCGAGCGCCTGCTGCGTGCGCAGCAGGAATGGAAGGAGACCGCCGTGGCTTACGCGATGGGCATACAACCGATGGGGCCGATCGAATTCCTCACCGCGCCGGTCCGGGTTGATCGACCGTAAATGGCCGAAAAAGGAGGCATCGCCGTTCCGAGGCCGGTCAAGAATGAAAAACTTCCGGTAGCGGATGCCACCCTCCAGATGGTGCCGCCGCCACGATTCCCGAAGGCCCATGCTCCCCGGCAACAGACACCAATCGTGGCAGTCCGACGCCTTCCCGCTGTCAACGCGACCCTGCCTGCGAAACGCCCCCTCCGCTGGTCGAGGCCAGCCTTGCATGTTGGGGGAGCAAGCGCGCGCCTCGATCGACGAGCATTCAGAGGGCTCGATACACTGAACCGAGAGTCCGACGCCGCGCCGGGACGAAGGAATAGGTTTCATGAGTCGAAAATCGCTGGTCGATGACCTGGTGGAAAGCCTCCTCGACCGGATCCTGCGGGGGGCGTTCGCGGCGCATGAGATGCTTCCTCCGGAGGCGGTTCTGGCCGAGGAAGCCGGCGTCAGCCGCCTGACGGCCCGCGAGGCGATCAAGACCCTTCAAGCACAGAAGATCCTTTCAGTCCGGCGCGGGCTCGGCACCTTTGTCAACCCATCTTCGGACTGGTCGAGCCTCGACGCGATCCTGCGCGCCGCCGCGCACGACCTGGGCAGTTCCGAGGTGCCGCTGCGGCTGCTCGAGGTGCGGCGCATGGTGGAAACCGGCTCGGCCGAGCTGGCAGCGCGCAACCACCAGGACAGCGACCTCGTGTCGCTTGACGCGACGATCGCCGAAATGGAAGCCGCCTACGTGGACGGCGACCTCGACCGCCTCACCCGGAACGATCTCGCGTTCCATAACATCATCCTCGCGGCCAGCGGCAATCCCTTCGTGCCCGCTCTGGTGGGACAACTCGGGCAGCTGCTCTATACGCTGCGCCGGGAAACATCCGCTTTCACTGAGGTGCAGGAACACGCCATCGCGCATCACAAAATCGTGCGTTCGGCAATTGCGAGCCGCAACCCCGATGAGGCGCGGCGCGCTATGGAAGCGCATATTCAGCAGACCTTTACGGACTACGAGCACTTCATCCAGGCGCAGTCATAACTAGACATCAGACGTCAGATATCTATTAGACTGGTGATGCGGTCCACACAGAGGTGGGCCCTCGACCGAAGGAATGGCCCTTATGAGCGACGTCACTTTTCCCACCGACCGCACCGCAGTCTTGACCGGTGCCGCCTCCGAACGCGGAATTGGCCGGGCAACGGCCGATAAGCTTGCCTCGCTCGGCTGGTCGATCGCCATTGTCGACATTGACGGCGATGCAGCGCGAGTAGCGGCCGCCGCGATTACGGCGGCTCGCGGCATCCGTGCGATCGGCGTAGCTGCCGATGTCTCGGACAAGGATTCGGTCGACGCGGCCATCACCGAAATCGAGGCAGCGATGCCGCCGATCGTGGGCCTCGTGAACCTCGCCGGCATCAGCTCGCCCACCGAATTCATGAACGAAACCGTTGAGGCCTGGGACCGCGTCTTCGCGATCAACATGCGCGGCTCGTTCCTGGTCTCCCAGCGCGTGCTTGCCGGCATGATCGAGCGCCAACTCGGCCGCATAGTGAGCATCTCCTCCATCTCCGCCCAGCGTGGTGGCGGCACCTACTCCAAGGTCGCCTATAGTGCCTCCAAGGCTGCCATCATCGGCTTCACGCGCGCCCTGGCCCGCGAAATGGGTCAGCACAACATCACCGTGAACGCGGTGGCTCCCGGCCCGATCGACACCGATATTATGGGCGGCACACTCTCGGACGAGCGCAAAAGCGCCATGTCCGCCGATATTCTCATGGGACGCGTTGGCACCCGCGACGACGTCGCCGCGCTTATCGCCTTTCTGTTGAGTGCGGACGCCGGCTACATCACCGCAGCGACCTACGACATCAACGGCGGGCTGCAGGTTTCATGAGCCCCGCCGACGGTGTGCGGCGGCAGCTCTCCAGGGAGCTGCTGGCGGGGTTTCCCGCTGAAGTGCCCGTGCTGGCTCAGGATGTCGCGGCCGCGGTGGCCGCAACCGGTCGCGTTCTGATCGTGCTCGATGACGACCCCACCGGAACCCAGTCGGTAGCCGACCTGCCGGTACTCACCCAATGGGAGCCCGAGGACTTTCGCTGGGCACTCGGCCTCGGGGCGCGGGCGATCTATGTGCTGACCAATACGCGCAGCCTCGAACCCAGCGAGGCTGCCGAACGCAACCGCCAAGTCGTCACCAATGCGCTCGCCGCCGCCGACGGGGCCGCGCTGGCTTTCGTCAGTCGGGGGGATTCAACCCTGCGTGGTCACTTTCCGCTCGAACCCGACGTCATCGCCGAGACGCTGCGGAGCCGAGCCGGACTACAGACCGATGGTGTGGTGATCGTTCCCGCTTTTCCCGATGCCGGGCGAGTGACCATCGGCGGGGTGCACTACATGCGATCCGCGGCCGACGAGCTCACTCCCATCGCCGATACCGAGTTCGCCCGAGACGCAACGTTCGCATTCGCGCACTCGCGTCTGGCCGACTATGTGGAAGAAAAGAGCGGCGGCCGGCTGCGGGCCTCGACTGTCATCGGCATCGACCTGGCGATTCTGCGCGCCGGCCCCAGGGCGATCGCAGCCGCGATCGAGCCTGCCACCGATGAAACTCCAATCGTCGTCGACGCTGCCACCGAAAACGACCTGCGCCTGCTGGCCCTCGGCCTTGACGAGGCAGAGCGACGCGGCAAAAGACTGATCTACCGGGTGGGCCCGCCGTTCGTGCGGGCGCGCATCGGCCAGGACGTACGCCAACCGCTCAGCGCAGCGGATGCCTTTGGCGACGCTAGCCCGGTCCGTGCGGGCGGCCTGGTCGTCGTGGGCTCGCATGTAGCCATGACCACTCGGCAGCTAGACGCCCTCACGAGTGCGCACTCGGCGGCCCAGGTGGTTGAGATTGACGTCGCCGGGCTCCTCTCGCCCGATTCGCCGGCCGACCTGGGTGTGGTTGTCGCTCGTGTGGTCGACGCCCTTGCGGGCGCTGACGTCATCCTGCAGACGAGCCGGGTACTCGTGAGCTCGACCGACCCGGCCGACAGTCTGCGGATCGCCCGAAGGGTCTCCGCCGCGGTTGTCGAGGTCGTGCAGAGCGTGGTTGCGCGCACCCGTCCGCGGTTCGTCATCGCCAAGGGCGGTATTACCTCCTCGGATGTCGCCGCGCTCGGCCTTCAGATTCGCCACGCGATCGTGCGCGGGCCCATGTTGCCCGGCATCGTGTCACTCTGGCAGCCGGTGAATGGCCCGGCCGCCGGCATCCCTTACATCGTGTTCGCGGGCAACGTCGGCGACGATGCGTCACTCCTCGCCGTCGTACGCACGCTCAGCGCGTTTGGTGTGGCGCCGGAGTAATCCCGCCTCGATCAGCGAGGCTCGGCGCGCACTTCGGCCGAGATGACGGCGACGCCCTCCGATCGGTAACGATCGAGGATGTCGTCGTCGACCTCGTTGGTGATGAGGGTCCACCCGTGCGGCAGTGGCGCCCAGGCTGGCACCGCCCCGCGGGCGAGCTTGCTCGCATCGGCGAGCACGACGACGCGGCGCGCACGGCGGGCCGCGGTGTCTTTCACCTGAGCCTCAGTGAGGGTCGGCTCGCCGACGCCATCGACGGGGTCAACGGCATCGACCCCGAGAAAGGCGACGTCCACCATGTAGCGTCCGAGGGCGAGATCTGCGAGTGGCCCCACGAGCCCGTGGCTGGTGCGGGCCACCCGGCCGCCGGTGACGACGACATCGACGCCGGGAGCGGATGCGAGATACAGCGCGCTATCGAGACTGCGGGTGACCACGGTGAGTCCTTCGGTGTGCCAGAGCTGCCGCGCGACTTCCCCGCAGGTAGACCCGGCATCGAGAAAGATGGTCGCGCCGGGCGGCACGAGTTCGACGGCGCGGGCAGCGATTGCTACTTTTGCTGCGTGCTCGACGGTGACGCGGTCGCTGAGTTCACGCTCTCTGAACGGCGGGGCAGAGCTGGCGCCGCCATAGGTGCGGGTGATCGCCCCGGTGGTGTTGAGGTGGGCGAGATCGCGCCGCACGGTGGACCGTGAGATCTGGAGTGCGGTCGCGAGCTCGTCGACCCCCGTCGATCCGGCGCGCACTAGGGCGAGGAGTCGTTCGTGCCTCGCCCGGGTGCCGCGGCGGTAATCGGTCGGCGCCGGGGCATCCGTTTTGCTGTGCCTGGTCGCCATAGTGCTAGCCGAGGATCAGGTTCGCGAGGAACAAGAGCGGGATGGATCCGGCCCATATGGCGGTGGTGATGCCCGACCAGCCCTTGAGTGCGCTTGTGCCTTCCAGGCCGGTGAAGGTGGTGACGACCCAGAAGTAGGAGTCGTTGAAGTAGCTGAACACCATGGAACCGGCCGTGCAGGCCAGGACGGCGATGACCGGGTCGATGCCAAGGGTAGTGACCAGCGGAGCGGAGACGGCTGCAGCGGTGATCATGGCGACGGTACCGGAACCCTGCGCAATGCGCACGACGGTCGCGATGAGAAACGGGATGAGGAAGGCCGGCAGGTTGGTAGAACCGATTGCTTCGGCGAGGGCATCACCGACTCCGGAGGTGCGCAGAACCTGGCCGAGTGCGCCGCCGGCACCCGTGATGAGCAGAATGAGTCCAGCGGATGCGGCGGCCTCGGCGAGCCAGCCGTTGACCTTGCCGCGCGGCGTCCAGCGGGGGAGCAGCACGTAGACGGCGAGCAGCATACCGATGATGAGTGCGATCACGGGGTTGCCGATGAAGGCGAGGGGAATGACCCAGTCGGAGGGCGTGTAGTCNGGGGGGGGGGGGGGGGGGGGGGGGGGGGGGGGGGGGGGGGGGGGGGGGGGGGGGGGGGGGGGGGGGGGGGGGGGGGGGGGGGGGGGGGAGCGCAGCGAGCAGAGCGTTGACGCGATGCGGCTTGGCGCCGGCGGGCGGCGTGCCGAGGTCGGGCTCTTCATCGGCGTCGAGGTCAGCAAAGAGTGAGTCGGCGTCGGTCGAGTCGGCATTACGGTCGAGTGTCGCGGTGGTCGTGGTCGCGCTGCCGCCGTGCAACTGCTGTGATACGGCCGCAGTGCCGTACACGGCCTGGCGAACCGCCGGGGTCACCGCGGACTCAAGCTTGGGACCGACCCACTTGGCATACATAACCACGACGGGCAGCAGTAGCACTGTGAAGATGCCGCCGACGATGATCACCATACCGAGATCGGCGCCCAGAATGCCGGCGACCGCGAGGGGACCGGGGGTGGGGGGCACAAGGTGGTGGGTAAGCGTCATGCCGGCGCCGAGGGCGAGGGCGATGGTCACATAGCCCCCGCGCTTGACCCGCGCGATTGAACGGGCTAGCGGGTTCATGATGACATAGCCCGCGTCGCAGAATACGGGAACCGACACGATGGCGCCAACGCTGCCCATGGCCCAGGGTTCCCGGCCTTTTCCGAAGAGCTTGAGGAATGCCTGTGCCAGTGATTTCGCCGCGCCGGAGACTTCGAGAATCTTGCCGATTCCGACTCCCAGACCGATCACTATGCCGATCGACGCGAGTGTATTGCCGAACCCAGTGGTGATGGCGGTGACGATCTCGAGGGCCGGCTGACCAGCAACGAAGCCGGTAACCAGGGCCGCCGCGAGGAGGGCCGCAAAGGCGTCCAAGCGGGTGCGGAGCACCAGAACGATGATCGTCGCAATCCCTAGAACGAGAGCGGTGATGAGTCTTATATCCACGGTGATATCTCCTTGAGCAGGGCGAAGCCCGGGCAGCAGTGCGCGGACCTTTTCAGTATGTCGGGTGAAGATGCGCAATGCAAGCGACTTAATGGGTCGTATTGCGCATTTCGTCCACTAAATCGGATTATTTACGCAAGTTCGGGGTGAGCGATCGCGGCCCGCCAACTTCTGAATCTCGATCGCTCCAAACTCGTTCCTCGATCGGCATAGCTAGTCGAGGCGCAGGCTCTCTATGAAACGCAGTACCGCGACCGCGCCGGGGTCCTGCTGCCCGATTGTGCGGTCGCCCTGCCAGGCGGCACGTCCGCGCGCTGCCCGCAGAGCGGTGGACGACTCGACGCCCGCCAACGCAGCAGACCGTGCCAGATTCAGCGAATCGCTACCGGCCGGTGCCTGGCGCAGAACGGTGATCACCGGGTGAAGCGCATCCAGCAGCGTCTTGTCGCCCAGGGCAGCGCCGCCGCGCTCGCTGATTCGGTCGAAAACGGCCTGCAGAAACGGCACGGTCGAAGCGGCGGTGAACTCGGCTTCCGGCGCCAGCGTCGCGGCGCCGCCGAGGATCCCACTGCCCACGAGCGCCGCGAAGGTCGATGGATTCGCCGATGAAAACGCCTCACCGGCAGCGCGCAACACGCTGGCGTCATCGGCATTTTCGGGGAGCGCGGTCAGCGCGTCGATGACGGCTAGGCTACCCGCGCCCACGGTAATCCCCAGGTCGCCGTCGCCCACCGCCGCATCAAGATCGCGCAGCTCGGCGATGTGCGACTGCATGTCGGGGAGACTCGCCAGGAGAACAGTTCGCAACCGGCTCGGTGTGGCCATCAGAGTGACGACCAGCGCGAAGCCATCGACCAACGCCGGTGGCGCAGCGACAACCAACTCCGGCGCAGCGCCCGCGGTGACGACCGGCTCGGACGACCCCTGCCGAAAAAACGGCGACGAAGCCGGCGCGTGGATCAGCTCTTCGAGCTCGTCATCAAGGTTCATGATCGACAGTGACGCCCCCGCCATTTCAAGGCTCGTGACATATTCGCCGACGTAGCGCCGGGCAATGGTCACCCCTTTCGCCGCGAGAACGGAGTGCACCCGGCGATACATCACATACAGTTCCTCGAGCGGAATCGCCCCAAGTCCATTCACCAATACTGCAACCCGAGATCCCGACACGAGGGGAATCTCGGTGGCCAGCTCTGTGAGAAATCGGTCCGTAATTTCGTCCGCGGTTTCGAGCGGCCCGCGATGGGTGCCCTGTTCGCCGTGAATCCCGACGCCAATTTCCATCTCGCCGTCGCCGAGCGTGAACGTGGCTTCGCCCGCAGCGGGCAGGATAGTTGCGGAGAGACCCACGCCCATCGTGCGGGTGTTATCCGCGGCCTTCTGCGCGACGCGGGCTACCTCGGGTAACAACCACAGCCGATCGGCGGCGGCCCCGGCGACTTTATAGACAAGAACGAGTCCGGCGACACCCCGGCGCGAGTCCTTCTGGTTCAGGGGAGCAGACGGCAGGTCGTCAGTGCCGAGCACCGTTTCGACCTCGAGACCATCGGCCCGGCACAGGTCGGCAGCGAGATCGAAGTTGTAGACGTCGCCGCCATAGTTGCCGTAGAGATACAGCAGACCAGCATCGGATGCGACGGCTCGCGAGGCCGCATAGATTTGCGCTGACGATGGCGACGAAAAGACATTGCCGATCGCGACGGCCGAGCGCAAGCCGCGGCCAACATACCCCAGAAAGAAGGGGAGATGGCCGGAGCCTCCGCCCGTGACGATGCCCACCCGACCCGGAGCCGGAGCGTCAACGCGAACGAGCGTGCGATTGTCCGTTGTCGCGGGACGAACCTCGTCCGAGTGAGCGGCGAAGATGCCCTCCATCACCTCGTCGACGAAAGCCTGGGGGTCGTTGATGATTTTGCGCATGGTCAGCTCTCGTTGTACGAGCTGCCGAGAGCGTTGATTACGTCAAGCTCCGCGGTGCTCGCCGACGCCACGGCCGAACGCACCGGGCTGGCCTCGAATCCACGGGACGCAATCGCGTCCTTCAGATGCGTCAGGCTGCCGCCATTGACCGCAGCGACGGCCGCCTTTACACGGGGCTGCCAGAGCGCGATCTGGTCTGCGTCTCCCGCGATCAGGGCGTCCCGCAGGTTCACAAAGGGCTCCGGGTAGGCGGAAGACACACCCGAAATGATGCCGTGGCCGCCGGCTTCGACCAGCCAGCCGAAGGAGACATCGTTGCCGGAGAAGACGGTGAAACCTTCGGGCGCGGCGTCCAGATAGGTCTGTACGGAGGCATCCGTTTCTCCGCTGAGCTTGACGCCGGCCACACCGACCTCGATCAGCCGGGCAAGAATGCTCGCGTTTGAGACGGTGGTGGTGCGTTCTTCAAACAGATAGGCGAAGACCTGAGCGGTGCCGGCAGCGGAAACCAGGCGACGATAGTACTCGACGACCTGGTTCTCGGGGGCCGGCTGAAAGAAGGGAGTGATTGCTGCCAGGCGGGTTGCGCCATGCTCGACCGCGCGCCGAACGAGGTCCTCGGCCTGACGCGCCGTTGCCGCGCCGACATGCAGGTAGACGCTGTCGGCCGGAAATACTTCGAGGGCGAGGTCCAATATCTGGATGCGTTCGTCATTGGTCAGGCTCGGGAATTCCCCAGTGGTGCCAGCCGGGAAGAGAGCGTCGACACCCTTTGCTTGCAACCATTTCAGGTGCGCGCGAATAGCGGGTATGTCGAGCGATTCATCCGCTTTGAAAAGCGTGGGGGTGGCGGTGATGACGAGGGGCAGGCTGGGAACAGTCATAGAGATCTACTTTCTGATGAGGGATTTGGGAGCGGCGGATACGGCGACCTTGCGACGTCGACGAGCCAGCAATGGGGGCAGCGTGATGGCACTCAAACTGATGACCAGGATCGTCATGGCGATCGGGCTGGTGAGGATATTTTCGACCCCACCGATCTCGAGGGCTCGTCGAAGGTTGCCCTCCGCGAGTTTGCCGAGAATGAGCCCAAGCACGACAGGTCCGGCCGGAAAACCGTGGCGGCGCAGGAACAGGCCCACGATTCCAAAAACGAGCATGATGCCCACATCGAAAATGCTGTTGTTCACGGCGAAGGTGCCCACCATGCAGAACACGATGATGACGGTCCAGAGAAAAGCGGGCTTGAGCTCGAGAATCTTTGTAACGCCGCGCAGCCGAAGCAGGCTGAGACCCAGGGCGATTAGGGTCGCGACGGCCATGATTCCCGCGATCGTATAGACCAGATCTGGTCGGGTGGTGAACAGCGCTGGTCCTGGTTGAATGCCCCAGACCACGAGCGAACCGATGAGCACGGCCATGACCGAGTCGCCCGGTATGCCGAGGGCGAGAGTCGTCGTAACGGATGGTCCAAGCGTCGCATTGGAGGCGGTGTCGGAGGCGGTGAGGCCTTCGAGTGATCCCTTACCGAACTGCTCGGGGTGCTTGGACGCCTTCTTAGCCGCAGCCCAGGACATGATGCCGGCAATGTCACCGCCAGCGGCTGGCACAGCGCCCACCACGACGCCGACGCCGGTACCGAGTGCCAGCGGCTTGATCATGGAACGGCGTTCCTTCATGTTCGGCCACCAGCGCCCGAATTGCGTGATGGCGGCGAATTTCTCGGGACGATGCGTGAGTATCTGGTCGAGAACGTCGGCGATGCCGAAGAGCCCGATAATGGCGGCGATAAAGGGGATGCCGTCACTCAGCTCGAGCACGCCAAAGGTGAAGCGGTCGGTGCCGGTGATCGGGTCGCGTCCAACGGTAGCGAGGGCAAGCCCTAGCGCGCCGGCGATGAGGCCTTTGCCGATCGTGCCCCCGGAGACGCCGACCATCATGGTGAGGCCGAAAACGACGAGGGCGAACATTTCAGCCGGACCGAATTTTAGGGCCACACTGGCGAGCGGAATCGCGGCAAAGACAAGGAGAATAAGCCCGCCGAAGGTGCCGATGGCTGAGGAAAATGCTGAGGTCGTCAGCGCCACTCCCGCACGCCCCTGTTTGGCCATCGGGTAGCCGTCAAACGTTGTGGCGATGGATGCCGGCGTACCCGGTGTATTCACCAGGATTGCCGGTACCCGGTCGCCGAAGTTCGCCGCCACATAGATGGTGAGCAGCACGGCCAGGCCGGGAACCGGATCCATGGTCAGCGTGAAGCTGCTGGCCAGGGCGACGGCCATTGTGGCTGTGACACCGGGGAAGGTGCCCACGAGCATCCCGATCGCCGCACCGATGAGAATGCAGAGCAAGACGAATGGATCGGCGATTTGGACGAGTCCTTCTGCAACCGCGTTCACAGGGGCACCTTCAGTAGTAGTCCGAACAGAACGTAGAGCACGGTCGTGCAGACGATCGGAAATATGGTGAGTGGCTTCCATCCTCGGGCACCGAGCAACCAGGCGAGCGCCACGAAGAGCGCGCAGGTGGCAATCGGAAAGGTGATGAAATACCACATGACGCCATAGGCTGCGATGACCACGAAGACGGCAATCACCCGCACGGACCCAGCTGTGGTGGGGCGCTCGAGTTCGTCGTCTGCGGCGCTGGGCGCCACGACCTCCTTGACCAGCACGCTCAAGCTGAGCGCGGCGACGATGCCTCCGAGAATCTGGGGCCACCACCGCGGGCTAAAGCTCGTGGCGATCGAGGGCTCCACGATGTGCTGTGCGAGAGCGACGATGGCGAGTCCAATCACCAATCCAACGCCCGGGCCGATGAGTCGGTGAAATCGCCCAGTGCCGTCAGCCGGAGCGGGTGCTCCAACCTGCACTTCGGAGGCTGTCATAACTACTCCGCGAACAGATTCGAGAAGCGCTCGGACTCAGCGTTATAGAAGCTCGAGAATTCATCCGGTGCGCTGTACACCGGCAGGTTGCCCGAGGCATTGATGATGTCGCGGAAGGCGTCAGATTCGGCGGCAATCTTGACGGCTGCAGCAAGATTTTCTCGAACGGATGCCGGCAGCCCGGCCGGTGCGCCGATGGCGCCCCAGCCGCCGATCGTGACATCGATGCCGAGATCCTGAGCGGTCTCCACGCCAGGGAGGGCATCGGAGGCGACGGTATCGAGAATCGCGAGAACGCGCAGACGCCCGTCGGACGCTGCGACGGAGGTTTCGGAGATTCCGGCGATCACGGCATCTACTTGGCTGCCGATGGCCGCGGTGACTGCGGGAGCGCCGCCGTCGAATGGAACGGCCTTGAGCTCAACTCCGGCGGCGTCGTTGAGGGCTGTCGTAGCGGCCTGCCAGATAGATCCAGCGCCGGAGTTGGAGACGGTGATCGTGCCGGGGTTGGCTTCGGCGGCATCGAGCAGATCTTGCAAGGTTTGATAAGGGCTGTCGGCGCTCACGGCGATCGTTGCTGGCACGGCCACGATCTGGCCCAGTACATCGAACGCGGCGGGGTCTAAGTCATAGCCCTGGTACTGCAGCATGACGGTTTCGACCGGCAGATAGCCGATGGAGTAGCCGTCGGCGGGGCGACCGGAGAGGAAAGACAGCCCGACGGAGCCGGCGCCGCCCGTGCGGTTCTCGACAATAATGGACTGGCCCAGAGACTCTTCCATCGCAGCGGCCAGGGTGCGTGCCGAGAGGTCCGAAGCGCCTCCAGCCTGATAGGGCACCACGAGCGTGATGGACTTGGTCGGATAATCTTCGCTGGGTTCTGTCGTGGCGTCGCGGTTGGCGCATCCGGAGAGCGTCATTAGAACTGCAGCTCCAGTAGCGATGGGAATGATGAATTTTTTCATGGTGTTCCTTTCACGTCATTGTGTCTTTGGTCATGCGAGAAAAAACTGGTGAAACGAGCCTTACCCTCCGGCGTATTCCCGACGTACGCGCAGTCTTGAGCGGTCGAGATGAGACTCGAGTTCGATGGATGCTGGTTGGAAAGCCCGTGTTTGGATGAGTCCGGCGAGGTACACGTGACTCTGCAGGGCGAGCGGTAGGCCTGTGTGCTCCAGGTTGGCCACGAGGAGCAAATTCTCAATGGTCGGCTGGTACTGCGACCAAACGTCTGACAGTCGGCGGTGATGTGACGCTGCGTAGAATGAGCTGTGGAATTGCACGTCGGCTCGAGTGAATGCGGCCGTGTCGCCAGTCTCGGCCGCACGAGTCATGGCCGCGAGCGACCGAGCCAGGTTTTGGTCGAGTTCATCTGCATGCTCGCCGAGCGCCACCCGCAAAGCGAGAAGTTCGAGTGAGGCTCGCAACGTGAACAGCTCGTCAATGTCGGCCGCGCTGAGGCCCACGACGCTGGCGCTGCGGCCGGTCGAGATGACGAGGCCTTCCTGCGTGAGGATGCGAATTGCGTCACGAATGGGCCCCCGGCTGACGCCGAAATCCGTCGCCAGTTTCTCCTCAACGAGGAGTACACCCGTCTGCAGACTCTGGGTGATAATTTGCCGACGTAATTCATTGGCGACCTGGTCGCCGAGTCCGGCTGGTCGCTGCGGGAGCAGAGGTTGCGTCATTGATTCCTCGATCTGTTTACAGTAAACAGTAAACGGTTATCGAAGTCTACGTACTCGCTGCGTCGGTGTCAATCGAGCGCCGGGGCCCTGTGGCTGGTCGAGGCGCGTTCTTCAGACTCAGGCCACGGCAAGCGCTCCTGCGAAATACCCCGACCGTCGGTCGAGCCTGCCGAGACCTCGTCGATCCCTGTCGACCATGCAGTGAGGCGTACACCGACGATGCCGTGCAGCTTCACGCCTGACTACTTGCCAAGCAGTTCCGATAACTCGTCGAGGGTTTCCCGTCCGAGCGCCTGAACGACGTCATCATGGTTGGCCCAGGGACCTGTCTGCTCGGTCAGTGCTTTGACAAGTGCTCGCACCCGTCGGCGGCTTCGTTGGCTCAGCCCGATCAGCGCCTCGCGGGCATCATCCATACAGGCGAGAAGCACCACTGCGTCTTCAGCGTGACGGCCTCGATCTCGGGAGTCTTCCAGATAGGCAGCTCCTTTGAGCACCAGCGCGCCACGGACAGTCGAGATAACGAGCCTGACCGTGTCTGCTTCGGTCAATACATCAATGTTGATTGTCTGCTGCAGTGCGCGGGTGCCTCCGGGGATTCCGAACAGCGGGCGGTCGTTTATACGGCTTCCTGGGCAGATGTGATCCATTGGGTCGCGGCTGAGCATTCGCGCGCATCGCCGTAGGTGTACAGAGCTAGGGCCTCAAGCACTCGGCGGTGCACCTCGTCGCCTTCAACGACAGCAATATCGCCGGAGTCATCGAGGCCCAGACGAGACCTTCTGACCACGCGGCTGGCGTCATGTGTGACCAATACGCCCAGTCCACCTCCAGCGGAGAGGCCAAGCTCACTGGCCAGCACGGAAACGAAACGCCTCGTGGCCTCGTCGCTTGCAGCTCGTCTCAGCGACACACGGCCCCGAAGGATCTGGCCCGCGAGCGCGCCAACGTCCAAGCTCCGGATGCGGTTTTTCAGTCGGCTTCGTTCGGTGCTGCTCAGCTCGGGAGTCTTCCCCGTGGCGAGCAGGTCCAGAGCGGCCTTCTGAACCGCATCTGTCCAGTTGCGACCTCGGTGCGCTGTGCGTTCCAGGGCCTGAACCTGACGCTGGGAGATTGCGTGTGAGGTGCCGTACTTCGTGGCAACTATGCGACCACTCACGACCGCTCGCCTCACCTGCCGGGCGGTAACTCCCAGCTCCGTCGCGGCCTGAGACGTGGATAAATGCATACAGATACAGTCCCATATGGGACTATATCTGTCAATATTGTGCAGATCTTTGGTGAGGCGATGGTTGATGGCGGGCACCGAGTGAAATCTCGCTGACACCAGGGGTGTGGACATGGACGGTGGGGTTGTGCTCTGACTCCCCGGATTCCTGCCCGTTTTGTCGATCGGAACTGTAAATCGTCCTCAATTTTCGAGAAAATCAACGTGTACACACGAGCGGTTCGAACGAGGCGCGGAACGCCGCGCTCATTGGCGTGGCGTTGGACTGAAGTCGTAAATGAGTATTTGATGCGGTGAGAGCCACCCGATCGTGCGGTTCAGAGCCACCGTTCGTGCCGAAGAGAGCCAGCGGTGGTGCG
>NZ_PJJM01000097.1 GCF_002929805.1 Cryobacterium sp. Y50 | reverse complement strand
ATTCGCCATGCTGCGAGACGGCACCCTCTACGAAACTGAACACCAACTCGCTGCTTGACAAAAACATAGGGGCACCCCCCGAGACGACAACTTCTGCCCCATTGGCACACCACAACGCACACGCGACGACAACATCAGCCCCATGAAACCGTGCCAAGGGGCCGAACGTGGCGATTCACCGCCAACGGCCCGGCTCAGCGCCAAGTAGCGCGGTTTCCGAGCGAGCGGGCGAACGCGGTTAGCGGGCGGCGAGGTATTCGACGGCGGAGACGATGATGGGTAGTGTCACGATCGCCAGTAGGCTCGCGAGCACGGTGGCGGCGAGGACTATGAACGTGGTTCGCCGCGTGCCGGCCGCCGAAACCTGCTGCTCGAGAGCGGTAAAGCGTGCGTGCAGGCGGTCCGTCGCTACCGTTCGCACCGGCATGTGCCAGGTGGTCGGGTCTTCGATGACCGCGGTCAGGGTAGCCTGCTGCTCCGCACTGAACTGCCGTGGACGGCCAACCAGCCACCGACGCAGCCGCGGCGAATCAACGACGGTCACCACATCGGGCTTGCGATTCAGCCTGATTTTGTTGGGGTTGACCAGCACGATCATCGGCTGGACCGCGGCGGTTGCCGGCATTGCCCCGGCTAGCAACTTCGTGATCTGGGTCGACTCGAACCGCGCATCACGCAGGTACGGCATGGCGTGATCGCCGATCGGAATCGTGCGCACCGACCCGGTCAGGTCGCGATCCCAGCGCGTTCTGGAGCTGAGCGCGAAGATTCCACCAGGCCCGACCACGAGGTGATCGACCCAGAACGCCGTATTGCGAATGGGCAGCGAATGATAAACGTCGTATCCCTCGGGCAGCCGGGCCAGAATGTCGCCCACCACCATCTCGGCCTGCGCCGCGCGCAACCAGGCCAGCCCGTTCGCGTCGAGCGGGGAGAGCCCGAGAGTGCGGGCTAGCCGGGAGCGCGGAGCGCGATCCTTTTGCTGCCGCAACAGTTCTTCGACCAAGGATTGCCCGGCGAACCGCCCGGTGGCCGGTGACCGGTTAGAACCGGGCGGCGTCGACGCGGCTGGCACCGAGAAATCCGCAGCCGTCGGCTCGCTGTCGCGGGCGTGCAAACCATTGCCCAGCGTTGCCTTGATCACGTTCTCGCCTCACCTCGGGCTTTCGCCGGTCCCATTCTGCCACTCACGGGGTCCCGTCCAGGGGCCCCGTTCAGGGGTAACAATCGGCTGGCGCGCGACATTGGTTAGCAAATTGGAGTAATTCTCAGGCCCGCTGGGAGGTCACACGCGCGGCTGACGCGGAGCATCCGTTTGTCAATATAAGGGTGCGAACCCGAGCGGCGCCTCCCCCACTAAATAGACCAAGGTCGGCTAGCCTGACAGTCACCCCATCGATTGGATTTACCCCGTGAAACACCTGACTTTCAACGTTTGCGCCATTGCGGGCCTCGGTTTCAGCGGGCTGGCCGTGCTACTGCTGGTGGGCAACCTGATCTCGGGCAATCAGTTCGTCGACTTCATCTTGCCGGCGGCTGTCGTTTCACTCGTGATCGGCGGCGCGTTCTCGGTACGGGCGCGCCTGCTCTCAGCGAAGGGGAACGGGCCCAAAAAGCGCTAGCTGCTAGTCCCGTGCGGTACCGGGTCGCGGCAGGATCGACGGACGGATGCCCCAGGTCAGCGGATTGTCGATGGCGGCGGCCAGTTCCATGCGTTCAATCGGACGCAGCACCTGCGGCCGCGCGGCCAGCCAGTCGTTCAGCGCGCCCGCCCCGAGAACCGCGACCGGAGCGGTGCGCCCGGGCACCGCCCAACTCTGCAGCGTTCGGCCGGGCTGGGTTCGGCCCGTGGCCCAGAGGGAGCGGGCGCCGAGCACAACAACAACGGGCTGCACCGCAGTGCGCAGCGGCACCCGCCCACGCAGCAGCGTTGTGAGTCGTTGCGCGCCAGCCTCGGCGATGGCCAGGTCGGGTGACCGACGCCCCCCGACGTGCACGGTTCGGCGATACACCCAGGCGGTCCGTCCATCGCAGAGCTGCGCGTGCAATGCAAAAACGCCGCCAGGGCCAACAATGAGTCGGGCGGCACTCGGGCCGTCTCGGGTCTCGGCGGGCGAGGTGAATGCCGCCCAGTGTTCGGGAAGAGTCGCCAAGAGGTTGTCAACGGCCACCTCACTGCGCGTTCGCGCCACTGCCAGCTCGGTGGGCGTCGAGGTCTCCGGCTGACGCTGGGCACGACCGAGCAGCCAGGCCAGGCCAGATGCTGATCGAAGCGCTCCGGTGCGATTCGATTCGGGCAATTCCGGGGGCGTCGCGAGACGCCGCCGCGTGGAGAGTATGTGAGTCATGAATGCTCCTCGCCGGGTTCTATATCCTGCCAGTGCGACCTTCCAAAACAAGACCCCCAGAATGGGTGTCTTTTTATCAAACGGACGCCGCGGCCTGACCGTGCTCGCGCTAACGAGCACCGCGCTGCATGCGATCCAGCTGTGCTTCTTCCCGGCCGGCCGCGAGATGTGCGGCCGACTGGGTGAGCGCCGGATCAGGACTGGATCTCTGCGCCGACCGGTTTCGGAATGAGGAACGACGTTCCGAGGGAAGCAAGAGTCAAGACAAAACCGACTCCGATGACGACACAGTATGACGTGTGCATATCTTCTGACGTGCTCAGCACTGCCAGGGTTGACGGTAATACTAGGAAACTCAGTCCGGCACCGAGATTGAAGGCTCCTGCGTTCATCCCGGGCAGGAAGCCCGGGTTTCCTGGTGGAGAGAGAACCACGCCGAGACCGTTGAGCATAATGTTCGCGACACCTGCGTAGAGAATGCCCAGCAGTACTGCACCAAGAATCATAAGCGGGAGGCTGTTTAGACCACCGAATCCAATGACGGCTAACGCTAGTGCACTGCCAAGCAGCCCGATGCGCAGCATTTTCGTGTAGCCGAGCGTGGGCGCTAGCCGGCCGCTCAACGGGCCTACCAGCCAGCCGAACAGTGCGTAGGGGGTCAGGATAATCAGGGCCATCTGCGTGGGATTGATCGCAAACCCGGGTGCGGCGGCCTGAACATATGCCGGCACAATGCCATTGACGACAGCGAAGATTCCAGTCATCGCGAGAGTAGTGGTCAACAACGGTGCCCAGGTGGACCTCAAACGAAGGTGAACGATCTGGACCATTGGTTGCTCGCCTCTTTTTTCAACCGACCAAAACGCAACGAATGCCCCGGCCGATACCGCCGTCAGCCCAATTACCAGGAGCAGGGTATTCACCGAGAAGGCGCTCGCGAGTGTTGCGGCTTCGTTGAGCGCGGTGAGGGTCGCCCCGACTGCCACGACGATGTAGAAGGCGCCCAGCCAGTCCATACGTGTTCCTGCGGCCGGTCGAGATTCAACGGCCAGGAACAGCACCAGCAGCAACGCCACGATCGAGAAGCCGACCATCACCCAGAAGATACTCCGAAACCCAAAGTTCTCGGCGAGGTACCCCCGGCGAAGGAGTCGATTCCGGCGATGCCTCCGTTGACGGCTGCGACCAGTCCCATCATCGTTCCGTACTTGCGAGGATTGGAAATGGCCGAGCGGAGCATGATGAGGCAGAGCGGAACTGTGGGTCCGCTGACTCCCTGGATAATACGACCGATGAACAGCCAGGTGATGTCCGGTGCCATGGCTGAGATCACGGAACCGACACCCATGAGGGCCATCATGCCCAGCAGGATTTTCTTCCGGCCGACGATATCGCTCAGGCGCGGCAATACCAGGGAGAACAACGCGGCAGCGGTAAAGAACCAGGTCTGAGACAGGCCGACAGCCGCCTGATCAACACCTAGTTCAGCACCAATGGTAACGAGCGCAGGGCTGAGCATGCTCGCATTTAGCTGGAATGCGATACAGGCAGCCAGGAGCGCCGTTATCAACGCTGCCGTGTTGACCGTCGCTCCGCGGTCGGTACGAAATCGAGTTGAGGTCATGATTCGACGTCTCCAATCCGAACCAAGGCATCTGTAATCAGATTCCAGAATCGTTCATGATCAAGGGCAACAGCGACAGAGGTCGTGCAGTCTGCGGGTGCCGGCGACCGAAAGTCAGCGACGGTCATGCCGAGGGTGTGCGTGCCGTTGAGTTCAATATCCACAGGCACCCTCCGGGTCGATATGATGCTCGGGTCGATGACGTAGGCGACTGCACAGGGGTCGTGCACGGGCGGAAAGTCGAATCCCTGCACTTCGCGATAGGTCTCGCCGAAGAACTTGAGTAATTCGCCAACGAATCGGGCCGGCCCCGTGCCGACGGCAGCAATCTGCTCTACGACGGCAGGTGTGGCGAGCGCCTGGTGAGTCACGTCCAGTCCCACCATGACGACCGGCCACTTCTCGTTGAAGACGATGTGCGCGGCCTCCGGGTCAATGATGATGTTGAACTCGGCGACGGCGCTCCAGTTCCCGACGTGGTAACCGCCCCCCATCAATACAACCTCCTTGACCCGTTCGACAATGCGAGGTTCCTTGCGAGCAGCCATAGCGATGTTGGTGAGGCCAGCGGTCGGTACGAGGGTGATGGTCCCGGGTTCGTGGGCCATGATGGTGTCGATAATAAGATCGATGGCGTGCCGTGGATCCAAGATCAGAGTCGGCTCTGGCAGGATCGGTCCGTCCATGCCGGATTCGCCGTGAATGGACGGCGCAGTTTCAATCTGCCGCACGAGCGGGCGTGAGCACCCGGCCGCAAACGGGACATCCTTGATGCCGGCGATTCGGGCCACAGCCAACGCATTCTGGGTCACTTTCTCGAGTGTCTGGTTTCCCACGACCGTTGTGACCGCCAGCAAGTCAATTTCTGGACTTCCATGAGCCAACAGAATGGCAATCGCGTCGTCGTGGCCTGGGTCGCAATCCAGAATGATCTTTTTAGGCATGGTGTTCCACTTCATTGGGGACGTTGCCCACCCTTAAAATGTGGCGGTTGCAGCGCGCTCCCTCAGAGTCTGCGCTTCGTAAGCGAGGAAGTCAAACGCTTAACGTCAAAATGCATTAAGCGCTTAACGCCGTGGCAGCAAAGGCTTGGCGGGTGTTCAGCCCGCTAAGGAAGGAAAATCGCTTGCCATCGCTAGAATTGGCGCATGGCGATCCCCGGTACGGCCAACGAGACGCCCAGTCATGTCCCGCGGGCAACAGCGTCCATGGTGGCCAGCAGGGCTGGGGTGTCCGTCGCCACGGTCTCTCTGGTCGCCAGCGGCAAAACTGATGGTCGGGTTTCAGCGGAAACCGTTGCCCGAGTCCAGAGAGCTATCAGTGATCTCAACTATGTGGTCAACCGAGTCGCCAGCTCGCTGGCGACGGGATCAAGTAACTTCGTCATCCTTATCGCGCCAGACATTTCCAACTCATTCTTTGCCAGACTCATCGCCGGCGTGCGGGAATCCTTGGGCTCGTCCTACCAGCTGCTCCTTTCTGTCACTGACTCTGGACAGATGCCCCGGGCGGAAAGTGTTCGCGAGTTGCTTGCCTTTCGCCCTGCCGGTCTGCTCGTCGACGCTCCGAGCGAACAGCTGATGCAAAGCATGTCCATCGATGGCCCGATCGTGCTGCTCGACGCACCGGGCGCGAAGGGCATCCTCCCTGCCGTCAATCTCGATGTCGTTCACGGTGCAGAGGCATTGGCCACGCATCTTGCAGAGCGCGGCCATCGTACGTTCGCCTACCTCGATAGCGTCACTGCAACGTCAACCTTTGCGCTGCGACGTACCGCGTTCTTGGCTAAGGCACAGGAATGCGGAATGCGCCAAACCGAGCACATACGCGCCAGAAGCACAATAGACACCGGGTCGGCTGCTGCAGAATTTGGGAAAGTGTGGCCGGCATGGCAGGCCGCCGGCGTCACAGTAGTCGTCTGCGCGACCGACACCCACGCGTATGGCGTTCTCCAAACAGCTCATTCTTTGGGCATACGTGTACCGGAACAACTCGCCGTTGCGGGTTTTGACGACCTGCCATTTTCTGCGATGAGCCACCCGAGCCTGACCAGCGTCGAACTCCCAGCCCGGAAACTTGGCCGAGCAGCAGCATCCCTTCTTGTGGCCTTGATCGAAGGTCGTGTCCCCGAAGCTGAACTCCCCATCCTTCCGAGTCGCCTGATCATCAGGGACTCCACCGGGGTCCACAATTAGCCTGAGGTAGCAGCCCGCCAATCTGGTTTGGTAGCACGCGGGCTATCGCGCCAGAGGCAGAGTCAGCGCGAAGCGAGCACCCGTCGGGGCCGGTTCGAGGCACTCGAGCGTGCCGCCGTGCGAGCGGGCGAGGGCCCGGGCGATCGACAGGCCGAGACCGGAGCCGCCGCGATTGCTCGCCCGGGACGGGTCGAGGCGCACGAACCGTTCGAAGACGCGCTCGCGTTCTGGCGAGGGAACGCCGGCTCCGGAGTCGTTCACCTCTAGCCGGGCCGTGCCATCAACTACTGCCAAGCTGGTGCGGATGCTGCCACCCGGCTCGGTCGCATTGCGCGCGTTCCCGAGCAGATTGGTCACAATCTGCGCCAGGCGCTGGGCATCACCGCTCACCCAGACCTCGGGCGTGACCGCAAGGTCGAATTCGCGGCTGGTCCCGAGCATCCGCTGCTCGACAACAACCCCGCGGGTGAGCGCGGACAGGTCGACTGGTTCGAAGGCCGCGCCCTCATCGCCCTGGTCCAGCCGGGTCATCAGCAGCAGGTCATCGACCAGTCGGGCAGCCCGCTGGGTCTGCTGAATCATGTTGACCGTGAGGCTCTCGCGCTCGGCGCGGGCCGGATTGTCGCGCAGCAACGTTTCGGCGCTGGCCTGCAGGCCGGCGACCGGGGTGCGCAGTTCGTGCGAGACGTCGGCGAGAAGCCGCCGCATCCGCTCTTCGGCGGCAGCCGCGACCTGGGCGGCATCACGGGCCGTGATTTCTGCGGCCTGCG
This sequence comes from Cryobacterium sp. Y50, assembly GCF_002929805.1. Classification (GTDB taxonomy): domain Bacteria; phylum Actinomycetota; class Actinomycetes; order Actinomycetales; family Microbacteriaceae; genus Cryobacterium. The sequence continues at coordinate 125,493 of NZ_PJJM01000097.1, read as the reverse complement.
CATCGGCGGCGGCCTGACGGGAGGTGCTTTCGGCGGTTTCGAGCGCCTGCAGCATGTCATCGAAAGCGCCGGCAGTGCGCCCGATCTCGGTGCGCGGATTGCTCGGGCGCAGTCGCCCACCGCGTCCGCCCTGGGTGATGGCGAGCGCGAGTTGGGTCATATGTGTGAGGGGTCGCAGCGCCACCCCGACCACACCGGTCAGCAGCAGCCCGGTGACGACTATCGTGAGCGCCCCGGCGACAACCTCGATCGTGCGCAGCTGGGCCAGGGTTAGGTCGATACCGGCCTCACTCGAGCTGAGGATGAGGGTTCCGCCGGCCACGTTTTGCGTGACCGAGAGGCGGTCGTCGCTTTGGATGATGACGGCGCCGGGCACGGTGTCGGCGTGCGGCGGAGCGCCAGGGCCGCGGCCGCCGCCGGGAGTTGGATCGGTGCGGCCATAGACGGTGTCGCCACCGACCGAGTAGGTCACAGTGACGTCATCGCCGGTCAGCCGGTTGGCCAGACTCTGCGCCGCCAAGCCTTCCTCGGCCAGAATCTGCGCGTAGCCGGCCCGGTCGATCAGGCGCTGCTGCAGGTCGGCCCGCAGCTGACCGCCGAGCACGAGGTTGATTAGAATACCGACTGTGACCAGCACAATCGTGAGCATCGCCAGAACAGCGGCGACGACTCTCAATCGCAGGGACGTGGTACGCATCGGGGTACTTTCTGAAGGGAGCGGGAATCAAACGGATGCGGCGAGCAGACGGCATCCGCTTGCAGCGACGAACCGGTCAGCCGGTGAGGCGGTAGCCGATTCCGCGAACGGTGTGGATGAGACGCGGGCCGTTGGCGTCGAGTTTACGGCGGAGGGTGCTCACGTAAGCCTCGACCAGGTTGGGATCGTAATCGTCGTAGCCCCAGACCTGGGTGAGGATCTGGGTTTTGGAGAGGGTGCGTCCGCGGTTGTGCACGAGATAAGTGAGCAGGCGGCGTTCGGTCGCGGTGAGGTCGATCAGCTGGCCGGCTCGGGTGGCCGTGGCGGCCTCCTCATCGACGATGAGGTCGCCGACCTGCATGGTGGGTGAGACCAGGCGTCCGGTGCGGCGGAGCACGGCGGTGACGCGTGCAACGAGCTCGGCCAGCACGAACGGTTTCATAATGTAGTCGTCGGCGCCGGCCTCGAAGGCTGCGAGCCGGTCATCGACCGCGTCGCGGGCGGTTACGAACAACACCGGGGTGTTGCCGGCGTCGCGTAGCCGTTGGGCCAGGTGCAGGCCGTTTTCGCCGGGCAGCATGATGTCGAGCACCGCGGCATCCGGTCGAAAGCGGGCGATGCGTTCGGCGAAATTCATGCCGTCTGGCGCGGTATCGACCACGAATCCGGCGTGAATGAGGGCCTGACCGATCGCGGTGCGCAGCACGTCTTCATCTTCGACGACGAGGACGCGGGCTGGTTCGGTGGGCACGGTCTAACAGTGCGTGGCGAAGCTGAGCGTTTACTATGCGCCCGCTGACCGTTTGGCGACGTCGAGCGGGATTCAGTTCGTCTTCAGATTCGCGCCAGAAGCTGAAAACAGATACCCCACTCACTTCATTTCGTCAGGAGACAGTATGACCCGCACCAACGATTCCCAGCCCACCGATTCCACCGACGGTGCCGACGACACCACCGAGTCGAGCGCCACGCCCGACGCCAAGAACACCAGCGCGGACACGACAGACACTCAGCAGACAGACACTACCGAGTCCAGCACCGATACCGCCTCCACCGAGGCTTCCGACGCGCACTCCCACCTGCCGTACGACGCGCAGCAGACCCTGCCCTTTGACTCCAACGCGACGGTTCCTCTAAATGGAACGCTGGTCGCCGCGAACGACGCGAACGCGACGCTTCCCTTCGCGGCCGCCTCAACCGGCTACGCCACCCCGAGCGTACCCGTCGACCCTGCCGCGCCGAAGCCCCGCACCTGGTACCGCAAGCCGGTCGCTATCGGCGGAATGGCCGCCGCGGTCATCATCCTCGGTGGCGCCGGAATCGGCTTGGGCATTGCCGCGAATTCCGGTGCGAACGCCGAACTCGCGTCGAACAATTCCAGAACCTTAAATGGCCCCGGCCAAGGTGAATCCGACTCTGCTGGCGGACCTCGGTTGTCCACCGGAATGGCCGCCCTCGACGCTCAGGGTCCGGCCCTCTCGGGTACCGTGCTCGCTGTGTCGGGCGACACCATCACGATCACGGACAGCGACGGTTTCGTGCGCACGATCAACGTCACCGACGACACCGAGTACGGCGACGGGCTTGCAGCCGACTTTGAAGAGGGCCTAGAGATTCGCGCCACCGGAACGATCAATGACGATGACACGAGCCTCGACGCGACGTGGATCACCACTGCCACGGCGGGCCACGGCATCAACGGCCGCATCGATGGCCCCGGCATCGTTGGCCCCGGTATTGGCGGAGGTCACGGCGGCCCACGGGGAGCGGATGCCGGAACCACCGTCACCCCGCTGACCGACGGTGGCGCACCCGTCACCCCGACCGACCCACCGAGCACGCCCGCCGCGTAACCGCGCAACGATTTGCGCTGCTCGACGGCCCCACCGGGCCGACGAGCCGTGACCCGTAAATACGCTGTGGCTTGCCCCCTCACATTAGGGGGTGTACATTCCTTCGTTTATGCTGAAACCAGCAACTTGGGCACGGCCGTTTGGTCTTTCGGCTTCTGGGGGCACCGACGTAAGGCATTGCACCATGAACAAGAAGAATATTCTCATCGCCACTGCCGCTGGCGTGGTTCTGCTCCTCGGTGGCGCTGGCATTGCGATCGCCGTGAGCGACAACGACAACGACGGCCCTCTCACCGGTGAGACCCTCGACCGTGCGAGCAACGCCGCCCTGGCCGAGGTCGGTCCCGGCACCGTGACGAACGCCGACCGCAATGACGACGGCGGAAGCGCCTACGACCTCGAGGTGCGTCTCGACGACGGCACGACCGTCAACGTAGAGCTTAACAACGCCTTCGACGTGGTTTGGGTCGGCGATTACGACACCGACGACACGAACACGTCGAGCAACAACTCGTCCGATGACAGCGGCTCATCCTCGTCGAGCGCATCCCCAAGCTCCACTTCGAGCGCCACGGCCGACACAAGCTCCGCCGACCAGGCTGCCAGCGACCGTGCCAGCGCGGAGGCCGCGGCCCTCGCCGCGGTCGGCAGCGGTCGCGTCACCGACTTCGACCGTGACGACGACTGGAACCACCTCTACGAGGTTGAGGTCACCCTCGACAACGGCACCGACCGCGATGTCGACCTCGATGCCAACTTCGTCGTCGTGAGCATCGACGACGTCCTGCAGTAAGTCCTTTTTTTCCGTGAAGCGCTGAGCGAATTCGCTCAGCGCTTCACGCGTTTAAGTGGTCAGCGCTCGACCAGAATGCCATCCTCGTCGCAGTACACCGTGCGCCCGGGTATAAAGACGACGCCGGCGAACTCGACGACGGTATCCGCTTCGCCGGCACCGGTCTTGGAGCTCTTGCGCGGGTTGCTGCCGAGGGCCTTGACTCCGAGGTCGAGGGCACCGATGGCGACCCGGTCGCGCACCGCGCCGTTGATGATCGCGCCGGACCAGCCGTTCGCCACGGCGAGGTCGGCGATCACGTCGCCCATGAGCGCCGAGTTGAGTGAGCCTCCCCCGTCTATGACAAGCACGGCGCCGTCGCCCGGCGTGGCCAGGATCGTCTTGAGCAGCGCGTTGTCCTCGAAGCAGGTTACCGTGCGAATCGGGCCGCTGAACCGGGCTCGACCGCCGATCGTCTGAAACTGCAGGGGTACGGACTGCAGCTCGTCGCCACGTTCGTCGTATAAATCGGCGGTCAACACGGTCATTGTTCTTCCAGGGTTTCGTTGCTTACAGAGTAGGCCCGGTCAGGCGTACGCGTCCGCCGAATTACATGACGCTGTCCAGGAAGGCCTTGGTGCGGGGATTTTGCGGATGATCGAGCACGCTCGCTGGCGACCCGCTCTCCACGACGATCCCGCCGTCCATGAACACGACCTCGTCAGCGGCACCGCGGGCGAATCCGATCTCGTGGGTGACCACAACCATCGTCATGCCGTCGGCGGCGAGCGCTCGCATCACGTCGAGCACATCACCGACCAGCTCCGGGTCGAGCGCGCTCGTCGGCTCGTCGAACAGCAACAGCTTCGGATCCATCGCCAGGGCACGGGCGATCGCGACGCGCTGCTGCTGCCCGCCCGACAATTGCGCCGGGTAAGACTGCGCCAGGTCGGCGAGTCCGACCCGGTCGAGCAGTTCCCGGCCGCGAGCCAGGGCGGCCGGCTTCGCCAGCCCGCGCACCCCGATCGGCGCCACCGTGATGTTCTCGAGGGCGGTCATGTGCGGAAACAGGTTGAAGCGCTGGAACACCATTCCGATTCCGCCGCGCTGTTTCGCGACCTCTCGCCGGTTCATCTCGAAAATGCGGCCGTGCCGGGCGGCGTAACCGATGAGTTCACCGTCGACAGAGATACGGCCACCGTCGATCCGTTCGAGGTGATTGATGCAGCGCAGAAACGTGCTCTTGCCGGAGCCCGATGGCCCCAGCAGGCACATCACCTGCCCGGCCGCGACGTCCAGGGAAATGCCCTTGAGCACCGGGGCGGCGCCGAAACTCTTGCGTACCTTGTGGGCGCTCAGTAGCGGCGGGGCTCCGACAGATTCGGCGTTCAAAGCGGATGCCGTCGGCCCGGTCTGATCGACGCCGGCGGAAGGTGTCACTCGCGTAGTGTCGGTCATGAGGCATCCGCTCTAATCGGGTCAGCGGGCCGGGGCGCTGGGCGCAAGATCGCCCGCACCCGCGACAGTGGAGTCGGCGGCAGGGTGCGGGCGTTGCCGCGGCCGTAATGGCGTTCCAGGTAATACTGCGGAATTGAAAGCACCGAGGTGAGAAGCAGATACCAGCAGCTGACCACGACGAGCAGTTCCACCTGGCGCAGGTTCTGCGAGGAGATCTGGGTGGCGACCGTGTACACCTCTAGCACCGCGATGACCGAGAGTAGCGAGGTGTTCTTGAGCATCGAGATGGTCTCGTTGCCCATCGGCGGAATGATCACCCGCATGGCCTGCGGCAGCACGACCTTGAACAGGGTGAAGGTGGGGCTCATACCGACCGAGTAGGCGGCCTCATATTGGCCTTCGTCGACGGAAAGCATCCCGGCCCGCACGATTTCGGCCGAATACGCGGCCTGGTTGAGCGTAAGGGCGAGCAAACCGGCGACGAAAGCCGGAATGAGCGTGTTCGTGTCGACCGAGAACAGGCTGAAGTCGGTGAACGGAATGCCGAGGGTGATCCGTGCGTAGAGCAGCCCGAGGTAACCCCAGAACACGATCTGAATCAGCAGCGGCGTGCCGCGGAAAGCCCAAATGTACAGCCAGGACAGCGCGTTCATGACCGGGTTGTTGGAGAGACGCATGACTGCCAGAAGCACGGCGAGCACCGTCGACACGGCCATCGAGACGATCGTGAGAACGAGAGTCAGCACGACGCCGTCGAGAATGCGCCGGTCGAAGATGAACTCGCTGATAGTCGGGTGGTTCACGTTGTCGTTTTGCCAGAGCGACACGGCAACGCCGGCAAAGACGAGTAAAAGCAGCACCGCCACGACCCAGCGCCACGGATGCCGCAATGGCACCGCGTCGATGTCGTCGGGGTTGGGCAGCACGGCGACGCGTGGATTACGCGGGTCGGGGTCGTTTCGCGGCGCGGCCTCCGGGCCGGGACGGGTGGGCGGCAGGTTCGGCATCAGGTCACGACCCGAGGTTGAAGCCGGCCTCGTCGAGCCCATAGTTCGTGAGGTCGTACTTGGCCAGAATGTCGGTGTAGCTGCCATCGGCAATGGTCGCCACCAGAGCGAGGTGAATCGCCTCGCTCAGTTCGCTGTTCTCCTTGAGGATGCCGATTCCGCTGTAAACCGGGCTGTACCCGCTCGGGTTCGCCTCGTCGGTGATGACCTCGAACATCTCTCCGTCGCCGGCGGTCTGCGCGGTGTGCGCCGCGACGGCCGAGTCGACGACCTCGGCGACGGCCCGGCCGGACCGAACGGCGGTCTGCACCTCGGTTTCGCCGGGCAGTTCGGAGATGATCACCGGGCCAGGGCCGGCCGTCGTGCACTCCGCGTCGTAGCCTCGCAGAATGTCAGCCTGCACGGTGGCCTTGGGCACGGCGACCTCCTTGCCGCACAGGTCGAGTACCCCGGATATGTTCTCAGGGTTGCCGGCGAGCACGAGGATGGAGAATCCGGCGTGGAAGTAATCGACGAAGTCGAGGGTGCCCTGACGTTCCTTGGTGTCGTTCATGCCCGACATGATCACGTCGTTCTTGCCGGCTTTCAGCGACGGAATCGCGGTGGCGAACGCCTGTTTTTGCAGTTCGAAGCGCACGCCCAGCTTGACGCCGAGCGCAGCCGCGAGGTCGTGGTCGAAGCCTGTGATGTTCTGTTCGGCGTCGTACATTTCCATTGGCGGGTAGGGAATGTCGGAAGCGGCCTTGATGATTCCGGCCGATTTGATCGATTCGGGCAGGGCGGCCGCGGCGGCCGGGTCGACGCCGCCGGTGATCGCGGCGGGTTCCGTGCTGTCAACGGTGGCCGAGCATCCGCTCAAGACCAGCCCGGCCACAAAGCCGAGAGAGGCGAGCGCCGGCCAGGTCAGCCGGCGAGGAGAGCGGGTTTCGAGCTTCACGTGCAGGGTCATGGCTGTCTCCTGTTGATTGAAAATGCTAGAAACGGATGCTGTCAGTGCTGGCGGTAACGCTGGCCAGCACGTCGGGCAGTACCTCCACGCCGATGCCCGGCCCAGTGGGCACCCGCAGGTGACCGTTTTCCAGCTCGAACGGTGCGGTGAGGTCCTGCGCGAAGTACCGGTTCGAGGCCGAGGTATCCCCCGGCAGTACGAAGTTCGGCAGCGCGGCGAGGGCCACGTTCGCTGCTCGGCCGATGCCGGTTTCGAGCATGCCGCCGCACCAGACCGGCACGCCGTGCGCCGCAGCGACGTCGTGGATGCGCCGGGCTTCGAGGTAGCCGCCGACCCGGGCCGGCTTCACGTTGATGATGCTGCAGGCACCGAGAGTGATCGCCGTCGCGGCGTCGCGGGCCGATTCGATCGATTCGTCGAGGCAGATCGGTGTGGAGATGAGCCTGGCCAGGTTGGCGTGGCCCAGCATGTCGTCCTCCTTCATCGGCTGTTCCATCAGCACCAGGTCGAAGGGGTCGAGCCGGGCAAGGTGACGGGAATCGGCGAGGGTGTACGCGGTGTTCGCGTCAACTTGCAGCAGCACGTCAGGGCCGAACTTTTCGCGCACCGCTTGCACCGGGGCCAGGTCCCAGCCGGGTTCGATTTTCAGTTTGATGCGCAGGTAGCCCTCGGCGAGGTAGCCGGCGACGGCGTCGAGCAGTTCGGGGATGGAATCCATGATGCCGACCGAAACGCCAGCCGGCACGGTGTCCCGCACTGCGCCGAGGTGACTGCCGAACGAGACACCGGTGCTTTTCAGTTGCGCGTCAAGGATGGCCGTTTCGAGCACAGCCTTGCTCATCATGTGGCCTTTGACCGGCTCCAGGGCTGTGGCGACCAGTTCGGCACTGAGCCGGTCGCCGAGTGCCTGCAGCCGAGGCACGAGGTGGTCGCGAATAACCAGGTCACTCGCGTCCAGAAATTCGGAACTGTACAGGGGGTGCGCGTCGGCGGCACACTCGGCCCAGCCTTCGGCATCCGCTGTGATCACGCGCACCACGGTCACCTCACGCTCGGTCGAGGTGCCGAACGAGGTGCGGAACGGCCGCACCAGCGGCAGGCGCACCCGGCGTAGCTCGATGGTCTCAATTTTCATGCTGTTCCTCCTGGTGAGAGTCGGTACCAGCCGTCACGGCTGACCCCGCGGGCTATCTGCCCCGAAGCGAATACGTCGGTAAAGATAGAACGGATGCTGCGCCGCCACTCGGCCGCGAGCTGTGAGTTCTGCGCGCGCAGCGCCACAATGTCGGTCGGGACCCGGCACCACAGAGAGTCAGCCGCCGCCACGAGCACGGGGTCGCCGTCGGGGCCTTCTCTAAGCACATCGCTCGGGCTGTGGGAGGGGCGATCGACCGGTGTCGGGCGGTTCTCGCTGCAGGCGACCGATTCTGCGCTCGTGAGCGGCCAGACCGCGACCAGGCGGTCGCTTTCGTCGTTGGCGTTCATATCGCCCTGCATCGGGCCGTAGAAGTCGATGGCGTACTCGCTCGCGCAGGCGCCGAGTTTACTGAGGTTGAAGCGGGCGTTGCGGCTGACCAGAGGGTCGAAGGTCCAGGTCATTTCGGTCAGGTCGCGGGCCAGACCCCAGGCCCGCTGGTGCTGCTTCAGGGCGAAGCCGACGCCGCGATCACTGATTCCGGGCAGCACCCCGGCAATCAGGGAGTACATCGACGCGGACTTCGGGGTAACGATCGCCGCAGCGGCGCCGACGAGGCGGCCGGTCTGGTCGCGGGCAGCTGTGACGTTGCAGCCCGCGTGGCTGATGCTGCGCAGCAGCTCGGACGGCATCGCGCTCTCGCCGGGCGGCAGCAGCCAGACCGTATTGAACAGCTGTTCGATCTCGAGCAGCCCCGCGAGGCTGCCCTCGTCGCTCACTCGCACACGGGCCGATTCGGCGGCGACCAGCGCGGCGGCCCGGGCCTGCTCGGTGATTACGACGAGGGACTGTTGCGGGGACATCTGCCCAGTGTGGTCGGGTCGCAGCCCCCGATCTTTAGCGCTTAGCATCAAGAAAGAGCCTGGTTATGGTCGTGCAGCACAAAGCGGATGGGTATGGTGGACGAATGACTAGCGTCGGGTTGCCGGTCGGTGACCTGTTCGCGCTGGCGAATGCGATCGCCGCGATGGTCGGCGGCGCGACCGCGATCGAAGACCTGCAGACTCGGGTCCTCGCGTATTCCACGCTGCCAGACCAACCGATCGATGGCACCAGGCGCGATGGCATTCTGGGCCGTCAGGTGCCCGACCTGCCCGATAACGCCGAAGCCTACGCCTCACTGTTTCGGACGTCCGGCGCAGTTCGGTTACCCGGGGCGATGACACCGAACCTGCCGGGCGAACCCGCCGTGCCGGTGGGGCTGGCCCGATTGGCGGTCGCCGTGCGGGCCGGCGCCGAGCCCCTCGGGTCGATCTGGGTCGTCGACGTTACCGGTTCACTCGACGATGCTGCCGCCACCGAGCTTGAACGCGCGGCAGCCATCGCAGCGCTGCACATTCTGCGCGCCCGCAGCGCGGCCGACCTGGCTCGGGCGCAACGCGCGGTGCTGCTGCGCCGGCTGCTCGACGGTGATGCGGATGCCCGACTCGTCGCCGCCCAGCTCGGCCTCGACTTGGCCGGCCCGTTCGTGGCTCTGGCGTTTCGACCGCAGTTCGGCCCCGCGGGCGACGAGTTGCGCCTGAACCGGCTGGTTGATCTGGTGGCGATGTCCTGCGAAGCGCACCAGAGCGGCACGGAGTGTGTAGCTATCGGCACCACGATCTACGCCCTGTTTTTCGGCGGGCAGCTCGACGACACACAACTGATCGGCATTGAGGCAATGGCCGCTCGATTGGTGACCCGGGCTACGGCAGCGATGCGAATCGTGCTGCGGGCATCCGTTGGCTCGCGGGTGACCAGAGTCGACACGATCAGCCGGTCACGGCGGGACGCGGATTTGGTCCTCCTGCTGACGGACCATTCAGCCGACACCGGCCCGGTCGTCAGCGCGCGGAACGTCGGCAGTCGGCTGAGTCTGCTCGAACTCGGGCAGGTGCTTCGGGATACCCCGCGGCTATTTTCGGCACAGGCGCAGGCGGTGCTCGACCTCGATGCCCGCGCCGGCACCGAGTATGCCGCGACCCTGCGCACCTACCTCGACTGCGGGCGAGACTCGGCCAGAACGGCCACCTTGCTGTCGGTGCACCAGAACACGCTGCGCTATCGTTTGCGGCGGGTGCACGACCTGTTCGGAATCGACCTCGACAACGCCGACGACACGCTTACGTTGTGGCTGAGCCTGCGGGTGGGCGACTAGCTGTGTTGCAGCACCGCGAGGCTCGCGCTGCGGCAGCGTCCACCGCACAATAGTGGAGTGATACGTAAACGAGTGCGGGCCCACGGCGAGGTGCAGGGCGTCGGATTCCGCTACCATGCCGCTGCCAAAGCCCGGCATTTGGGACTCGTCGGGTACTGCCGCAACCGCTCGAACGAAACGGTGGAACTCGAGATCGAGGGTTGGGAGGCATCCGTTTTGCGCATGTTGCGCTGGCTCGAAACCGGCCCACGGTATGCCGTCGTCACGACGCTCGAAGTGAGCGACATCGCCGCGACCGGCGAAAGCGACTTTCAGATCACCGACTAGGGTCAAATCGCCCCCGACGCTGGCGTAGCGTTGCGTTATGACCGCGCGCGAGGGCCCCGTCGGGGGACGCCAATGACGACGCGCACAGCGTTCGCACTGGCGCGCCTCGGTCTGGCCGGAGCCGGACTTTTCGCCCTGAGCGGCTATTTCTACTACACGCTCGGGGTCGCGACCTTTGCCATCGCGAATTTCTTCAGCTACTTCACTGTGCAAAGCTCCATCGCAGCGGTCGCCGTGATCGTCACGGCGGCCATCGTGGCACTGCGACGGCCGATCGACCCGGCCTGGCTCGACATGTTGCGCGCCATGGTGACGACCTACATTCTGGTCTCCGGGGTGGTCTACGGCATCATCGTGTGGCAGTCCTCTGGCGCTAACTATTCCATCGAAGTGCCGTGGTCGAGCCGGCTGCTGCACTTCATCATTCCGGCCCTCGCCCTGATCGACTGGATGGTCGACCCGTTCAAAGCCCGCCTACCGTGGAAATATCTGGGCTGGGCCATCGTGTTTCCTATTGTTTGGCTCGTGTTCACGCTCATCCGCGGGCCGATCGTCGGCTGGTATCCGTACTTCTTTCTCGATGCCCGGCAGGTCAGCGGCCCCGGTGAGACCGTGTTCTATTGCCTGATCATCGTGGCAATCATCACGGGAATTGCTGCGCTGCTCACCTGGATCACCCGATTGAAGCGGATGCCGCGGCACCTGCTGCCGCCGTGGCGTTCGTCGCTCTGAGCCGCGCTACCCTGCGTCGGGAACGGCCAGGAAGGGCTCGAGTGCGGTGAGTGCGGCCGACAAGAACTGCTCGTCATCGAGCTCGGACAGCCGAGTGGCGTTCTCGGCGGCGACGACCCCCATGAGAATGGGCTCCCCGGTGAGCGGCATCATGTTCACCCAGACCGGAAAATCGGCGTCTTCGCCGACGATGGTCCAGACCCAGGCCTCGGTGTCCCAGAACGCCTCGTCGAAGCGCAGCCAGACCTTGTCGAGAACCCCCATGCCCAGGGCAGCAATGGCACCGCGATGCGCGAAGGGCAGCGCCGGCGAAAATTCGATCGCGGCAGTCTGCAACACGCCAAGCGGCACAGTGAGAATGACCCGGTCGGCCGAGAGCGACTCACCGGTGCCGAGACGCAGACTCACGCCACCGTCGTCGTGGGCAACCCGGTTGACCACGCTCGAGAGCAGCAGCTCCAGACCGTCGGCGTCACTTTTCAGCAGCGTGGAGTAGCCGCCCACCACCATCTGGTCGTCCTCGGGGGTACCGATGTCGGTCGTGTACCAGGCGGACTGCTGACTCGGCGTTGCCCCGGTTTCGACCTTGAGCTTCGTGGCAATCTCGTACTCAAGCCAGTCGGCATCCGACAGGCCGTTGGAGTCGGGCGTACTCGAAAGTTTCGCTTCACCCGAATCGATGAGGGCACGTTCAACCGAAACGTCCTGCTGCTGATTCGCCGCCCAGTCGAGGGCGTCCGTGACAGTCTGAGCGCCCAGCGTTGATACCTCGACGATCGCCCCCGCGCGGGTACGCACCTCCGGAGTGCGCACGAACGGCAGCAGGCTAACCCCGAGCGCGGTCAGCTCGTCGCCCGGAAAGTTGTCAGAAGTACGGTGCACGAACGACGGCCCCCGTTCGATCGGAAAGGGCCAATCATCGCTGACGGTGTCGATGCGCCCGCCAATGCGGTCTCGCGCCTCGATCACGACGACGTTGTAGCCGGCATCGACGAGTTGGCGGGCCGCGGTAATGCCGGCAATCCCGGCGCCGACGATGGTGATGCGTTCGCCGGGAGCCGCGACATCCTGCACCCGCCCGGCCGCGAGCAGGCCGGACGCGCGGGCGCCCTGCACCGTGCCGGGCGCGTCCACTGCTGTGGCTTCACCGGCGAAAAACACCCGAGCATCGACGGCCTGACCGAGCGCAACGCGGTGTTCCGGGGTAGCTCCAACGGCGGCGTAGCTGAAGGATCCGCGGGAGAAGGGATCGCTGGACCAATTGGTGCGGGAAACGGAGAGCGGCTGCGGAACCAGTGAGGGCATGAGCGTGCTGGGCGCAACGGATGGCGTCGGCACTGGCTCCGGCGCAACGCACGCAGCAAGCGCCAGGACTGAAAAACCCGACGCCGTGCCGAGCAGAAAAGTGCGCCGCTTCACGATCGGTCCAGCCCAGAATGGTCAGTCAGTCCGGCGCCAGTCATGAGTCCAAACTACCGCAGACCGTCTGCTCTTGACATTCTCTCCCTTGGGTAGTTAGTTAGTTACATAACCAACTAACCAATGAACCGGTAGCAGGCGGCAGCATCCACTTTTGAAAGCAGGCAGTCCTTGATCGAAGCGGGTAAACCGATCTTCGTGCAGATCGCGGAGCAGATCGAGAACGACATCATCGATGGCGTCATCGAGGAGGAGACTCCCGTGCCCTCGACCAATGAATTCGCGGCTTATCACCGCATCAACCCGGCCACCGCGGGAAAGGGCGTCAATCGCCTGGTGGAAGAAGGCATTCTCTACAAGAGGCGGGGAATTGGAATGTTTGTAGCATCCGGAGCGCGGGAACGACTTATCGGCGCTCGCAGGGAACAGTTTCGGGCCAACTTCGTGGGCCCACTGTTGAGCGAGGCCGCCAAGCTCGGCATCACCGCGGAGCAGGTCGCCGGCATGATCAACGAAGAATCCGTGACCGAAAGAAAGGCGAGCAACTCATGAACCTCACCGACCCAGCCGTGCGCGTCACCGGCGTCACGAAGAAATTCGGGGCCTTCACCGCGATCGACGACGTGAGTTTCACGGTCGAAGGCAACAAGATCTACGGCTTGCTGGGCCGCAACGGCGCCGGCAAGACCACCCTGATGCAGCTGCTCACCGGGCAGCAGTTCGCGACGAGCGGCACCCTCGAGGTGTTCGGAGCCTCGCCGGTGGAGAACGCGCGAGTGTTGCAGTCGCTCTGTTTCATCAAGGAGAGCCAGAAGTATCCCGACAGTTTTCGGGCCGATCACGTGCTGGCGAGCGCGCCGTGGTTTTTCGCCAACTGGGACGCGGACTTCGCAGCCCAACTGGTCGATGACTTTCGGCTGCCGCTGAAGCGACCGATTAAGAAGCTGTCCCGCGGGCAGCTCTCGGCGGTCGGCGTGATCGTGGGACTCGCCTCGCGCGCGCCGCTCACCTTCTTCGATGAGCCCTATCTCGGGCTCGATGCGGTCGCGCGGCAGATCTTCTACGATCGTCTGCTCGAGGACTACGCCGAGCATCCGCGCACCGTCATCTTGTCGACGCACCTCATCGACGAGGTCAGCAACCTGCTCGAGCACGTTATCGTCACCGACGAAGGCCGCATTCTCATGAACCAAGACGCCGACCAACTGCGAGGTACCGCGAGTACCGTCGTCGGCAAGAAAACGGATGTCGATGCCTTCGTCGCCGGCCGCGACATCATTTCCCGAGATGGCATCGGCGGGCTCGCCTCGGTCACCGTCGGCGGCCTCGGCGAAGCCGAACGGGATGCGGCGCGGGCGGCCGGGCTGGAACTTTCGCCCGTGTCGCTCCAACAGCTGATCGTGCAGCGCACGACGAGCACGACGAGCACGACCGGGACCACCGGCCATGCGGGCGGCAGCGCGCCGTCCGGCCGGGCCGACCGATCTGGCCGTGCTGGGGGTTCTGACCGTGCTGGGGGTTCTGGCCGTGCTGGGGGTTCTGACCGTGCTGGGGGTTCTGGCCGTGCTGGGGGTTCTGACCGTGCTGGCCGTGGCATGGGCCACCGGAGCGGTCGCACCGACACACCCGCCGATCAGACCGAGAGCAAGACCGATGCTTGGAGTGAACGCTCATGACTTCCACCGATTTGCTGACCGGCGCGCCGGCATCCGTTCACCCACGCAGCGCTTTGGCGCGCATCTGGAACGTGGTGCGGCTGCACCTCGTCGACCGTCGCACCTATATCGGAATCCCGTGGCTGATCGTGGGAATGGCCTTCGTGATCACCGTGTTCATTGCTCAGATCATCGGTTTCACGACCGGCGGCCTCGGCACCCCCGGCGCTATCGAGGGCCAACGATACAGCTGGGCGGTGCTGTCGCCGCAGTGGTATCTGATCGTGGTCGGCGTACAGGCGATCTCGTTCGGGTTTCCGCTCGCGCTCGGATTCGGCGTCACCCGGCGGGACTTCTACCTTGGCACTGCGCTGCTGTTCGTGCTGATCTCGGCCGGTAACGCCGTAGCCTTCGCGGTGCTGACCCAGCTCGAGAAGCTGACCGAGGGCTGGTGGATCGACACCTACATGTTCAACGCGCTCTGGCTCGGCATCGACGGCTTCTGGGTTGACCTGTTCTCGTTCTTCGTGATGCAGCTGCTGGTGTTCTTTATCGGCGCTTCGGTGGCGACCATCTATATGCGCTGGCGCATGCCCGGCATGCTCGTATTCTGGAGCTCATTCGCCTTGGGTCTCGTCGGCACCGTCACGATCATCACGTTCACAAGCAGCTGGCCGACGGTCGCCGTATGGTTTGCGGCGCAGGGAGTGGGCGGCATCTTTGCCTGGCTGCTGATTCCGGCGGCACTAGCCGGCTTCGGCGGGTTCCTGGCCCTGCGGCGGGCCACCCCGAAGAATTAGAAGAACTAGGGCAGCTGGCCCCGCCTCACGTTCCGCTGCGGGGGCTAATTCAGGAAATCCGGCCGGGCAGGGTCCTGGCAACCCGTGTTTTCGGGGTTGTGCGTGTTCGTCCGGCCGGGATTTCCTGATCTAGCCACCACGAACGGCCACGCTGGAGCCCGTGCACACAACTCCTGCAAATTCTGGCCGGCGCAAAGTGGATGCCCGCAATTTCGGCCAATTTTTCTGCCGCGGCCCCAAATCGCAGGAGTTATGCGCAGTCCCGGGGGCTAATTCAGGAAATCCGGCCGGGCAGGCTCCTGGTAGCCCGTGTTTTCGGGGTCGTGCGTGTTCGTCCGGCTGGGATTTCCTGATCTAGCCACCACGAACCGGTGTGACGGGGGCGGGGCGAGCAGCTAGACGGGTTCCGGTCCGGTCAGGAAGCTGTCGACCACGAGGGCGCGCACCTTCGGCAGCAGTTCGGTGGTGAGCGCCTGCTCATCGGCGTCGAGCAGCTGGGCGAGCGCTCCGATGATGGCACCAACCGCGAGGTCGCCGTCGCAGGCACCGACCAGTCCGGCCAGGGCCGTGTCGAGCGGCACGGAGCGCCCGAATCCGCTGCCCTGGTGCAGGGTCATCAGCGTCGGGTCTTGCTGCCCGGGCCAGTAGTGCCGTTCCTCGGTGACGTCGGAAGCCACGGTGAGGTTCGTGCGCAAGAGGTGCGCGTCATCCGTTCGAGCCTGCCAGTCGTGCGCGGCGAGGCACTCGGCGAGGTGCGTGCCGAGGCCAGCCGGGTTGTGGCCAAGAGCTTCGGGCAGCCGTTCGAGGCGGCGCAGGGTTGGGCCACCGCCGGTCAGCGGCCGAGTCACCTGGCTCGACGCGACGGCGTTAGATGCGGTGGCTTCATCGCCGGCCGGCCGGCGCAGCAGCAGGTATCCGAACCCGACCCGGCGCACACCGCGTGCCTCGAAGTCGTTCAGCCAGGCCTTGTACAACCGGTCGAAGTCGGGGCCGGGTCGGGTGCCGCCGTCGCGGATCCAGGTCTCGGCGTACTCGCCCGGCGATTGTACTTCGCGCTCAATGATCCACGCGTCGAGTGCCGACGAAGCGGATGCCGCCGGTGACGCTAGCGGGGATATGGCCACCGACGTTGACTCAGCCGACGTTGCCCCGGCCGACGCGGACTCGCCGGCGACCGGTGTGAGCCAGCGCTCAAGCCGTTCGAAGGCATCCGTCTCATCGTGATATTCCCAGTTGCCGAGCAGCTGCACGACGCCGCCGGGGGTGAGATGGTCGGCGGCACCGCGCACGACGGCCTCGACCAGGGCGTCGCCGACCATGCCGCCGTCGCGATACTCGTAGCTCGGCACGCCCTCGGCGCGCGGCGTGATTACGAACGGCGGGTTCGAGATGATGTGATCGAAGAACTCCCCCACCACAGGCTCGAACAGGCTGCCGAACCGAAACTCAATATTGTCGATCTCGTTGAGCTCGGCGTTCAGCGCCGCTAGCTCGAGCGCGCGCATCGAAATATCGGTCGCGACGACGTGCTCGGCGTGCCGCGAGGCGTGCATGGCCTGGATCCCGCAGCCGGTTCCGATGTCGAGCGCCCGCTCAATTGGGGTCGATATCAGGAGTCCGCTGAGGGTGCGGGAGGCGCCGCCGATGCCGAGAACGTGGGTTTCGCCAAGCGGATGCCCGAGCGCCAACTCCCCCAGATCGCTCACTATCCACCAGCTGCCGGCGCCGTGCGCGTCGATGAAGCTGTACGGGCGCAGATCGACGAGCGGGCGCACGCCAGCCGAACCGTGCGCCGCCACGAGCCCAAGCTCCTCGGCGCCCGCTGCCCCAAGCGTCGGAAGCGCGGCCTCGAGGTCAGCGCGCGGCACTGCGCCGCCGAGTAGGAACAGCCGGGCGAGGGTCGCGGCGGGCTCGTTCCGGCCGAGTTTGGCGGCGAGCGCGGCGAGCGCCCGCTGCGCCGGAACCCGCTGGTTGCGGCGCAGCGCAGCATCCGCTTCGATACCCCACAATCCGGTCAGACCTGGTACCGAAAAGTGGGCGGCGGCGAGGTCGGTGCGCAGGCGGGGTATGAAAGTTACAGAAGTCACCCGTCTATTCAACTCGATCTGCGCCCCGTGCCCGAACGTCTTGCCGGTAGATCGACGACCGCCGAGCCGAGCGACCATTGCACCCGGTGTGTCGTGAATTCGACCGGCATTACGTACCCCGCCGGTCACAGCCAGCGCATCGTGAACGCGCGGGCCACGAGCTCGTTAGCCGGCGGCAGCGTGAGCGAACGCACGAGGGCATTGCGAACGCCGAGCCGCAGGCCGTGGGCTGGCCGGCCCATATTCATGTTGAATCCGGCCTGCACAACCGCGCGGTGAGCGGCACTCCGGCGGGAACGGTCATAGCTTCCCAAAACGGATGCCGCCGCGCCCGGCTCGAGCAGCGCTCGCTGCAGCGCCGGGGCGAGTGCAACGGCGTCGAGCCAGCCGAGGTTCATGCCCTGCCCGCCGATCGGACTGATCTGATGCGCGGCATCGCCAACCAGTATGTTGCGGCCCGCGTGCATGCGCCTCGCGAGCCGCTGCTGCACGGCGAAGGCGCTCGCTGCCCCGAGCGGTTCGGCCACCCTGACGCCGGTTCGATGACGGATGAGCGCGGCCAGGTCGGCGCTGTCGGCTTCCGTGGCAAGAAAATCGGTCATCGCCACCCAGCGGCGCCGACCGCCGGGCAGGGGAAAGGATTCCACCACGCCGCCGCGCTCGAAATAGAGCACCGCACCGGTGTCGCCCGGATCGGGGTCGGCGAAGTCGCCCATGAGATAGGTTTCGCTGCAGCCGAGCTGCCGCCAGGCGATGCCGGCCGCCGCCCGCACCGTACTCCGGGCGCCGTCCGCGCCAATCACATAACGGGCCTCGATTGGGCCGGCGTCGGTCGAAAGCGCGACGACATCGCCGCGATCGTGCACTCCGGTCACCGTCACACCGCTGCGATACCGACCCGGCCGGAGTTGGTCGAACCGGGCGCGCAACAAGGCCTCCGTCTCGTATTGCGGCAGCGCTACCACAAACGGATACCCAGGCGCTGCTCGCTCGAACGACAGCTGCCCGAGCTGGCGGCCGTCGCAGCGCACCTCCCCTTCGCGAATGCGCACCGCCCGGTCGAGCAGGGCCTCGGCGACGCCGATTCCAGCGAGAGCACGGAGGGACGGCGGGTGGATGCCGATCGCCCGCGAGCGCAGCGACGGCCGCTCGCGCTGCTCGACTACCTCAACATCGAGCCCGCCGACGGCGAGCACACAGGCGAGCATCGTACCGACCGGCCCGCCCCCGACGATGACAACGTCACGCATCCGCCACTTCCCGACTTGGCACGGGCCACGACGGCCAGACGATCACAACGTCACGCATCGGGCCGGTCAGGCGTGAATTCAGGCACGTGGTCAGGCTCAGACCCCGGCCGCTTGACCGTCTCTTCGGGCGCATCGGCGGCAGGTGCAGGTGCGCGCCCGGGATCGCCGCCTGCCAAAGTCGCAGCATTAGTCGCGAACTCGGGCGAAGCATCCGCTGGCACAGCCTGCGTCGGCGCGTTCCAGCTCAGCTCCAATCGCGATGGCCTGCCGCGCGACACGGTCCATCCGACCGGAACCGCGGCCCGCAGCTCGTTCGCGGTGTAGCTGCGTTGAATCGAGGTAAGCCCGTCCGGCCGAATGTAGGAGTGCCGAAAGAACGGCCAGGTGCCCGCAGCGAACCCGAGATAGGCGCAGTTCGAGCGCTCGAGATCGGCGTGCAGCACCCGGCGACGCGCGAGCGCCTCGGAGTCCACGAGCAGCCCCTTGAGCTCGTCGACGCTCAGGTGGTGCAGCACATGGTTGGAGACCACGAAGTCAAAGTGCTCGCCCTCCGCGACGAGATCGGAGCTCAGCGCCCGCCGAAACGACAGACCGGCAATCTTCGGCTGCGACGTCACGAACACGTGCGCGCGGGCATCCGGATCGACGCCGGTCACCCTCAGCCGCAGGCCGTCACGCACCGCCCAGCCGGCCAGTGCCCGCGACACATCGCCGCCGCCCGATCCGACATCGAGGAGTGTCAGTTCGGTCGTGGTTGACAGGGCAGGGCGGATGCTGCGGCGATAGATCCCCCACCAGCCAGAGACGACCGCATTGACCACGCGAAAATCCTGATAGGTGCGGGTGAGCATGGTCGGGTCGCAGAGCGGGGAATCCATGATCTCAACCGCGTCGTGGGCGCGCACGCGCAGGGAGGGAAGGGCCATTCAGCCCTCGATCACGGTCATCAGGCCGGACTCCACGGTGAGTCCGGGGCCGAACGCCATGGTGCAGACCCGCTCGCCGTCGGCCGTAGCTGGGCCGTCGAGAATGGCCTTCATCACGAACAGGATGGTCGCGCTGCTCATATTGCCGTTGGTGCGCAGCGTCTCGCGCGAGGGCAGTAGCTGGTCGGGTCGCAGCTCAAGCTTCGCCTCTGTCTTGTCGAGAATGCTGCGGCCACCGGGGTGGATCGCCCAATGCTCGATCACCGAACTGAGCGAGGCGGGGGGCGCGAGGGTGAGTACGGGGGACGCGACGGGGGTACCGATAGCTGAGGCAGCATCCGCGTGGACAGGAGCATTGAGCTGCGCGGTGATCGACACATCGCGGGCGAACAGCGGGGCGAGCGCGCTCTCGATGTGTTCGTCGATGATGTGCGGAACGTAGGTGCTCAAAGTCATTTCGAAGCCTTCGTCGCCGATTTTCCAGGCCATGTCGCCCTCGCCGACCGGGGTGATCACCGTTTCGAATAGGTCGAGGCCGAGAGCCTTCTCGCCCGGCAGCGGAGCGCGGGAGCTGACAATACCGGCGGCCGCGCCGTCGGAGAACAGTGAGGAAGCGATGATGGTGTCCGGGTCGCTCGAGGTACGCAGGTGCAGCGAGCAGAGTTCAGCGCTGACCACGAGCACCACTGCGTTCGGGTCGGCTTGGACAAACTGCTTCGCGGTGCGCAGGGCCGGCATCGAGGCGTAACAGCCCATGAATCCGAGGTGGTAGCGCTGGGTGCTGGCCTTCAGGCCGAGCTCACGCACGAGCATGTAGTCAGGGCCTGGCGCGTAGAAACCGGTGCAGGAGACGGTGACAACGTGCGTTATGTCTTCGGGACGAATGTCGGGGCAGGAGGCGAGCGCCCGGCGGCCGGCCTCGACGAACAGCTTGGTGCCCTCCGTGATGTAGAGCTCGTTGCGCACCCTGGTGCTCGGCATGAGCAGCAGCTGTTGCCGTGCGTCAAAGAACTGCGGCTCGGCTGAATCATTGTCGAGGGTGAGCTCGTCGATCACGGTATGTCGGGTTTCGATTCCGGATACGTTGAAGCTGGTGTTGACCAGGCGCCCCGCGAGCCGACTGAGACCGGGCTGGGCGGCGAAGATGTCGCGCACCTGCTCTTGGATCAGAATCGTCGGGGGAACTACGGTCTGGAGCGCTCTCAGAATGACGGCCATGAGCCATGGTTGCACGCGACTTCTCTTCCGTACAGCCCTCCAGCACCGAAAAATCGGGCCCGACACAGCTTTTTGGAGGCCTCAGGCCACCGAAACCCGAACGGGTAACGAGCAAAATCTACGGAAGGCGGGCGAACAGCCGAGTTCCGCTGAGCGCGAGCAGCAGGCCTGCGGTAACGATGGCCGCGACGCCACCGAGATAGGCGACGACGGTACCCACTGTTCCGACGCTGTCGAACAGGCTGCTGTTCACCACGAGGGTCGCGACAAAGGCCAGCACGGAGACAGCACCGAAGCCGACCGACAGCCAGCGAATAACGCGAATGGTGGATCTGCGAAGGCCGATGAAGGCGGGCCACCGCGAGCTGGAGCCGTCGCCGGCAGCGCGCGGAAACACTCCGACCCGCGGCCAGGCCAGCATGGCACCGGCCAGGCAGCCCCAGAGGGCAACCCAGAGCAGCCCGGCAATCACGTCACTGGGCCGATGCCACTGATTGGCGAGCGTTGCGACCCCGGCCAACACGGCGAAGGCGGTGCCCCAGCCAGCCACCATCGGCCGGGTACGCGGGCTTGCCACCAGAAACACAACGAGAGCGGATGCCGCCGCCACCGTCGTATGCCCCGACGGGAATGAGTTTCCCGCATAACCCTCGACGGTCAGGTCGGGCCGGGCCAAAATGCCGTACTTGAGCAGTTGCGCCGTCGCAGTCGCGGCCCCGGCCGCGATCAGGGCGATTAGAAGGGTCCGCCAGTTGCGGCGCACGAGCGCGATGATCGCGGTCAGCACGACGCCGAACACCACGGCCACATCGGGCACAGAGTCGAGCACCCGGCCGGTGAACGGAGTGATGCTGCGACGGCCGAATTCGGCGCCGTTATACGCAAGCTGGTCGGCTTCCTGGCCAGCGTGGCTCCGCACAAAGAACAGGTAGAGACCGACGAACACGAGTGCTATCAGCGCGGCTCCGGCGAGGTAGCCAAACGACCCCTGTAGCGGAGGGTTCGGTTTGAATCTGATGCGCACGATCAAGGATGCCACAGCAAGGCTGAGAGCCTGAGCGGGTCAGCCCGGAACCCAGGGCTCAGGATCGAAGCGCGGTCCAGCCCACAGGCCGCCTTTCCAGGCTTGGAACGGCTGGCTCGCAGCCCCGAGCAGTGCCACCGGGGCTTGCCTACCGCGTCGCGAGCACGACCTTGCCGCGCAGGTGCCCGGCCATCAGGTGGCGGTAGGCACCCTGAACCTGCTCGAGTGGGAATACCCGATCGATGGGCAGCACGATCTCGCCGCTCGCGATCAGCGCGGAGAGGGCGCGCAGGTCATCAATGTCCGCGGCTTGTCCGCCCACCTCGGTGATGCCGGCGTCGGCACGATAACCGCGCGCGGCGATCGTGTTGATCCGACTTCCGGGAACACCCAGCTCGAGGGCTGCATCAATCGTCGCCGCGCCGTTGTAATCGAGGACCGCGGTCACGGTCGATGCGGTCGCGCGCACCCGATCAATGAGGCCATCGCCGTAGGCGACCGGGATGACCCCGAGGCCGCGGAGAAAATCATGGTTGCCCGGGCTCGCCGTGCCGATGACGGTCGCGCCGGTGCGCAGGGCGAGCTGGCCCGCGAGAACACCGACTCCGCCGGCCGCGGCGCCGATCAGTACGGTATCGGCGGCGGACAGATCAAGGGAGGCGACACTCGCCCAGGCAGCGCGCCCGGCAATATCGAGGGCACCGGCCTGCTCGAAGGAAAGCCCGGCCGGTTTTGGGAGCACCCGGGTCGCGTCAACAACGACGAAGTCGGCCTGGGCGTGCATCCGCTTGCCGCCGAAAACGGCGTCACCGATCTGAAAACCGACGACGCCATCACCCAGCTCGTCGATGACGCCCGCGAAATCGTTGCCGTTGCCGCATGGGGGAACCGCTTCGTAGCGCAGGGCTGCGGGGCCGCCACGGAAGATCTTGTAGTCGACCGGGTTGAGGCCGGCGGCGTGCACGCGAACGCGCACCTCCCCCCGACCGGCCTGCGGCTGCTCGTCGTTCACAATGCTCAGAACGTCTGGGCCACCAAATTCCTCAATGCGTACGTATCGAGCCATGCGGCCAGCCTAGGGCACGGGTCATGAGCACGATTCAATAGCGACACTTGCCCATTTACCCCGCCCGGTGCAGCATTAAGGTGTGGCGTACACCGGTTGTTCAAGTACATCTGATCGAATAGTGTCAAGCATCGTGAAAGCGCGCCGGCAAAGCGCGTCCGCGACAAACGAATGGATGCTCCGTGAGCTTTCGAACGGCTGAATACCCCCGGCCGGACCATTTCCTGTTACACCTGAGCGACACCCACTTGCTGGCGGGAGGCTCGAAACTCTATGGCAGCGTTGACGTCGAAGCCCGCCTGGCCGAGCTGTTCGCCGAGGTTGAGGCCTCAGGGGCACAGCCAGAGGCCATCGTCGTCACCGGTGATCTCGCCGACAAGGGTGAGCCCGGCGCCTACCAGCTGCTGCGTCAGATCGTCGAACCGGTCGCCGCTCGCCTCGGCGCGCGGATCGTCTGGGTCATGGGCAACCACGACAATCGCACGGCTTTTCGCACCGAGCTGTTCGGTGAGCTGGCCAGCGACGCCCCGATCGACCGGTCCTACGACCTCAACGGCCTACGACTGATCACTCTCGATACCTCGGTACCCGGCCACCATTACGGCGCCGTGAGCGAGCAGCAACTGCTCTGGCTCGCCGAGGAGCTACGTGTACCGGCCCCGGACGGCACGATTTTGGCAATGCACCACCCGCCGATTCCGAGCGTGCTCGACCTGGCCACAGCCGTGGAGCTGCGCGATCAGCAAGCCCTGGCTGACGTGCTGCGCGGCACCGATGTGCGCAGCATCATTGCCGGCCACCTGCACTATTCATCAATGGCCATGTTCGCCGACATCCCCGTGTCGGTGGCGTCGGCAACCTGCTACACGCAAGACCTCAACGTGCCCGTCGGCGGAACCCTCGGGCGCGATGGTGCCAGAGCGTTCAACCTGGTGCACGTCTACCCCGGCACAATTTTGCACTCAGTTGTTCCGCTCGGCCACTATCCGACGCTCGATTATGTGGATGCCGCCGAAAGCGCGCGTCGTCTGCGCGCTTCCGGCGTCGAAATTACGCCGTCGGAAACTCTGCCTGCACTGCGTCAGCCGCCAATGACACGGCCAATTCCGGTTCTGCGCTAGCGGCTAGACTGGTCCGCTCCCACGGTGCCACGATCGGAAAGTACAGGTTTAGAAACTCAGTTACAGCGGCCCGGCGCACATCGGGCGTGATTTCCGGGTGGCTCCCATCATTGAGACAGAACATGTCCTGATCGCGGTGCTTGCGCAAATGGTTCATCTGCCGCAGGGCGATGCGCAGGGTCGTCTCGATGTAGAGCGAGCGCACCTGGGTCTGCGCAACCGCACGGCCGGTCATCAATGCATAGTAGTGATACAACGAATTGGTGACCGAGATGTCGGTCGCCGAGCGGAACCGGCTGGCTGCCGTGCGGCTGAAGTCCTCGGGAAACTCCCGCTCCAACTCAAGCAGCACGCTTTTGCGCATGGGCGCCGGCGTGTGCTCAAGGTGGCGGGTAGTGACCTTGCCGAAGCGGCCACGAAGCAGAGCACGGTTTACCCGTGCGGCGTTCTCAAACCCGCTGCGCGTCGGGTCGTTCTCGCCCAGACCGATTCGAGTGGCTGCTTCCACAAACTTGGTCACGCCGCCCGGCGAGAAGAACAGCTCGGGCCCGACCGGACGGCCAAAGAACATGTCATCGTTCGAATACAGAAAGTGCTCAGCAAGCCCCGGAATGTGCTGCAGCTGGCTTTCCACGGCGTGCGAATTGTGGATGGGCAGCACGCTCGTGTCGACGAAGAAATCTTCGCTGCGCATGATCGTCACGCGCGGATGCTCAGCGAGCCACTCCGGTGCCGGAGAATCGGTCGCGATGAAAATGCGACGAATCCACGGGGCGAACATGTAAACACTGCGCAGGGCGTACTTGAGCTCGTCGATCTGGCGAAAACGGGCATCCGAATCGTCGCCCTCGCCAACGACATAGGCCTGCATGCGCTTGGCACGTTCCCGCTGAAACTCGTCGCTCGAGCCGTCGACCCAGCTGAATACGAGATCGATGTCAAATGTGACGTCACTCGCCAGGTCGTCGAACATGTTCTGCAGGGTCAGCCAGGTGCGCCCGTACAGGTCGATCGTCGTTTCGCGGGCCTCGGAGCGCGGCAGCCGGGTGCGCATGAGTGCGTTCTCGACCGGCGCGATGATTTCGTCTTCACCGAAACGCCACAATTCGAGCTGAAACGCGGTCTGAGCCCCGTAGCGCAGGCGTCCAATCGGTTCGATCCGCGGGCGGTAGACCCGAAAAACCGACGACTTGCGCAACACCGTAAGAGCGCCGTCGGCGAGGAGAAATTGCTGGTTCACGTTGCCGCCCTGCGGCTTGGCGTAGAAGGGTTCATTGGCGAACGCCTCGCTAAGCACCTGGGTGATTTCCTTGCGACGCTTGCGGTCAACAGCGATGACCGGACGGTTGTGGTCGCCGCGCACGAGCAGAAAGTCGATTCCACCGCGGGTGAGGGCGTCGTAGACGGCGACGAGGTCTTTAACCATGGACTCGTGTGGCGTGTAGTGGCCATTGATCAACGCGATCTCGCCCTTGCGCACGACTACGTCATCCCTGTTGAAGCGGCGGGTGCGGGCATCCGGTGTGATCAACACCAATTCGGGCTCGTTGCTCAGGGAGAGAGTCGGGATCAAGCCGGTGTTCGTGGGCGGTTCGGGTTCGTTCGAGTCGTAACCGACGGAGTCGGGGCGAAAAGCGTCGGTGTCAAAAATGTCACCGCCGGAGGAATCGGGGTAACCGACTTTTGGGGATTCCGTGCGCGCATCCGGTTGTGCGTCTGGAATATCGAGTGTCGCCATGGTCCTCCTTGAAAAAGTGGAGCACTCAAACACGGGGCAATTCGAGCCTGTCCCGGGGAGTGCGGCCGAAAAAGCCGGCGTGAACGCTGCTCTGCCTGTGTCTCGAACAGCTGATTCGCAGGAAACATGGTGCCGCCGAGATTCTCGATGAGCGACCAGCGGCCGGTGACACGCAGGGGCGTTCCCCCAGTGTACGTCCCCGATGCCGGTAGTTTGCTGCGCCCACGCGTCAACGGGAGCGTACCTGCGAAACGGATGCTGAGGCATCCGTTTCGCACAGTCGGTGCGCGTTAGAGAGCGGAGATGCCGAACAGGCCGATGAGCAAAGCCATGAGCAGAATGGTCACGAGTTCGTGGGCCAGGTTGAGCCCGGTGAGGCTGGTCGGGCGGCGGTCGAAGGCGTCGTGGGTGACCATGCGAGCTGCGGTGAATCCGGCCCCGAGGATGAACCCGGTGAGCAGGGTATTGAACAGAAAGTCGCCGCCGTAGAAGTTCTGGGCGATCGCTTCGGCGCCGGCCAGCACGAGGCGGTGACGGAGCTGACGATGACCGTGATGGTGATCGTGATGGCGCCGGTGCCGCTGCCCCTAATGTTTTCTTCGGTGTGTCCGATGGCTTTCATCCAGTACCGGCCAAAGACTGCGCGGGTGTACCAGATTGAGCCGACGAGCATGCTCGACACAGTGGCCAGGAGCACGGCCCAGATGTTGATTTC
Organism: Cryobacterium sp. Y50; assembly: GCF_002929805.1. GTDB lineage: Bacteria > Actinomycetota > Actinomycetes > Actinomycetales > Microbacteriaceae > Cryobacterium. The sequence goes on along the minus strand of NZ_PJJM01000097.1, from coordinate 99,347 downwards.
GGGAACCATGAGGGATCCTTTCGGCTGGTCCTCAGGAACGGGACGGATATCGCGACGTTAGTGCGTGGTTGCCGTGCCGAGGTGCTGCCGTTCGGCCACGATTCGGACCATGCGGTCTGCCGTCGCGGCCCGGGGCGGGAGCTCGGCCGGTTCGGTGACCGGAAGCTGGCAGACGAAATCGCGACACAGGTAGGCGGTGGGCTGGCCACTCGGCGCGGTTCGGGCTTCGAAAAGGTCGAAGCCGGCGTCGGCGAAGGCGCGGGCCTGCACCTCGAAAATGGATGCGACGACGCCCGCCGAGTGGCGGCGCGCGAGGTCCAGCAGAGTGACGGGGTGCGGGGTGGCGGTAGCCGCGTTTTCATCGCTCGGGTCGCGCGAAACGATGACGAGCTGCTCAATCGGGGTGCTGAGGTCGTCGAACAAGCGCAGCGCTGCGCCAAAGGCGAGTGGACGCTGCGGGGCGAGAGCGGCGACCACAGCGAGACCGGCCTGCGCTGCCCGCCGATAGCGATCGTCGCCGGTGAGGCGGTGCAACAGCAGGGCGGCCTCGGCCGTCGCGGACAATCCGGAGGGGTAGGCACCCTCCGAAGAATCGACGGCGCTGACTAGGCCCTGCGCGCTAAGCACCGGATCCGGGCCGTGCGGCAGACGGAAAACGACCGTGTCGGTGGTGTCCAATAGGGTGCTGTCGAGCAGGTGACGAGCCTGGGTGGCGTACGTTACGTCACCGGTGACGAGTGCGAGTTCGAGGAGTCCACGTGAGTACATGCCGTAGTCCTCCAGCGTGGCCCTGGCGCTAGAGCTGCGGGCAGTGGATGTCTGGTCGGCGGCGGCCTGGTCAGCGGCGGCCTGGTTGGCAACGGAAGCGCGTACCAGGGAGCCATCGGCGCGCTCGTGATGCTGGTGCAGGTACTCGGCTGCGCGGCGGGCGGCGGCGATGAGGTCGGGCCGGTCGAAGGCGAAGCCGGCGCGGGCCAGGGACTGGATGGCGAGGCCATTCCAACCGGTCAGCACCTTCTCGTCGAGCGCCGGTGGGGTTTGCCGGAGGCGTTCACTCGCGTCGAGTGCATAGTAGCCACCCTCGACCCGTTCGCCTTCGACTGTGCTCTCCGAGTCCTGCGCGCTCGCGAACCCGCCGCTCGGCAGCTGCAGCACGGTGCAGAGAAAGCCAGCGATTCCTTCGGCCACCTGACGGGCCCACGCTTGGCCGGTCATCATCCAGGCACGGGTGTACAGGCCGAGCAGTTGGGCGTTGTCGTAAAGCATGCGTTCGTAGTGCGGATCGCTCCAGTCCCGGTTGACCGCGTAGCGAAAAAAGCCACCCTCAATCGAGTCCCGCAGCGGTGACTCACCCATGAACTTGAGCGTGCGCAGCGCGAGGTTGGGGCCATCGGCGACGAGCGCCCCGTGCCCGAGCAGAAAGGAGAGTGCCGGCGCCACCGGAAATTTCGGTGCGCCGCCGAAGCCGCCGAACAATGCGTCTTCGTAACCCACGAGCTCGGTGACGGCTCGGTCGAGTGCTTCGGCGCTGGGCTGTGCGAACGCCACGGCCGCTCCGCCCGACGTTGAACCGGTCGCCGCCGTGAGCTGCCGGCCCGACTCGACGAGCATCTCGGCCACCCGCGCTGCGCCCGCCGTCACGTCGTCGCGGCGGGTGAGCCAGGCATCCGTTACCGCGGTGAGAACATCGCGGAACGACGGGCGCCCCGGCTGCCCGACCGGTGGAAAATAGGTTCCCGCGTGAAAGGCCTGGCCGTGGGGGGTGACGAACACATTCAACGGCCAGCCGAGTCCGTCCGTGAACGCGCTCGCGGCGGCGAGGTAGCTCGCATCGACGTCAGGATGTTCCTCACGGTCAACTTTGATGCTGACGAAATGGGCGTTCAAGTATTCGGCGATCACAGGGTCGCTGAAGGATTCCCTGGCCATGACATGGCACCAATGGCAGGTGGAATAACCAATCGACACCAACACCGGAACGTCGCGCTCACGGGCTTCGGCGAACGCCTCAGCGCACCAGCCGAACCAATTAACCGGGTTGCCGGCGTGGCTACGCAGATACGGGCTGATGGCGTCGGCGAGGTGATTGGGCATGCTCCATTCTGCTCCCGGGGTACGACTTTCGGCGAGCCCCGGCCAATCCAAGAGACGACGCGCGAGCTACCCGACGCCCCGCAGCACCGGAAGACGACGTTGCACGCGCACCCAGACCACGAAGCCGATGATGGTGAATGCTCCGTAGAACAGATACAACACGGCGGAGGCGTAGTAGCCGGCGCTGATCAGCAGCGGCACCCCGACCACGTCCACGGCCACCCAGATCAGCCAGAACTCGGTCCACCCCTTGGCCATGCCGTAGGTCGCGAGCAGGGAACCGGTGAAGATCCAGGCATCCGCCCAGACCGGTTCGAACGAGCCGAGCGCGCGAAAGATCGGGGTGAGCACGAGGGTGCCGGCGACAAGTCCAAGGCCGAGCAGAATGCGAGTGCGATTGCCGGCCCAGTGCGGCGCAACGGCAACGTGCACGGAGGAATTGCGGCTGCGTTGCCATTGCACCCAGCCGAAGATCGACACGACGATGAACATGATCTGGCGACCGGCCTGCCCGAGCAGGTTGACCGGGTTCGGCGTACCGAAGACGGCGCCGAGGAACACGGTGAATAACAGCGCGTTGCCGACGATCCCGACCGGCCAGGCCCAGATCTTGCGACGCATGCCCCCGACCGCGCTCGCAATTCCAAAGACGTTACCGACGACCTCACGCCAGAGAATGGTCTGAGTGCCGATCTGCAACTGGGCGTCGAACAGCCATTCAATTGGATTCATGGAGAACTTTCTGCCAACCGGCACGCACTCGCACACCCGCGTTCAAAAAAACGCAGCGCCTTCAAATCTACGCCGGTGCAAAACCGGATCTGGCCGCGTGCCCGCGGACGACACAGCACTGGCCGCGCCGACCAAGGGTCTGCGCGGACACTCAGTCAAACGGATACTGCGCGCTAGTTGACCTCGTTGGGGTGCGCTGAAACGCGACCGGCGCGCTCGAGCGCCGAGATCATGGTCACCTCGGTGCGTGTCAGTTCAAAGTCAAACACGTCGAAGTTCTCGGTCATGCGCGCGAGGCGGTTCGACTTGGGGAAGAGGATGTTGCCCGTCTGCAGGTGCCAACGAATGACGATTTGCGCGGGAGACTTGCCGTGCGATTCGGCGGCATCCACTATCACCTGCTCGTCGAACAGGGGGTACTTGCCTTGGCCGAGGGGGCCCCAGGCCTCAATATTGATACCGTTTTCGCGGGCGAATGCTGTCACCTCGAGCTGCTGGTGCGCCGGGTGAAGCTCAATCTGGTTCACGGCCGGCACGATACTCGTCTCGTGTAGCAGACGGTCGAGGTGCGGCACCAGAAAGTTCGAGACGCCGATGGAACGGGCACGGCCGGACTCCTGAATCTTCTCAAGGGCTTTCCAGCTCTCGACGAACTTGTCGTTGGCCGGTGCTGGCCAGTGGATCAGGTAGAGGTCGACGTAGTCGAGACCGAGCTTCTCGAGGCTCTCCTCGAAGGCGTCAAAGGCTGATTGGGTGCCCTGACGGTCGTTCCAAAGTTTTGTGGTGATGAACAGTTCGGAGCGGTCGATACCGGAGGAAGCGAGGGCCTTGCCCACGCCCTCCTCATTGCCGTAGACGGCGGCGGTATCGATGTGGCGGTAACCGACCGAGAGCGCGTCGGCCACGATGCGGGTGGTTTCGGCGGGTTCGACCTTGAACACGCCAAAACCGAGCTGCGGAATCGTGTGGCCGTCGTTGAGGGTGATGGTGGGAACAGATTTCGTCATCGCCCCAGCCTATAAGCCGGTGTCCTCGACACTCCCTCCCAACCCCCAATGTTCACTGACCGCGAAAGCACCCGGCGGGCGCGCACGGGCGGCTTTCACGTCGCGAGTGAGGGCGAAGTAATATTGAGACTTCATGGAAATACTAAATATCACCTTCCCGCCCGAACTGCCGGTCAGCCAGCGTCGGGAAGACATCGCCCGCGCAATTCGCGACAACCAAGTCGTGATCGTCGCCGGATCGACCGGGTCGGGCAAGACCACCCAGCTGCCCAAGATCTGTCTCGAGCTCGGCCGCAAGAACATCGGCCACACCCAGCCGCGCCGGCTCGCCGCGCGCACCATTGCCGAACGCATCGCCGAGGAACTCGGGCAGGAAGTCGGGCAACTCGTCGGTTATCAGGTGCGGTTCACCGACAAGGTCGGTGCTGACACCCGCATCAAGTTGATGACCGACGGCATCCTCTTGAATGAGATTCACCGCGACCGCATGTTACGCAAGTACGACACGATCATCATTGACGAGGCGCACGAGCGCAGCCTCAATATTGACTTTCTGCTCGGCTACCTGCGGCAGCTGCTGCCCAAGCGCCCCGACCTCAAGCTCATCATCACGTCGGCCACCATCGACCCGGCCAGTTTCGCGAAGCACTTCGCCGCCGCGGACGGCACCCCAGCACCGGTCGTCGAAGTGTCTGGCCGCACCTTTCCGGTAGAGATTCGCTACCGTCCGCTCGTCGCTGAGCCGGGAATCGCCAATTCCGATGAAGACAGTGATGACGATACGGCGGATGCCGCTCCCCCGGTCGACCGCGACTACATCGAGGGCATCACCGCAGCTCTCGATGAGCTTGAGCGAGAGTCGAACGGCGATGTGCTGGTCTTTCTCTCCGGCGAGACCGAGATTCGCGACGCCGCTGACGCTCTGCAGGGCAAGTACGCCTCCTCAGCCAGTCGCAACCCCACCGAGGTGCTGCCGCTCTACGGCCGGCTATCGTCAGCCGACCAGCACCGCGTGTTCCAGCCGTCGACCGTGGCCGGGGTGAAACGTCGCATCGTACTCGCGACCAACGTAGCCGAAACCAGCCTGACCGTGCCGGGCATCCGCTATGTCATCGACGCGGGAACCGCGCGCATCAGCCGCTACAGCGTGCGCTCGAAGGTACAACGACTGCCGATCGAAGCGATCTCACAGGCCTCCGGCAACCAGCGCAGCGGCCGCAGCGGGCGCACCAGCGACGGCATCGCGATTCGGCTGTACTCCGAAGAAGACTATCTGCGCCGTGCGGAATATACCGAGCCGGAGATTCTGCGCACCAACCTCGCCGCCGTCATTCTGCAGATGATCTCGCTCGGCCTCGGCGACATGGCCTCGTTCCCCTTTTTGACCCCGCCGGACAGTCGCAACATCAAGGACGGCCTCGACCTGCTCGCCGAACTCGGCGCCATCGAGGCAGAGGGAGCCGGGCGCACCAAGAGCGGTCGCGGCACCGCCCGTGCCACCAGCAGCGGAGCGGACGCCGCCGCCCCGGCTACCCCGCGCCTCACGCGCATCGGCCAACAACTCGCCCAACTGCCGATCGACCCGCGCTTTGGGCGCATGGTGATCGAGTCGAAGACGCAGGGCACCAGCCGGGAGGTCATGGCGATCGTGGCCGGACTCACCATCCAGGACCCGCGGGAGCGCCCGCTCGAGCGTCGCGCCCAGGCTGACCAATTCCATGCCCGGTTCGCCGACCCCACGAGCGACTTCCTCAGCCTGCTCAACCTCTGGAACTATCTTGAGAAGCAGCAGTCCGAACTGGGTTCGAGCGCCTTTCGACGCCTGTGCAAGAACGAGTACCTCAACTACTTACGGGTGCGCGAGTGGCAGGACGTGCTGCGGCAGTTGCGGCAGCTGGCCAAGCCGCTCGGCCTGCATCTCGGTGAGCCGAGCGCGAACCCCGACGGCGTACACCGATCGTTGCTCGCCGGGCTGCTCTCCCACATCGGCCTGAAAGACGTTGCGAAGAAGGACTATGCCGGCGCTCGAGCGCAGCGTTTCGTACTGTTTCCCGGATCAACCCTGGCTAAAAAGCAGCCGAACGCGGTCATGAGCGCCGAACTGGTCGAAACCAGCCGGCTGTTTGCCCGCATGAACGCGGTCGTCGACCCGGCCTGGGCGGAACCCCTCGCCGGCAACCTGTGCAAGCGCAGCTATTCTGAACCGCACTGGGAAATGAAGCAGGGCGCCGCCGTCGTCTACGAACGGGTGACGCTCTACGGCGTTCCGATCGTGGCCCGCCGCCGGGTGCAGTTCTCCCGGATCGACCCGGCCTATGCCCGCGAGCTGTTCATTCGGCACGCCCTCGTGGAGGGCGAGTGGGACCGCGCATCTGGGCCGCAATCGTCGGCGGCAGAGAAGGAAGCCGATCGCGGCGGCCTGGGACCGTCCCGCATCGAACGCGTCAGTATCGCGGTCGACGGCGGCGACGCCAGCGGTGGGCGCGGGTCTGGCCGCGCACCCGCCATTGGCTCGAGCGCCAGCCGTGGCGGACGTCCCGGTCAGACGGGCGACCTCGGCATGTGGGCGTTCGAGCGGGCCAATACCAGGCTGCGGGAGGAACTGGCCGAGCTGGAGGAACGCACCCGACGCCGGGACATCCTCTTCGACGATGAAGCCGTCTTCGATTTCTACCAACGCCGTATTCCAGCCGAGGTGTCGTCAACCAAGAGCTTCGAGGGCTGGTGGCGTACGGCCAGGTTCGACACCCCCGACCTGCTCACCATGACCGCCGACGCGCTCGTCGCCGAGGACTCCCCCGAAATCGACGAGGGACTCTTTCCGCCGAGCTGGCAGCAGGGCGACCAGCGCCTGAACCTTGGCTACCGGTTCGAACCCGGCGAAGAAGACGACGGCGTGACCGTGCGCATCCCGCTCGCCCTGCTGGCCCGTCTCTCGCCGAACGGTTTCGACTGGCAGGTGCCCGGCCTCCGTGCCGACCTGGTGACCGCCATGATCAAGTCGCTGCCAAAGAGCATCCGACGCAATGTCGTTCCCGCCGCCGACTGGGCCGCTCGGCTACTGGGCGAACTACCCGGCGAGCCCGGCATCGTCATGGCGTTGCCGACGCCCATTCCCGATACATCGTTCGCCGAAACGCTCGCGGCGTTGATCCAGAAGCTCACCTACGTGCCGGTGAGCGCCCGCGACTTCGAGCTTGGCCGCATTTCCGCGCACCTGCGCATGACCTTCGTCGTCACCGACGAGCGCGGTCGCACCATCGCAGCCGACAAGGACCTCTTCGATCTGCAGCGGCGGCTCGGCACCCGGGTGCGGGAGAGCGTCGCGAAGGCGACGAGCGCCGCTGCTCCCAGCAACGCGATCGAGCGGGGCGGTATCACCACCTGGGATCTCGGCGAGCTCCCGCGCTTCCTGGACACGAAGCAGGGTGACAACACGATTCGCGGGTATCCGACGCTCGTCGATGATGGGGCATCCGTTTCTATTCGCATGATGAGCACCGAGCTGGAGCAGGCCCGGGCGCTGCCCCGCGGAGTACGCCGGCTGCTGCTGCTCGCAACGCCGTCGCCGGCCGCGTATGTGCAGCAGCATCTGACCGCGGCCGAGAAGCTTTCGCTCGCGACCAGCCCGTACAAGTCGACTCAGGCGATGTTCGAGGATTGCCTCGCCGCCGCGGTCGACGACGTGCTGTTTCGGGTGCGGCCCGACGGGCAGGTGTTTATGAAAGCCGAGTTCGACACCATTCGCGACCGGGTGTCAGGGGTGGTGATGGACTCTATGTTCGAAACGGTCGGCCTGGTCGCCCGCATTCTGACCGCCCATCGCCTGGCCGATAAGGCGCTCAAGGCCGCGACCAGCATGGCTCTGCTGCCCGGAATCAGCGACGCGCGCCAGCAGCTGACGGCGCTGGTCTACCCCGGATTCGTCAGCGAAACCGGCCTGGCCCAGCTGCGTCACCTACCGCGCTACCTCGGCGGCATCAGCGCGCGCGTGCCGAAACTCGTCGACAACCCCAGCCGCGACCGGGTCTGGATGAACGAGACCCAGGCCGCGACCACCCGGTTCGAGAATGCCGGCGGCACAATGCCCCTGAAAGCGGATGCTGCGTCGCCGCTTCTGCGCGCCCGTTGGATGATCGAAGAGCTGCGCATCAGCCTGTTCGCGCAGGAGCTCAAGGCCGCCGAGTCTGTGTCGCTGCAGCGCATCCAAAAGGTGCTCACCGGGTAGAGGACCTCTGTCGGTCGTCTTGCCGCCCGGGCCCACCTTACGGACCTCGCTCAAATTCGCCTTGAGTCCCTCTATTGCCCGCCACCTCGTGGCTAATTCAGGAAATCCAGCCGGCCTGCCCCGCTGTGCCGCACGATTACGCGCCCACAGGTACCCGGCCACCGCGGATTTCCTGATTTAGCCACAGGACACGGGCGGAACTGCTGAGGGGTCTGAAAACCCACAGCTCAGATCGCTCCTAGAGGACCTTGGAGAGGAAGGCCTGGGTGCGGTGGTGCTGGGGGTTGGCGAGCACCTCGGTAGGCACACCACTCTCGACGACGACGCCGCCGTCCATGAAGACGAGCGAGTCGGCGACCTCGCGGGCGAATCCCATCTCGTGGGTGACCACGATCATGGTCATCCCGTCGCGGGCCAGGCCCTGCATGACGTCGAGCACCTCACCGACGAGCTCCGGGTCGAGCGCGCTGGTGGGTTCGTCGAACAGCATGAGCTTGGGCTCCATCGCCAGCGCACGGGCGATCGCGACCCGCTGCTGCTGGCCGCCGGAGAGGTGCGCGGGGTAATAGTCGGCGCGCTCGGCCAGGCCGACCCGGGCTAGAAGGGTACGTGCGTTGGCCTCGACGCCGGCCTTGGACAGGCCTTTGACTCGAATCGGTGCCTCCATCACGTTCTGCAACGCAGTCATGTGCGGAAACAGGTTGAATCGTTGGAACACCATGCCGATGTCCCGGCGTTGCCGGGCGGCTTCCTTCGGGTGCATCTCGTAGAGCTTGTTGTTAGCCTCGCGGTAGCCGATGAGCTCACCGTCGACGCTGAGGCGCCCGGCCGAGACAACCTCGAGGTGGTTGATGCAGCGCAGGAAGGTGGATTTGCCGGATCCGCTGGGCCCGACCAGGCACATGACCTCGCCGCGCTTGACCTCGAGCGAAATGCTCTTGAGCACCTCGTTGGAGCCAAAGCTCTTGGAGACGCGGTCGGCGACGACCATGGGGGGCTCAATAGCAGCGACCATCATCGTTCTCCCTGGTTCGGGTCGGTGGGCGGTAGCACGACAGTGGGTTGACCACTGCGAATGACCGGGGTGACGCCCGTCATTGCGGCAGTGGCGTCATTCGCTTTCTTATCGGGGCGTCGATCGCCGATGCCGCGGGCGAATCGCTTCTCGAGAAAGTACTGGCCGACCATGAGAATGGAGGTGAAGAACAGGTACCAGATCGACGCGACGATGAGCATCGGCACGGTGTCGAAAGTCACGGCGGCGATGTCGCGGGAGCGCGTGTACAGCTCAAGGGTGAACGGGATCGCCGTCACGAGCGACGTCGTCTTGAGCATCGAGATGACCTCGTTGCCGGCCGGGGGGATGATCACCCGCATCGACTGCGGAACGATCACGCGCACCATGGTCTGGAACCAGCTCATGCCGAGCGCGGTCGCCGCTTCTTCCTGCCCGCTGTCTACGGAGAGCAGCCCGGCGCGCACAATTTCGGCCATGTAGGCGGCCTCGTTGAGCGCCAGTCCGACGATGGCGAGAATGAACGCACTCAGCGCGACCCTGGTCGGGAAGGACACCCACGGTTCGGTGAACGGCAGCCCGATGTCAATGGACTGGTAGATCGTGCCGATCAGTCCCCAGAACACCAGCTGAACATAGACAGGGGTGCCGCGGAACACCCACAGGTACACCCAGGCGATACTGTTGACCACCGGGTTCGGCGAGAGCCGCATGATCGCCAAGGTCACGCCGAGGATGATCGCGATGATCATCGAGTAGACCGTGAGCTGCAGAGTAATGAATGCCGCCTGCGAAATGCGCTGGTCGAACAGGAACTTGCCGACGGCCGGCCAGTCGTAGGCCGGCCGCATGGCCGCATCGGCGACGAACAACGCAACGATGAGCAGTAACACGACCGCGAAGGTGTTGCGCCATGGGTGGTGCAGGCGGATTGCCTTGATTCCGGGTTCAGTCTTGCCGCCGGTCGCGGCCGTGTCAGTCATGATGTGAGTCGTGCTCTCTAGCCGTTGGACGCGGCGTTGATGGTGATGGTGTCGATGCCGCCGTCGGTGACGCCCCAGGCGTCGAGGATCTTGCCGTAGGAGCCGTCATCAACCATCGACTGCAGGGCAGCTTGCACGGCCTTGGTCAGTTCCGAACCCTTGTCGACGGTGATGCCGTACGGCGCCACGTCGAAGCTCTCGCCAGCCGCCTCGAGCTTGCCCTCGGCCTTGCTGATGGCGTAGAGGGTGACGGGCGAGTCGGCGCTGAGGGCGTCGGCCTTGCCGAGCACGACCGCGTTGGTCGCTTCGTCTTGTGAACCGTAGGGTAGAACCTCGATCTTCTCCAGTCCGGCGGCGGCGCAGGCCGCATTCTTGGCGGGGAGTTCGTCGGTGTCTTCGACCGTGTTGGACTGCACAGCGACGGTCAGGCCGCAGGCGTTGTCGGGGTCGACGGTGCTGCCGACCGGTGCGGCCCAGAGAATCCCGGCGTTGAAGTAGTTGACGAAGTCGACCTGCTTCTCACGCTCAAGGTTGTCGGTGAAGGAGGATTCACCGATGTCGACGGTGCCGCCGGTGATGCTTGGAATGATGTTGTCGAACGACGCGATCTGGTACTTGGTGTCGAGGCCGAGCTTGGCGGCGATACCGTTGGCGAGTTCGATGCCCCACCCGATCGGGGCTCCCGACTCGTCCTTATACTCGTTCGGCGGATAGGCCGCGTCGGTTCCGATCACGAGCACGCCGGCGTTCTTGATGTCCTCGGGGAGCAGCGCGACGGCGGCGGCGTCCGTTTCGATGGTGCTCGCGTCGCCCGAGGGCGTCGTGACGGTCGTGGTCGAGTTGTCGACACAGCCGGTGAGTAGCAGAGCGGCTGCGGCGGCGAAAGCCGGAACGATATAGCGTGCGCGCATGGCACTTCCTTCTTGATTTGCTCGAAAATGCGCGGATTCGACGGTGAACCCACAAGCGAGTAGACCTAACGAGCCTAGTGCAACCACAGCCGACTGTTTTCGAGCCCCTGTCGATTCCAGCGGTTTTGACCAGCGGATGCTGCGGATCTATCGTCGAGACGTGCCCCACTTCAGACCGAACATTTTGTATACATCCCCGACAGACCCGCTCGCGGCGCCCCTGGTGGCCGAGCTGTCGCAGGAGTATGACGAGCGGTATGGCCTGAACGACGGGATTCCCTCGTCGGTCGAACTCAGCCGGTATCCGACCCAGCGCTTTCAGCCGATCGATGGCGGCACTTTTCTGCTGCTGGTCGAGAACGGACAAGCGGTCGCCGGTGGGGCGTTCATGCGAGGCGAGGATGATTCCGTCGAGGTAAAAAGAGTCTGGACTCATTCAGCGCATCGCCGCCGTGGGCTCGCCCGCCAGGTGATGGCCGAGCTGGAGGCCGAAGCGGGGCGGCGGGGCATTCGGTCTATAGTGCTGACCACTGGAGCGCGACAGCCCGAGGCGGTGGCGTTGTACCTCTCGCTCGGCTATGAGCCGCAGTTCGACCTCGACGACGATTGGGAATCGATTGGGTATTTGGAGTTTCGCAAGCAGCTCGCCGTGGTCGACGACCAGTTCAGCTAGTACATGCTGAATGCGGAATATATATATATACTAGGCAGCCGATTCGGCGGCTTCGAGCAGCGGTGTGCCCGCCGACGGCATCGTTGCTGCGAGGTGTCCGGTACTGCTCAGCTCTCCATGGTTAATCTCACGGCGCACACTGACCCCATGCGGTCCACTATTACCGGCACGCCGAAAGCGGATGCAGCGAGGCCGGCTGGCGCTGCGGCATCCGCTGCAGAGGATGAGACTATTTGACGGCGGCCGCGAGCAGGGCGACGTAGTCGTCGAGGCCCCAGGACAGCGAGAGTCCGGTGGGCGGGGAGACCGAGCTGATGAAGGCCACACCGACCGGGGACGCAACCGTGCCAGCCTGCACCTGCGGCATGGCCTGGGCGTAACTCGCGTTCAGGAACGCGTCGGACTCTTCCTGGGTGGAGCCGAAGTTGATTAACAGGTCGCTGTCGAGCTTGTCGAGCTGCTCGTAGCTGAGCGTGTAGTAGAAGCTCGCCTCGTCGGTCGCGAGGTCGTCGACGGCCGGAGCGCTAACGAAGCCGAGGTCGAGGGTGAAGTCAACGCGCGGGTCCTCCTTCTTATAGATGTAGAAGGTTCCGGCGCTGTCGCTCGTGAGGGCGATGGTCTTGCCCGCGAATTCGGGGTGCGCGGCGGCCTGATCGGAGATTTCGGTGTCGATCGACGCGAGCAAGGCGCTCGCCTCGTCATTCTTACCGAGCGCGGTTCCGGTGATCTCGATCAGGTCGCGCCACGGGGTAGCCCAGGCGTCACCGAGGTAGGCGACGACCGGGGCGATCTCGCTGAGCAGGTCATATTCCTGCTCGGTGATACCGGAGTACGCGGCGAGGATCACGTCGGGGGCTGCCACGGCGATGTCTTCGTAGGGCGGCTCCTGGGTGTCGGGCAGTATGACCGGCATCTCTTCGCCTTCGAGCGCCTCGTTGATCCACGGCAGCACGCCGTTCTCATCGCCGGCGTAGTTTTGGAACGGCATCGCTACCGGAGTCACGCCCAACGCGATCGCGTTGTCGGTGCTGCCCCAGCCCCAGGTCACGACGCGGGTCGGCTGCTCGTCGATCGTGGTTTCGCCGAACGCGTGCTCGATGGTGACGGGAAAGCTGCCGGATACCGCGCCGTCCGCGGCATGGTCGGTCGCGTCATCCGCGGTAGCCGTGCAACCGCTCAGGGTCAGAGCGAGGATGCTGACGGCGGCAGCCAGTATGACGATGAGGCGTCGGGACACGAAAATCTCCAGTTCGTCGGGCGTGGGCGACGCAGTCGCCTAGCTTGATAAGGGTAGCCTACCCTAAATTATGACCGGGTTGTGTCGGATAACGGGTGACTGTGGGGTCGGTGCCCGACCGTGGAACCGACCGATCGGTACGACCAGGGGCGAGCCGCAGACCGGGTCGGGTGTGATGAGCGCCTCGAGGTCGAAGGCCTCACGCACGATCTCGGCGGTGAGCGTCTCGGCGGGCGCGCCATTGGCCACGATGCGTCCGGCCCGCATTACGACCAGGTGATCGGCATAACGGGCGGCCAGGTTGAGGTCATGCAGTACCATGACGACCGTCGTTCCGCACTCGCGATTGCGCTCGAGCAACAGGTCGAGCACCTCGATTTGGTGAGTGACGTCGAGAAAGGTGGTCGGTTCATCGAGCAACAGAATCTCCGGATCCTGCGCGAGCGCCATGGCAATCCAGACGCGCTGGCGCTGGCCGCCGGAGAGGTCTTCGAGGCGGCGGGTCACGAGCTGGTCGGTGTTGGTGGCGGCCATCGCAGTGGCGACGATCTCATCGTCAGTGCTCGACCACTGCCGAAACCAGCCCTGGTGCGGGTAGCGTCCACGTCCGACAAGGTCAGCCACGGTGATCCCGTCGGGGGCGACCGGCTGCTGAGGTAGCAGCCCCACGACCGTCGCGACCTTTTTACCGGAGAGCGCGGCAATGTTGCGCCCGCCCAGCGTGACCTGGCCGGCATCTGGTTTCAGCAGTCGCGCGAGGCCCTTAAGCAGCGTGGATTTTCCGGAGGCGTTGGCCCCGACGATGACTGTGATCGCGCCGGGAATCACCTCGAGGTCGAGGTTCTCGATGATGCGCGACTGGTCGTAACCGAGGCTGACGCCCTCGGCGCGCAGTTCGGGTGCGTTTTCGGGTGTGGCGGACGGGGTCATCAGGCGCCCTTTCCGGTTTTATTGCTGGTGGCGAGCAGCCAGAGCAGGTAGGGGGCGCCGATCGCGCCCGTGATGATTCCGGCCGGCAGTTCGAGCTGCCCTGGCAGCACGTGTTGGGCCGCGAAATCGGCGACCGTCGTGATCAACGCTCCGATCAGTGCGGTCGGGATCAGGTCGAGCCCGCCGGAGCCGACCGCTCGACGGGCGATCGGCGCCGCGACGAAGGCCACGAAGGCCAGCGGGCCGACCGCCGCTGTCGCCGTGGCGGCGAGGGCGACCGCGATCACGAGCAGCACCAGTCGGGTGCGTTCGGCGTCGACGCCGAGGCTGCGAGCAAGATCGTCACCGAGCTGCAGGGCGCGAAGACGGCCGCTCAGCAGCCGAATGATGGGTAGCAGCACGAGAAGCACCACGGCGACGACCGAGATATCCTGCCAGCGCGCGCCGCTCACACTGCCGACCAGCCAGAGTAGGGCGCCCTGCGCGTCGTTTCGCGCGGCGCGGGAGAGCAGATAGCCAAGCAACCCCTGCACCATGAACGCAACCCCGACGCCGATCAGGACGAAGCGGTACCCGACCACACCGCCGCGCCAGGCCAGCAGATAGATGACACAGGCGACGATGACGGCCCCCGCGAATGCGGCCAGGGAAGTCGCGACGGCACCGAAGCCGAGGACGAGCATGCCGAACACAGCGGCGGCGCTCGCTCCCCCGGTCACTCCGATGATGTCGGGGCTCGCGAGCGGATTGCGCAGCACAGTCTGGAACACCGCGCCCGAGATTGCGAACGCCACACCGACGAGCACGGCGAGGGTCAGCCGCGGCAGACGCAGTGACAGCACGATGAAGTTCTCGCTCTGCGTTCCCTGCCCGGCGAGCGTGCGCAGCAGGTCGGGCACGCTGAGCGAATACGCTCCGACCGCGAGGCTGAACGCGCCGACGATGACGAGGGCGCCGAGCAGTCCGAGCACGATTCGGCGCTCGCGCCTGCTGCGCTGGGCGCGCGCATGGGCCAGGAGTGCGGCATCCGCTTTCAGAACGGATGCCGCCACTCGGGCAGGCCCGTCGGCTACTGTGGCCGGGCCCCGCGTCGAACCACTCATCGTGCCCGGGTGCGCTCCTGGCTGCACCGTGCCGCGCATCACAGGCCGGCCAGTTTCACGCGGCGAACGAGCGCGATGAGCACCGGAGCCCCGAGGAAGGCGACGACGAGGCCGGCCTCGATCTCGCCCGGCCGGGCGATGACGCGGCCGAGCACATCCGCTGCAACGAGCAGGGTCGGACCGAACAGTGCGGAGAAGGCAATGATGAGGCGGTAGTCGGGACCGGTGATCCAGCGGGCCACGTGCGGCACGGCGAGTCCAACGAACACGATCGGGCCGGCCATCGCGGTGGCCGATCCGCAGAGCAGCACGATCGCCACGGCGCAGACGATGCGGGCGGTGATTAGGTTTTGGCCGAGACCACGGGCGAGATCGTTCCCGAGGGCGAGAGCGTTGAGCATGCGGGCGGCCACGATGGCCAGAATCGCCCCGACCAGAATGAACGGGGCCAGCGGCAGAGCGGCGTCGAGACCACGCGCGACGAGGGAGCCAGCCGCCCAGAACCGGTAGCGATCGAAGGTCTCAGAGTCGGCCAGCAGCACGATGGTGATGAGCGAGGTGAACGCTGCCGTCAGCGCGGTTCCGGCGAGGGCCAGCTTGACCGGGGTAGCGCCCTCGCGTCCGAGCGATCCGATCAGATAGACGATCGTCGCGGCCACCGCTGCGCCAATAAAGGCGAACCAGACGTAGCCGAGCGAGGAGGTGACGCCGAACCAGGCGATACCGGCGACGACGAACAGGGAGGCGCCGGCGTTGACTCCGAGCAGGCCGGGATCGGCGAGCGGGTTGCGGGTGACGCCCTGCATGAGGCCGCCGGCCAGGCCGAGGGCGAGGCCGGCGAGCAGGCCGACGACGGTGCGCGGCACGCGAAGGTCCAGGATGACGGTGTGGTCGGTCTTAGCGCGATCGGGATTGGCCAGGGCATCGAGCACGGTGCCGAGGGCGATCTCCCGAGTGCCGACGACGAGCGACGCGACGATGGCCAGAACGAGCAGTGCGAGGGCGAGCGCGAAGCCGATAATGACGCGGCGCGGACGGGTTCGGGGCGACGGTGCTGAGTTGTGGACGGGGTTTGCGGCGGGATTCCCGACCGGGTTCAGACCGGGCGCGGCCACGTCGCGCGCGACCGACTCGGTTGAGGTGCGCGTCATTGGGCTTCGGAACGGCCGAGCCGCCAGTAACCCATGAAGGCTACGCGCTTTCGGTCGATGCCGGTCTCGCTCACCAGAAAACGTCGCAGCAGCTTGATCATGCAGGATTCGCCCGCGAGCCAGGCGTAGAACCCGGTGCCGGCTTCGTCGCCCGGCGATTCCCAGAGCAGTTCGCGGTCCACGTCGACTTCGGCGAGCAACTGCGGGGTGGCGACGACCGCCTCGTCCACGAGCAGACGATTGCTCGCCACCCAGCCGCGCACCGCGGCGTCGAGGCACTCACCGTGCGGGGCGGCATCGCGGGCCAGCCAGGTAATGGCACAACCGGCGGGAAGGTCGAGGGGTAGGGCATCCGCTTTGCTGGGCACTTCGATGAAGGCACGCGCGCGGCGGCCAACCGGGAGGCTCTCGAGGATGCTGCAGATGGCGGGGGCGGCGGTTTCGTCGCCGGCCAGCAGTAATTCGGTCGCCTGTGCCGGGTGCCAGTCGAGGCCGATAGCACGGCCGGGGCTGCGCTCGTCCGGGCCGACGATGAGAACGTCCCGGCCGATCGTCGCGGTGTGCAGCCAGTGCGCGGCCGGGCCGAGCGGGCTGTGGCCGGCGTGGGTGACGAAATCCACGTCGATTTCGCGCAGCTCGGGCCGCACTGTGCGAATCGTGTAGGTACGAAACGGGTTGCGATCAGCGTCGGGCAGCGCGCGCCAGCGGGCGTACCAGCTTCCATCGGCGATGGTGGTCTCGTCGGTTGCACCGATGTCGGACAGGCCACGGCCGGGCAGTGGCAACACGATCTTGACCCTCTGGTCGAGCCCGGCGGTACTGAAGGTATCAAACTGCTCACCGAAAAACGTCACGCGGGTGAAATGCTCACTCAGAGAACGGATGCCCACTACCGTGGCCCGGTAGGGTCGATAGGCGGGACGATCCAGACCGGCAGTCACACGCTCGTTCGGTAAGGTAAGCATTGCCTTAGTATGGCATGCCTTAGCTGGGGCCTGTCCGGCTGTTTCAATTTTCCTGGTCGGCTCGCTCCCGCCTGCCACAGCCACCACCCACCCGGATTTCGATCGGCCCCACCATAGACTGAAATCGTGAAAAGCTACTGGACCCTTCTGCGCACGCCCGGCGTATCCCGCCTCATAGCTGCGCAGTTGACGGCCCGGTTTCCGTTCGGCATGCTCTCGCTCGCTTTTCTCATTCACATCGAGCAGATCTTTGATTCCTATGGCGCGGCGGGGTTGGTTCTCGGTGCAATGAGCTTCGGCCAGGCCATCGCGGGACCGCTCACCAGCCGGCTGATGGGCCGACTCGGCATGCGCCCGGTGATTATCGCGACGATGTTCATCTGCGCGGTCTCGATCATCGTGATGGCGCTGATTCCGCTGCCGGTACTCAGCCTCATGCTCATCGGATTCGTCGCCGGACTGTCCACGCCGCCGATTCAACCGGCCGTGCGCACGATCTACCCCAAAATAGTCAATTCCCGACAGCTCACCCCGCTCTTCTCACTCGACGCCTCGGCGCAGGAGATCATCTGGGTGCTCGGCCCGGTGATCGCGACCTTCGTGGCGCTGCAGGTATCGACGACCGCGGGCATTCTGCTCGCCGCATTCTTTCTGATCGCCGGCGGAATCTGGTTCGTCGCCCTGCCGGAGGTGGGCCGGGTGCGCATTCCGCGCAGTCGCCGCAAGCTCGGCGTGGTGCTGAAGAAGCCTGAGGTGCTGCTCAGCACCATCGTCGGATTCACCCTCGTTGCCGCCTGCGCGGCCGTCGAAGCCGGTGTGGTCGCGGTGTTCGGCCATGGCAGCGCCGACGCCGGCTGGGTGCTCGGCATCTTCGCGATCGGCTCGCTCGTCGGCGGCCTCGCACTCGGACATGCCCCGATCGGTCCGTGGGCCCTCGCCACCCGCATGCTCATCGTCACCATTGGGCTGATTCTGGCCAGCCTGTGGCTCACCTTTTGGTGGCTTTCCCTAGCGCTGCTCCTGGCCGGGGTCGGCATCGCGCCCGCCTTCGCTGTTCTGTTCGGCATTGTCTCGGCGAGCGTGAAGTTCAGCGACACCGCCGAGGCTTACGGCTGGGTCGGTACCGGCCAGCTGATCGGCGCCGCCATGGGGTCTGCCATTGCCGGGTTCTCAATCGACCACTCCGGGCCTGTCTCGGCGATCTACGTCGCCGCCGGATTCGCGGCGCTCGGCTGCATCATCCCAGCGCTCGGCCGGCGCTGGCACCCGGACCTGCGCGGCCGCGACGTCAGCCCCATCCCCGACACCGAGCCCATCCAGGTTCAGGTCTCCTAGCAAAACGGCTTAGATGGAAGCATGAAATCACTCACCCTCAACGACGGCTACGTGATCCCCCAGCTCGGTCTCGGGGTATATAAAATAGCGGATGCCCTGGCCGCCGACACCGTGCAGCTCGCGCTCGAGGCCGGGTATCGTCACGTCGACACCGCAGCCCTCTATGAGAACGAGGTCGGCGTCGGGCAGGGGTTCGCGCGCTCCAGTGTGCCCCGGGGGGATGTGTTCGTCACGACCAAGGTGTGGAATGACCGCCACGGCTACGACGCGACAATGACGGCCTTCGACGAGAGCCTGGCCAAACTGGGCCTGGACTACGTCGACCTGTACCTGATTCACTGGCCGGCGCCGCAGCAGAACCGTTACGTCGAGACCTATCGCGCCCTTGAAGCCCTGCGCGCTGACGGCCGGGCCCGCTCGATCGGGGTCTCCAACTTTCACCCGCGCCACCTCGACCGACTCCTGGCCGAGACCGAGGTCGTGCCAGTGCTCAACCAGGTGGAGTTGCACCCGTGGTTGCCACAAATGGAAGTGCGCGCGTATGACACGGCCCACGGCATCCGTACTGAGGCCTGGTCTCCGCTGGCCCGCGGGCGTGCAATTGGCCACCCGATCCTCAAAGCGATCGGCGCCAGGCACGGCAAATCTGCCGCGCAGATCGTGATCGCCTGGCACCTCGCGCTCGGTAACATCGTCATTCCCAAGTCGGTGACGCCGGCCCGCATTCGTGCCAACATCGACGTGTTCGATATAGCCCTCAATGCAGCAGATCTCGCCGCGATCGCAGCGCTCGAGAGCGGCGAGCGCACCGGCAAAGACCCCGACGACCTCGACTGAACTAGAGGCAGCCACCCGAAAAGCGCGCCGATCGGTCTGGCGCCGAGGCAGCCCGACGTGCGCTCTGGCGTTACCAGCGCGGGTGAATCTGCCCCCGCAGGAGCCGGTCGTAGATGTCCTGAACGCCCTCGTTGAAGGCGAGGCCAAGCGGTTCGGCTACGCCGGCCGCGGCGTTTCCCTGCGCCTGCGCGACCGAGCGGGCTCCCGGAATGACAGCGCTCACCCCGTCGATCTGGGCAACCCAGGCCAGGGCGGCCTGGGCTGGCGTGAGGCCGACCGGGGCCAGGGCCGCGAACTCCGTGGCGGCCTGCAAGCCCACCTCGAAGTCGACGCCAGAGAAAGTCTCACCGACGTCGAAGTGACTGCCGTCTCGATTGAAGTTGCGGTGGTCACTCTCGGCGAAGACCGTGTCGGCGGTATATTTGCCGGTCAGCAGCCCGCTGGCCAGCGGAACCCGGGCAATTATGCCCACCCCGGCAGCTCGTGCGGCCGGCAGCACCTCGTCGAGCGGCTTGAGCCGGAAGGCGTTCAGGATGATCTGCACCGTCGCAATGCCCGGGTGACTGATCGCGGCGAGCGCCTGGGCGCAGGTCTCGACGCTCACCCCGTAATTGGCAATGACGCCCTCATCGACGAGGGTATCGAGTGCGTCGTAGACCTCGCCGGACTCGAACACTGCGCTCGGCGGGCAGTGCAGCTGCACGAGGTCAAGGGTGTCCATGCCGAGGTTGGTTCGCGACCGGTCGGTCCACTCGCGAAAGTTGGCGAGCACGAAGTTTTCGGGCACCTGCTGCGCGCGACGACCCATCTTCGTGGCAACCGTGATCTCGGCGCCCGGGGCATCGTGTGCGAGAAAATTCCCGATCAGCCGCTCGCTGCGGCCGTCACCATAGACATCCGCTGTGTCAAAAAAAGTGACGCCGGCATCAGCGGATGCCGCGAGTACGCCGGTCGCGT
Source organism: Cryobacterium sp. Y50 (assembly GCF_002929805.1). Classification (GTDB taxonomy): domain Bacteria; phylum Actinomycetota; class Actinomycetes; order Actinomycetales; family Microbacteriaceae; genus Cryobacterium. Next base: position 79,189 of record NZ_PJJM01000097.1, on the reverse strand, counting down.
CGGCGTCAGACACGGCGCCCCAGTCCCCGCCGAGCTGCCAGGTGCCTAGGCCGATCACGGAAACGGTACGGCCGGTTCGTCCAAGGGTGCGTTTTTGCATATCTCCAGCTTAGGCAACGGATGGGCCTTGCCGTCGGACCTCTTTGCTAGCGACCCACGATGCGCTCCGCGATCAACGGACCGCCATCCTGCACGAGCTCGCCAACGTCGCCGATACGCCAAGCGCCCGCTACCGCCTCGAGCGCCCGAGAGAACCGGGCCGGCTCGTCGGCGTTGAGCGTGAATAGGGGCTGGCCCTTGACCACTGTGTCGCCGGGCTTGGCGTGCAGGTCGATTCCGGCGGCATGCTGCACCGGATCCTGCTTGCGCGCGCGCCCGGCACCGAGTCGCCAGGCGCCGATGCCGAACGGCAGCGCCTGCTGTTCTACCAGCACGCCGCTTCGTTCTGCAAGAACAACGTGAGTCTCGCGTGCAACCGGCAATGCGGCATCCGGATCGCCGCCTTGCGCTCGAATCACGGCCCGCCACTTGTCCATGGCCCGGCCGTCCGTGAGTGCAGCCCTCACATCGACACCGGTGATTCCGGCGAGCGAGAGCATCTCCTCGGCCAGAGCCACCGTGAGCTCGACCACATCGGCTGGCCCGCCGCCGGCGAGCACCTCGATCGACTCACGCACCTCGTTGGCATTGCCGATGGCGAAACCGAGCGGCACGTTCATATTGGTGAGCATTGCGGATGTCGCTACCCCGGCATCCTCACCCAGCTCGACCATCGTGCGGGCCAGCTCCCGTGACCGCTCAATCTCTTTCAAAAATGCGCCTGACCCGAACTTCACGTCGAGCACGAGGGCCTGAGTGCCCTCGGCAATCTTCTTTGACATGATCGACGAGGCGATCAGCGGAATCGCCTCGACTGTTCCGGTGATATCACGCAGGGCGTAAAGCTTGCCGTCGGCCGGGGCCAGGCCGCTTCCGGCCGCGCAGACGACGCCACCGAGCTCCTGTAGCTGCTTAAGCATCTCGGTGTTGGTCAGATTGGCGCGCCAGCCGGGAATCGACTCGAGCTTGTCGAGCGTTCCGCCGGTGTGGCCGAGGCCACGACCCGAGAGCTGCGGCACGGCCGCGCCGAACACGGCGACGAGCGGCATCAACGGCAGGGTGATCTTGTCGCCGACGCCGCCGGTGGAGTGCTTGTCGGTGGTCGGCTTGCCGAGGCCGTCGAAGCTCATCCGCTCGCCGCTCGCGAGCATCGCCATAGTCAGAGCCCGAATCTCGCTGCGGCTCATGCCGTTCAGAAAGATCGCCATGATCATCGCGGCCATTTGCTCGTCGCCCACGTAACCACGGGTGTAGGCGTCGATCAGCCAGTTGATCTGCGCCTCGCTGAGTTCACCGCGGTCGCGCTTGGTGTGAATAAGGTCGATGGCATCAAACGCTTCGATGGTGCTCATGGTGCACTCCTTAAGAGCCGATTACACAATGGAAAATACTCGACGCCCGCCGACCGGGCGGAACGAGTGCAACTGCTACGACGAAGCTGTGCTGCCGCGGTAGTCGGCGAGTTGGCGCGGCCCGAAGGCATCCGGCAGCACCTCGTCGATGGTTTTGACACCCGAGACTGTCTCAAGCAGCATGCCCGGCGCCGAGTGTTCGTAAAGCAACTGGCGGCAGCGACCACACGGCATGAGGATGCCGCCATTGCCGTCGACGCAGGTGAACGCGACGAGCTGACCGCCACCGCTGCGATGCAGCGCGGAGACCAGGCCGCACTCCGCGCAGAGGGTGAGGCCGTAGGAAGCATTCTCCACGTTGCATCCGCTGATCACTCGCCCGTCAGAAACGAGAGCGGCGGCGCCGACCGGAAACTTCGAGTAGGGCACGTAGGCGGTCGCCATTGCGGCGAGAGCCTGTACACGCAGCGCCGCCCAATCGACGATCACGGTGCTCATTTGATGTACGGCCTTCCGTCAGCGGCGGGTGCGCGCGAGCGACCGACGAACCCGGCAACGGCGAAGATCGTCACGACGTAGGGCAGCATCAGCATGAACTCACTCGGCACTGGCGAGCCGATGATGCCCAGCACGTTCTGCAGGTTGGTTGCGAAACCGAACAGCAGCGCCGCGAGGGTGGCCTTGATCGGATGCCACTGCCCAAAGATCACCGCGGCGAGGGCGATATAGCCCATACCGTTGGTCATCTCCTTGTTGAACGCACCGACCGCGCCGAGCGTGAAGTATGCTCCGCCAAATCCGGAGACAACACCGCCGAGCGTGACGGCAACGAAGCGGGTGCGGTTGACGTTGATGCCGACCGTGTCGGCGGCCTGCGGATGCTCACCGACGGCTCGCACACGCAGGCCCCACTTGGTGCGAAACAGGCTGAAGAACACGATCGCGATCGCGAAATACATGACGTAGACGATAATCGTCTGACGAAACAGCACCGGCCCGATGATGGGAATTTCGCTGAGCAGCGGAATGTCGAGGCGCGGAAAGACGTCTGGTGAGTTGAGGTTCGCACTGGGAGCGAGCACCTGCGAGTACAGAAAGCTGGTCAGCCCGACCACGAGCACGTTGAGCACAACACCGACGATGACCTGGTCGACCAGGTACTTCAGCGCAAATGCCGCCAGCACCATCGACACCAGCGCCCCAGCGACCATGGCCGCAATCAGTCCCAAATAGGGGTTACCGGTAACTGAGGCGACGACCGCTGAGCTGAACGCACCGGCCAACAGCTGGCTTTCGATGGCCACGTTGACCACGCCCGCTCGCTCGGAGAGCACACCTCCCAGGGCGCCGAAGATGAGCGGTGCACTCAGGGTGACCGTTCCGATCAGCAGCCCGGGAACCGGAATGGTGGAACCGGACGCGGCCCAGGCCAGAAACCCGATCAGGAACAACAGCGCAAACACAATGGAGAAAATGATCGAAATCTTGGTCCGACGATAAACCAGCCAGGCTGAGAGGACAGCCAACAGCACGAGCACTATCGCGACAAAAATTCCCGTGGCAAAGGTCGGCAGCGCCACGTTGGGCAGCTGAATTGCATCACGCGCCTGCGACAGCCGGAATGTGCTCAGTTCACCCTGCTGCCCACGCCCGAGTGCTACGAACAGAAACAGCGCTCCAAGCGCAAACCCACCGAACGTGATCGGGATCTTCCAGCTGCGAATCTGCGGCATCGGCTTCACGATCGGGGCTGAAGCCTCCAGCGGAGCTGGGCTCTGTGCAATCGTGCTCATTTCGCTACCGCCTCGATGTTGGGCGTTGCAGTAACGCGGGTTCGTGGTTTTTTGGTGGTACCAGGGGTCGGCAGTCGGAAGATCGCCCGCACCAGGGGCGGCGCCGCGATGAACAGTACAATGAGCGCCTGCACAACCAAGACGATGTCGATCGGCACGCCCTCCGCGGCCTGCATGGCGAAGCCGCCGGCCTTGAACGCTCCGAACAAAATTCCGGCGGCAAAAATGCCCCACGGCCTCGACCGACCGAGCAGCGCCACGGTGATGGCGTCGAAGCCGATGCCGGCATCGATGCCCGAACTAAAACCGGTGGTCAGCGTGCCGAGCACCTGATTGACGCCGGCTAGGCCGACGAGCGCGCCCGAGATGGCCATGGCGTACATATAAATGTTCTTCACGTTGATGCCGGCGACCCGGGCAGCGCTCGGGTTCTGCCCGACGGCGCGAAACTGAAAACCGAGGTTGGAGCGGCTAAGCAGCCACCAGACGAAAATCGTCGCGGCGATGACGGTGAGAAAACCGGCATGCAGGTTATAGCGCGGGCCGAACAGGTCTGGAAAGATAGCCGTTGCGGCCATGGCCGGCGTCTTGGGATTGTTGCTGCCCGGAGCCTGCAGCGCGCCGGGGGTGCGCAGCAGAAACTGGATGAGGTACAGCGCCACAAAGTTGAGCATGATCGTGACGATCACCTCGTGCGCTCCGGTACGAGCCTTGAGTAAGCCGACAATCCCGCCCCAGATGGCCCCACCGAGCAGACCGGCCAGAATAGCGACAATCAAGTGGATGCCAGCCGGCAGATCTACCGCAAACGCGACCCAGCCGGCCGCGGCTGCAGCGATGAGCATCTGCCCACGGCCACCAATATTGAACATGCCAACGCGGAAGGCGAGCCCGACGCCGAGCCCGGCCGCGATCAGCGGGGTCGCAAAGGTGAGGGTCTCGGTCAGGGGCCTGATCGCGGTGAGAAAGCCCGTAGCCCGAAAGTTGTAGACAGAACCCTGGAATAGGGCCGAGTACGCGCCGGCCACGGCGCCCCAAATCGCTCCGAGCAGGTCGCCGGGTCGGGAGAAGAAGTATCCGGCGGTCTCCTGCACGCGGTCGTTGGTGAAGGCGATCAAAATGCCGCCGACCACGAGCGCGAGCACCACGGCGAACAGCGAGATCATGGCGCTGCCGCCGGTGATGTCGCGCAGGGCCTGGGTCCAGCGCTCGGAGCCGTCCTTTTTTTCCGCGTGAGTCGGCGCAGTTTTCTCGCTCACAGTGCCGCCTCCGTTTGGGGTGAGTGTTCGCCGGCCATCATGAGGCCAAGCGTGGCGCGGGGGGTATTACCGGGCACGATTCCAACGATTTCTCCTCGATACATCACCGCGATGCGGTCTGCGAGCGCGACGACTTCGTCGAGTTCAGTCGAAACCACGATCACTGGGATTCCGGAGTCCCTGGTCTCAATAATGCGGGTGTGCACGAATTCGATTGAGCCGACGTCGAGCCCGCGGGTCGGCTGCGCCGCCACAAACAGGCGCAGGTCACGGCTGAGTTCTCGGGCGAGCACCACTTTCTGCTGGTTTCCCCCGGAGAGCCGACCGGCCTCCATCTCGCTGCCCTGCGAGCGGATGTCGAACTCGGTGATCTTCTCGGCCGCAAATTTGGCCCGAAAAGCCAGCTGCAGGTTGCCGCCCTTCACGAACGGCGCCCCAGAGCTGCGGTCGAGCATCAGGTTCTCGGCGATGCTGAAGTCGGCGATCAGGCCGTCTTCGGTGCGGTCTTCGGGAACGAAGCCAACCCCGGAGTCGAGAATATGGCGCACACTGTAGCCGCGAAGCGGTTTGCCGTCGAGTTCGATCGACCCGGTCACGTGCTGCTGCAGCCCCATTAGGGCCTCGGTCAGTTCGGTTTGCCCATTACCTTGCACACCCGCAATGGCGAGCACCTCGCCGGCCTGCACGTCGAAGCTCACATTGTTGACGACGACCTGGTTGCGGGCATCGATCACCGAAAGGTTCCGCACAGACAGTGCGGTGCCACGCAGCTCCGGCGCGTTCTTGTGCACGGTCAGTTCAACGGCGCGGCCGACCATGAGGGAGGCGAGCTCGGCGTTGGTCGCAGTGGGCGAGGCCTCACCGACGACGGTTCCCAAACGGATGACGGTGATCCGGTCGGCGACTTCGCGCACCTCCCGCAGTTTGTGCGTGATGAACACGATCGATGTGCCGGACTCGGCGAGCTGACGCATGATGATCATGAGCTCGTCGGTTTCTTGCGGGGTGAGCACGGCGGTGGGCTCGTCAAAAACCAGCACTCTCGCATCCTGCGACAGCGCCTTGATGATCTCCACGCGTTGCTGCACACCAACGGGCAGGTCTTCGATCAGGGCGTCTGGATCGATGTCGAAGCCGAATCGGTCAGAGATCTCGCGCACCTTGGCGCGGGCGGCGCCCAGGTCGAGCCGGCCACCGAAGGTGGTCTGTTCGTGACCGAGCACAACGTTTTCGGCGACGGTGAACACTGGCACGAGCATGAAGTGCTGGTGCACCATGCCGATTCCCGCGTTCATGGCGTCGCCGGGCCCCGCGAACTTCTGCGCAACGTCATCGAGCAGAATCTCGCCCTCTTCGGCAATGTACAGGCCGTAGAGCACGTTCATCAGGGTGGACTTGCCAGCGCCGTTCTCGCCCAGGAGGGCGTGAATTTCACCCGACTCGACAGTGAGAGAGATGTTGTTGTTGGCGACCAGTGCACCAAAGCGTTTGGTGATGCCTCGAAGTTCGAGCTTCATTGATCCTGAATTCTTAGGTCGAGCGCCTGGGAGTGTGACAGGGAGGCTGAGATGGGGACGTACAACGGGGAGGCCGACAATCCGGCCTCCCCGTTGTTTTTAGCCTATTATTTCTTGGGCGAAGAAGGCGATTCGACCGCGATTGAACCGCCGATGATGCCCGCCTTGATGGCGTCGAGCTCGTCAGCCAGGGTCGCGGGGACCGTGGATTCGAAGTCGTGGAATGACGCGATGCCCACGCCATTATTGTCGAGAGTGCCAACGTATGGGGTGGCGTCGAAGCTGTCTCCACCGGCACCGGACACAACGTCGGACACGCTGATCTTGATGCCCTTCAAGATGCTGGTGAGGAACATGCTCCCGTTGGTCGGGTCGGTGTCGTAGAGGTCAGCGTCAACGCCCACCATGACGATGTCCTTGCTCGAGCTCTTGATCGCTTCAATGGCGCTCAAGAAGATCGGTCCACCGACGGGCAGCAGCACGTCGGCGTTCTGGTCGATCAGGCCCTGAGCGTTGTTGAGCGAGTCGACGCCGGCGGCGAAGCCGCCGGTGAACAACCCGGTCTGCGCGGCGACGTCCCAGCCCAGCGCTTTGACGGACGTGCCATTCTGCTCGTTGTAGTACGCGACGCCGTCAACGAAGCCATCCATGAAAATGGTGACCGTCGGAAACTGCATGCCCCCGTAGGTACCCACGACGCCGGTCTTGCTGTAACCGGCGGCCGCGTAGCCAGCCATGAAGGCGGCCGGGGCGGTGTCGAAGACGATCGGCTTGATGTTCGGTGCGTCTACCTCACCGTTGAAATCGAGGTCGGCGGTGTCGTCGATGATCGCATAGTTGACCTCGGGATTGGCCAGCGCCGACTCTACTGTGGCGGCGGCGAGGTTGAAGCCAACGGTGACAATGAGGGAGCAGCCCTGGTCGACGAGGTTCTGCACGTTGGACTGATAGTCGGTCTCTGTGGCCGATTCCACCGTGATTGGCGTAACGCCGAGGGTATCCGCTGCCTCGTTGAGGCCCTCGAAACCGAGCTGATTGAAGGACTTGTCGTCGAATCCACCGGCGTCAGAGACCATGCAGGGCACAAAGTCGCTGGCCGCGGCCGAGCTGGTATCTTCGGTCACGGCGGGCGCCTGGGCACAGGCGGCGAGCATCGCCACGGTGCCGAACATGGCAAGACCGCCAAGTCCGGTCTTACGGATCGAAATTGTCAAGAGGACCTCCAGGGTGCTGCCCAGCGAGATCGCTCGGGCATGGTGGAATTCACGTTACCGAATATGACGCTGCGCAGATGAGCATTATTGGAGCGCGAGTGAGTCGTTACCAAGCTGCTACATTTTGTACAGCAATTTCCCCTTACTGGGGTGTGCTCGGACCGGTGACCGCGATGATTCCCGCTACGATCGCCGCTCGAATCTGGTCGAGCTCATCGCTCAGTTCGACAGGCACCAGGCCCGCCTGGTCGTGGAAGCCGGCGATTTCGACGCCGCCGTTCTTCAATGTGCCCACGAAAGCCTCATTGTCAAAGCTTCCATCGAGGTCTGCGCCAATGGTCTCGATGACTGCTGCCGATGTGTTCTTCAACACGCTCGTGAGCACGACCGACTGCAGTTGGGCTGGCAAGGTGACGAATCCGTCATTGTCGACCCAGATAATGGTCACGCCCGGAGTCTCGATCGCTGCGGCCGCGGCTCCCTGGCCGACCTGACCAGCCACCGGCATGATAATATCTGCGCCCTGGTCAATGAACGACTGGGCGAGAGCCTTGCCCTTATTGACGTCTTCGAAATCGCCAGTGAAGCTGCCGTCCTGGGCGGTCTTGTCCCAGCCGAGCACCCGCACTGCGGCTTGGTGCTTGTCGTTGTACATGGCAACGCCGTCGACGAAGCCGTCCAAGAACAGGGTGACCGGCGGCTGATTGCCGCCGCCAAAGGTCGCAACGATGCCGGTCTTGCTCACACCAGCAGCGAGATAACCGGCCAAAAACGAGGCCTGGGCCGTGTCGAAGACGATCGGTTTCACGTTCGGCGCATCGACAAATTCATCGACGATTGCGAAGTGTACGTCCGGGTTCGCGGTCGCTTCGGCGAGGGTGGCGTCGGCGAGTTCATATCCGACGGTCAAAATGAACTGGCAGCCGGTGGCGACGGCCTGGCTCACATTGGGCGCAAGGTCGGTCTCCGACGTCGACACGAGTGCGTCGGCGTCGATGCTGTACTTCGTTGCGGCTTCCTGTAAGCCTTCCCAGCTGGACTGGTTGAAGGAGCGGTCTTCAAGGCCGCCGGAGTTGGTGACCATGCGGGCGCAGTAGTCCGGCACCGTCGCATCCGTTGTCACTGCGGGTGTCGGCGCCGGCGCGCAGCCGACCAACACCAAAGCGGCGGCCGCGAGGGCGGAAACAATAATCAAGCGGCGCATGGACACTCCTTCAGCATGAATTGAAATTGTACCCAGAACGGCTACAGCACGTCGGTGGAACCGGACAGCTTGAGCGCGTCGACGACCGCCTTGACCTTCTGAGCATTCGCACTCGTGGTGACTAGCAGTGCGTCGGGGGTATCGATCACGACAATGTCTTCGACGCCGATGAGCGCGATCATGCGACCGGTGTGGCTGACCACGATGCCGCTCGCCGAGTCAGCGAGCACCCGGGCGCCCTCGCCCAGAATAGCGAGGTTGGATTTGCGGCCACCGGAGTGCAGCTTCGCGATCGACGCGAAGTCGCCGACGTCATCCCAGTCGAACTGGCCGGGAATGACCACGAGCTTGCCGGCCGCTGCGGCCGGTTCAGCCACCGAGTAGTCGATGGCGATCTTCTTCAGGCGCGGCCAGACCTGGTCGACGACGGCGCCGCGGGCCGGGGTATCCCAGGCAGCGGCCAGCTTCATCAACCCGGCATGCAACTCGGGTTCGGTCGCCTCGATCTCGGCCAGCAGCCGGTCCGCGCGGGCGATGAAGATGCCGGCATTCCACAGGTAGTTGCCGTTGGCGATGTATCGTTCGGCCACTTCGGGGCTGGGCTTTTCCACGAACGAGTCGACCGCGAGGGCCGTCGGCGCGCCCTCGATCGGTAGCGAGGCCGCGCTCTTGATGTAGCCGAAACCGATCGCGGGCTCGGTCGGCTGGATGCCGATGGTGACGATGTAGCCGGCATCCGCTGCGGCAACAGCCTCCGTCACCGCTGAGCGAAACAGGGCATCGCCCTTGATGACCTGGTCGGCTGGAAAAGATCCGATGATCACGTCGGGTTCGCGCAGCTGCAAAATCGCGGCGGCGAGGCCGATCGCCGCGGTCGAGTCGCGCGGTTCGCTCTCCAGCACAACGTTGGGGTCGACCAGTTCGGGCAGCTGCTGTTCGACGGCGGCGCGGTGGGCGCGCCCGGTGACGACCATGATGCGCTGCTCGGTGGAGAGCGGAACGAGGCGATCCCAGGTATCGCGCAGCAGGGTGTGACCGGAGCCGGTGAGGTCGTGCAGAAATTTGGGGGCATCCGCTCGCGATAGCGGCCAGAGCCGGGAACCGATGCCGCCGGCGGGAATCACGCTATACAAGCGGTTGAGGGGCTCACTGGACGTAATCATCGCCCCAGACTATCGGGCAAGGTCGATACGACTGTTCACCCGCCGGCTACCCGACGGCAACACCCGCGGCCTACTTTCGAACCATGCGGATCGCAGTCATCAGCGAAAGTTTTCTCCCCACCATCAGCGGGGTGACCACGAGCGTGTGCAAAGTGCTGGAGCACCTCGCGGCCACCGGTCACGAGGCCATGGTGATCGCCCCTTACGGCGCCCCGGCAGAATACGCGGGCTTTCCCGTGCACACCGTTTCCGCGCTCAATTACCGCCAGTTTCCGGTCGGTATTCCAAGTCCCCAGGTGCAGAAACTGCTCGCCGATTTTCGGCCGGACGTGCTGCACGCGGCCTCCCCGTTTCTGCTGGGAGCACAGGGCATCAGCGCCGCGAATCGGCTCGACATTCCCTCGGTCGCGATTTTTCAAACGGATGTCGCCGGTTACGCCCACCGCAATCACCTCGGCCCGGCCACCGCACTCGCCTGGCGCTTCGTGAAGTGGGTGCACGAGGGGGCCACTCGAACCCTGGTGCCGTCGTCGTCGTCGATGGCCGCTCTGCTGCGGCTCGGCGTGCCACGCTTGGCGATGTGGACGCGTGGCGTTGACCTCAACGGGTTCCACCCGAACGTCAAGAACGACCCGGCTGTCGCGGCGCTGCGCGAACGCATTTCGCCATCGCTCCCCAACGGCGCGCCGCGCGATGTGATCGTCGGCTACGTCGGTCGGATGGCTCCGGAGAAACAGGTCGAGCGGTTGCGCGCCCTGCGCGGGCTGCCGGGCATCCGTTTAGCGCTTGTCGGTGACGGGCCGAGCGTATCGTCTATCGGTCGAGCGCTGGCCGGCATGTCCGTGACCTGGCTGGGCCGGCTCTCGGGCGCAGAGCTAGCCGTTGCTTACGCGAGCTTCGACCTGTTCGTGCACGCCGGCACCGAAGAGACCTTCGGGCAAACCATCCAGGAGGCCCACGCCGCCGGGCTGCCGGTAGTCGCGCCCCACGCCGGTGGGCCGATCGACCTGGTCACCCACGGAGAGAACGGCTACCTGTTTCGGCCTGACGACGAGCGGGATCTGCGGCACTGGGTATCTCAGCTGGTCGGCAACCCGGCTCTGCGGGCGCGCATGGGGGAAGCCGGGCGCCGCGCCGTGCTCGGACGCTCGTGGCCACTGGTTTGCGCGGACCTGGTCGACTACTACGAACAGGCCATTGACGAGCGTCGTGCGGTGCGGGCCGACACGCACGTACCCCGATCCATGCAGCGTTAGGTTAACCTAACCGGCACGATGAGGCGGCGCACTTGTAGACTAACGACATGTGCTCACAGCACATTCTCGGTCTCACTAAAGAGCCACAATTCAGCCAGGGAGGGTTGTTCATGCCACAGGAGGCAGGAACCCTAGATTCTCAGCAGAAGACGACATCACGTCGCCCCGCCGGCACCCTATATCGGGGTAACACGGGCATGTGGTCTTGGGTCTTGCACCGCATCACCGGTGTCGCGATCTTCTTCTTTCTGCTCGTCCATATTCTCGACACGGCACTCGTGCGGGTCAGCCCCGAAGCGTATAACGCGGTCATCGGGCAGTACCAGACGCCGATCATGGGCCTCGGTGAAGTCGCACTCGTCGGCGCCATCGTGTTCCACGCCTTCAACGGAGTGCGCATCATTCTGATCGACTTCTGGAACGCCAAGTACCAGCGCGTACTGTTCTACGTCGTCATCGGCCTGTGGGTCGTCACCATGCTGGGCTTCGTGCCGCGCCACCTCATCAACGTGTTCAGCCACTAGGGGGCGACAGACATGACTTCAACAATCCAAGCTCCCCGCAGCCCACATACCCGCTCCACGAAAAAGAGCGGCGTCAACTGGGAAAAATGGGGCTGGATCTACATGCGCGTCTCCGGTGTCGTGCTGGTCGTGCTCATCTTCGGCCACCTGTTCGTCAATCTCATGATTGGCGAGGGCGTCAGCGCCCTGAACTTCGCGTTCGTCGCCGGCAAGCTGACCAACCCTTTCTGGATGACCTGGGACATCATCATGCTCTGGCTCGCCCTGATTCACGGCGGCAACGGCATGCGCACCCTGGTCAATGACTACGCGACCTCGCGGATGAGCCGCGGCATCCTGAAAATCGCGATCCTGGTCAGTGTTGTCGCGCTGATCGTGCTGGGCACCCTCGTGGTGTTCACCTTCGATCCCTGCCCCGCCGGTGCGCCCGCCGACCTCGTGGCCTCATTCTGTAAGTCCCTATAGGAGCTGCACACAAAAAAATGACATCCTCCACAGCACCTACCGGCGCAAACCCGGAGTCCACCGTCGTAGACGGTGTGCACTACCACCAGCACGACATCGTCATTGTGGGAGCAGGCGGAGCAGGCATGCGTGCAGCCCTCGAAGCTGGCCCCCACGCCAGCACGGCGGTCATTTCCAAGCTCTACCCGACGCGTTCGCACACCGGTGCGGCTCAGGGCGGCATGGCCGCGGCCCTGGCCAACGTCGAGGAAGACAACTGGGAATGGCACACCTTCGACACGATCAAGGGTGGCGACTACTTGGTTGACCAGGACGCCGCCGAGATCCTGGCCAAGGAAGCCATCGACGCGGTCATGGACCTCGAGAACATGGGCCTGCCGTTCAACCGCACCCCAGAGGGTAAGATCGACCAGCGTCGATTCGGTGGTCACACCCGCGACCACGGCAAGAGCCCCGTTCGCCGCGCCTGCTACGCCGCCGACCGCACCGGCCACATGATTCTGCAGACGCTGTTCCAGAACTGCGTCAAGGTCGGTATCAACTTCTTCAACGAGTACTACGTGCTCGACCTGGTCATGACTGAGATCGACGGTGTCAATCAGCCGACCGCGGTGGTGGCACTCGACCTGTCGAGCGGCGAACTGCACGTGTTCCAAGGCAAGGCATTCATCTTCGCCACCGGCGGTTTCGGAAAGATCTACAAGACCACCTCGAACGCCCACACCCTCACCGGTGATGGCGTCGGTATCGTCTGGCGCAAGGGCCTGCCGCTCGAGGACATGGAATTCTTCCAATTCCACCCGACCGGACTGGCCGGGTTGGGCATCCTCTTGACCGAGGGAGCGCGCGGTGAGGGTGCAATCCTCCGCAACGCGAGCGGTGAACGCTTCATGGAGCGTTACGCACCGACCATCAAGGACCTGGCTCCGCGCGACATCGTCTCGCGCTGCATGCTTCAGGAGGTTGCTGAGGGTCGCGGCGCCGGCCCGAACAAGGACTACCTGTACCTGGACTGCACCCACCTCGGCAAAGAACTGCTCGAGACCAAGTTGCCGGATATCACGGAGTTCGCCCGCACCTACCTCGGCGTCGACCCGGTCACCGAACCCGTTCCGGTCATGCCGACCGCGCACTATGCGATGGGCGGAATCCCGACCAACGTGAACGCCGAAGTACTGCGCGACAACACCACTGTGGTTCCCGGCCTGTATGCGGCCGGCGAGTGCGCCTGCGTATCCGTGCACGGCTCCAACCGTCTGGGCACCAACTCGCTGCTCGACATCAACGTGTTCGGCAAACGTGCCGGCAACAACGCGGTCGAATACGTCAAGACGGCTGCCTTCCGCGCTGTGCCGGCGGACCCGGCACGGGGCGTGCGGGAACTGCTGGAGGGCATCCGCTCGTCAACCGGAACCGAACGCATTGCAGTACTGCGCAAGATTCTGCAGGAGGAGATGGACAAGAAGGCTCAGGTGTTCCGCACCGACGAGTCGCTGTCGGAGCTCACCCAGACGATTCACCAGCTGCGTGAGCGCTACAAGAACATCGGAGTGCAGGACAAGGGCCGCCGGTTCAACACCGACCTGCTCGAAGCCGTCGAACTCGGCTTTCTGCTCGACCTCGCCGAGGTCGTCGTGTATTCCGCCCGTAACCGCAAGGAAAGCCGCGGCGGCCACCAGCGCGACGACTTCCCCACCCGGGACGACGCCAACTACCTGAAGCACACGATGGCCTACCTGACGGGCGACCCGCACTCGGCCGAGGCTGGCGACCACATCAAACTTGACTGGAAACCGGTTGTCATTACCCGCTACCAGCCGATGGAGAGGAAGTATTAGTGAGTACAGCCACAATCGACAACAAGCCCATAGTCCCCGAAGAAATTCAGTCGTTCACGGCGACGATCATCGTGCGCCGGTTCAACCCGGAGGTCGACGACGAGCCGCACTGGCAGGACTTCGACGTGCAGCTCTACCCGTCCGACCGGGTGCTTGACGCGCTGCACAAGATCAAGTGGGAGCAGGACGGTTCGCTGACTTTCCGTCGCTCCTGTGCGCACGGCGTTTGCGGTTCGGATGCCATGCGCATCAACGGTCGCAACCGTCTCGCCTGCAAGACGCTCATGAAAGACCTCGACGTCACCAAGCCGATCTACGTGGAGGCCATCAAGGGCCTGCCGCTGGAGAAGGACCTCATCGTGGACATGGAGCCGTTTTTTGCCTCCTTCCGGGAGGTACAGCCGTTCCTCATGAACAGCGTCGCCCCGCCCAAGGGCAAGGAACGCATTCAGACCGTCGCCCAGCGCGCCCGCTTCGACGACACGACGAAATGTATTCTCTGTGCGGCATGCACGTCGAGCTGCCCGGTGTTCTGGACCGACGGTCAGTACTTCGGTCCGGCCGCGATCGTCAACGCGCACCGCTTCATCTTCGACTCCCGCGATGAGAATGCGGCCGTGCGCCTCGACATCCTCAATGACAAGGAGGGCGTGTGGCGTTGCCGCACGACCTTCAACTGCACGGATGCCTGCCCTCGCGGTATCCAGGTGACCCAGGCCATCGCCGAGGTCAAGCAGGCCATCATGCGCGGCAAGGCCTAACCGCCCTGTTGGTATGAAAGACACCCCCCGTCGATTCGACGGGGGGTGTCTTTGGTTAAGCTAACAGTGTGAATGAGCTCATAGCCCGCATCCTCGCCTGGCGGCCCGTGCGGGTGGTGACCCACTTCAACAATGTGGGTGGCAGCATCCTCGCGGCTGGAATGTCGTATCAGGCGATCTTCGCCATCTTCGCGGCCGTCTGGGTGGGCTTTTCGGTTGCCGGGCTCTTTCTGACCGCGAATCAGGGCCTGTTGAATGCGCTCTACGCGATCATCAACCAGTCGATTCCAGGGCTGATCGGTACCAAAGGCATTATCGACCCCGAGCTGCTGGCGACCGCTGGCATACTCACCTGGACCGGCTTCATCGCCCTGATCGGGCTGCTGCTGACCGCTCTCGGCTGGCTCTCGGCGACGGCGCAGGCCGTGCGCACCGTCTTTGACATGCCTCAGCAGACGATGTTCTTTCTGCTGGTCAAGCTGCGCGAGCTCGGCCTCGGGCTGATTTTCGGCCTTGCCCTCGTGTTGTCGGCGATTGTCTCGCTGGCGAGCACCGCGCTGCTCGGCCTGCTCTTTGGCATTCTTCACATACCGCAGGACTCTTTCTTCTACGAAGCCTCGGCCCGCACCATTGGCCTGGTCGTCGTCCTCGTCATCGACACCCTCACCTTGGCCGGCTTGTTCCGAGTACTGTCGCGGGTACGCATTCCGGTGCGGCGGCTGTTCGCCGGTGCGCTGCTCGGCGGGTTGGCGCTCGGCCTGCTCAAAATTCTCGGTGGTGCGCTGCTCGGTGGCGCCAGCCGTAACCCGTTGCTGGCGACCTTTGTGGTGATCATCGGGCTGCTGATCTGGTTCAACCTCGTGAGCACGGTCACCTTGCTCGCGGCGTCGTGGATTGCAGTGGGGATGGACGATGCCGGTATTCCGCCACATACTCTCAGCGCCGATGAGGCGGCGGAAGACCAGGCGCAGCGCATGCACGATGCCCTACGGCTAACCGCGCAGGGCGAGCTCACCGCCGCCAGAGCCGATCTCGATGCCTCGCCCTGGTATGCCCGGCGGGGCGCCCGGCGACGGCTCCGAACGGCTGAAGCGGTCGTCACGCAGTACGACCGAGCGGATGCCGCTAACTAGACTTGGTCCATGTCTTCAGCCAAACCCCTTCGCATTGCCAGCATCAACACGAACGGGGTGCGAGCCGCGTACCGCAAGGGAATGGGCGACTGGCTCAATGCCCGAGACGTCGATATTCTCGCGATTCAAGAGGTGCGCGCTTCCACCGAAGACCTTGAGGGATTGCTCGGGCCAGAGTGGAATATTTTGCACGACGCCGCCAGCGCCAAAGGACGGGCCGGGGTTGCCCTGGCGAGTCGCACCGGGGCATCCATTCACCGCGTTGCCCTCGGTGCTGAGGAATTCGACAGCGCCGGCCGCTGGCTCGAAGCCGACTACGAGGTCGACGGCCAGATCATCACCGTCGTGAGCACCTATGTGCACTCCGGCGAGACCGACACCCCGAAGCAGATCGAGAAGTACAAGTTTCTCGACGCCATGCTCGCCCGGTTGCCCGAGCTGACCGAGCACAGCCCGCTCACGCTCGTGCTCGGCGACCTCAACGTGGGCCACCGCACGCTCGACATTAAGAACTGGCGCGGCAACAAGAAGCATGCCGGTTTTCTGCCGGAGGAGCGTGAGTATTTCGACCGGATCCTCGGCGCAGAAGACGACGCGCGCTACAACGCGGGTGCCGGACTGGGCTGGGTAGACGTAGGGCGCAAATGGGCCGGTGAGGTTGAGGGACCATACACCTGGTGGTCCCAACGCGGAAAAGCGTTTGACACCGACACCGGGTGGCGACTGGACTACCATCTGGCCAGCTCGGAGCTGGCGGCATCCGTTGTCAACTACGCGGTCGACCGGGCCGCCGCGTACGACCAGCGCTGGAGCGACCACTCCCCCGTCGTTGTCGACTATGACCTTTCTGGAGCCAAATCATGACCAAACCCCGCCTGTATTCGGGCATGCAGCCCTCGGCCGAGTCCCTGCAGATCGGCAACTACATCGGCGCTCTGCTCAACTGGAAGTCGCTGCAGCAGACGCACGACGCGTTCTTCTCCATTGTCGACCTGCACGCGATCACCGTCGCGCAGGAGCCTGCAAAGCTGCGGGAGAACACCCGCGGCACGGCGGCGCAGTACATTGCCGCCGGGATCGACCCCTCGGCGTCGACGCTGTACGTGCAGTCGCACGTGGCCGCGCACGCGCAGTTGGCCTGGGTGCTGAACACAATCACCGGGTTCGGTGAGGCTAGCCGGATGACGCAGTTCAAGGACAAGTCTGCGCGGCACGGTGCCGACGCGACGACGGTGGGCCTGTTCGCCTATCCGACGCTGATGGCCGCGGATATTTTGCTGTACCAGACCACGGTGGTGCCGGTCGGAGAGGACCAGCGCCAGCACGTGGAGCTCACCCGCGACCTCGCGCTGCGCTTCAACTCCCGGTTCGGCGACACCTTCACGATCCCAGAGGTGGCGATCGTGAAGGAGACCGCGAAGATCTACGACCTGCAGAACCCCACGTCGAAGATGTCGAAGTCGGCCGAGTCGCACGCCGGAGTGATCTGGCTGCTCGATGAGCCTGGGGTCACCAGGAAGAAGATCATGCGAGCGGTGACGGATGCCGATGGCGGCGTGGTCTTCGACCGCGAGAACAAGCCCGGCGTGGCCAATCTGCTCACCATCTACTCCGTACTCGCTGGGCAGTCGATCGCGTCGCTGGAAAACGAGTACGCCGGGCGAGGCTACGGCGACCTGAAGAAGGGTCTGGTCGAGGTCGTCCTGGGTACCTTCGACCCCATTCGCGAGCGCGTCACCGAATTGCTCGGTGATCCGGCCGAACTCGACCGGGTGCTCGCGTCGAACGCTGCGCGAGCCTCTGCCGTCGCGAACGAAACCCTGGCCACTGTCTACGACCGCGTCGGCTTCCTCCCTCAAAGCTGATGCGTGATTCTGACCCATTGTCGCTGCCTCGAGTGGTGCTGTTCGACCTCGACGACACCCTGTTCGAGCACCGGGGAGCGGTCGCGGCGGGCATTCTGCTCCACCTCGACCGGATCGGAGGCGCATTTGCGACCGGCGACCGCGCCGCCGCGACCGTGCTCTGGGACGCGCTCGAGGAGGAGCACTATCACTCCTACCTGATGGGCGCTCTGGATTTTGCCGGACAGCGACGCGCCCGGGCCCAGGATTTCGCGGCATCGTTCCACATTTCCCTGACTGACGCCGAGGCTGACGCCTGGTTCGACGACTACTTCCTCAGTTACCGGGCCAGTTGGCGGTTGCACGATGACGCGCTCCCCTGCTTAGACGCGCTGGCGGAGCTTGTGCCCGGGGTGCGCTTTGGCCTCATCACGAACGGTGAGCCAAGTTTTCAGGAAGAAAAGATTCGGCGGGTCGGGCTGACCGAACGGTTTGAGCATGTCGTCACCTCCGGTGCTCTCGGCTTCGCCAAGCCCGACGCACGCATCTTCCAGCATGCCTGCGCGCTGTTCGACGTGCCGGTGAAGGAAGCGGTATATGTCGGTGATCGGCTTCGCACGGACGCTGTGGGCGCCGCCGCCGCGGGGCTGACGGGGGTCTGGCTGGACCGCGTCGCCGCATCCGCTGCCCCCTCCTCGCCGCGCGAAGCCGCAGTTCCCGTGGCACCCGTAACTACAGACTCCGACTCCGTCGAGGCCGCCCGCCTCGGAGTACTGCGTATCGAGACCCTCATCGCGCTGCCTTCCACCCTTGCCCACGAATAGCCCCGGCACCACCACATTGGGCGCCCTCGTGGCCACGGCTCTAGGTAGTAATCGTCCTTTCGTGGCTAATTCAGGAAATCTGTCGGCTGGTTGCCCGAAGGCTCCGGGACGCGGGCAATTTGGATCACAGCGGCGACGGATTTCCTGAACGGGCCACCGCGCACCATGTCGAGTCACCCGGCGAAGTGACATCTAACAGCCAAACGCAGCGGAGCAAGCCGCCGCAAGCGAAACCTGCCACAGCATGCACGAGGTACCTCGATCGCAGGGTCGCCGCGTGGCTAATTCAGGAGATTTGCGCGAGCGGATGCAGCCACCACTGCCAACACGCGGATGGCCGTGCTTGGACTGCCAAATTATTTGAATTTGCCATGCAACCAGGGTCTGCTGTGCGGTTCGGCGCTCATTACAGGACGTAGGTGCGAAAGTGATTCCGCACGGCCAGGAGCCCGACTATCGCGGCCATGACGCGCTCTGGGTGGTACAGAATGTCTCGGTGGATGGCGCGGTAACTCATGTAGGACATACCTGCCAGGTCACAGTCGCGGGTGCGATCACGCAGGTGAGCCTCCCAACCATCATGAAACTGACGGCTGTCGGCTTCGATCACGAGACATCCTTCTATCACCATGTCAACGCGCCCCACGCCACTGATCGACACCTGTATTTCGAACCGAAACCCTGCAAGTCGCACGATGAAACGGAGCACGGTTTCTTGGCCCGATTCGCTCCGAGTATCGACCCAGGACCGGAGATACTGTATTTCTTCGGGCAGAGCGGCGAAAATCTCCGCAACGCTAGACAGCGGCAACCTCTGCAAGTGCAAGGCGTTGTCGAGCGAGGCCAATGCAAATCGCGGCTGCTGGCATCGAAAGATCTGAATCAGGGCATCCACTAGACCGATGCTGTACTCGGTGCCGTCCTCGGGGGCCGATAGCCGATCCCAATGCAACTCAATACCCTTGCGGTTGGCCACGGTGAGCCGCTGAAAACGATCCTTGGGTGCACGCAATCTCGAGGCATTTGGATCAAGATGGATATGCGCGATGCTCGGGTCAACCGCAAAGATGCCCACGTCGGCTGCTGCGGATATGCAGCTGAGCCGGCCACCGACGCGTACTGCTTCGAGAATACGTTGGTTGGTGGAGGGCAGTGCGTAGTGCCCACGACGACCGCGCACCAGGAATCCGTTGTCGACGGCCCCTTTGAGGGACCGCCAGGTCGCCCCGGCTGCTCTCAGCTCGCTGGTCTGGATAACTGTTCGGCTCGATTCCTGAAAGAGCAATTCCCAAGTCATGTGGCCAGCATGGTGATCAACCGGCTTGTTGAAACCGTGAACCGGCATTTCGGTGGACAGACGGGCGAATCAGCACCTGTGGATAACTCCAGAACCAGTTGTTGCGTTCGAACAGCGTGGCGAATTCAGGAAAACCTTGACTTTACGAGGAGTGCCCGGCAGCGGTCCGGGCCTGAGAGCGAGAATTTCCTGACTTAGCCCCGACCGTGATGGTCATGGTCAGGACCGGCGTCTGAAGTCCACCTCGCTCTTTAAACGCGATGTTAGCAAGTGCGACGGCGGCGACGCGACGGACATTGGGACGGGGTCTCTGTATGAGTCCCGCGCGCGATTCGTGGCTAAGTCAGGAGATTCCCGGACACGAAGCATGTTGTTCGCACACTGTCGGGCCCGGTCGGCCCTCACGCTAGAGGATTTCCTGAATTAGCCACATCATGCGGAGGGTCTGAACTCGTCCATTGCGGAAGCCGTCGCGGCGCGCGGCCCGAGTGGCGGGTCGAGCAGGCGGCCGGAGTGGCATTGGCACCGCTAAGTGGCTGATTCAGGAAAGGCACCCGACCACTCAGGCGTGCACCGGACTGGTCCGCGGGCGCAAAGCCCTCCCCCGGCGGATTTCCTGAATTAGCCACGGGGAGAGTGAAAAGAGGGGGCAGAGAGACGGACCATGCCGAAAGCCCGGCCCCGCAGAGGCAGGGCCGGGCTTCGGATGCTGCTGTGTGGGAGTTAACGTACGTCTTCGTCAACCCAGTCGAGGGTTTTCGTTACGGCCTTCTTCCAATTGCGCAGGAGGCGGTCAGCCTCGTTCTTGTCCATGGCGGGCTCCCAGCGGGAGTCTTCCTGCCAGTTGGAACGCAGGTCGGCGAGGCCGTTCCAGAATCCGACCGCGAGGCCGGCCGCATACGCTGCGCCGAGGGCCGTAGTCTCGGCAACCACCGGACGCACGACGGGCACACCGATGATATCGGCCTGAAACTGCATGAGCAGGTCGTTCGCCGTGGCCCCTCCGTCGACCTTGAGCTCGGTCAGAGGCACTCCGGAGTCGGCGTTGACCGCGTCGAGCACCTCGCGGGTCTGGTACGCGATGGCTTCGAGCGCTGCACGGGCGATGTGGCCCTTGTTCACGTAGCGGGTGAGGCCGACCAGGGCGCCGCGGGCATCCGACCGCCAGTACGGCGCAAACAGGCCGGAGAACGCCGGCACGAAGTAGGCCCCGCCATTGTCCTTGACCGTTTTTGCCAGGTCTTCAATCTCGGACGCGTTCTTGATGAGGCCGAGCTGGTCGCGCATCCACTGCACGAGCGAACCGGTCACGGCGATCGAGCCCTCAAGCGCGTAGTGCACCGGCTCGTCACCAAGCTTGTAGCCCACGGTCGTGAGCAGGCCGTTCTTCGAGTGGACGATTTCGGTTCCGGTGTTGAAGATCAGAAAGTTTCCGGTGCCGTAGGTGTTCTTCGCCTCGCCCTGGTCGAACGCGGCCTGGCCGAAGGTCGCCGCCTGCTGGTCGCCAAGGATTCCGGCGATCGGCACCTCGCGCAACAGGCTGTGCCCGCTCGCGATGCCGTAGACCTCGGACGACGACTTGATCTCGGGCAGCATCGACCTGGGCACGTCGAAAATGCTCAGAATCTCGTCGTCCCACTGCAGGGTTTCGAGGTCCATGAACATGGTGCGGCTCGCGTTGGTGACGTCGGTCGCGTGCACGCCGCCCTCGGTGCCGCCGGTCAGGTTCCACAGCACCCAGGAATCGGTGGTGCCGAACAGGAGGTCACCGGCATCCGCTTTCGCGCGTGCGCCCTCGACGTTTTCGAGGATCCAGACGATCTTGGTGCCGGAGAAGTAGGTGGCCAGCGGCAGGCCGACCTTGTCCTTGAAACGCTCGACACCGCCAACCGCTGCGAGACGGTCGACGATCGCCTGCGTGCGGGTGTCCTGCCAGACGATGGCGTTGTAAACCGGCACACCGGTGTTCTTGTCCCACACCACAGCGGTTTCACGCTGATTGGTAATGCCGACGGCCTCGATGTCGTGGCGGGTGATGTTCGCCTTCGACAGCGCCTGGCCGATGGCCTCACGCGTGTTGTCCCAGATTTCCTTCGGGTCGTGCTCGACCCAGCCGGCCTGCGGCAGAATCTGTTCGTGCTCAAGCTGACCGGTCGAAATGATCGATCCGGACTTGTCGAAGATGATCGCTCGGGAGCTCGTCGTTCCCTGGTCGATGGCGAGAACATACTTGACCATGTATAACTCCTTTGTTGTTCCAGGCGGGTATTACGTATACAAACGGATGCTGCAGGATACGTCGAAAAGGTTTAGCCCAGGATGGGCAGCAGCACTCCCGATAGGGCGCCGGCGAGTACGCCGCCGATGATCGGACCAACGACCGGTACCCAGGAATACGCCCAGTCACTCGAACCCTTGCCCTTGATCGGCAGCAGGAAGTGGGCGATACGCGGGCCGAGGTCACGCGCGGGGTTGATGGCGTAGCCGGTGGGCCCACCGAGCGATGCGCCGATCGCGATCACCAGCAGAGCCACCGGCAGCGCGCCGAGGGCCGCGAGACCGCCGCCGTCACCGTTGCGTCCGAAGCCGATGACCACGAAGACCAGCATGAAGGTGCCGATGATCTCGGTGACGAGGTTCCAGCCGTAGGAGCGGATGGCCGGCCCGGTCGAGAACACACCGAGTTTGTTGGCCGCTTCCGGCTCCTGGTCGAAGTGCTGCTTGTAGGCGAGCCAGACCACAACGGCACCGAGAATCGCACCGATCATTTGCGCGCCGAGGTAGGTCAGGATCGACACCGGGTTGACCGGAACTCCAGAGCCGAACGTATCGGCGCCGCTCGCGACGAGGCCGAGCGTGACGGCCGGGTTCAGGTGGGCGCCCGAGTTGTAGGCGGCGATCACACCGGCATAAACGCCCAGGCCCCATCCGATTGTGACCATGAGAAAGCCACCGCCGAAGCCCTTGTTCTTGGCGAGCGCGACGTTGGCGACTACACCACAGCCGAGGAGGATGAGGATGGCTGTTCCCACGACCTCCGACATAAAGACGACACCGAGATTGTCCACATTGACCTTTCAGATGGGGTGCTACCGACTGACGTTGTTGTCGAGTCCGGCGATCGTGCTGTTGTACCTGTCTAAAAACGTATCGGCACCTGGGTCCGTGCCGGTCGATTATTCGTGCACGTTCGTGCAGATTGTCGGCAATAGCACCCAGGCCGACACACCTACTCAGCGAGCGCGGTGCCCGCGCTGATCGGGGCCAGTGCCACTCCGTGCACCTCGCTCAGGATGCTGTGGGCCAGTCTGACCTCTTCGGCCAGACGCCCAGCGTCCCACCCGAGGACCGGGGCGACGACGAGCGCTATCTCCTCAACTAGCGGGGTGGTCACTGCGCCGACGAAGGCCATGCTGGTGCGGCGCAGCAGCACGTCGATCAGACGCACGACGCTCTCGGTCGACGCCAGGAATTCGATCTCGCGCCGGCTGTAAGCCGGGTTGTTCGCGAGCGGGGCATCCGCTGGCGCAGTCGGGTCGGTCAGGAAGTCGATAATCTCGCTCGCGCGGGTGCCATAGCGGGCCAGCAGGGCGGCGGCGCGGTCATGGCCTACCTCGTCGCCATTGGCGGTGACCCAGACGAGGTGGGCGGCCTCCGTTGCCGGAAAATCACGGCCGCCGCCGATGGCGAGGCCTTCGGTCGAGACGGTCCGCGGCAGGCCGAGCAGTTTCAAAATATCGGTGCTCAGATGCTCGGCAAGGGCGCGGAAGGTGGTCCATTTGCCACCGACCAGACTGAGTAGGGTGCCGTCTGCGACGCCCGCGCGGGGCAGCGGGCGCGACTCGATGCGGTAGTCGCGGGAGACAAAACCGGGGGCTTCGTCGTCGTGGCGCGGCAGGGGGCGCACGCCGGCGAAGCGGTAGACGATGTGCGACCGATCGACTTTCACCGTTGGGAAAACGTGCGCGACCAGGTCGAAGAAGTAGTCGATCTCGGGTTCGGTGCAGCGAATCGGCTTGCTCATATCGTGTTCGAGGTCGGTCGTGCCGACCAAAACCCGACCCATGAGCGGGTAGATCAGCACAATGCGGCCGTCTTCGTGCTCGAAGAAGATCTCGCGGCCGCCGGTCGCTGCGAGCAGTTGCGGGTTGTCGAGCACGATGTGGGAGCCCTTGGTACCACCCATGAAGGTACTCGGCTGGCCGAGGGCGTCGTTGGTCAGGTCGGTCCACGGCCCGCTCGTGTTGACGACGACATCCGCTTGAAAGGTGAATTCTTCACCGGTGATGGTGTTGCGCAGGAGCACGCCGTTGTCGCTCATGCCAGCTGCTTCAACATAGTTGGCGGCCCGGGCGTGCGGCCCGGCATCGAGACCGTCGCGCAGCACGTCGAGTGCGAGGCGCTCCGGGTCGTGCATCGCGGCGTCGTAGTAGGTGGCCGTGTACTTGAGGCCTGGATTCAGCAGCGGCAGTGCGGTGAGCGCCGCGCCACGGCCCTTGAACTCGTGGCGGGGCACCGTTCCCCCGTCCCGGGAGAAAGCGTCGTAGATCATCATGCCCAGTTTGATCAGCAGCGCGCCGCGCTCCACGTGCCTGGCACCCTGCTTGTGGGTGAGGAAGCGCAGCGGTGCCGCCATAACCCCGGAGAAGGTGGAGAAGATGGGGATGGTCGTCTGCAGCGGCAAGACGCAGTGCGGCGCGATCTTGAGCAGGCTGTTGCGCTCCGTCACCGACTCCTTCACCAGGCGAAACTCGCCGTTTTCGAGGTAGCGCACCCCGCCGTGGATCATGTGCGAACTCGCCGAGGAGGCGCCGGAAACGAAGTCGTTCTTCTCGACGATGACCACGTCGACGCCCTGCAGGGCCAGGTCGCGAAAGGTTGCGATGCCGTTGATACCGGCGCCGATGATGAGCACTTGGGCGTTGGGACGATCGGCGATCGCTGACGAAGTCTGTGCGTTTAAGAACGACATTGTTGTCACCTCTGTTCGGGCTTGCATTGGGCAGGCCATATGAATAGATTCAGTCTGACAGGCCGACACAATTTCTCACCCGTTGTGAACATACGTGCAAGGAGCCGCCGTGACTTTCGAAACCGACCCGGTGCAGTCCGATCGCAGCCGCGACGCCCTCACCGCAGCGCACCTCTATTACATGCAGGACCTCACCATGGAGGCGATCGCCCGTGAGCTGCACACCTCCCGCTCCTCCGTCTCTCGCTTGCTCAGTCATGCCAGGGAGACCGGTCTGGTGGACATCCAAATCAAATCTCCACTGGATGCCCCCAGTCGCCTCGAACAGCAGCTCGAGGCTCGGTTTCAGATCACCGCGCACGTCGTTCCGGTTCCCGATAGCGCGAGCGACGTCGATCGTCTGGAACGCGTGGCCCTCTCCGTTGCACGAATTCTCGGCCAGTATTTCGATTCGAACATGACCATGGGCATCGCCTGGGGCTCCACCATGAACGCGATCAGCCGGCACGTGACGCCCAAGCAGACCCACAACTCTCAAATCGTGCAGCTCAATGGCGCCGGAAACATGCGCACCACCGGTCTCGGCTACGCGAGCGAGATTCTCGGCCGGTTCGGAACAGCCTTCGGCGCGCACGTTCAGCAGTTTCCAGTTCCGGCGTTCTTCGACGACCCGGCCACCAAGCGGGCGCTCTGGCGGGAGCGCAGCATCAGCCGCCTGATCGACATGCAGGCCACCATGGACATCGCCCTGTTCGGCCTTGGCTCACCATTTTCGGGTGTGACCAGCCGCGTCTACGCCGGCGGCTACCTTGAGAAGGCCGAATTCGATGCGCTCAGCGCAGCCGGTGTGGTCGGCGACGTGGCAACGGTGTTTTACCGCGCCGATGGTTCGGCCGACGGGATCGCCCTGAATGAGCGTTCAACCGGCCCGGACTTCACGGTGCTGCGCCGCACCCCGCGCCGCATCTGCGTCGTAGCCGGCCGCTCCAAGCTTGCGAGCCTGCGCGGGGCCCTCGCCGCCCGACTGATCACCGACCTGTTCGTCGACGAGAGCACAGCCAGGGCTCTGGCCGAGGCCTTCTGAACTACTGACCGTGACAGCGGATGTCGGCGGGAATAGCACCGCGCACAGACTGTTGCACTATAACTAGAAGTAGTACACGTGCTCCGGGGTCGGCGTAATTCCGAACCGGCGGTTAAAGTCCGCGACCCGTTAGCCCCTTGTGAGAGAGGCGAAACGGTTGAGCTGGTGAAACTCCAGCACCGACGGTCAAAGTCCGGACGGGAGGCGCACGAGTCGGTTGGCCCCTATGGTCGACCGGCGGGTTTGTTCAGGTCTGCACACACCCATACCCCCGGAGCTCGTCCGATACGGATGAGGACGGGATGACCAACAACGCGGCAGTGCACACCCTGCACAGCGCCATGCGCCGCGCGCTCGAACTTGCGGCCCAAGGCCCGACCACCGGCGTCAACCCGCGGGTCGGCTGCGTCATTGTGAACGCCGAGGGCGACACGCTCGCCGAAGGCTGGCATCGCGGCGCCGGCAGCAAGCACGCCGAGGTCGATGCGCTGTCTCAGCTCGCCCCCGGCGCTGCACGCGGCAGCACCGTCGTGGTCACCCTGGAACCCTGCAACCATGTCGGCCGCACCGGTCCTTGCGCCGAGGCCCTGATCGAGGCCGGCGTCGCCCGCGTCGCCTACTCAGTGACGGACTCAGGCGAACGTTCCTGCGGCGGAGCCGACCGGCTGCGCGCTGCCGGAATCACCGTGCAGGCCGGCCTGCTCGTGGCGGAGGGCGAAGAATTCCTAGGCGACTGGCTCGTTGCCGCGCGCCTCGGCCGCCCGTTTGTCACGCTCAAGTGGGCGTCGAGCCTCGACGGTCGTGCAGCTGCGGCCGACGGCTCCAGCCGATGGATCACCGGCGCCGCAGCCCGCGTCGACGTACACCGGCGGCGCGGATCCTCCGCCGCGATCCTGGTCGGCACCGGCACCGTACTCGCCGACGATCCAGCCCTGACCGCGCGCGACGCCGATGGCGCACTGCTCGAGCAGCAACCGGTGCCCGTCGTATTGGGCCGACGTGAGCTGCCGGCATCCACTGCCCTGTTCAACCACCCGCAGTCACCGCTGTTTTTCGACGGCCGCGACCTACCCGTCGTTCTTGCCGACCTGCACGGCCGGGGTCTGCGCAGCGTGTTCATCGAAGGTGGACCGACCGTGGCGAGCGCTTGCGTCGCCGCCGGACTGGTCGATGAATATCTCATCTATCTGGCGCCGACGCTCATCGGCGGCCCTCGACTCGCCCTCACCGACATCGGTGTGGCCGCGATCGGTGAGCAGCGCCGCCTCTCTATTCTTTCCCTCGACCGCCTCGGCGACGATGTTCTCATCGTCGCCCGACCTCAGACCAACTAAGGAACCCATGTTCACCGGAATCATCGAGGAGCTCGGCCAAATCGAGCGCATCGAGCAGACAGCGGATGCCGCCCGCCTCACCATCCGCGGCCCGCTCGTGATCGATGGCGCCGGTCACGGCGACTCCATCGCCGTGCAGGGCGTCTGCCTCACCGTGGTCGAGCGCACCGCCGAAACCTTCACCGCCGACGTGATGGCGCAAACCCTGTCGATGTCGACACTGTCCACCGCCTGCGCTGGCTCCTCGGTCAACCTCGAACGCGCCGCCCTCGTCGGTGGACGCCT
This sequence comes from Cryobacterium sp. Y50, assembly GCF_002929805.1. Lineage (GTDB taxonomy): Bacteria > Actinomycetota > Actinomycetes > Actinomycetales > Microbacteriaceae > Cryobacterium. The sequence goes on along the minus strand of NZ_PJJM01000097.1, from coordinate 51,971 downwards.
CGGCGGCCACATCGTGCAGGGCCACATTGACGGCACCAGCACCGTGCTCGCCGTCACCCCCGGCGACGCCTGGCGAGTGCTGCGGTTCAGCCTCAACGCCGAACTCGCGCCGCTCGTCGTCGGCAAGGGTTCGATCGCCATCGACGGCGTCTCCCTCACCGTGAGCAACATCAGCGCTGCCACCGACGCGAATCAGTGGTTTGAGGTGTCGCTCATTCCCGAGACCCTCGCGGCGACCACCCTTGGTGAGCGGGTGGCTGGCGACCGAGTCAACATTGAGACGGACATTCTGGCCCGCCACGTTGAACGGATGCTCGCCCTCGCCGCCCACAATTCCCAGCCCGAAACCGCACGCCAGCTTGCCGCCACCCCAAGGAGCGCATCATGAGCCTCGCCGATATTCCCTCCGCACTCGACGCCCTACGGCTCGGCCGACCGGTCATCGTCGCCGATGACGAGGGCCGCGAAAACGAGGGAGACGTCATTATCTCGGCCCAGCTCGCCACCCAGGAGTGGATCGCCTGGACGGTGCGCTACTCCTCGGGGTTCATCTGTGCCCCGATGACCAACGAGATCGCCGACCAGCTCGACCTGCCAGTGATGGTCTTGAACAACGAAGATCCCCTCGGCACTAATTACACCGTGAGCGTTGACGCGGCCGATCGACTGTCGACCGGTATCAGCGCCGCCGATCGGGCTCACACCCTGCGGGTTCTGGCCGATCCAGCTTCAGCACCGGCCAGCCTGCACCGCCCAGGCCACATCCTGCCGCTGCGCGCCCGCGACGGCGGCGTGCGCGAGCGTAGCGGCCACACCGAAGCCGGCGTCGACCTGATGAAACTGGCCGGCCTCGTACCGGTCGCGGCGATCGCTGAGATCGTGGCCGAAGACGGCGAGATGATGCGGCTGCCCGGCCTGCTCGAACTCGGCGAGCGCGAGGGCCTGCACGTCATCACGATCAAAGACCTGATCAGCTACCTCGACGAGTTCCACCCCAACGCAGCCCTACCGACGATCGCGCCTCTGATCGAGGCGCCGCGGGTTGACTTCGAGGTGGAGACCACCGTCCCCACTTCGCATGGGCTCTTTCGGGTGCGCGCCTACCGAGACCGTTCCACCGGCGCCGACCACGTCGCCTTCGTCGTCGGCGACCCGGTCAATGGCGCCATCGTGCGGGTGCACTCGGAGTGCCTCACCGGCGAAGCGTTCGGCTCGCTCAAGTGCGAGTGCGGACCGCAGCTCGACGCTTCACTCGACATCATCCAGGAGGAAGGCGGCGTGGTCGTCTACCTGCGCGGCCAGGAGGGGCGCGGCATCGGCCTCATCAACAAGTTGCGCGCGTACGAGTTGCAGGAAGATGGCCTCGACACTCTCGACGCTAACGTGGCGCTGGGCCTGCCTGTCGATAGCCGCGAGTACGGCGCGGCCACCAGCATCCTGCACGAACTGGGGTTGAGTTCGGTGCGGCTGCTCACCAACAACCCCGAGAAGGTGCGTCAGCTCGAACTGCACGGCGTCGCCGTGACCGAACGCGTGCCGCTCGTGGTGGGGATCGGCGAATACAACGAGGAATACCTCGCCACCAAGCGGGACCGCATGGGTCACCACATCACGAACATCGAAATCATGAACGGAATCGCCTAATGGCCGGAACTGGACCCACCCTCAGCGTTGACGGCAGAGCCTTGCGCGTCGTCATCGTGGCCGGTCTGTGGCATGACGTGATCACCGACGGCCTCATCGCCGGCGCTACCCGCGTGCTCGAAGCGAGCGGAGCCTCCTGGTCGCTCGTGCGGGTGCCGGGCAGCTTCGAACTGCCCGTCGCCTGCAAGGTCGCGCTTGAAAACGGGGCCGATGCGGCCGTCGCCCTCGGCGTGATCATCCGCGGCGGCACTCCACACTTCGAGTTCGTCTCCAATGCGGCAACCGATGGTCTCACTCGCGTTGCGCTCGACACCGGCAAGCCCGTGGGCTTCGGCGTGCTGACCCTGGACGACGAACAGCAGGGCCTCGACCGGGCCGGGCTGCCCGGGTCCAAGGAGGACAAGGGCGAGGAGGCGGCCTCCGCTGCCCTGGCTACCGCAATGGTGTTGCGGGAGCTGCGCGGGCACGTCGGGTAGTGCGCTGGCGTTCACCTAGGCTGAACGCATGGACCTTCTGCGCAATATTCTGCTCATTCTGCACTTCGTCGGCCTCGCCTCACTGCTCGGCGGCTTTCTGGTGCAGATCAAGCCGATCATTGCCGGCAAGGGCACAATCGTCGCCGCCATGTTCCACGGTGCGCTGACTCAGCTGGTCACTGGTCTGCTGCTTGTCGGCGTCATCCAGATGGGCACCCTCGGCCACATCGACAACACCAAAATCGGCATCAAGCTCCTCGTGCTCATCGTGATCACCGTACTCGTGATCGTGAACCGCAAGAAGCCGAGCGTCTCGTCAACCGTGCTCTGGGCCATCGGCGGTCTCACCCTGGCGAACGTGATCATCGCGGTGCTCTGGAAGTAATAGTTTCTGGGCTGGGTTCTGCGGAGGTAGGGTGTTTTGTGACCTCTAAACGCGGCCACACCTTCATTCGTGCGTAAACGCTGCCGCGGGATGTCCAACCGATATCCGGGTTTCGTCGGCGCTCAGCTATCCCTCCGGAGCGATCCAGCCTCATGTCTACATCCACTGCGTCGGTTTCGACGCCGACCAAGCCCGTCAACCCGAAGGGCCGCGTCATCATGGCGAGCCTCATCGGCACGACCATCGAGTTCTACGACTTCTACGTCTACGCGACAGCGGCCGTCTTGGTCTTCCCGCACTTATTCTTTCCGACCGGCAACGAGACCACCGCGCTGCTCGCTTCCTTCGCCGTGTTCGGTGCTGCCATGGTCGCTCGTCCGATCGGCGCACTGTTCTTCGGTCATTTCGGTGACCGCAAAGGGCGCAAGGCGACACTCATAGGTGCGCTGCTCACGATGGGAATCGCAACGTTCTTGATCGGCCTGCTGCCGACCTACGACATGATCGGCTGGTGGGCACCGTTCATGCTCGTCATCCTGCGCCTCGCTCAGGGATTCGCCCTCGGCGGCGAGTGGAGTGGTGCGGCGCTGGTCGCGACCGAGAACGCGCCGGTCGGCAAACGCGCCTGGTACGGCACCTTTCCGCAGGTCGGCGCACCGCTCGGCTTCATCATCGCAAACAGCCTGTTTCTCGGCCTGGCCCTCGCACTGCCGTCGACCGACCCGACGCGTCCGTCCGAGGCGTTCCTCGAGTGGGCCTGGCGCATCCCGTTCCTGTTCTCGGCTGTCATGGTCATCGTCGGACTCTGGGTACGTCTGCGCCTGGTGGAGAGCGAGGCCTTCACCAAGGTCATCACGACCAAGCGCGTCGAGAAGCTGCCGCTCGCTGCCGTATTCAAGTCAAACTGGCGCGAACTCATCCTCGGCACCTTCATCATGCTCGCAACCTATGTCTTGTTCTACCTGATGACCACGTTCACACTCGGTTACGGCCGGGCAGCAACGGATGCCCCGGTGCCGGGACTCGGCTTCACCTACAACAACTTTATTCTCATGATGATTCTCGGCGTGGTGTTCTTCGGAATCTTCACCCTCGCCTCGGGCCCCTGGGCCGACAAGCACGGTCGTCGCAAGACGCTCATCATCGTGACGTTGTTCATCATCGTGTTCGGGCTGCTGTTCGTACCGCTGCTCGGCGCCGGTTTTCCCGGAGTGATGCTGTTTCTCATCGTCGGCTTCTCACTTATGGGCATGACCTTCGGCCCGATGGGCGCACTGCTGCCGGAGTTGTTCCCGACCAGCGTGCGCTACACCGGCTCGGCGTTCGCCTACAACATGAGCTCTATTCTCGGCGCGGCCGTCGCTCCGTTCATCGCCATCTGGCTGTGGACCCTCGGCGACGGCAGCCCATTTTGGGTCGGCATCTACCTCTCGGTCATGGCCGTGATCACCCTGATCGCATTGATCCTGAGCCGCGAAACGAAAAATCTGGACCTGCATCGCTGACCCGTAATACGCCTTTCGAGATCGGCTCACCAGGTCTCGAGACACCGGCGAGAAGCATGCGTGCTTTTCGAGACCGCGCGAGACGACCTGCGAAACCCGGCCGTCGCGCACCACTAGTTCAAAAATAGGGCGCGCAGACGGCGAGTGGTAAAAACCAGACCGATCACGATCATGACGGCGTGGTAGAGCAGCCAGATAGAGCACGTGCACGAGGCTCAGCCAGATCGATTCCAAAAAGCCATAGGCAAAGACGCGAGACAGTTCGGTGCCGTGCCAAAGCGGCGAGATCCAGCCGAGCCATTGCAGGTACGGTGGCAGCACATCGAGCGGAAGGAACGTACCAGAGAAGTGCGTCATCGGCAGAATCACGAAGCGCTGCACCATGGCCAACTGACCGGTGTCGTGCGGGCTGCCGATCGCGGTGAACAGCACCGTCTGCGCGTATGACCGCATGACCCGAAACCGGTGCTCGGCCATGATGCGGCCCTTATCGACGACGACAAGGCGGTCGCAGAGTTGTTCGGCTTCGTCCATGTCGTGGGTGGTGAGAAGCAGCGTCGTGCCCTGTTCCTTGAGGCGGAACAAGCGGTCCCAGAGAACGTGGCGGGCCTGTGGGACGAGTTCGGTGGTCGGCTCGTCGAGCAGCAGGATGCGCGGGTCGTTGATGAGGGAACGGGCGATGGTCAGGCGCCGTTTCATGCCGCCGGCGAGGTCGTCGACCTTGGCTGTGGCCTTGTCCTGGAGCTGGGCGAACTCGAGCAGTTCGTCGGCCCGGCGAGTGGCTCGGGCACCACCTCGAAGCTGATGCCGTCGACGGCGACGAAGTTTTTGTATCTCTTCAGGTGATTTCGGGTGGCAATGACAGGCTCCGGCACAGTGCTCCACTGAAGACCGATAGCAAGATTGCGGGGAGGCTCGGAGGCCGGGCGGTTAAGATGACTTAGTGACTACCGCAACCCGCACGCCCGATTCTTCCGCCGCACAGAAGGCCGTTATGCCACCGCGCGGTCGACGCGGCCGGCCGGCCCCCACCGGGCCGCGCGCGAAGTTCAGCCAGCTGCTGCCCTACCTGTTCGAGCACAAAAAGGTGCTCGCCGTCGTCATCGTATTGAGCGTGCTCGGCGCCGCCGCGAGCCTGGCCCAGCCGCTGCTGGTGAGCCAGGTCATCACGATCGTGCAAGCTGACGATCCGCTCGGATCCCTCGTCGGCTTGTTGATCGCCCTGGTAGTAATTTCGGGCCTGATCAGCGGCTATCAGCACTACCTGTTGCAGCGCACCGGCGAGGGCGTCGTACTCTCGAGTCGCCGCAAACTGGTGGGGCGTCTGCTGCGCCTACCGATCAGCGAGTTCGACGCCCGACGCACCGGAGACCTCGTCTCCCGCGTCGGCAGCGACACCACCCTGCTGCGCGCGGTACTCACCCAGGGGCTGGTCGAAGCGATCGGCGGATCGCTCACCTTCATCGGTGCCCTCGTGGCGATGCTCATCATCGACCCGGTGCTGCTCGGCCTGACTGTGCTCGTCATTGCGGTGTCGGTGATCACCGTCACCCTGTTGTCCCGGCGCATCCGCACCGCGAGCCAAGCCGCCCAGGCGAAGGTCGGTGACCTCGCCGCGAGCGTTGAGCGTGCCATCAGTGCCATTCGCACCGTGCGTGCATCCAATGCGACCGAACGCGAAGTCGCCGTGATCGAAGAAGACGCCCGCGGCGCCTGGCGCATGGGTATCAAGGTCGCCAAGATCAGCGCCCTCGTCGTACCGATCGCCGGTATCGCCATGCAGGTTTCGTTTCTCGTGGTGCTCGGCGTTGGCGGTTTTCGCGTCGCGAGCGGCGCCATCACGATCGCCGACCTGGTCGCGTTCATTCTGTTCCTGTTCCTGATGATCATGCCGCTCGGCCAGTTCTTCGGCGCCATCACCTCGGTCAATTCAGCCCTCGGCGCGCTCGGCCGGATTCAGGAGATCATCGACCTGCCTGCCGAGGATCAGTACGACCGCGACATTGCACCGCTGGCCATGACTATCGGCGCCGCCAACGACAAGGTCAATCCAGAAGCCGCTGCGATCAGCTTCGAGAACGTGCACTTCGGGTACGCTGCGGTGCCAGTCGAGGTTGACGCCGAAGCAGATCCTGACAGGCCGACGACAACGGATGCTGCCGGTTCGGCCGCCACGGCCGAACCGGACACCGATCCCGAGGCCATTTCAATCGCGGATACTTCCCTGGCCCCGCGCCCGGTACTCAAGGGAGTCTCGTTCAGCGCCCCGCGCGGGCTACGCACCGCGCTCGTCGGACCCAGCGGCGCCGGCAAGAGCACGATCCTCGCCCTGATCGAACGGTTCTACGACGTCTCAGATGGCACCGTAAGGCTCGGGGGGCTGGACATCCGTACACTGGATCGCACCGCGCTGCGTGCCCAGATCGGCTACGTCGAGCAGGATGCCCCGGTACTCGCCGGATCGCTGCGCGACAACCTGACGCTCGCCACTCCCGATGCCACCGACGAGGACTGCATCAAGGTGCTGCACGCGGTCAACCTGGGCGAAGTGCTCGACCGCGACCCGGCCGGGCTCAGCGCTACCGTCGGCGAATCGGGCGTAAAGCTCTCCGGCGGAGAACGCCAGCGGCTCGCGATCGCCCGAGCGCTGCTCGCGGCCCCGCCGATTCTGCTGCTCGACGAGTCGACCTCCAGCCTCGACGGCAAGAACGAGCAGATGATGCGTGAAGCTATCGACGCCGTCGCTGCCGACCGCACCCTCATCGTGATCGCGCACCGCCTCTCGACCGTGGTCGACAGCGACCAGATCGTGGTGCTTGACCACGGCGAGGTCGTCGGCGTCGGCACCCACTCCGAGCTTGTCGTCTCCACCCCGCTGTATCGAGACCTGGCGAAGCACCAGCTGCTGGTCTAGCCCGGCGCGCCGGTACGTGATGCCGGTGCGTATGCGACACGCCGTGCCGACTGACGAGTAACGACGGCGTGTCGCCAGTTTTACCGGCGTTACGTGCGTCTGTAGCGCAGCGTCACGAGCTGGAATGGGCGCAATTTCAGAGTCAGGGCGGCTTCATCCGACGCGATCACTGCGGCCGGGGTGACGCGGCGTTCGAGCAGGTCCGTCTCATGGGCCTCGGCGGCGGCGAATGAGCGGCTGAGCCGGGCCCGGGCCCGGGTTCCGTGCGCCTCGTAGAGTCGCACGATCACATCTCCGCTGCCGTCTTCGGCGAGCTTGACCGCCTCGATCACGACCGCCGGGTGGTCGACGGTGAACAGCGGCTCGATCGGCGTAGAGCCGACGCCCGTGACGGTGCGCAGCGGTAGGTTCAGCCGGTAGCCCTCGGATACCGCGTCGGGAATACTCACGCCAACGCAAAGAGACACTCGCAGTTCGTGGCTGCCCTGGTCGGTGGTCGGGTCCGGGTAGAGGGGTGCGCGCAGCAGGGACAAGGCCACGGTGGTACCGATGCGGGCTTCCTGGTCAGAGCTGGCATCCGGCTTGGCGCTGGCATCCCGGTCGGCGTTAGCGTCCTGGCTGGCGTTGGGGTCAAGCGGCGGAACATCCGTTTCTGATCGAGGAAACGCGGTGCGGGTGATCGCGTGCCCGTAGGTCGAGTCATTGGCGACTGCCACACCGAAACCCGGCTCGCCGACATGCACCCAGCGATGCGCGACAGTTTCGAAGCGGGCGGCATCCCACGAGGTATTCGCATGCGTCGGGCGGAATATATGCCCGAACTGAATCTCGGAGGCGGCCCGGTCTGCCTTGAGATCGAGCGCAAAGCTCAGCCGAAGTAGCTTCTGCCGTTCGTGCCAGTCGATACTGAACTTCAGGTCGATCGCGCTCGAATTCGAGGCGAGGGTCACGTCTTCGACTACCGAGGACTCGCCGAATCGCCGTGTGACGCGCACGCCGACCTGACCCACCGGAAGCTGCTCTAGTTCCGCCACCGACTCGGCATCGGTGAGCGCCGCGAACAGGCGCGCGTGCGGGATATCGATATCCCAGGCATCCCACTGGGTGGGGGTGTCCCGGTGCAGGGTGAGCAGGTTGGCCCTGGCGCCGATCGGCACGACTTCCCGGTCGGCCTGCCGGTCGTAAACCGAGGTGAACAGTCCGTCCCCGTCGATCGTGACGGACACCTGCGCGTTCGAGAGTACCCAGCCTTCCGGAGTTCTCGAGATCGTGGCTCCGGCGACCGCCGAATCAGCACCCGTCGCGGCGTCGTGCACGCTGCCGCCGAGCGCGGGCACCTCGGCGCGGGCATACGGCCCCGCGTTGAGCACGACTGCGTCGTCGCCCGGCCCGCACAGCGCACGAACGGATGCCTCGATCACCCCCTCCAGCACACGAGCGACCCGCGCATACTCGCGCTCCGCCTGCCGATGGACCCAGGCAATCGATGACCCAGGAAGGATGTCGTGAAATTGCTGTAGCAACACCGTCTGCCACGCGTTGTCGAAGGCCGCCCGCGGATACTCCGTGCCAACCCGCACCGAGGCCGCCGTCGCCCAGAGCTCCGCCTCCCGCAGCAGGTGCTCGCAGCGCCGATTTCCCTGCTTGGTGCGGGCCTGCGAGGTGAGCGTGCCGCGATGAAACTCCAGATACAACTCCCCCGACCACACCGGGGGTGCGGCGTACTCGGCCTCCGCTGCCTCAAAGAAGCGCCGCGGGCTCGATAGTTCGACCGTCGGCGATCCCTCGAGCGACCTGGTGCGGTGTGCTGCAGCAATCATCTCCTCGGTCGGGCCACCGCCGCCGTCGCCCCAGCCGAACGGTACCAGCGAGGTATTTGCCACACCTTTCTCCGCAAACAGCCGCTCGGCCCGAGCCAATTCAAGGCCGGAGAGCTGCGCGTTGTAGTCGGCGACCGGTGGAAAATGAGTGAAGACGCGGCTGCCATCGAGGCCCTCCCAGAGAAAGCTGTGATGCGGAAACAGGTTGGTGTCGTTCCAGGACAACTTCTGGGTGAGAAACCAGCGACTGCCGGCGGCCCGCACGATCTGCGGCAGCGCGGCGGAGTAGCCGAACGAGTCGGGCAACCAGACTTCGAGGGGTTCTACCCCGAACTCGCGCAGAAAGAACCCCTTACCGGCGACGAATTGCCGGGCCAGAGCCTCGCCGCCGGGCATGTTGGTGTCGGATTCGACCCACATGCCGCCGACCGGAACAAAGTTGCCGGTCGCGACGGCGCGGCGCACCCGCTCGAACAGCTCCGGGTAGAACTGCTGAAGCCAGGCATACTGCTGCGCCGACGAGGCCGCAAACACAAAATCGGGGTGACGGTCGATCAGGTCGAGTACGTTGGACCAGGTTCGTGCGACCTTGCGCACGGTCTCGCGTACGGGCCAGAGCCAGGCGCTGTCGATGTGCGCGTGGCCGACTGCGTGCACTCGGTGTGAGCTGGCGTTGGCCGGGCTTGCGAGTACCTCGGCCAGGGCGGCGCGTCCGGCTCCCGCGGTGCCGCCCACATCGTCGGGGTCGAGCAGATCGAGGCAGCGTTCCAGGGCGCGCAAAATGTTCGCTCGCCGCGGCGATGCGACCGGCAGCTCGCGGCGCAGGCCGTCCAGTGTGAACACGTCCTGCGCGAGCTGCCAGACCTGCGTATCGGGCTGGGCAACATTCGCTTGGCGAAGCAGGTAGAGCGGCGTGCTGCCGGCGGTGTCGAGATCGCCCAGCAGTGTGGGAGCGAAGCTGAAGTCAGCCGCAATGTTGGGGTTGGCGGCGGCCTCTATATAGAGGTCGATGGTGTCACCGGTCACGCTCACAGTGCGGTTCAAGGACTCCACGCCTTTGAGTAGCCGGCCATCGGGGCTGTAAGCGGTGCCCTCGGCCTGGAAGCCCGGTACGTCGGTCGTAAACCCGAGGTCGATGACGACCTCGGCCCGGGTTCCCGCCCATTCCGACGGCACCGTTCCGAGGAGGTGAAACCACACGGTTTCCCACGGTCGGCCCCACGGCGAGCCGACGACGAACGGCGCAAACGGATGCGAGACCGCCTCGGCAAACGTGACCGGTTCCCCCGGCACCGTCCAGGCAGTCACCGTGAGCGGGGCGATGGCCCGATAGATCGCCGGCTGCAACCGTTCGCGAACGAACCGGTTCAGCCGAGTCTCGACCAGTGCGCTGTCGTCATGCATGTTGACCCTAACCTTTAATCGCACCCGACAGGCAGAAGGAGGCTCCCATGCCGCGCGAAACGAGTGCGTAGAGAAGTATCACCGGAACAGAATAGAGCAACGAGAATGCCGCGAGTTGGCCGTAGGCAATCGCCCCGAACTGTCCGAAGAAGCTGTAAATGCTCACCGCTGCCGGCTGTTTGCTCGGCGACAGTAACAGAATGAACGGCACGAAGAAGTTTCCCCAGGCCTGGACGAACACGAAAATGAAAACCACCCCGAGCCCCGGTCGCATCAGCGGCACGACGATGCGACGCAACGCTGTCATGGCGCTCGCCCCGTCGACCCAGGCGGCTTCCTCGAGGCTGATCGGCACCGAGTCCATGAAGTTCTTGGTCATCCAGATAGACATCGGTAGCGAGGTCGCCGCCATGAAGAGAATGGTCGCGCCCATCGAATCGATCAGCTGCAACCGCACGAACAAACTGTAGACGGGAACCATGATCGCCGTGATCGGAAGGCAGGTGCCAAACAGAATGGCGTACATGAACGGCTTATTGAAGCGCATCGAATATCGGGACAACGGGTAGGCGGCGAGAACTGATGCGACGACGGTCACGACCGATGCACCAGCCGAGAGCAGAAAACTGTTCCACAGGGGCCGAAAGGTGAGGTCGGGGGTGAGCACGGCCCGAAAATTCTCCAGCGAGAGCAGTTCGGGAATCTGCGTCTGATAGCTCGCCCGCACGTCGAGCGAGGCCAGCACGAGCCACGCCAGAGGCAGCAGAAAACATAGCCCGATGAGCACGAGAATGCCGTTGGCGAGCAGCGCGCTCACGGCCTTTTTCGGCGATGCGACGGATGCTCCCGGCCGCGTCGCAACGGGGACCACCGCAGTGAGGTTGGTCACAATTACCCCTTACTCGGGCGCAATGCGCGAATGTAGATGATGGAGAAGACCGCACCAATGAGGAGCATCACTGTGGCGATCGCCGTGCCGTAGCCGATGTCGCTGAACCGGAAGGCCTCCTGGAAGGCCATCACCGGAAGGATCGTGCTCTGGTTGCCTGGACCGCCGGCTGTCATCACCCAGACCAGGGTGAACACCGACAGTGTTTGCAGGGTGATCAGCATGAGGTTGGTGGTAATGCTCGATTTGATCATCGGGATGGTGATTAGGAACAAGCGTTTGGCACCACCGGCACCATCGATCATTGCCGCCTCGGTGATCTCGATCGGCACATCGTTGAGTGCTGCCCGGTAAACCATCATGGAGAACGCGGTGCCCCGCCAGACATTGGCGAGCACGATGGCGAGCATCGGAAAGCTGTAGAGCCAGTTCGGGCCGGTCATGCCGAGCGCGGCGAGCAGTTGGTTGAGCGTGCCGTCCTGGCTGAAGTAGGCATAGGCCACGAAAGCCGCCACAATCTCGGGCAGAACCCAGGCAGCAACGACGCAGGTGCCGACCGCACCAGCCACAAAGCGATGGGCACGGTTCATGAGCAAGGCGATGCCGAGACCGAGGAAGTTCTGTCCGACGATCGCCGACGCCAACACGAACACCACGGTGAGTCCGAGCGAGAGCGGGAAGACCGGGTCGGAGAACAGCCGCAGGTAGTTGCCGAACCCTATCCACGCCGGATTTTGCGCGTTCACACCAGTGAGCGACGCGTTGGTGAAAGAACCGTAGAACGACCAGACGACTGGTCCGGCGAGGAAAATCAGCAACAACACGATTGCCGGCAGGATCGGTAGCAGCCGCCAAGTCGTCGTAGGCTTCTGCCGGCGACCGGTCCGCCCGGCGGGCGCCGGACCCGCCAGGGCAGGTACGATCACCTCCGCGGTCATCGTTAGTCGGTGACCTTGTCTGAACCGACGATGCCTTCGACGGCCGCGTCATAGGCGGCCGCCGCGTCGTCGACGCGGAGCTGCCCTGTGATGACCGCTTCCGTTGCGGCCTGCACCTCAGCGGAAATCTTCGGGTAATCCGATGTCGCCGGCCGGAAGTGCGTCACCGAGACGAGATCCGTGACCGCTGCCACGAACGGGTTAGCCTCGAGGTAGCTTTGTTCGCTCGCAACATCCGCTCGCACCGCGATCTGCGAATTGTTGATGTCGTACCAGAGCGCGTTCTCCTGGTTGAGCGCGAGGGTGAGAAATTCGAAAGCGAGGTCGGGGTTCTCCGTCTTCGCTCCGACGGCGAGCGTCCAGCCGCCCGACATACTCACGCCCTGCGGGGCCTCACCGTTCTGGGTGGGAAAGGCCGCGACGCCCATATCATCGACGTATTCGGGCCAGGCATACGAGCCGCCTTCCTGCCAAAAGGACGGGGTGTAGGAGCCCTCGACCGTACCGCCGAGTTTGCCCTGCGGAAAGAGTTCGCCGAAAACCTTCTTCCAGACGTTGGCGTCGAGGGCCTCGGCCGGGGTCACGGCCAGCCCTTCGTCGTAGAGCGTCTTGAGAAAGTCCAGCGAGTCCTTGAAACCGTCGGAGCCGACGACCCATTTCTGTTCGTCCTCGTTGTACAGCTCGTCACCGGTGCCATAGAGCAGCTCGTAAAAGCTCTGCATGACGGTGCCCTCGCCGGTGCCCTTGCCGGCATACATGTTGAAGGGTACGACGGCTGGCTGGCTGTCTTGGATGGCGCGCGCGACCTCGAGAATATCGTCCCAGGTCTCCGGCTGCCAGGGAATGGTGATTCCGGCGGCTTCCAGAACCGGTTTGCTGTACCAGATTGCGCGGGTGTCGGTTCCGAGCGGCACGGCATAGATGCTGCCATCGTCTCCCATTCCCGCCGCCTTGGCCCCCTCATTGAACTGGGACCAATCGTCCCAGCCGGCGACATGATCATCGAGGTTGAGCAGGTACCCGGCATCGATGTCGGAGCGCAGACGGAAGGTGTCTTCATAGAAGACGTCCGGTGCTGTCTCGCCCGACTGCTGCGACAGCGCGAGCTTTGTGGAGTAGTCGTCATCATTCGCCTGGATCGGCTGCAATTCCACGGTGACACCATCATGGGCGGCCTCGAACTCGGGTTTGATCTTCGTGAAGAGGGTGTCGAGTGCGGTGAAGGAATCGGTCTCCTGATAAACGATCTTCAGAGTCTGGGTATCACCGTCGTTATCTGCGGCTGTCGAGCAGCCGACCAGCGCGACCATCGAGGTCACTGCCAACACGGACACGGCGAAACGTACGTTGCGATGCATGGTGCTCCTTTGCTCCCAAGATGCCCCCACGGGCAGCTGCCAGCCATGTGGCCTTATACGTGGCAAGAATAAATCGAATGGATATATTCGACAAGCCTTTGCTCAGACATTTACCCAGCCGTTACTCAGCGAGCAGAAGCGAAGCTGCGCGCGGAGCGAGCGTGTGGTCCAGCACGAGGCAGGCTGCACCAATGGCGCCCACATCTTCACCCACCCCAGTACCAACCACGCCAACGCGATGGATGCTGCGGGCCGCCGTGAGACCGTCGAGCAATGATGGGATGCGCCGGAGGTAGCGTTCCCGGAGCCGGGACCAGTACGGGCCACCAAATACGACCCGATCGACGTCAAGAAGGTTGGTGATCATCGAGACGGCGTTGACGACCCGGATCACCGACCGTTCAAGGACCTCCTCAGCGGCAGGGTCACCGGAATCAGACAATTGGCACAATGCGCTGAATTTCACGTCGATGTCGTGGGCGGCATTGACCGACGACGTGGGTACATCCGACGCCGCGGGGCCCGTCAGTTTGAGGCCGAGTGCTTCGGCTTCTGCGACGAGACTCGCGGGGGTGCAGGTAACAGCGAGACAGCCACGGAGCCCGCAGTCGCACAGGGCGCCGTCCGGGTCGGTCACGATGTGCCCGATCTCCCCGGCATTGTGTGAACGACCGCGCACGATTTCGCCATCGAGCACAAGACCGGCTCCCAGCCCAGTGCCGAGATAGAAAAAAACAAAACTGCCGGCACCACTGGCGCCACCAAACCAGTGTTCAGCGACCGCAGCGGCAGTGACGTCTTTGTCAACGATTGTGTGGAGCCCGGTCACTTCGGCAAGAGCGGACCGCAATGGAACGCGGTGCCAACCGCTGAGGTTTGGCGGGTCGATTACGGTGCCGTGCACGGGGTCGATCGGCCCTGGGCTGGCGACACCGAGCCCGGAAATTCTCGTGCGGTCGACGCCTGAGTCGCGGATCAGCCGTTCAATTTCTTGTGACATTTCTGCGATGATGCGGGCCGGATCGGTGGCGTCCGGAGTGTATCGGCGGGAGTGCGCCACCACGCCGCCAGCGAGGTCGATGATGACGAAGGTAATCACGGCGGGGTCCAGGTGCACGCCGACGGCCAGTACTGCGCCGGGATTCAGCCGCAGAATCGTGCGTGGCTTGCCGGGGCCAGTGATCTCTTTCTCGGCTTCTCGCACCACTCCCTGGTCGAGCAGTTTGCGACAGATGTTGGAGACGGTTTGCGCCGAGAGCCCGGTGAGCCGGCCGAGCGCAACCCGGCTGAGCCCGCCCTCGGAGCGGCGGATGTAGTCCAGCATGACGGCACGGTTAAAATTGCCCATCCTCGGCAGGTTCGTGCCGCGGCGTACCTGCGCAGCGCTGTCGTGTTGCATTCTGGCATCCTACGGCTGCGCGAGACCCGACACACGAGAACGGCCCCCTCATTGGTCGTGACGGGGCCGTTTGAACGAGCTCTGGAAGCTAGTCCTTGAGGTGGTAACGCACGCTCGCGAGTTCGGCGCGAAGTGCCGGCGGCACACGGTCGCCGAACTTGTCGAAGTATTCCTCGGTCAGGTCGCACTCGGCGAGCCAGCTCGTCTGATCGATCGCAAACAGCTGGTCGACGGCTTCCTGGGACAGGTCGAGACCGTCGAGGTTGAGGCCGCCTTCGGCCGGGAGCAGGCCGATCGGGGTGTCGATGGCGTCGGCGCTGCCCGTGATGCGGCGAATCATCCACTCGAGAACCCTCGAGTTCTCGCCGAATCCGGGCCAGATGAAGTCGCCATCGGGCCCCTTGCGGAACCAGTTCACTTGGAAGATCGCCGGAGCGTTGGTGCCTAGTTCCTTGCCGACCTTGAGCCAGTGACCCCAGTAGTCGGCCATGTTGTAGCCGCAGAACGGGAGCATCGCGAACGGGTCACGACGCAGCTCACCGACGATACCGTCAGCGGCCGCGGTCTTCTCGGAGGAGATTGTGGCTCCCATGAAAACGCCGTGCTTCCAACTGCGGGCCTGGGCGACCAGCGGAACGTTGGTCGCCCGACGGCCGCCGAAGACGATGGCGTCGATCGGCACACCGCCGGCCGCCTCCCAGTCGTCGGCGATCGACGGGCACTGGGCGGCCGCAACGGTGAAGCGCGAGTTCGGGTGCGCGGCGGTACGACCGGAGTTAGGCGTCCAGTCCTTGCCCTCCCAGTCGATCAGGTGATCCGGAGCCTTGTCGGTGAGGCCTTCCCACCAGACATCTCCGTCGTCGCGCAGGGCGACGTTGGTGAAGATCGTGTTGCCCCACATGGTGGACACGGCGGTCGGATTGGTGGTTTCGCCGGTTCCGGGGGCGACTCCGAAGAAACCGGCTTCCGGGTTGATCGCCCAGAGACGACCGTCTTCGCCCTGGCGCAGCCACGCGATGTCGTCGCCGATGGTCTCGACCTTCCAGCCGGGGATGGTCGGGCGCAGCATCGACAGGTTGGTCTTGCCACAGGCCGAGGGGAACGCGGCAGCAACATGGAACACGCCGCCCTCTGGCGAGATCAGCTTGATCAGCAGCATGTGCTCGGCCAGCCAGCCCTCGTCGCGGCCCATCACCGACGCGATGCGCAGCGCGAAAGACTTTTTGGAGAGCAGGGCGTTTCCGCCATAGCCCGAGCCGTAGGACCAGACCTCGCGGGTGTCGGGGAACTGCACGATGTATTTGTCATCGTTGCAGGGCCATTCCACGTCGGGGCGGGTGATTCCGGATGCGTCGACGAGCGGGTACCCGACGCTGTGCACTGTGTGTACCCACGGGTCGCCGGCTTCGATCATGGTCAGCACGGCCTCGCCCATGCGCGTCATGATGCCCATGTTGAGCACGACGTAGGGGGAATCGGTGATCTCTACGCCGAGCTGCGAGATGGGGCCGCCGAGGGGGCCCATCGAGAATGGAACGATATACATCGTTCGACCGCGCATGCTGCCGGCGAAGACACCGCGCAATTCGGCGCGCATCTTGGCCGGTTCGGCCCAGTTATTGGTGGGGCCGGCATCCGCTTCATCGTTGGAGCAGATGAAGGTGCGATTCTCGACGCGGGCAACGTCCTTCGGGTTGGTGCGGGCGAGAAAGCTGTTGGGGCGCCATTCCGGGTTCAGACGAATGAGCTGGCCGGAGGCGACAAGCAGTTTAGAGAGCTCGTTGGCCTCGCACTTGGAGCCGTCGCACCAGACGATCGCGTCGGGTTCGGTCAGGCGGGCTATCTCGTCGACCCAAGCCTGCAGGTTGGGGTCGGTGCTGCCCGCACGCGTCGGGTATGCCTCCTCGTTGGTCTGGAGGGAAGAGTTGGTGAGAGTCATATGCTGGCCTTTCCGGTCGTCGGGTGTCGAAAAAAGTTGCGAAATGATCAAAAACGTCGGCCTCGTTGCTGTCAGACGTTGTGCGAAACCATAATTTCGTCTTACACACCAAGAATGACCCTGCTTTGACCTTCGAACCTGCACTATTGCTACTTAAGAAATGCAATTCTTTAGATATCGTTAAGGAATGTCGACTCAATCCTCCGATCTGATCATGCTCGGCCACCGCATCCGTCATTTTCGGGGGGAGCGCGGTCTCACCCTCGACCAACTCGGTGAGCTCGTTCACCTCGCCGGCAGTCAGCTGTCGCTGATCGAGAACGGGCGCCGCGAGCCGAAGCTGTCGACCCTGCAGGACCTCGCGACCGCGCTCGCGGTTGACCTGGCCGAGCTGCTGCGCCGGGAAGCGCCGAACAACCGGGCTGCGCTGGAGATCGAACTCGATCGCGCTCAGAAGAACCCGCTCTACGGGGCGCTCGGCCTTCCCGTTGTGAAGGTAACCAAGGGAATGCCGCTGCCCGCCATCGAATCGCTGCTCGGGCTACACCGGGAGCTGTCCCGCCGGGCCAGCGAAGCCATCGCGACACCCGAAGAAGCACGGCGGGCCAATACCGAACTGCGCGAACGGATGCGGGAGCAAGGCAACTATCTGCCGGCCATCGAGGAACTGGTCGAGGAACGGGTTCGCGCGAGCGGCCACGTCTCGGGAGCGCTCACTCACCGCGAGGTGAGCGTTATGGCCGATCAGCTCGGATTCAGTCTTATCTACGTGAACGATCTGCCCAACTCCACCCGCTCGGTGACCGACCTGGCCAATGGGCGCATTTACCTGCCGCCCGCGTCGATTCCCGGCGGGCATGGCCTGCGGTCGATGGCCCTGCAGGCGATGGGGCACCGGCTGCTCGGGCACGAACGGCCGGGCAGCTACGCGCAGTTCCTCTGGCAGCGGCTCGAGATCAACTACTTCGCGGCGGCGTGTTTGATGCCGCGCGAGGCATCCGTCGCCTTTCTGTCGAATGCCAAGCAGGAGCGCGAGCTGTCGGTGGAGGACTTTCGTGACACCTTCGGCGTGACGCACGAGGCTGCGGCGTTGCGACTGACCAATCTCGCCACCTCGCACCTCGACATGACCCTGCATTTTCTGCGCGTCAACGGCGACGGCGCCCTGCAAAAGGGGTACGAGAACGACGACCTGCCGTTTCCTGTGGACGTGACCGGGTCGATCGAGGGCCAGTACGTCTGCAAGCAGTGGAGCGCGCGCAGCGCCTTCACCCACACCAACCGCACCACCGAGTACTACCAGTACACCGACACTCCGGCCGGTACTTTTTGGTCGGCAACCCAGACCGGGTCAACGGATGCCGGTGAGTTCTCGATCAGCGTCGGCGTTCCGTTTGCGCAGGCGAAGTGGTTTCGTGGGAGGGAGACCACGCAGCGCACGGTGTCGCGCTGTCCCGATGAGTCGTGCTGCCGACGGCCGAATTCGGACGCAGCCGCGCGCTGGGCCGGCCGGGCCTGGCCGAGCGCCCGATTGCACGCGCACGTGCTGTCGCCGCTGCCGTCCGGCACATTTCCGGGGGTCGACGACTCCGAGGTATATGCATTTTTGGAGGCGCACGCGGCGGAGTAGCTGCCCGGTGCGGCGGCCAACCGCCCGCGCTGGCGCTGGCGGTTGCTGCAGCGGCGCTCGCGCGCGGTTCACGCACGTGACGCTCGCACGTGGCAGGCCGGCCGTGCGAGCAGGATTCGGCCGTGCGAATGCCCCCACAGCAGATAGTTTGGGATGATCAACACGAGTAATCCAGGAGACCGCATGCGCCTGATCGAGGCCCCGATTCGCCCCGCCTCGCCTACACGGGTGCGCGAGCCCGACCGGGCTCCGCTACGGGTCGGCCTCGTGCAGCATCGCTGGCACGCGAACGACGCGACGTTACACGCGGAGCTGGCCGCGGGCATCCGTTTGGCGGCTGAGGTCGGCGCCCGCGTCGTGTTTCTACCGGAACTGACCCTCAGCAAATACCCCGGCAATGTGCGGGCCGCCGGCCTTCCCAAAGCGGATGCCGAACAGCTCCGGGACGGCCCCACGTTTGCGTTCGCGGCCGAACAGGCGCGGCTGCACAACGTCATCGTGCACGCCTCGCTGTTCGAGCAGCCAGCTTTCACCGATGCCCCAGACGATGTGCGCGGTTACAACACGGCCATTCTGGTGTCGCCGGCCGGCGAACTCCTCGGACGCACCCGCAAAATGCACATCCCGGTAACGGCGGGGTATTACGAGGACACCTACTTTCGGCCGGGACCGGCCGAGAACGCGTACCCGGTCTACGATGTGGCCGGTGCGCGCCTCGGACTACCGACCTGCTGGGACGAGTGGTTTCCTGAAGTCTCCCGGCTATACGGGCTCGGCGGCGCCGAACTTCTGGCTTACCCGACTGCGATCGGGTCGGAACCGCTCTTTCCAAACTTCGACACCCAGCCGATCTGGCAGCAGGTTATCGTGGCCAACGGCATCACGAGCGGACTGTTCATGGTCGTGCCGAACCGGCACGGCAACGAGGGCGACCTCACCTTTTACGGCTCGTCGTTCATCTCCGATCCGTTCGGTCGGGTGCTCGTGCAGGCGCCACGCGGCGAGTCGGTGGCGCTCGTGGCCAACCTCGACCTGACTCAGCGCGAGGAGTGGCTCGCCCTGTTTCCCTTTCTGATGACCCGACGCCCGGACAGCTATGCCGGGCTGGTCGCGCCGGTCGACCCGGCGCATCCGTTTGGATCGGCGACCGTATGACCTGGCGCATGCCGGCCGAAACCGCGCCGCAGGACTGCGTGTGGATGGCGTTTCCGGTGCGCGGTTATACCCTCGGCGACCACGCTGATTCCGCGCACGAGGCCAGGCACACCTGGGCCGCAGTCGCCCACGCCGTGGCCGAATTCGAACCCGTGCGCATGGTCGTCGACCCCGCCGAGCGCGCCGTGGCCAAGCACTATCTGTCGGCCGAAATCGAGGTCCTCGAGGCTCCGCTGAACGACAGCTGGATGCGCGATATCGGCCCGAGTTTCGTGCACGACGAGAAAGGGCAACTCGGCGCCGTCGACTGGACCTTCAATGGCTGGGGTGGCCAGGACTGGGCCACTTGGAATCACGATTCGAGGATCGGCCGTTTCGTAGCGGATGCCGCCGGTGCGACCGTCCTGTCGTCCGCACTCGTCAACGAGGGCGGCGGAATCCACATCGACGGCGCGGGTACGGTACTGGCGACGGAGAGCGTGCAGCTCGATCCCGGGCGCAATCCCGGCACCACGCGCGCCTCGGTCGAAGCCGAGCTACGCCGCACGATCGGTGCGGAGCACGTCGTCTGGCTGCCACGAGGCCTGACCCGCGACCAAGAGCAATTCGGCACCCGCGGGCACATCGACATGGTCGCCGCGCTGCCATCGCCGGGCACGATTTTGCTGCACGCCCAGAACGATCCGGGTCACCCCGACTACCCGCTCACCCGCGAATTTCGTGTCCTGCTGGCCGACGCGCACGACGCGGCCGGGCGATCATTCACGGTCATCGACCTGCCGGGGCCCGCCGTGCTGCGCGACGATGAGGGGTTCGTGGACTACAACTACGTCAATCATCTCGTCGTCAACGGCGGCGTCATCGCGTGCAGCTTCGGCGAGGAACAGGCCGATTCCCTGGCCCGCGACGTGCTCGCGGCCGCCTATCCCGGGCGCCGCGTAGTGTCGGTCGACGCGCGGCCGCTGTTCGCGCGGGGCGGCGGGATCCACTGCATCACGCAGCAGCAGCCGTCACGGCCCGCAGAAGCACCGGCCTGATCAGACCTCGGCCGGTCGACGCCTATTGCGCCACAAACCAAAGATGAGCGGTGCTACGAGCGAAGCCCCGAAGATGAGATACGCCCAACTATCCAGCTGGTTCTGCACGAGCCTGACACCGATAACCAGCAGGCCGATTTGGAACATCCTCCAGACCAGCCCGGGCAGCCTTTGGCGTACCGTCGGTTTCACGACTGTTCGCTGTTCGCCCCGCCGGGCAAGAGATATTCTCGCGGCTTCCAGCAGACCGAGGGCGGTTGAGACAGCGATGAGAACCAGGCCGAGCAGGAGCTCCATCAGCGTTCTCCGTGCGCGCCGACCCGAGCATTATGCCAGAACCGAATAACGTTGAACGGCACCAGAACGGCGATGATCAGCAGCACAAATGCCCACGGGCCGATATCCGCCGTCATGAGGTTCGCACCCCAGATCACCAAGGCAACAGCGCCGATGTTCAGCAGAGTGGATGCCTGCGGCTGGCTCGGCGCCGTGCGCAGCAACGGGATCTGCGCTGCGGGGTTGACCCGCGCGAGCCACACTGCATAGACGATGCCGGAGGTGAACCCGGCCAGAACGAGGATCGTACCGAATATCACTGCCATACCGTGGATCCCCTCAAGAGTCGTTACCTCGACCCTAACCTGCTCGCCCAGCGCGAGCGCTCGACCACTTTCTCATTGGAATGCACCTGCTAGCCCGACAGCATCCGCTTGCCGAACCGGCTCAACCTGCAGTGAGGAACCCTGATAGGCCCGACCCTTGACACCCCGCTCGTGGTCGCGGCCGTTCGCGGCCCCCGGTCATGACCGAGCGGCGACCTCCGCGCCACGGGCTCGATGACGCGTTACTCACTTCGTTGCGCTTTTCGCTCGTAGCCGCGCCCGGAACGGATGTCGAGATCAACTTCACGACGCTGCGCGAGTTGCTTGAGACCGAGGACTCGGCGTTCA
The DNA here is from genome assembly GCF_002929805.1 of Cryobacterium sp. Y50. Lineage (GTDB taxonomy): Bacteria > Actinomycetota > Actinomycetes > Actinomycetales > Microbacteriaceae > Cryobacterium. The sequence goes on along the minus strand of NZ_PJJM01000097.1, from coordinate 30,528 downwards.
CTGCTATCGCCACGCGCAGCGCGGCCGGCCAGGTGCTCGTGCGCAAGGGCTACTTGATCGTCCGCGCACCTGGCTCAAAGCCACTGCCGGCGGCAGGGCGGACATGCGCGTGTACGTGGCCGCCCTGCCGGCGATTACAACCGGGTCGACTACTTCGGCTGCATCCGAATAGCGCCATCGAGACGGATAGTTTCCCCATTGAGCATGGGATTCTCAATAATATGCCGAACCAGGAATGCGAACTCCTGCGGGTTTCCGAGCCGGGAGGGATGCGGCACCTGGGCTCCGAGGGAATCCCGCACCGGCTGCGGCAGCCCCTGCAGCATGGGCGTGTCGAAGATGCCGGGGGCGATCGACATCACTCGAATCAGGCTCTGCGCAAATTCACGGGCGAGCGGAAGCGTCATCGCGGCGACGCCGCCCTTGGACGCGGCATAGGCGGCCTGCCCGATTTGCCCGTCAAAGGCGGCGACTGAGGCGGTGTTGACGATGACGCCGCGTTCAGCGTCGCCCTGGCGGCCTGGGTCGCCGACGGGTTCGCTGCGCTGCATTGCGGCGGCGGCCAGCCGCACGACGTTGAAGGTTCCGATCAGGTTGATGCGAATCGCTCGCTCAAAATCTTCGAGCGGCAGCGGCCCGTCGCGGCCGACCGTGCGTGCGCCGGGCGCGATGCCCGCGCAATTGATCACGATGCGGAGCGGCGCAAGGGTCGACGCGGCGTCGACGGCGGCCTGCACGTCGCCGGCGCTCGTCACGTCGCCAGCCACGAATCGGGCCCGGTCGCCGAGCTCGGTGGCAATTGCGTCGCCGGGGGCGCCGGGGAGATCCAACAACACGACGGATGCGCCGGCTTCGTGCAGGGTGCGAACGCAGGCTAGACCGAGGCCGGAGGCGCCTCCGGTAATGAGGGCGGAGCATCCGTTTATCTGCATTAGAACCTCTCTGTCAAGCGTGTGGCGATCGTGAAATCGGGCATCAGAGCCTCTCAATCAGCGTGGCGTTGGCCATTCCGCCGCCCTCGCACATGGTCTGTAAGCCCCAGCGGCCACCGGTCATTTCGAGGTGGTTGAGCAGGGTGCCGAGCAGGCGGGTGCCCGAGGAGCCGAGCGCGTGACCGAGGGCGATGGCGCCGCCTCGCGGATTCAGTCGCTCGGGGTCGGCATCCATCTCACGCAGCCAGGCCAGCGGCACGCTCGCAAACGCCTCATTCACTTCGCAGGCGTCGATGTCATCGATGCCGAGGCCGGCCCGAGAGAGGATGCGCTGGGTCGCCGGAATCACGCCGGCCAGCATGAGCATCGGGTCGCTTCCGACAACGGTGAAGCTGTGGAATCGGGCGCGCGGGTTGAGACCGAGCTGCGCGGCCCGCTTGGCGCTCATGATCAGGGTCGCGGAGGCGCCGTCGGTGAGCGGTGACGAGTTGCCGGCCGTGACGTGCCAGCCAAGCTTCGGAAAGCGGGCAGCGAGCGCGTCGGTGCGAAAGGCAGGGCGCAGTCCGGCGAGCGAGACGTGCGAGGTGTCCGGGCGAATGGTTTCGTCTTCTCGCACGACGCTGCCGTCGGTCCGGGTGACGGCCACGATTTCGCCGGAGAAGTCGCCCCGCTCGGCGGCGGCCGTAGCCAGACGATGCGAGCGCGCGGCGTAGTTGTCTAGAGCGTCGCGGCCGAGGTTCCATTTCTGGTTGATCAGTTCGGCGGAGACGCCCTGATTGACTAGGCCGTCGGGATAGCGCTCGTGCATGAGCGTTCCGAACGTATCCTGCTCGCCGGCGGATGACCCGAGCGGGACCCGGCTCATCGACTCGACGCCGCAGGCGATCACCACGTCGGCGTTGCCGCTCATCACCGCCTGGGCGGCGAAAGTGGCAGCCTGCTGGCTGGAGCCGCACTGGCGATCGATCGTCGTGCCAGGCACGGTGTGCGGAAATCCGGCGCTCAGCAGAGCGGTGCGGGTCACGTTGTTGCCTTGCTCCCCGGCCTGGCTGACACAGCCGCCGATCACGTCATCGATGAGTGCCGGGTCGAGATTGTTGCGGCTGACCAACTCGCGCAGCACCGTGGCCAGGAGATCGGCCGGATGGATGCCGTCCAGGGCTCCACCGGGTTTGCCCCGGCCCGACGGGGTGCGCAAAACGTCGATGATGACAGCTTCATTGCTCATACCCCCAGCCTAGGCCCGCGCGGCTTAGGTGGCAGAGAGCGTTACCCGGACAGCGCCCACATCGCGACAGCACTCGCCGCGGCGACGTTGAGCGAGTCGATGCCGTGCTTCATCGGAATCTGTACGACGCTGTCCGAGGCGGCGAGGGCCTGCGGGGTGAGTCCCTCGCCCTCGGCGCCGAGCAACAGTGCCAAACGTTCGTGGGCGGTGCCGTCGAAGTCGCGCAGGCTGACCGCATCCGGCGTCAGGGCGAGGGCTGCCACGTGAAAGCCGTGCCGGGTAAGCAGGGCGCGGGTCTTCGTCCAGTCGCCGGCGCGGGTCCACGGCACCTGCAGCACCGTGCCCATCGAAACCCGGACGGCGCGACGATAAAACGGGTCGGAACAGCGCGGCGTGACCAAAATGGCATCCGCTCCGATGGCGCCGGCCGAGCGAAAAATGGCTCCGACGTTGGTCGGGTCGGCCACGTTTTCGAGGATAACGATGCGACGCGCACTAGCCAGCAGGCTGTCGGCGCTCGGCAGTTCGGGCCGGTGCATCGAGGCGATCAGGCCGCGGTGCAGAATATAACCGGTCAGTTCGGCGAGCAACTCGCCCGGACCGACGAAGACGGGCACCTCCGCCGCGTAGTCGCAGAGCACCGCGAGCGCCTCGTCGGCCGTGTTACCGAGCGCGAGCACCGACCGTGGCACGTGCCCGGCGCGCAGGGCACGCTCCAAGACCAGGGCCGATTCGGCGATATACAGCCCGTGCTCCGTGCCGCGCGCCTTCTTCAGGGCAACGTCGGTGAGGTGGGCGTAGTCGACCAGTCGCGGGTCGCTCAGGTCGTCGATCGCGATCAGGGGCATCCGCTAATTCTATTCCTTGGCCTCAGGCCCTTCTCTCGCGGTGGTTCCGGTCTTAGCCAAGCGAACAAGAAGCGAGGAATTGCATGGGTTCAGTCTCGTACGTGCTTGCAAATATGCAAATCTCACCTTGTGTATTGCATATTTGCAAGCTCCGTCCCCTGTGCACTTCGGGTGGTGGCTAATTCAGGAAAACCGCCGACGCCGAAACCCGCCGCTCCCGAAAACACTCGGCACGGCGGGTCGGCATGCTCGGATTGCCTGAATTAGCCCCCGAGCAGGGCGGGCTCGTTCAGGGGCGGGGCACGCGTTTGGTCCTTTACGGAACAGGCGTGAGCGTGTACTTCGTCGAGAGGTACTCGTGAATTCCCTCGAGCCCGCCCTCGCGACCGAGGCCGGACTGCTTGACGCCGCCGAACGGTGCGGCCGCGTTCGAGACGACTCCGGTGTTCAGGCCCATCATGCCGGTCTGTATTTTCTCGATCATGCGCTGGCCACGGGCCAGATCGGTAGTGAAGACATAGCTGATCAGGCCGAACTCGGTGTCATTGGCGAGTCGCACGGCTTCCGCTTCATCGGTGAAGGTGCTGATCGCGAGCACCGGCCCGAAGATTTCGTCGCGGAGAATGTCGCTGCCGGCCTTGACGTCGGTGAGCACGGTGGGCGCGTAGAAGGTGCCCTCGCGCTCGATGGCGCTGCCGCCGGTGAGCAGGGTCGCACCGCGAGTGAGTGCATCCTGTACCAGGGAATCAGCCTTCGCGACGGCTTTCGAGTCGATCAGCGGGCCGATGGTGATGCCTTCCTCTGTGCCGCGCCCAACCTGGAACGCTTCAACCCGCGCGGTGACCCGGCGGGCGAATTCGGCAGCGATGGACTCGTGCACGATGAACCGGTTGGCCGCGGTACAGGCCTGGCCGATGTTGCGGAACTTCGCAATGAGGGCACCGTCGACCGCTTTGTCGAGGTCGGCGTCGGCAAAAACGACGAACGGTGCGTTGCCGCCGAGTTCCATCGAAGTGCGCAGCACGTTTTCGGCGGACAGCTTGATGAGCGACTTGCCGACCGCGGTCGAGCCGGTGAAGCTGAGCTTGCGGAGGCGTCGGTCTGCGATGATCGGCTCGGAGACCGCGCCGGACTGCGAGGTCGTGATGACGTTGACGACACCAGCGGGCAGCCCGGCCTCTTCGAGCAGGGCCACGAAGTGCAGGGTGGTCAGCGGCGTGAGCGCGGCCGGCTTGACGACAACGGTGCAACCGGCGGCGAGCGCCGGGGCGATCTTGCGGGTGGCCATGGCGAGCGGAAAGTTCCACGGGGTGATCAGAAAGCAGGGGCCGACCGGCTGCTGCGTGACGATCATGCGGCCGGTGCCTTCGGGGTTAGCGCCATAGCGGCCGCTGATACGCACGGCTTCTTCGCTGAACCAGCGCAGGAATTCGCCGCCGTAGGCGACTTCGCCGAGCGCCTCGGGCAGCGGCTTTCCCATTTCGATGGTCATCAGCAGGGCAAACTCCTGCTTGCGTTCCTGCAACAGGTCGAAAGTTCGACGCAGAATTTCTCCGCGCACGCGGGCCGGGGTGGCGGCCCAGTCGGCCTGCGCGGAGTCGGCGGCGTCTAGGGCGGCGATGCCGTCAGCCACACTCGCGTCGGCGATGGTCTTGATGACGCGGCCGGTGGCCGGATCGGTGACATCGAGGGTGCGCCCGCCGGTGGCGGCGACCCATTTGCCGTTGATATAGAGCTGATTCGGCACGCGAACGAGCAGCTCGGATTCGTTCGTGCCCGTGTCTGTAACAACCGTCATTGGTTCTCCCCTGCTTAGTCTGCCCGTCGATCTGACGGTATTAGCCTAGCTGCGCCCATCGACAGGGCGGCTGGTTACCCGAGAGGACCCGGGCCGGGTGGGAGAATACCAGGGTGTCGATTCCAGAATTCGCGGGACCCAAGGCTGCGCCCACCCACTCACAAACCCTGTCGCGCGGCATCCGCGTGCTGGAAATTCTCGCCGAAACCGACCGACCGATGACGATCGTCGAACTCGCCGCAGCCCTCGACGTACACCGCTCGATCGCCTATCGCATTCTGCGCACCCTGGAAGATCACGGCCTCGTCGTGCGTGACCCGGCCGGACTCGTGCGGCTGGGCCCGCGCATGGCCGCCCTGGCCCGAGGGGTGTCCCGCGATCTGCAGACCGCAGCCCGGCCCGTGCTCACCCACATCGCCAACGAGCTCGGCATGACCGCGTTCGTCACCGTACTCGACCAGGGCGAGGTTGTCACGCTCATGAGCATCGAGCCCCGGCAGGCCCACGCGACGGTCGCACAGCAGCCTGGCACGCGGCATCCGCTGCAGATAGGCGCACCGGGAATCGCCATCCAGTCCGGCCTGAGCGCGGCGCAGTGGGCCGCGCTCGGCCACCCGGAAACTCGCCGCAGCGAGGCCGGGGAGGTCGCTGCGCTCGGCTACGCCTCGAGCCACAATGAAGTCATTCCAGGCTTGTCGTCGATTGCCGTTCCACTGCTCGTGCCCGGGGAATCACCGGCTTCCCTCGCCGTCGTGTATATCTCGAGCCTGCACTCCCCTACCGACATCGGTGCCGTGCTCACCGCGGCCGCCCGCACGATCGTCGCGGAGCTCAGCTAGTCACCGCGCCGGAAGCCCGTTGCACTAGGCGCTTCACGGAGTGAGGACCTGTTCTGCGAAATGGCGAACGAATGCCGCGAGCGCAGCATCCGAGTTACCGCGCCACGCACAGGATCTGCATTCCGACTCGTACAGTCGACCGACGTGGCGAGCGCGCAGTTGCGACACAATGCTCGGCTCGTCGGCGTTGGCGTAGCACTCGGTGTTCTCGGGAGCGCTGGGGTAGCCGTCGGCGGCCCAGCCATCCGTGATGTGGAGATATGCTGCGGCCGCGGCGTCGTAGTTCACGTCCCAGTCATCGGCATCCGCGCCGGAAAAGGTGAGCTCCGTGCCGTAACCGATTCCCGCGCCCAGACAGTCGAACGCATACGGCACGGCTGCCACGGTGAGGTCCAGGGCAGCTCCGGGAATCGCTCCCTGCCGTTCCGGTTCCTCGAACGCCGGCCCGAAGCGCGCGGCCGTCTTCACGACAAAGGCAGCGAACTGCTGCTCCAGCTCGATCGAGGTCAGCGCCGTCGAGGGCTCATCCGGCAGCTCAACATGAATGTCAGCTGGGGATCAGTCGTGACTGCCCAACCGTTGCCGCCGCTCACGGTCGCGCAGAGCTTGCGCGGTGGAAACGTGCTACAGCGCACCGGCACCCGGAAAAACAACAATACTGACCAAAAGGTAGGTAATCGTGAAAAATCCTGCCATACTGCCCCAGTGCCGATTTTGTTCGCACGAGCCACACACTTTGCAGCACCACCCGCCCAGCACCGCAGTGAGATACGAGGGAGTATTCCATGGCTATTACGACCGAGCGCACGCCAACGGCTAGCGCCAAACGCAGTGAGGAACGGCGGGTTCTCGCCGGCACTATGGTGGGCACGACTATCGAGTGGTACGACTTCTTCATTTACGCCCAGGCCGCCGGACTCGTGCTCGCCGGCCTGTTCTTCGCCCCGCTGGCCGGCGAAAACGAACCGCTCGCTCAGCTGATCGCCTGGGCCTCGCTTGGCATCAGCTTTCTGTTTCGCCCACTCGGCGCCATCGTCGCCGGACACCTCGGCGACCGCCTCGGCCGCAAGGCGATGCTCGTCTTCACGCTCGTCATGATGGGCGCCGCCACCTCGCTCATCGGCCTGCTGCCGACCTTCGACCAGATCGGCGTCTGGGCACCGATCCTGCTGATCGTGCTGCGCATCCTGCAGGGCTTCTCCGCCGGCGGAGAGTGGGGCGGCGCGGCACTCATGAGCGTCGAGCACGCACCGATCAAGAAGCGCGGCTTCTTCGGCGCCTACCCGCAGATCGGTGTTCCGGTCGGCCTCATTCTTGCCACCGGCGTCATGATCGCCGTGACCACCTCAATGAGCCAGGAGGCCTTCCTCGTTTGGGGCTGGCGCATCCCGTTCCTCGTTTCTGTGCTGCTCATCGTCGTCGGCTGGGTCATCCGCCGCGCGGTCGCCGAGAGCCCTGTCTTCAAGGAGATGCAAACGCGCAAGAAGGAGTCCGCCGCTCCGATCAAGCAGTTGTTCAAGAACCACTCGCGCCAGGTCATCCTCACCGCACTCATCTTCATCGCCAACAACGCGGCCGGCTACATGCTCATCGCGTTCTTCAGCTCGTACGCGACCAAGCTCCCGGAAGCCGGCGGACTCGGCATGGAGCGTACCCCGGTACTTATCGCGAGTACCGTCGCCGCGGTCTTCTGGCTGGCGTCGACGATGGTGGGCGGCACCCTCTCCGACAAAATCGGCCGTGTGCGCACCTTCCAGCTCGGCTACGCCTTCCTATTTCTCTGGGCGATCCCGATGTTCCTGCTCATCGACACCGGCAACATCGTCTGGTTCTCGATGGCTCTCATCGTGCTGGCGGCTGGGCTCGGCCTCTCTTACGGCCCGCAGGCCGCGCTCTACGCTGAGATGTTCCCGGCCCAGGTGCGCTACTCGGGTGTGTCCATCGGCTACGCCCTCGGCGCGATTCTCGGTGGCGCCTTCGCCCCGCTTATCGCCCAGCTCTTGCTCGATAAGACCGGATCCACCACCTCAATCGGCATCTACCTCATGGGCCTCGCCGCGATTTCCTTCGTCGCGGTCAGCCTCGTAAAGGAGACCCGCGGAATTCCGCTGGGCATCAGCACCCACGAGTAACCAGCTCAGCTTTAGACCGTGCCGCCCGAAAACATCCAGGCGGCACGGTTTTTTCGTGCGACGCTAAAGGCGCGCTGGGCGGCGCAATCGAGCCTCGACATCCGCTTTCAGATCGTATATGGTTTCATATATAACAAGGCACGCAATGACGCGATTGGATACCATGACCCCCGAATCCCTGCCCGATCTGGGCCGGCCCGGCAAAGTGATCGCCGTGCACATCAACTACCCGTCCCGGGCCGCCCAGCGCGGACGCACTCCCGAGCAGCCGTCCTACTTTCTCAAGCCCTCGACCAGCGTCGCGGCCAGTGGTGCCGCCATAGTTCGTCCGAGCGGATGCGAATTGCTCGCCTTCGAAGGCGAAATCGCGCTGGTCATCGGTCGCCGGCTGCGTGGCGTGAGCGTCGAGGAGGGCTGGGCCGGCGTCGCCGGGGTCACTGCCGCGAACGACTTCGGTGTCTACGACCTGCGTTACGCCGACAAGGGCTCCAACCTGCGGTCCAAGGGCGGAGACGGCTTCACCCCGCTCGGCCCGCGGGTCCTTGCAGCCGAGACAGTCGACCCGGCAAACCTGCGGATCCGTACCTGGGTCAATGACGAACTCGTGCAGAGTGATACCACCGCTGACCTGCTCTTTGGCTTCGGCCGCCTCGTCGCCGACCTCTCCCAGCTGATGACGCTCGAGCGTGGCGATGTCATTCTCACCGGAACCCCAGCCGGCGCCTCCGTCGTCGGGCCTGGCGACACGGTCGAGGTCGAGGTCGACGCCCCGACCATGCCCGGCGCGCCGAGCACCGGCCGCCTAATCACCCCGGTTGCCGAGGGCACGACCGCGTTCGGGGCGTTCGGCTCCGGCCCCCGGGTCGACGATCTGCAGCGCGCGGAGGCATGGGGATCCACCGAGAAAGCCGGTCTGGAAGCCCCCTTCATGCTCACCGACGAGCTGAAGGCACGCATCAACAGCGTCGGCACTGCAACCCTGAGCGCCCAGCTTCGCAAACGCGGCCTGAACAACGTGTCGATCGACGGCCTGCACTCTACCCGCCCGAGCGCCCGGCTGGTTGGCCGGGCCCGCACCCTGCGCTTCATTCCCAATCGCGAAGACCTGTTCACCGCGCACGGCACCGGCTACAACGCCCAGAAGCGCGCCTTCGACGGCCTCGGAATCGACGACGTTCTCGTGATCGAAGCCCGCGGAGAAACCGGAACGGGAACGGTCGGAGACATCCTCGCCCTGCGCGCCCAGGTGTGCGGCGCCGCCGGCATCGTCACCGACGGCGGAGTGCGCGACCTCGCCGCGGTCAGCGCCCTCGACATACCCACCTATCACCGCGGCGGCCACCCGGCCGTGCTCGGCCGGCGCCACGTTCCTTGGGACACGAACCTCACGATCGCCTGTGGCGGGGCATCCGTTCAACCCGGCGATGTGATCGTCGGCGACGCCGACGGGCTGCTCGTCATTCCACCGCACCTGATCGACACGCTGGTCACCGACAGCATCGAGCAGGAACGCGAAGAAACCTTCATCGCCGAGACGGTCGGCTCCGGCGAGGCCGTCGACGGCCTCTACCCGATGAACGCGGCTTGGAAGGAGAAGTACCGCGCATGGCTCGCCCGTCGATAATGGATGCCGCCCCGCCGATCATCGGCAAGGCCCAGTTCGCCTATGACTGGCTGAAAACCCGCATCAACGATGGCACCTTCGGCCCCGGTTTTCGACTGGTCCTCGACCAGATCGCACGGGAGACGTCAATGAGTCCCGTTCCCGTGCGAGAAGCGATTCGCAAGCTCGAAGCCGAGGGTCTGGTGACCTTCGCCCGTAACGTCGGAGCGCAGGTCGCGATGCTCGACCCCACCGAATACCAGCACACCATGCAGACCCTGGGACTGGTCGAGGGCGCGGCGACCGCTCTGTCGGCGCCGACGCTGAGCCCGGCAGCGATAGCGCGCGCCCGACAGATCAACGCGAAAATGCGCGACACGCTGCTCCACTTCGACCCGACGAGCTTCACGACGCTCAACCGTGACTTTCACTCCGAGCTGTACAGTACCTGCCCCAACCCGCACATTCTCGACCTCGTGCACCGCGGCTGGAACCGGCTGTCGGTGCTGCGTGAATCCACCTTCGGCTTCGTGCCGGGGCGCGCGGCCGAATCTGTCGCGGAGCACGACCACATTCTCGACCTGATTGAGCAGCACGCCTCCGCTGCAGAAATCGAACACGCGGCCCGCGACCACCGGCTGGCCACCCTAAACGCGTTTCTCTCAACTCGCGCACCTGTTAGTACCTCGAAGGAAGGCATTTCATGAAGTTCCGCAGCAACCCGAGCCAAATTCGCGGATCCATCGCCGCGCTGATGACCCCGTTCACCGCCGACGGCGCCGTCGACCATGCCGGCTTGATCAACCTGGTCAACTGGCAGATCGCCTCGGGCTCGCACGGCATCTCGATCGGCGGCTCGACCGGTGAGCCTAGCTCGCAGACCATCGCCGAGCGCGCCGCTGCGATTCGTTCTGTCCAGGCCGCGATCGACGAACGCGTACACTTCATGGCCGGCACCGGTTCTACCAAGCTCGACGAGACCCTTGAGCTGACCGCCGCTGGGCGTGACGCCGGCATCGACGCCGCGCTCATCATCACGCCGTACTACGCCCGCCCCACCCAGGAGGCGCTCTACGTCTGGTACAAAACGGTCTGCGAAGAGTTTCCCGACCTGCCGATCGTGGCCTACAACGTTCCAAGCCGCACCGCCGTCGACATCGCGCCGGAGACCGTCTACCGACTGTTCCGCGATTTCGACAACTTCGTCGGAGTGAAGGAAACGACCAAGGACTTCGAGCATTTCTCCCGAGTGCTGCACCTGTGCGGCCCCGATCTGCTGGTCTGGAGCGGCCTCGAACTGCTCTGCCTGCCGCTCATGGCCCTCGGCGGCGCCGGTTTCGTCAGCGCCACGAGCAACATCGCGCCGGCTGCCGTCGCGCAGATGTTCGAGGCCTGGGAAGCCGGTGATTTCGCCACCGCCCGCACGATTCACTACGGCCTGCACCCACTCGTCGACCTGCTCTTCGTGGAAACCAACCCGGCGCCGGGCAAGTGGGTCATGGCCGAGCGCGGCCTGATCGAGAGCGGCTTTGTGCGTCCGCCGCTGATCGAACCAACCCCCGGAGGCCTCGCCAAGATGCGCATTTTGATGGATACCGGCTCCGAGTATCTGACATCGACCGCCGGCTTCACCCTGACCGGAGCTTCAAAAAAATGACTCATTACGTGCCCGCCGACCTGCCCACCAGCATCCGTCATTTCATCGGCGGACACTTCGTCGACAGTGTCGGCGGGGAGACCTTCGATGTGCTCGATCCGGTGTCGAACCAGACCTACACCACCGCGGCCGCTGGCCAGCAGGCCGACATCGACCTGGCCGTCGCCGCGGCAAAGGAAGCGTTCGACCACGGACCCTGGCCGCGCATGCTGCCCCGCGCCCGCGCCCGGGTGCTGCACCGCATCGCCGACGCCGTCGAGGCGCAGGATGCCCGGCTCGCCGAACTCGAGACTTTCGACACCGGGCTGCCGATCACGCAGGCGCTCGGCCAGGCGCAGCGCGCGGCCGAGAACTTTCGCTTCTTCGCTGATCTGATCGTGGCGCAGGCGGACGACACCTATCAGGTGCCCGGCCGGCAGATCAACTACGTCAACCGCAAGCCGGTCGGCGTTGCCGGGCTGATCACCCCGTGGAACACCCCGTTCATGCTCGAAAGCTGGAAGCTCGCGCCTGCGCTCGCCTCCGGCTGCACCGTTGTGCTGAAACCGGCCGAATTCACGCCGCTGTCGGCGAGCCTGTGGGCCGAGATCTTTCGCACCGCCGGGGTTCCCGACGGCGTGTTCAACCTGGTCAACGGCATCGGTGAGGAGGCCGGTGATGCGCTGGTCAAGCATCCGAATGTGCCGCTCATCTCGTTCACCGGCGAGACCACGACCGGCCAGACCATCTACCGCAACTGCGCCGCCAATCTCAAGGGCATGTCGATGGAACTCGGCGGCAAGTCACCCGCCGTGGTCTTCGCCGACGCCGACCTCGACGCGGCGATCGACTCGACCCTGTTCGGCGTGTTTTCGCTCAACGGCGAGCGCTGCACAGCGTCGAGCCGCATCCTGGTGGAACGATCGATTTACGATGACTTCTGCGCCCGTTACGCCGCCCGAGCAGCGAGCATCGTGGTCGGCGACCCGCACGACCCGAAAACCGAGGTCGGCGCGCTCGTGCACCCCGAGCACTACGCGAAGGTGATGAGCTACGTCGAAATCGGCAAGTCCGAGGGGCGGCTGCTCGCTGGCGGCGGCCGCCCGGCCGGACTGCCGGAGGGCAACTACGTCTCCCCCACCGTCTTCGCCGACGTCGCCCCGACCGCCCGCATCTTTCAGGAGGAGATCTTCGGCCCGGTCGTGGCCATCACCCCCTTCGAAACGGATGCCGAAGCGCTTGCCCTGGCAAACGGGGTCAAGTACGGGTTGGCCGCCTACATCTGGACCACCGACCTGACCCGCGCCCACAACTTCGCGCAGTCGGTCGATGCCGGCATGGTCTGGCTGAACTCGCACAACGTACGGGATCTGCGCACCCCGTTCGGCGGAGTCAAGGCCTCCGGTCTCGGCCACGAAGGCGGCTACCGTTCGATCGACTTCTACACCGACTCGCAGGCCGTGCACATCACCCTCGCCCCCGTGCACACCCCCCGCTTCGGAGCCCATTAGCCCCGCCCCACCTGTGCACCGGGCCTGGGCCCGGAACGTGGGCCCAGTTGAGATGCTGGGTCCACGTTCATAGGGTTGGCCCGGCCGCACCACCCAGGACAAACGCTGGCCGTCGCGAGAACCAGCCCTGCGCATCCGTTTAACTCAACGAGGAGAACCCCATGACCAAACCGATCCCCGCCTCCACCACCACCACCACCACCACCACCACCGCCCCGCCCGACATTCTCCGCTGCGCCTACATGGACATCGTCGTGACCGACCTGGCCAAGTCGCGTGAGTTCTACGTCGACGTTCTCGGCCTCGTCGTCACCGAGGAGAACGACACCGAGATCTACCTGCGCAGCTTCGAGGAGTTCATCCACCACAACCTCGTACTGCGCCAGGGGCCGGTGGCCGCTGTTGCCGCGATGGCCTTTCGGGTGCGCAGCCCCGAAGACGTCGACCTGGCCGAGGCCTGGTACCAGCAGCTTGGCTGCCGCACCGAACGTCGCACCGAGGGCTTCGTCACGGGCATCGGCGACAGCGTGCGCGTCGAAGACCCGCTCGGCTTTCCCTACGAGTTTTTCTACTCCACCACCCACGTTGAGCGCCTCGCCTGGCGTTACGATCTGCAAGGGCCGGGCGCGCTCGTGCGCCTCGACCACTTCAATCAGGTCACCCCCGATGTGGGCCGGGGCCGCAAATACCTCGAGGACCTGGGTTTTCGGGTCACCGAAGACATACAGGACTCCGACGGCGTTACCTACGCAGCCTGGATGCGGCGCAAGGACACCGTGCACGACACCGCCCTCACTGGTGGAAACGGACCGCGCATGCACCACATCGCATTCTCGACCCACGAGAAGCACAACATCATCTACATCTGCGACAAGCTCGGCGCGCTGCGCAAAAGCGACCTGATCGAGCGCGGCCCGGGCCGCCACGGCGTCTCGAACGCGTTCTACCTTTACCTACGCGATCCAGACGGCCACCGCGTCGAGATCTACACGCAGGACTACTACACCGGCGACCCTGACAACCCGGTCGTGACCTGGGACGTGCACGACAACCAGCGCCGCGACTGGTGGGGCAACCCCGTCGTGCCCAGCTGGTACACGGATGCCTCGCTCGTGCTCGACCTCGACGGCAACCCGCAGCCCGTGATCGAGCGCACCGAATCGAGCGAAATGGCCGTGACCGTCGGAGCCGACGGCTTCTCGTACACCCGCCAAGACGACGAGCTGACCGGCTTCAAGCTCGGCACCACCCTCTAAATCGGACCGGGCCCTGGCCCGGTCCGCCCAGATGTCCCCAGATCAGCACTGTGGCGAATTCAGGATAGGCATCATGGCCGGGACGATACCGCCGCATATTTCCGTGGACCGGATGCACCTATCCGTTTTCTTTACCTGATTTAGCCCCCGACACCAGAATGGGCCCCGTCGAGGACGAGGGCCCATTCTGACTGTTGCCCTAGAACGGGTACGGTGCAATCTCAGCGCGTACCGTGAGCCACTGAGTCTCGGTGAACGCTTCAATGTTGGCCTGGGCACCGCCGAAGCGAGAACCCGTGCCCGAAGACCCCACTCCGCCGAACGGGGCACTGGCCTCGTCGGCAACGGTCTGCTCGTTGATGTGCACGATGCCGCTGGGAATGGCATCGGCCAGTTGCATGGCCAGACCGACATCGCCGAGAATGCCGAGCGAGAGCCCATATTCCGTGCTGGAGGCCAAAGCAATGGCCTCCTCAATCGTCGAGAACGTCACGACCGGTGCAACCGGCCCAAAGATCTCATCGGTCCAGGCACGCATTTCAGTCGTCACATTCGACAGCACTGTCGGCCGGTAGAACAAGCCGTCGTGCGTGCCGCCGGCCGAGAGGGTGGCGCCAGCGGCGACCGTGTCATCGACGATCGATTGGATGCGTTCCACCTGCCCCGCATCGATGATCGGGCCGAGCGCAACCTGGCCGCTCGCCGGGTCGCCGACGGGGAGGTGCGAGGCTTTCTCCGACAACAGGGCGATGTACTCGTCGTGCAGCGATTCGTGCACGATGTGACGCCCGGTCGTCATGCAGACCTGCCCCTGATGCAGAAAAGACCCGAACGCTCCGGCTGACGCGGCGAGCGCCAGGTCAGCGCCGGGCAGCACGATGAGGGCATTGTTGCCACCGAGCTCGAGGTGGGTGCGCTTAAGGTGGCGAGCACCGAGTTCGCCGACTTTGCGGCCGGCCGCGGTAGATCCGGTGAAGGAGACGATGCGCACCTCGGGGGCCGACACCACTGCCTCGCCGACGTCAGCGGAGCCCTGCACCAACTGAAGTACCCCGTCGGGCAGACCGGCCTCCTGAAAAATGCGCATCAGGGCGACACCGCCGCACACTGCCGTGCGGGGGTCGGGCTTGAGCAGCACGGCGTTGCCGAGTGCGATGGCCGGCGCGACCGATCGAATCGACAGGATCAAGGGAAAGTTGAAGGGTGCGATGACGCTGACGACGCCGGCGGCGTGACGCCGCGCGAAACTCCAGTGCTTTTCGTTCGTGGCCAGCACGTCGCCCAACGGATGATTTGGCAGGCCCGCTGCCTCAAAACATTCCGCGGCGGCGGCGTGGGTTTCAAGCTGGGCTTTGGCCAGAATCGCCCCTGATTCTCGAATGATCCAGCCCTGAATCTCTTCGGCGTGCCTCTCCCACAGGTCGCCGGCTCGGCGCAACACGGCGGCACGTTCTTCGGGTGGGCGGGCCGCCCAGTCTTTCTGCGCGATAGCTGCGGCTGCGGATGCCCGCAGCACGTCCCCGACGGATGCCACCCCCACCGACCCCAGCGCCTCGCCCGAACCGGGGGCGACGACCGGGCGGCTTCCGCCGCCACCGGCCACCCATCCGTTGACGAAGATTCTGTCCCTCCACAGCGCATCGTCCAGAATCAGTGTGCTGTCTACTGTCACGGTGCTGTCCACCAGGGTCATGTCTCCTCCTTGAGAGCGTGCGTAGTATCGAGGCCGTGTTGCAGCGCGGGCCGATCTCGTGCTCTCGACCCTACCCCCTGATTTGACATCGGGATTCGCGCGAACACTGGTGCGCGTAGCGCTGAAGACGCGGGTCTGAGCGTTCAAATGCTCAGGCCAGAAACTCCAGTGCGGCCTGCTTGAACTCACGCGCACTCAGCGCGTTCAGGTGGGTGCGACCCGGCAGTTCGAGGTACTGCGCGCCGCGTTCGGCCGCCAGAGCAGCCACCCCGGCAGGAATCGAGTCGGCCCCACCGGCCACAAACAGCTGCGGGATGCCCACGGGCACATCGAGCGTGCAGCCCGCGACCCCCTGCACGCACGCCAACAGCGCCTCCCGGTCGGCACCGGCGACTAGTGCCGGGCGGAGCACCCCGGCAATAGTCGGATCCGTGGGCAGCGCGCCCGAAACAACAAACCGGTTGACCTCGTCAAGATCCCAGGTGTCGAACAGCTCGAGCGGGCCGGCCCCGCCCAGCACGAGCCGCCGCACCCGTTCGGGCGCCAGCCTGGCCATGGCGGCCACGACCCGCGATCCCAAGGAGTAGCCGATCACGTCGACCCGCTCCAGTTCGAGGGTGTCGAGCACGGCCACGAGGTCGGCGGCCAGCTGACGCGGAGCATAGTCGGCGGCGCGATGCGGCTTGTCACTCTGGCCGTGGCCGCGCAGGTCGGGCGTGATCGCTCCGCGCCCGACCTCGGCGAGCGCTTGCACCCAGCCAGATTCGGCCCAGGTTACGGCGGCGGTCGACGCAAATCCATGCACGAGCAGCGCCGGTCGCTCCCCCTGCGTGGCCTCGAAGGCAATGCGTACCCCGTCGAGACGACGAGCGAACCGGGTCATTCGACCACGTCGCCAGCGGCGAACACCGCACCGGCGTGCGCCATCTCAGCGAGGGCGGTCGCGGTCGATTCCGCGGCGACCCCGGCGACCAGATCGGTCAGTACCCGCACGTGCTGGCCGTGCTCGAGCGCGTCGAGGCTGGAAGCTCGCACACAGTAGTCGGTGGCGAGGCCGACTACGTCGATCTCGGTCACCCCGTGCTCGGTCAGCAGCGACCCCACAGTCTGCCCGGCCTCGGTGGTGCCCTCGAAGATGGAGTACGCCGGCTTGCCCTGGCCCTTACGAATGTGAAATGTCACGGCATCCGTTGTGAGAGCCTGGTGATATTCGGCGCCCGCAGTGCCGGCCACGCAGTGCACCGGCCAGGTTGTGACGTAATCAGGTGCGGCATCACGGGCGAAGTGGCCACCATTGTCATTGCCGATATCGTGCCAGTCGCGCGACGCGAAGACGTATTTATACGTAAGCGGATGCTGCGCCAGCAGCGCGCTCACGCCCGCAGCGACGGCCGCACCGCCGTCAACGCCCAGCGCACCACCCTCGGTAAAGTCATTCTGAACGTCAATGATGAACAGGGCGCGGGTCACGATGTCTCCTTCGATTGATCAGTTGTTCGACAGATTATCGCCGCAGTGGAAGAAGCCGGTGGTCAGTGTGTCGATGGCGATTTTCGCGTTCGAACTCACGTTGCCAATCGCGTAAATGGCGAAGGTGAGCGGGGTACCGTCGGCGGCGTGAATGATGCCGGAGAGCGTGTATCCGGTATCGATCCAGCCGGTCTTGGCAAAGACTGCACCGTCGGCGGCGGAATTCGCACCGGCGAAACGGTCAGCGTAAGAGAGCGATCCGCGCGGTCCACCGGCGATCGGCAGGCCATCGAACAGTACGCCGAGGTTGCCCTCGCGGGCGTTGACCTTGATGAACAGGGCGGTCAGGTAGGCCGGCGATACGGCGTTGTGTGGGCTGAGGCCCGAGCCGTCCTTGATGATCATGCCGCTCGTGTCGATACCGTAGTCAGCGAGACCGCCGACGATGCCCTGCTGCAGTGCTGAGAAGGAGTTGCCGGAACCGTTTTCGATAGCCACGAGGCGGGCGAGCATCTCGGCAAGGGTATTGTCGCTCACGATCAGGGACTGTTGTATCAGGGTCGACACCGGCGCGGACTGCACTGCGCCCAGTTGGGCTGCACCGGACGGGGCGGTGGCCTGGCTGATCTCAAGGCCACCGCCGAGAGCGTCAGCGAAGGCTTGGCCGGCGCGGGCAATCGGGTCTTCGCTGCGGGCGGATGTGCTGCGGGTGGGGTCGTTCCGGTCACCGTCGACCATCAGCGCGGTAATTTCGGGCATGTAGCCGAGGCCAAGTTCGGTTCGGGCCCAGCCTTCGTCCCAGTCCGGGCCCGAGAAATAGGAGGAATCGAGCACGAGTGAGGTGATCGGCAAGTTGGCCGGGTCGGCAGCCCATGAAACCTTGGTCTGGGTGGCGAGGTCGTCGAGGTGGGCGGCGCCGGTGTAGAACGGTTCCTGGCCGGTCGGCAGCCGCGACAGGGTGAGGTCTCCCCCGCCAACGAGCACGACCTGGCCGGGTTCGGAGCCCTTGACGACGCGGGTCGTGGCCCGGTAGTCACTGCCGAGAACGTTGAGGGCGGCAGCCGAGGTGAGCACTTTCATGACGCTCGCCGTGCGCGAGGAGGTCGTGCCGCCCCGGTCGAACAGCACCTCGCCGGTGTTGGCGTTGATCACCTGCGCCTGAAAATCGGCGAGTCGTGTGTCGGCGGCGAGCCCGGACACCGAGCAGGTGCGCAGCCGGCTGGCCGCTATCGCCTCGGTGGGCACCGGCCGCGCCGGGTCGACGGTCGGCGTGGGACTCGGCGTCACTGTGGGTGTTTCGACACCGGATGCCGCCATCGGCTCATTCCCGCCGGTCTGCGTTCCAGCGAACACCGCTCCACTGCCGAGCAGCACGAAGACGAGGGTACCGGCGGCGATCAGCCAGGCGCGGCGGCGCTCGGCGAAGGCAGCAGCGATCCCGCCACGCGGGGCGTCAACCGCAGTGGACGCGGGTGTCTGCACTGGTTCTTCCACCTCCGTATGGTAACCGACCCGCCTCCATGCAGGCTATTCGCCCGGGTAGCGCAGCCCGATCTGGGCCCGAACCGCATCGAGCGTGGTCATCACAGCGACCGATTCCTCGGCCGGCATGACGTCGCTCGAAATTCTGCCGGCTCGAATCAGCGCCTCAACCTCGACCGCTTCGAATTGCATGCCGCGACCGGTGAACTCGGCCGGGGCGAAGGCCTCGAGCACCGTTCCCACGTTATCGAGCACGCGAAAACTGGTCGGCGCGTACCACACGCCAGCGGTGTCGATGCGCCCGTGCGTGCCGATGATCGAGGCCGAGGTTGGCCCAAGGGTGGCGCTCGCCGAAAATGTTGTGGCGATCTGGCCGCCGGCGTAGCGAAAGATCGTCGCGACCTGGGCATCCGCTCCGGTGGCTTTGAAGGACGCACTCGCCAGAATCGAGTCGGGCGGCCCGAACACGGCGTGCGCAAAGTTCACCGGATACACCCCGAGATCGAGCAGCGCGCCGCCGCCGAGCTCGAGCGAGTTCAGACGGTGCGCCGGGTCGTCGGGTAGGTCCTGGGTGTGGTCGGCGAGCAGGCTGCGCACTTCGCCGAGCGTGCCGGCGGCGAGAATCTCGCGAATGCGCACCATGTGCGGCAAGAACCTGGTCCACATGGCCTCCATGACGAGCAGATTTTTGCTCGCGGCCAGGTCGACCACCTGCCGGGCCTCGCGCGCATTTAGCGTGAACGACTTCTCGACCAGCACGTGCTTGCCGGCGTTCAACGCGAGGGCGGCGTGCTCGGCATGAAACGGATGCGGCGTCGACACGTAGATGACATCGACCTCAGCATCGTTCACCAGAGCTTCGTAGCTGGCGTGCGCCGTGCCAATACCAAACTCGGCCGCAAAGACCTGCGCTGAGGCCTGATTGCGCGACCCGACGGCCTGCACGGTGTGGCCGTTCTGCACCAGATCGCTCGTGAACGCGTGGGCGATGCCACCGGTGGCCAGGATTCCCCAGCGAATCGATTCCGTCATGCCTGTAGTTTATCTAGGGCCACCAACACGCACCGACGGCACAAAATATAGGTCAAACTAGACCAATGATCACCCTGCAGCAGGATGCCGATGGTTTCATCCGCATGAACCGGCACTTTCCCGACAACGCGCTTATCAGCATCAGCTTTACCGAGGGGGCAGCGGAGGAATTCACCGGCGCTCAGCTCAATGCCATCTTCGACGACGCTCTGGCTGAGTTTCGCGGGCAGAACCGTCTCGAAGGGGCCAAGGGCTTCTCCCGCGCGCCTGCGAAAACCGTGCAGACGACCAAGAACATCACCTTCGTCAAGGTGCACCCCGGCATGGCCCGCTGACCTCGCTCGCCCATACAGCAAACGGCCACGCTAACGACCGCGCGGCTCAAGTCCGCGCAGCAAACCGCAGCGCTACCAGCGGATTCCAGCGAACCAGATCGCTCAGACCGTCGACGGTGCCAGCGCGGTGAGCGCCGCAAGCCGATCGACCCCGATCGGTTCGTCGGCCAGCAGCGGCACGATCGCGACCCGGTCGGCGCGGGCGAACACCTTGTCGATCTGGGCAGCTTCGCTGGCCGCGCGCGCTTGCAGAAATGGCGTCTCGGGGTGCGCTGCGGCGATGGAATTGTTAACGACCCAACCCCACGGCTGAATTCCGGCGCGCTGAAGGTCTTGCTGCAGCCCCTCGGCCTCAAGCACGGGCGTCGTCTCGGCGAGCGTGACCAGTAACACCTTGGTCAGGGCTGAATCCTGCAAGCGCATCAGCGGTGTCACGAATGCCATGCTCTCCCCCATTTGGCGCGCGATTTCGCGATGGTACGCCCCGGTGGCATCCAGCAATAACAGGGTGTGGCCGGTCGGAGCGGTGTCGACGACGACAAATTCGTGCCGTGATTCGTGCACGGCCTGGGAGAACTGCCGAAACACCGCCACCTCGTCGGTGCACGGCGAGAGTAGGTCTTCGGCCAGGGCCGCCCGACCATCATCGTCGAGATTCTTGCCCTTGGTGGCCATTACATGATCGCGATACTCGCGAATCGCCTCGGCCGGGTCGATGCGCGAGACGCGCAGCCTCGGCAGGCTCCCGTGCAGGGTCTCGACCAGGTGAGCTGCCGGGTCCGTCGTCGTGAGGTGCACGGCGTGGCCGCGCTCGGCGAGAGCCACGGCCAGAGCCGAGGCGATCGTGGTCTTGCCGACGCCGCCCTTGCCCATGCAGAGAATCAGGCCGTGCCCGGTCTGCTCCAGCTCGTCGACGAACTGGCCCAGCGGGGCGTCCGGAACGTCGACCACAGTGTGCGATTGCGCGGGGCCGTCGCTGTCGCCGCCGCCGCCACGAAACAGGGTGCGCAGCGCGTCGACGCCCATCATGTTGCCGGCCTTGAGCTCTAGAATGTCCCGCGGCAGGGCTGCCAGGGCCGCCGGAATACCGTTCAGCGCCGCTGATTCGCGGTTGCGCACTGCGACGGCAATCGGCTCGACGCCCGCGCCCACCGGCAGTACTCCATTAATAACGACGTAGCCGCCGCGAATTCCAATCTGCGCCAGCTCACCCTGCGTACGCTCGATCTCCGTCAAAGCGGATGCCTGCGCGCGAGCCACGAGCACCAGTCGCGTTCGCTCAGGGTCGGCCAGGGCAGCGACCGCGGCGGCGTACACCGCCTTGTGCTTCTCAAGCCCGGAAAGCGGCCCGAGGCAGGACGGATCGCCCTTGCCCGCGTCGAGAAACTCGGTCCAGGAACCGGGCAGCTGCAGCAGCCGGATGGTGTGGCCGGTCGGCGCCGTGTCGAACACGATATGGTCGTAGGTGGCGAGCAGGCTCTCATCGGTGAGCAGGTTCGTGAACTCGTCGAACGAGGCGACCTCGGTCGTGCACGATCCGGACAGGCCCTCGGCGATGCTCGCGATCTCACGTTCCGGCAGGAGCCCCCGAACCGGGGCGATAATGCGTTCGCGGTAGGCATCCGCTGCCTGCTCCGGATCGATTTCGAGCGCGCTCAGGCCGGTAATTGCGCCAATACGAGTGACTGTGTTGCCGATCGCGAGCCCGAACACCTGCCCGATATTGGAGGCAGGGTCGGTGCTCACAAGCAGCACCCGGCGACCCCGTTCGGCCAGCTCGATCGCGGAAGCACCCGCAACGGATGTCTTTCCTACACCGCCTTTACCGGTGAAAAAGAGAAACCGTGGCGGGTTTTCCAAAAATTTCATGGTGTCAGCAGCAGCCGGTGGCGCCGCCGCAGCATCCGCTTGCAGATTTCTCGGTCAGACCGAGCTGGGGGCGATCAGCCAGACCGGCGAAGGCGAGCAGCTGAGATTTCGATGGGTAGGCGCCGGTCGCCACGGTGACGCCGTCGACGACGGTGAGCGGCAGGCCGGTGGATCCGACGAGGTGCATGAAGGCGCGCACGGTCTCATCCGTGGCGAAGGCGAGGGGATCGGTCGCCAGGTTATGGCGCTGAATGTCGGCGCCGAGGTTCTGCAGGCTGCGCACGGTGGCGGTCACCTCGAACAGAGACTGATCGACGTCGACACCACAGACCCCGGTGTCGCAGCACAATGCGGGTTCGTAGATTCGGATGGCAGTCATGTCGATCTCCCTAGTAACGTCAGCAGCTATATCGATAAGTATCAATGTAGCAGTAGGCTGGTGCCGCCACCTAGCGGGAAGGAACAACTTATGAACGACAAGTCCAAGATCACCGAGCGAGTGCGGGAGCGCTACGCCGCAGCCGCACTGCAACTGACGGATGTATCTACCACCGCGTCGTGCTGCGTGCCCACTGACCTGGGCAACGGCGACGTTTTTGGATCAACCCTGTATACCGATGGCGAAAGTTCAAGGATTCCCGAGGAAGCCTTTTTGGCCAGCCTGGGTTGCGGCAATCCAACCGCGGTCGCCGACCTCCGCAGCGGTGAGACCGTGCTCGACCTCGGCTCCGGCGGCGGCATCGACGTACTGCTCTCCGCGCGTCGCGTCGGCCCGACCGGCTTTGCCTACGGGCTCGACATGACCGATGAGATGCTCGCGCTCGCCCGCGCCAACGCCGCCAAAGCCAAGGCCACCAACGTGGAGTTCATCAAGGGTCAGATCGAGACCATCCCCTTGGCTGATGACACCATCGACGTCATCATCTCGAACTGCGTCATCAACCTGTCGGCTGACAAAAACGCCGTCATCGCCGAAATGTTCCGAGTATTAAAGCCTGGCGGACGCCTCGGCATCTCCGACGTCGTCGCCGAAAACCACCTGAGCCAACACGACCGCATCCGTCGCGGCAGCTACACCGGCTGCATCGCCGGAGCACTGTCGCACCAGGAGTACCTCGACGCCCTGCACAAAGCCGGCTGCGCTGACCCGAGCGTGCAGTACACCCACGAGGTCGCCCCCGAAATGCACGGGGCCATTGTGAAGGCGGTCAAACCCACCGTGTAGCCACTATTGGGTGCGCAGCGGCTTTAGAAACTCGTCGGCCATTCCCAGCTGGTCCTGCAGTTTTTGCCGATGCTCCACCGCCTGGGCGATGAAGGTGTTGAGCTCGGCGCGCACCTCAGCATCGTGCGAACCGGTCAGACTGCCTTGCATCGTGTCGATCACCTTCAGCAGCGCTATCATCTCGTCGAGCGTAAAACCGAGCGGTTTCATACGGCGAATCAGCATCAGCCGGGTGAAGTCGTCGGGCGAGTAGAGCCGAAAACCACCATCGGTGCGAGCGGACGCCTTCAGCAGGCCGACCTCGTCGTAGTGCCGGATCGTACGTAGCGACAGCCCGGTCTTCTCGGCGAGCTCGCCAATATGCATCGTAACCACTGACCCGGTCGTTGGCGCGCCTGATATCACCGGAAGACCTCTTTCCCTGCAGTCACAACCAACCCTTACGTTAAGGTAGTGTTGCAGAAGTCGGCTGACATTCATCTGTGAGCCCACTCTCCCACTATTGTCCTTGATGGCCTCGTGCTCGATGACCGGTGGAGGTGCGCACCGCGGCGCCCACCCAACTCTTCTGTATCCACTTCGGCCGCACCCCCGGCCCAGCTTCTGGAGGCCTCATGGCCATCGTTTCCAAGCCCATCACCGCGAACCGCTACCGTGCGGAGCCTTCGGTTCTGACCGCGCTACGCACGCCCCGCCTGCTCACCCGCGAAGTTCTCGCCGGCCTCGTGGTGGCCATGGCGCTCATCCCCGAGGCGATCGCCTTCTCGATCATCGCCGGCGTCGACCCGCGCGTCGGCCTGTTCTCCTCGTTCGTGATGGCCGTCACCATCGCCTTCTTCGATGGCCGCCCCGCCATGATAACCGCCGCCACCGGCGCCATTGCCCTCGTCATCGTCCTCACCCACAACCTCGCCATCGGCGTCGTCGTCGGTGTCATCGTCGGTGTCATCGTCGGTGTCATCGTCATCGACCTGTCGGCTTCGCACATCTGGGACGCCTCCACCGTTGCCACTCTCGACGCGATCACCTACAAATATGAGCGGCACGACAAGTACGTCGTCATCGAGGGCCTCAACGAGGCCAGCACCGAACTGCACAGCCGCCTGGCCGGAAACCTCGGCGGCGGCCACTAGCGCCCGCCCACACAGTAAGCGGCGCGCGCAAGTCGGCAGAAGGCCCAGTCACTCGAGGCAGGAATTTCAGAGTCAGACATCACAGGCCCCCGGCGGGGCTCCTCAGACTTGAAGTGACGGTTTTTCTGCACCCAGGCACGCGCAACAACGCGCGCACACCTTCTCCCAGGTGGTCAATATGTTCAGGCTAAGCGCAATTCCTCCCGCCAATCCGGCAGGCCAAGGCTAAACCCATAGATATTCATCTATGGACATGGTCAAGTCGACTATTGTTTACCCTGTGTTCATATAGACAGACTTCTATGAGTCAAGTCGGCCGTCGGCTGACATTCACAGTTCACGTTCGGCGTACCAAGCCGATAAGGAAAGGACCACGAAAGTGTCCCTGCTTTCATTCAAGACCGCCAGCATCAGCGCGAGCGTCCTTGCAGCAGCACTACTCTTAACCGCCTGTGGCGGCCAGGCCACCAACACGAGCTCCGACCCGGCCGACGGACTGTCCGGTTCGGTCACCATCGACGGCTCATCTACTGTCGCCCCGCTCAGCGAGGCAGCAGCCGACATGTACCGCGACGTCGAGGCCGGCGTCAACGTCACCGTCGCGACGTCCGGCACCGGTGGCGGTTTCAAGGCATTCTGTGCCGGCGAAACCGACATCTCCGACGCTTCACGCCCGATCAAGGACGACGAAGCCGCGGATTGCGAGGCCAATGGCATCAAATACACCGAGATCGTCATCGCCAATGACGGTCTCTCCGTCGTAGTGAATCCCGAGAACGACTGGGCTTCCTGCCTCACCGTTGAGCAACTGAACACCATCTGGGCTCCGGAATCCGAAGGAACGGTCACCAACTGGAACCAGGTTGACGCCTCGTTCCCCGACGAGCCGCTCGTGCTCTTCGGCGCCGGTACTGACTCAGGCACCTTCGACTACTTCACCGATGCCATCAATGGCGACGAAGGTGCCATCCGCGCCGACTACAGCCCCTCCGAGGATGACAACATCACAATCCAGGGCGTGCAGGGCGACAAGGGTGCCATGGGCTTCTTCGGCTTGAGCTATGTCGAAGAGAACCCAGACGCAATCACGGCACTCGAGATTGACGGCGGCCAAGGCTGCATCTATCCGACGAAGGAGACCGTGCAAGACAGCTCGTATCAGCCGCTCGGGCGTGGGCTGTTCCTGTACGTCAACGACGCGAATTACGCCGACAAGGCGCAACTGCGCTCGTTCGTCGACTTCTACCTCGAGAACTCAGATGCCGTCGCCGAGGCCGCGCTATACATCCCTCTCACCGCTGACCAGAAGAGCACCGCAACAACGGAACTCGCCACCCTCGTCGGCTAGTCACACCCGCACACTGATTCAAGAAGGAGATTGTGCGTTCATGAGCACACTCACCCCCGTCGGCGGTTCGGCTCTTCTGCCGGGCCGCCCCGCGGTGTCCCTGCGGTCGAACCGCCCACGCCACGGCGAAACGTTCGTACGCTTCCTCCTGCGCGTCGCCGCCATATTGACCATTGTCATCACCGGCGGCATCCTGATCGCGCTGCTGGTTCCCTCTATCGAATTCTTCCGCACCGTCTCGGTATTTGACTTTCTCTTCGGCGATCGCTGGGCTCCCCGCTTCGCTGACGCCTCGTTCGGCGTATTGCCCCTCGTCACCGCCACGGCCTGGACCTCCGGCATAGCCCTGCTGGTCGCCATCCCACTCGGGCTGGGCGCCGCAGTGTTCCTGTCCGAGTACGCCAAACCGGGCCTGCGCAAAGTACTCAAGCCCGTCCTGGAAATCCTGGCCGGCATCCCCACCGTCGTGTTCGGACTCTTCGCCCTGCAGTTCGTGCAGGCCACCGTCTTTCGTGGCTTGTTTGATCTCGACACGGGCGCCTTCAGCGTTCTCGCCGCCGGTCTCGTTATGGGCGTCATGATCGTGCCGACGATCGCATCAATCAGCGAAGACGCCATGTCCGCCGTGCCCCTGAGCATGCGCCAGGGATCGGCAGCGCTCGGCGCGAACCGCATGCAAACCACCGTGCGCGTCGTCTTTCCCGCCGCCCTGTCCGGCATCATCGCCGCGATCGTGCTCGGCGTCTCCCGCGCCGTGGGAGAGACGATGATCGTTGCCATTGCCGCCGGCGGGCAGGCCCGCATCGTGACGGGTCCCCTCGAGCAGGGTCAAACCATGACCGGATTCATCGCCAACGCCGCACTCGGGGATTCCCGAGTGGGATCTCTTGAATACGACACCCTCTTCGCCGTTGGCCTGCTCTTGTTCCTCGTCACCCTGCTGTTCAACTTCATCAGCATCCGCTTCGTGCGTCGTTTCCGGGAGATCTACTGATGACATTCCTCACCACCGGCCTCGGCGCCCATATCCGCAGCGCCAGCATCCACGGAAAGGTTCGCGGCGGCGAGCACAGCGCCCGTTCCGTACTCTTCCTCATCGCACTGTGGCTCTGCCTGTTCGTCGCATTCGGCGTGCTTCTGACCCTCATCATCACCACCCTCATCGACGGGTTCTCCCGCCTCGACTCCCGCCTCGTCACCGAGTACCCCGCATCGGCTCCGGAACGGGCCGGCCTTCGCCCAGCGATCCTCGGCTCCATCTGGGTGATCGGAGCCACGGCCTTGTTGACCATCCCACTCGGCGTGGCCGCAGCCGTACACCTGGAAGAATTCGCCGATCGCAAGAAATGGTTCAACCGCGCGATCGAACTCAACGTGCAGAACCTGGCCGCCGTCCCCTCGATCGTCTACGGGCTGCTCGCCCTCGGCTTTCTTGCCCTGCTGGGCGTACAAAACAAGAACATCGTCATCGGCGGCGCCCTCGCCCTCGGCCTGCTCGTCCTGCCCGTGATCATCATCTCCACTAGAGAAGCGCTGCGAGGCGTTCCCCTCGAAATTCGGCAAGGCTCTCTCGCCCTCGGGGCGACACCGCTGCAGACCGTCTGGCGACAAACCCTGCCAGCATCGGTACCCGGCATCGCCACGGGCGCCATTTTGGGCTTATCCCGGGCCCTCGGCGAAGCCGCCCCGTTACTCGTGCTGGGGGCTTTGGTCTTTGTTAGCTTCGACCCGAACGGGCTGCTCAGCGGGTACACCACCATGCCGATTCAAATTTTCAACTGGACGTCACGGCCGCAGGCCGAGTTCCACGAGCTCGCCTCCGCAGGAAGTATCTTGCTGCTGCTGATTCTGCTCGCCATGAACGGACTCGCCATCTTCATTCGCAACCGCTACCAGCAGCGCTGGTAGACAGACAGGACCAGCCATGCCGACCAAAACACGCGCCGCAAGCTACACCACCGGCAGCGACCAGAAACCCACCATCCACTTTCCCGCCGAGCACGCCGAACGCAGCGCCGCGCTGCCCACGGTGCCCAACGCGATCATCGAATGCAAAGACGTCAACGTGTATTACAACGCCTTTCGTGCGGTCACGGGCGTTGACCTTTCTTTTGGCTCGAAGGAAATCACGGCACTCATCGGCCCGTCAGGTTGCGGCAAGTCGACGCTGCTCCGCTCGCTGAACCGCATGAACGATCTCATCGACGGCGCCCGTGTAGAAGGTTCTGTCACCTTTCAAGGTGAAGACATCTACCACAAGGAAGTCGACGCCATCGAGGTGCGGCGCCGCATCGGGATGGTCTTTCAAAAGCCCAACCCGTTCCCCAAATCGATTTACGACAACATCGCCTACGGCCCTCGGGTCATCGGCCTGAAGGCATCCAACATGGACGATCTGGTCGAGGAAGCCCTCACCCGAGCCGCCCTCTGGCCCGAGGTCAAGGACAAGCTCAAACAATCTGCGTTTGGCCTCTCCGGCGGGCAGCAGCAGCGCCTCTGCATCGCCCGCACCATCGCCGTCAAACCAGACGTGATCCTGATGGACGAGCCCTGCTCCTCGCTCGACCCCATTGCCACGTCACGCATCGAAGACCTCATGTATGAGCTGCGCGAGGACTACACGATCATCATCGTCACCCACAACATGCAGCAGGCCGCGCGTGTGGCTGACCGTACCGCGTTCTTCACGGCCCTCGCCAGCGAGGAGACGGGCGACCGCACGGGGCTCCTGGTGGAATATGACCTCACCAAGAAGATCTTCGAGAGCCCGGCCGACCAGCGCACAGAAGACTATATCTCGGGTCGTTTCGGGTGAGTCTCGTCGTCGAGGCGCCGGTCTGGCCATTGCACGTGGTCGTCATCGACTCCCCCACTACGCTGCACCGTGGCAGCCCAGCGGAATTTCGCCGGCGTGGCATCTCGCTGAGCCGATCGGCCGACGGGTGCGAAGCCCTACGGATGCTGGCGCATGAACCAGAATCGGTCGTCGTGGCCCCGACCGACTTGACCGACATGCCCGTGCTCGATTTCATCGAGATTGTCGTTGCCCTCGCCCACGCGCCGGTGCTGATGGGCTTGACGGCGACCCTGCCGGACGGACTCGTCGTCGAGGGGCTCAGCCGCGGTGCGGCCGGTCTCGTCGCGCTTCCGCTCACACCGTCACGCCTCGCATCTGCTTTGGGACCGATGCGCCGCGGACACGACCACGCCCCCGACGTGGAGCTGACCTGTGGTGGGCTCGTACTGAGCGTGGCCGAACACCGCGTCCTCGTGCGTGGAGTCGAGGTGTACTTCTCGCCGGAGGAATTCGACGTTGTGCAATACCTCATGCTCGGCTTTCCTAGGCTGGTGTCCCTCGATGAACTCGTGCGTCACTTCGCGGACGGCGACCCGGAGCACGCTATCCGCGTTCGAATCACCGTGTCGCGCATTCGTACGAAACTTGCTCTGGCATCGCCCGGCTTTCCGCCGATCATCGAGACAATTCGCGGGATCGGTTACCGAATCGCCGGCTGATTCGTCGGGCCCATATCCGCCAAGAGTGCGTGAACGCGCGCGCTGATCTCATCGCGCATGACCCGCACCTCAGCCAGCGACTTGTTGCCGGGATCTTCCAGAACCCAGTCCATGTACCGTCGTCCGGGGTAGATCGGGCAGGCATCGCCGCAGCCCATCGTGATGACGTAGTCGGCGGCCTGCACGACCTCTTCGGTCAATGGCTTCGGAAACTCGGTCGCCAGAGGAACGCCGATTTCATCGAGGGCTTCAACGACTACCGGGTGCACTGCGGCTGCCGGGGCCGATCCCGCCGTGCGCACGTGCACGGAGTCTCCCGCGAGTTGACGAAGAATGGCAGCAGCCATCTGCGATCGCCCAGCGTTCTGCACGCACACAAACAGCACCTCGGGTGTGCCGCGTAAAACCAGACCTCCGGCAGTCGCCAGCGCGCTGAGCCTGTCGGTGGCAAACTTGGCCGTCAGCGATGGCAGGAACCGCACGATATGGGCACGGTCCGCGAGCAGCGAATAGCTCTCGGTAACGTAGCGAGCCACGGTCTCTCGCGAGAACGTTGAGCTGAACCGGTAGGAGAGATCATCGACGATGCGAGAGATCACCGGAGGAACAGCACGCGCGTGGATGGGCGCGGTCACTTCGCTACGCTCCGTCTCGCCTGCTCCCGACGAAGCCAGCAGACGTCCGAACCGAACCCAGGCATCCGCTGTCAATTGATACTGGTCTCGAAGGTCTTTCGTTAGCAGGCCGGCCGTTGTCAAGTCGGTGAACGCCCTGTTGACCTCGGCGCCGGGCACGCTCAGGGCTTCGGCAAGCCAATTCGGTGAACGCTGGGACTCGGGTGTCGCGGCGATCAGGCTGAGCAGCCGGAGATTGACCGGATCGGTGAGCGCGCTGATTTGTTGCGCGCGGACGCGAGCCGATTCCGAGTCCAGGGGGCGGCCAATCGTGCGGGGAAACGTAGACACGTATTACCTCAGGAGATCGAGTATGGCGGACTTGCGACTGGCAGCAATGGAATGCCAGACCTGACGCCCGCGTTGGTCCCGCACGAGCAGACCGTCATCGACCATGATGCGCAGGTGATGGGTAATTGTCGGCTGGGTCATTCCCAGCGGTGTCGCGAGATCCCCCACGGTCACCTCACCCGATACTGCACCCGCGATCATGCTCAATAGCTGCAGGCGAGTGGGATCCGCCACCGCGCGCAGGGTGCGCGCCAACACTTCAGCGGCCGTTCGATCGAGTGGAGTGATCGGCTGCGCTGCGTCTGCGTCGTCGTGACGAGCGGATGAGGGCATGCAATCAGTCTATGGGCGTCCTGCGACCCGATTCTCAGCGAACTCACGACAGGGCCGCTGGCACGCAGCAAGCTTGAACGTCAAGACGATCCTGGGGAACCCTCTACTGAATGATTGCGCGTACGTCATCCTGGGCACCAAACAACAACACCGCGAAAAGCAGGAACACGGCGGCGCCCAGCCACCCGCTTATGCCTCCGAGTTCGGGTGCCAGAAATAACGCGCTCAGTCCCAGCAGGATCAGGGTCCCGGCCAGAACCGCGACTAAGCCTCGATCCACCGGTCCGCCTTGAGTGTGCGGAGTCGGTGAAATCTGAGTGGGAGTTTGGTTGCGGGCGTGGCGA
>NZ_PJJM01000050.1 GCF_002929805.1 Cryobacterium sp. Y50 | reverse complement strand
GCTCTGAACGACACGATTCATGATTCCGAGCACTGGCTGCCACCCGCACCACCCCTGGCTCCCTCGGAAGCCAATATTCAGCTGGTCGACCGGTGACATGTTCGTCTTGATGTAGCCGGGCGCGACAGCGTTAACTCGTACACTGAGCGGAGCTCATTCGGTGCGAGCGACTTCGTGAGCTGGTGCACCGCCGTTGTGGAGGCGTTGTATGCGGGCTGCATCTGTGGGCGGTTGGCGATCATGCCAGAGATCGATCCGATGTTGACGATGCTCCCGGCTCCGCGATCCGGCCCGATCGGAAAGACGAGCAGAAATGATTCGGCAAGCTCGGCGGAATCCGCCATTGGTCGAGTCCGTCTTCGACACCCTCAAGGTCCAACTCGCCTCAAGGAGCACGGTGGATGCACCATCCCCGGCCTCTATTCCCGCGTCGCCGGCCGCCTACTCGCTCTCGCGGCAGGAATCTGGCATAACTGGCTCCTCAGAGCTCCCAACAAGCGATCCTCTATCGCCTACGACCATTAGGACTCGCTCATCTAGTCTTCGATGGGTCCAGCCGCCTGGTCGAGCAGTTGCGCCAGGTGGATTCCTCGCCGGGTGCTCAGATCCTGGAGCTGGGTACGGCAGGAGAATCCATCGGCGAGCACAACGGTGTCGGCCGCGGCCGCCCGAACCGCCGGCAGTAGCTGCTGCTCCGCCACCGCAACCGAAATATCGTAGTGGCCGCGTTCCACCCCGAAGTTACCGGCAAGGCCGCAGCATCCGCCGAGCTTCTGCAGCGTCGCGCCGGCCCCCTCGAGTAGCGCGGCGTCCGGGCTCCAGCCCATCACCGCGTGATGATGGCAGTGCGGTTGGGCCACGATGGTCGTTCCGGCCAGTGACGGTGGCGTGTAGCCCGGAACGGTCGCGAGGAACTCGGCCAGAGTGTGTGTGGCTCGTGCGACCGGCCCAGCGGTTTCTTCGTCCAGCAACTCCAACGCTTCGGCCCGAAGCACCCCGGTGCAAGACGGTTCGAGGCCGACAATGGCGATCCCGGCCTCGGCCGTCGGAGTGAGCGCTGCGATGGTTTTGGCGAGAATTTTTCGGGCGCCATCTAGCTGACCGGTGGAGATCCAGGTCAAGCCGCAGCAGAGTGGCTGCTCGGGAATCCGAACGTCGAATCCGGCCCCCTCCAGCACCCGCACGGCCGATTTCCCGACCTCTGGGGTGAAATAATTGGTGAAGGAATCGACCCACAGCATCACGACCCCGGCCTCGGTCTGCCGGGCGGCATCGGGCCTGGCCTCGAACCAGGAGTGGAACGTTTCGGGGGCGAACGCCGGGATGTTGCGCCGGCGATCGACCCCGGCCAGGCGAAGGGCCAGCGGGCGCACGATGGGCAACCGCATCAGCCGGTTCAGCAGTCGCGGGGCAATCGCTGCGAGTTTGGCCCAGCGGGGAAGCCAACCGAGCGAGTAGTGCGAGGCAGGGCGCAGCCGGCCCCGGTAGCTCTGGTACAGAACTTCGGCCTTGTAGGCCGCCATGTCGACGCCGGTCGGGCAGTCCGAGGCGCAGCCCTTGCAGGAGAGGCACAGGTCGAGGGCGTCATGCACCTCGGGCGCGCGCCAATTCGCTCCGCCCTTGTTGATCATCTCCTGCAGCACGCGGGCGCGCCCGCGGGTGGAGTCTTTCTCCTCCCGGGTGGCCAGGTACGAGGGGCACATCACCCCGTTTCCGGTGCTGTTGTCGGCCCGGCAGAGGCCAACACCGGTGCAGCGGTGCACCGCCTGGCTGAAGTCGCCGCCGTCGTGACGGTAGGCCAGCGCGAGCCCCGAGCGCAGCGGGCCTGCCTGGGCTACTCGGATGTCGGCATCTAACGGGCGTGGGTCGACCACAATCCCTGGGTTGAGCACATTGTCCGGGTCGAGAATGCCCTTGACCTTGCCGAAGAGGGCAATGGCGCCGGGGGAGTACATCTGGGGCAGGAGCTCACTGCGGGCCCGGCCGTCGCCGTGTTCGCCGGAGAGGGAACCGCCGAAGCCGGCAACTAGGGCGGCGGCATCCGTCATGAATGCGCGGAAAAGCGCGGTGCCGTCGCTGCGTCCGAAGGGAATGTCCAGTCGCACGTGCACGCAGCCGTCACCAAAGTGGCCGTAGGGGAAGCCGCTGAGACCGTGCTGGAGCAGTAGGGCGTCGAAGTCGCGCAGGTAGGAGCCTAGTTTTTCCGGCGGTACGGCGGCGTCCTCCCAACCGGAGTGAGCGGGGGCGCCGGCGGGGGACCGCCCGGACAGGCCGGCCCCGTCTTCGCGGATTTTCCAGAGCGCCGCCGCTTCGGCCGGGTTGGAAATGACGCGCGAATACGCCGCCGCATCCACCTGGCAGAGGCTCATCGCTCGGCTCTGCACCTCTTGTGGGTCATCGCCGGCGATTTCTACGAAGAGCCAGGCGTTGCCGCTGGGAAGTGGCGGAACGGCGGACGGACCCTTGCGGCTGCGCACCACGTCAACGATCCGGGAGTCCAGCCCCTCACACGCGGTCGGGGAGAAGGGCAGCACACTCATCACGGCATCGCCCGCGGAGCCCAGATCGTCAAAGCCGAGCACAACCATGGTCTTGTGCGGGGCATCGGCCACCAGTCGCACACCGGCCTCGAGAACGATGGCCAGGGTCCCTTCGCTGCCGACCAATGCCCGGCGGAGATCGTAGTCTCGCTCCGGCAGCAGGTGCTCCAGCGCGTAGCCGGACACTTGGCGCCCGAAGCGGCCGAGTTCTGTGCGGATGGTGCCCAGCTCCGTGTGCACCAGCGTCCGGAGCGCATCCGTCTCCGGCGAGGCCGGTGTCCCGTCGGCGCCGAGCAGGAGTCGTCGCCCTGATCCGAGCAGCACATCGAGATGCGTCACGTTGTCGGAGGTGCGCCCATAGGCCAGCGTGCGGGAACCGCAGGCGTTGTTGCCGATCATGCCGCCGATGGTGCACCGCGTGTGGGTCGAGGGATCCGGGCCGAAACGCAGCCCCTGGGCCAGCGCTGCCTTCTGCAACGTCGCGTGCACGGTACCCGGCTGTACGATTGCGGTGCGGCTCGCGGCATCGAGGGAAAGAACCTTGTTCATGTACCGGCTGAAGTCCAGCACGACACCGGTACCGATGGCGTTGCCGGCGACGGATGTCCCCGCTCCCCGAGAAGTTAGGGGGATGCCGCGGTCACGGCACAGCTCCAGAGTGGTGATGATCTCCTCGGCGTCGTGGGGGAACACGACCGTCGACGGGACTACCCGGTACAGCGACGCATCCGTGGAGTAGGCGGCACGTGACAGGGCATCATCGCGGGCGTCCTGCACCCCGCGCGAGCGTAAGGCCGAGGCCAGCGACCGGGGAGTGGCCAGAACCGTGGCGTGCGACGGCGTTACGGCGGCGGCACTCATGACAGCACGAGCTTCCGGGGGACCTCGCTGGCGGCTGCCCGCAACCATTTCGGGTCGAGGCCCTGGCCTGCGAGCGTGGCGACGAGCTCGGCCAGTGCCTGCGGCGGCTGTGGCGTGGTCGGTTGGCCGGCGTCAGAGGACAGGACCAGTCGGTCCCCGGCGGCTCGGGCCACCTCCGCCAGCATCGTCGGCGTCATGCCGCTCTGATGCCAGAGTTGATAGGCAGTGATTTCCACGTGGGCACCTTCCGCGGCCAACTCGTGTATCTCTCCCGGACTCATCGCTGGCACGGTATACGAGGGATGGGTGAGTAGGAAACGCGTAATGCCGCGTCGTGTCGCTTCTTTGAAAAGCCAGCGGCATTCGGGCCCGCTGAGATGACCGGTGCAGAGCACGGCGTCGAATTCGGCAATCAGGTCAAGCACCAGGGCGATGTCGGCTAGTTTGTCGTCGTCTGCGGCCAGCACTGGCGGTGTCGCCAGTACCGCGCGGTCGAGCCGGGGGTCGAGGTCGCCGAGGCGCGGAAGTCGGGCCGCGGCCTGGGTGTGGGCGTCGTTCGTGGGGAACCAGACGACCCGGCCGCCGCTGGCTAGCGCGGCCAGTACGGCGGAGGGATTGATTCCCCCCGCCGAGTGGTTGAGGGCTATCCCTCCGACAACGTCCAGGCCGAAGGAACGAGCGAGCGCGGATGCTCGCCCCACGGTGGATTCGTTGTGGGCTTTGAGTACGAAGCCGCTGAATCCGGCGGCGACATAGTGCGCGCATATTTCGTCGTCGTAGCCGATCCGCTCCAGCACATCCGGCGCGGCATGGACGTGCAGATCAAACATCGCTGTTGGCGTTTTCGGGCAGCCCCCGGGGGCTGAGCCCCGATATGCCAATCAGAACAAAATCGGTACGGGCCTCGGCCAGTACCGGCGTCCGGGCCCGGAGCCGACGCAACATTCCCAGATCCAGCGTTGCCTCCGCCGTGCCCTCGGAATCGTCGAGTTCCACGATCGTCGCCCCATCTGGCCCCAGGATTCTGGAACCACCCCAGAACCGTGCCCCGCTGTCGGTGCCACACCGGTTGATGAAGATCACGTAGCACTGCAAGAGTGTGGCGGAATGTTCCAGGATGAGCGCCCAGGTGCGTTGCACCTGCCCGGGGACGGCGCTTTCGGCGCTGGCGACCGGCACGATCAGGACCTCGGCACCACCGTGTGCCGCCAGCCAGGGAACCACCGGATGCCACATGTCGTTGCAGATGATGACGGCGCACTTCGCGCCACGGACCGTCGGCGTGTTTAGGCGGTCGCCGGCGGCGAAGACCAGATGCTCATTCCATGGCGGGGAGGCAACGGGATGAAGTTTGCGTTGCAGGTGCATCGACCCCGAGTCCACAACGGCATAGGAGTTGTGCGGCTTACCAGAGGGGTTGCTTTCCGCGAATCCGATACCCATGGCGGCCGTACCCAAACCCAGGGAGGATAATCGCGGATCGCTGGCGAGTAGGGCGTTCGGCTTCGATGCAGGACCGAAACCGTATCCGTTCAGCGCCAGTTCCGGCGTCAATACCACGTCGAGGTCACCGAGCCGGCTACGTAAACCGCTGATCCGGTCAATATTGGCGTCGAGGTGCCCAAAGGTGGGTGCAGTTTGTAACAGACCTACCCTGAGTGTCTGCGGATCCTCAGCGAGCTGAGGTGCCGGTTTCACGCCAATCCGTTCTTCGTGAGCCATTCGCTGGCCACATCCTCTGGAGTCATTCCGTCCACATCGATTTGCGCATTGAGTGTCTGGAGTTCCTCGGTACTGAGTAACAGACGCACCGGGTTCATGACTGTTTTGATCGCGGGATTGGCTTCCAGAACCGCACCACTAACGTTCAAAGAGAGGTTATAGGGCGGAAAGAAAGCCAAATCGTCTTCCAGTACGATCAATCCCAGGGCCGCGATGCGCCCATCGGTGGCGAAGGCCTCACCGAAGTTGCAGGGATTGTTCTCCGCAATGGCGTTGTAGATGGGTCCCTCGGCCAGCTCCGCAACGAGGGCAGGGTCGATCTCGATTCCGTAGGTGCTCTTGAGTCCCGGCCAGCCGTCGTCGCGTCCAAAGAATTCCGAAGCGCCGCAGAACGTTGCGTTACTGGCATCTGATGCCGCCAGTTCGGCATAATCAGAGATGGTTGAGACGCCCAGTTTCTTCGCCGTTTCGCTTTCGGCGGCGATGGCGTAGGTGTTGTTTGCTGGCGCCGTCGGCAGCCAAATAATATTGTTTTCCACCTTGTCGGCGGCGCTGAGCTTCTCGTACTGTACGGCGGGGTCCGTGATGACCTCCGTTTCCTGCAGGTGGGTCAACCATCCCGAGCCGGTGTATTCCCAGTACATGTCGACGGCGTTGCTGACGAGGGCTGCGCGGACGGCGCTGGAGCCGCTCATGCCACAGGTGCGTTCGACCGCAGCCCCCTGGGCCTCTAGCCGCTGGGCTGTGATCTCGCAGAGCAGAAGTTGTTCGGTGAAGTTCTTGGAGGCAACGTTGAGTTCGACACCACTGAGTGCACCCTCCGTTTCGGCTACCGTGCCGCCCGTACCGGGACCGCTGCTGCCCAACGCGCATCCGCTGGTCACTAGGGTGCTGATTAGGCCAACGGCAAGAAAACTCTTTCGCATTTTATTCTTCGACATCTTTGTCTTCCTCAAAAGTGATGATCTTATTTGGGTTAAATGCCACGGGGACGCAGCAGTCGTTCGGCGATGCCCGCTAACCAGTCAATGGACAGCGCTAGAGCAATTGTGAGTACGCTGCCGACCAACAGGACTGGCATCCGGTTGAGCGCGATACCCGCGGAAATGATGGAGCCGAGCCCCCCGGCGTTGGTGAATGCCGCCAGAGTGGCGACGCCTACGTTCAGGATCAGCGCAACTCGAATCCCGGCCAACATCACCGGAATCGACAGTGGCAGCTCAATGGTCGACAAAATTTGCCGGGTGCTCATACCCATCCCGCGGCCGGCGTCGATGACGGCTCGATCCACCTGCTGGATGCCGACCATGGTGTTGCGCAGTACCGGCAGGAGGGCATAGACGAGCAGGGCGATGACCGCCATCCAGAAGCCCACCCCGAACAGGATCGCCAGGAGCACCAGCACTCCGATGGAGGGGATGGCCTGGCCGGCATTGGCACCGACCAGTATCAGCCCGCCGATTCGGCGGGCACCCTTCCTCGTCAGGGCCACACCCAGCGGCACACCGATCGTGATGGTGAGCAGCGTCGAGACCAGCACCAGTTGGATGTGCTCCCACACCGCGTTCAGAATCAACGGCACTTCCAGGCTGCGCGCCTCGATCGAGTCGAGTGGAATGACTCGAATGTACACAAAGACGCCCACGACGAGGGCCGCAACGATGGCCGGCAGGATCCCGACGCTGGCGCGGTCACTGGAAACCGAGCGCCGGGCAATGATGACCGAGCTCACGACGTGGCAACTGTCGGCTGGGCGGCAGCCATCAGAAGATCCTGCAGCGCGATGAACCGCACGTCGGCCCCCGGGAGCGTCACCGCTATGCCCTGGGCATGCGCGGCGAGCACCTGTTCCAGCGCTCGGTGCACCGATTCTTCTGGATGGATGTCCACCGTGCTTTGCAGGTAATCCTGTAGCGGTGTCGACCGGTCGATAACGTCGCCCACCGTGAGCAGCGACAGCCTCCGCACTGCCGCTCCGGCTCCGACAAAGTCGCGCACAAAATCATCGGCGGGATTTGTCAGAATTTTCAGGGGCGTATCGAACTGAGCCAGCCTTGACCCCTCACCGAAGATGGCGATCCGGTCTCCCAATAGGAGGGCTTCGTCAATATCGTGGGTCACCAGGACAATCGTTTTGCGAATCTGCCGCTGCAGGCTCAGGAACTCCATCTGCAGCTTTTCCCGGGCGATGGGGTCGACCGCACCAAAGGGCTCATCCATCAGCATGATCGGGGGGTCGGCGGCCAACGCGCGGGCAACTCCCACCCGCTGTTGCTGACCGCCGGAAAGTTGCCGCGGGTAGCGCGCCGCGAAGGTGCTCGGTTCGAGTCCCACCATGTCCAGCAGCTCGTCGGCGCGCCGAAGCCGTTTGACCTTGTTAGTGCCCAGCAGTTTCGGGACCAGGGAAACATTTTCGGCGATCGTCAGGTGCGGAAGCAGGCCAATCTGCTGAATGACGTAACCGATTCCGCGACGCAGGTGATCGACGTCCACATGGGTGACGTCTTTCCCATCGATCCAGATGCGGCCATCACTGGGTTCCACCAGCCGATTCATCATGCGCAGCGTCGTTGTCTTTCCGCAACCGGACGGGCCGACCAAAACCACGAATTCGCCACGCTTGATCTCCATCGACAGCGAGGCCACCGCGTCGTGGGGCTGATCGGGGTAACGCTTCGAGACCCGGTCCAAAAAAATCATGGTGTCGGGGCCGCAGCCTGGCTGGTCAGACATGTAATCCTCGCAGAGTGGTCATTTTCGCTATCAGGATGAACAAGAGGTCAAGGACTAGCGCAACAAGCACCACCCCGATGACCCCGGAGAGAGCCTCATTCAAGGCGTTTGCCCCGCCGATGCGGGCCAAACCCCGGAATATCAGCTCTCCGAGGCCCGGCCCACGCACGACCGCGCCGATGGCGGCGGTGGCCACCAGCATGATGGTCGCCGTGCGGATGCCATTGAGAATGATTGGCCACGCCAGGGGGAGAACCACCGTCAGCATCCGCCGGCCTCCCCCCATTCCCACGCCCTTCGCGGCGTCAATGACGGCCGCATCGACGCCCTCCAGTCCCGTCACCGTGTTGCGCAGAATGGGGAAGATTCCATATATCGCCAGAGCCACGATTGTCGGGGCGACTCCCAGCCCCAATATCGGAATCATCAGCGCGAACAGTGCAAAAGACGGAATGGTCAGGAAGGTTCCACTGACGGACAACAGCGCCTGGCGCAGCCTCGGGGCGGACTCGCTCAACAGAGCGAGTCCAATTCCCAAGACCGTCGAAATTCCCACGCTGATCAGGACCAGCTCAGCATGTTGCTGTGCCAGGAACAGGATTCTCAGGGCGTTGTCCGCCAGATATGTCAGCAGCACAATGGGTGGTTAGGCTGCGATTTCATCGGCGAATGCCGACTGGAAGAAGGTATCAAGCACCCCGATGACGTGCTTAAACGTGGGGTCCTCGTCCAGCATCCACTCGGTGTGACCGCGGCCGGGAAGCAACTCGAGTTGCTTGGGTTCCAGCGCAGTGTCGTAGAGCCGCTGAGCCTCATCCACCTTGTGCAGCTGGTTTTCGACGCCGTGCACGATCAGCACCGAGCGGGGAGAGATTTTCGCCACTTGCTCCCAGGGCTGGAAGCGGAGCAGACGATCGGCCGATTCAAGCGAGACGCCGGTGCCGAAACCATGCGCCTTGTAGAGCTCCTCACCGACATAACCGTTGGTTTTTCCGTCGAGGTCGAGACGGACGATATCCCAGGGGTTCGTGATTTCCGAGCGGCCGTGTTCGCTTCGGTGACCACGGTCGGCTTCCACGCGCGCTAACAGACTGTTGAACGACGCTTCGTCATGCATTTTACGGGTCGACTCAAAGCCATCGGCGATCCCGTTGCAGCAGGCAACGGCCTTGACCCGATCGTCATCGGCGGCCTCGTGCACAACCACACCGCCGCCAAGGCCCCAGCCGATCAAGCCAACGCGATCGGCATCAAGCTTCGGGTGCGCCGAAACCCGGTCAACGGCGGCGCGCACGTCTTCGGACCATTCCTGGGGCACGAGGCGTCCGCGCTCACCCTCGGAGAGCCCGAAACCGCGATAGTCGAACGCCAGCACGGCGTAACCTGCCCGCGTGAGTGCCCGCGCGAAACGCTCCGGGTGAATGATCTTCTGACCCTGGTAGCCACTGCACGGGATCAAGACCGGGTAGGGGCCGTCCCCGGCGCCGTCGGGCAGGTACAGATCAGCATCAATTCGAGCGCCTGAGCTGAAAAAAGGTAGTGGGTAGCCACGCATGATGTTCTCCTGTTTTTGTTGATTAACGGCGGCTGAGACGGATGCCCAGTCGAGAATTAAGCGGACGAGAAGCCCGGCTGCTGGAGTGCATTCACGGCCGACAACAGATGTCCCGCGAAAAATGGAATACGGGCCTCAATTCGGGATGCCGGTCCGGAGATGTTCAGCGCCGCCATGATTGCCCCAGACTGGTCTCTGATCGGAGCGCCAATTCCGATGAGTTCCGGATCGAACAGGCGACTCGCGACGGTGTACTTTTGCCGTCGGCCCTGATGAATCTGAGCCAGAAAACTCCGGGCTTCGCGAGCCGGGGCCGCTCCGTCCGACTCATGCAGGAGTTCGAGGATGTGGTCATCGTCGTGGTCCATCAGCAGAGCCATTCCGCTCGAGCTGCGGTTCACCGGAATGGTGCGCCCCACCCAACCGTTCGCCTCGATGGCGCGCCGGGAGCTCTCGGATCGAACGGTGAGGACCTCGCCGCCGCTGAGTACGGTGAGGTGGGTGCGCTCGCGAACGATTTCGGTCAGTCTCGCCATGACCGGCACCGCCATCTTCGTCAGGCGCTGGTCGCCGGCCCGGGAGGCCAGCGCGAACAACCGCCAACTCAGCTCATAGCAACCCGAATCGTCCCGGGCGATGAGACCGGATTCCAGCAGGTTCTTCAGCTGGCGTGACACGACGGATTTCTCCCGGACCAGGCGTCGTGAGACCTCCGACACGGTCATCCCGTGCGGAAACTCGGCGGCATCAGCCGTACCGAGGACATCGAGGATCGCCATGATCCTGCCTGCCCCGTTCTGTTTCTGAACGGTGCTCATGCAGGAATACTAGAACCGCGAATGTGATTCAGGCAACAGAGTGTTGCAGAACTTGCACCTCGACGGCCAATCTGTCGGCCGCGCCCGTCGCGGTGCTCCCACGCAGCTTCGACGACAGTCAGCCTGGGGCTGCGTCGCGAGCCTCATTATCCCGGTCGTAGGGGTGCGCTTTTGCTCGGGAATGAGATCTGCTTCTGCTCGCAGGATGTCTTCAACGCCGTCGTCGAGGGAGCATGAATAGACCCCGCAGAGGCACGCAACCTCTTCAATCTAGCAACGTATAGGCGAAATGACGCCGAGAATATCCGNATTGACGTGGGATCAGGGAACCGAGCTTGCCCGGCACGTGGAGATCACCAAAGCAACCGGGGTTCCGATCTTCTTCTGTGATCCAGGTTCACCCTGGCAGCGCGGCTCGAACGAGAACACCAACGGCCTGCTGCGCCAGTACTTCCCGAAAGGCACCGATCTGAACGCTCACAGCGCCAAACGCCTCCTCGAAGTCGCCACTGAACTCAACGAGCGGCCCCGCAAAACCCTCAAACGCAACACTCCAGCTAACCTGCTCAGCGAGCTAGTCTCGAAGAAGGAAATAACCCCTGTTGCTTCCACCGCTTGAAATCGCCCTAGGGATACGAGACAACAGCCCGAGATTATGCTTAGAGTGCGGCGTGGCTCATCGAGGGCGGTCGGGGAGCACGAGGAGCCAAACTATGGAAATTAGCCCGGAAGTCCAGGCGCTTGCGATCAGCCTTGCCGGATCGGCCATCCGCAACACGGCCCAAGGCGTATCGGACCGCGTCAAGGGCCTGAGGGCCGGTAACAACGACAGCGAAACGATCAATGGCTTGGAGCAGCTTGTCAACGATCTGATCTCGGACAAGAACGATCTCACACGTATCGCTCAGGCCTATCAAGCCGAACTGGTGGCGCAGCGCCTTTCGAGTGGCGATGTGCAGTACATCACGGAGACGGTCGTTCCATTGGTCGAGAAGCTCATGGGCTTTTCGCAGAATGACGACTCAGATAAATCTCACGTGATTGAGGCCATCAAGCCTCTCCTCTCTATTGAGACCGTGAATGTTCTGCAACTGCTCGGATTCAACTTCCGAAAGGCGATCGGAGAACCGCTCACGGAACTCGTGGAGCGCGCCATTCTCTCCAAGGCGCCGGGTGATGCTTCTGTCTTAATCCAGCGGCTGCAGCTTGAGCGGGAGGTCGGATACATCGCCGTAGCGCAGGATCCGGCAGCACATGCTCGCCTAGTCGCGATATTTGGCAATTAGCAGCTCTCGTTTCAGGAACAAGGAATGTCCCCGCCAAAAGGAGTTGGCCACTGTCTTCTAACCAATCTGCCTTGTAACACGTCGGTTTCCCGACCTTGCAAAGGTGCCAGTGGGGCGTGAGCCAGTGACCGTGATGGTCACTGGCTCACGACTTGGCTTGGCTGGTGCTCGTGGAACGCGACGTTGGTGCACGCTCCCAGTTTTCGAGATCGAAGGCGAGTGCCCTGTCACAGGGGTGGTGCTTGCCTCGCTCTTGCCCGCCGTTGGCGTCTAACATGAAGAACTTGTAGCACGCAGGCAGCGATGCCGTCCAGAGCAACGGGATGAGCAGGTACGGCACGGTGAAGTTATGTGGATGTTGCACCCGGCCTGGTCAGCGCACTCCGATGAGAGACCGCAGGCCGAATTCGGAGATGATCGGAATGCCGTAGTCGCGGGCCTTCCCGGTTTTACCGGTGACAGATGCCGGGTCGGCGGCAACCAGCAGGCGCGTGCGCAGGGTGACCGCCGTTCCCACGGAGAGTCCTCGCGCGACCAGTTCACGGCCCCAGTCAGAGCGGGTGCGGGCCATGTCACCGGTCAGCACGACGATGTCGCCCTCTTCCAGTAGTACCGTCTCGATTGTTGCGATCGGCGGGCGCGCCGCCGACGTCGATGGTGCTGCAAGTGCGGCGGCGACGACCTCCGGGGCGATATCGAGCATGCGGGCGACCGCGATCAGATCCGCGGAATCTGCGATGCGCAGGGTACCGTTCGACCCGGCCACGCGCACGAGGTCCTCAAAATACCGGCGATGCAGTGCCATACAGTCCGTGGCGCTGATGCCGCTGAATTCAGCCAAAACCCGAAGTTCACGCGTTTTCTGAGGCGACAGCACGGGATTGAGCAGGCACAGATCGAGCAGGGCGAGATAGTCGAGGTGCTCCTCGGGGCCGGTATAGTCGGGAAGCTTCACGGCCGCCCGAGCCAGAAAGCTCGGTGTCGGCACTACATCGTCCGTCGTCATCGGGTCTCGCTGTACCCACTGTGCTTGGTTGGTGTCGGCGATTCTTGGCCAGGTGAACAGTTCGGCGCGGTCGAGGGCATCGATCCACGGTGCAGCACTGGACGAGCCGTGCACGTAGGCCGCCAGCAGGGTGGCGCACGCCACAGCCTGCACCAGGGCGCCGGGGCCGGACTCGATCTCAATGTCGAAGGCGGCGCAGCAGTCGTCGAGCAGCCGGCCGGCACCCTGCAGGTACTTGCGGGCCAGATGCATGGTGCAGACCGCTTCGAGTCCGCGCCCGGGGGCATAGCTGATTCGCTCGAATTCGCTCATCAGAAATCCGGTGACGAACTGGGCGTTGTGGGTCACCAACACCCGGCCGCGTACCAAGTTGACCAGGTGCGGTGCGATCTGTTCAAACGTCGGCGCGCGCAGTAGCTCAGCCGTACTGACGCCGTGGTTGGTCACGTTACCCGCATTACTTCCGGGGTTGACGACGGTCTCCCAGCGCGCAGTAATGTGACCACCTTCGTCGAGGTGCACGACGGCGACCTCGACGATCCGGTCCCGTTGGTACGGGAACAGTCCAGTGGTTTTCAAACAAATAACGGCGTATCCACGTTCGGGCATGGTCACACTCCACAATCTTTATTGTGTGAAGTTATCTGCAAACGGACGCGATGCGAATTCCCATTCGGGGGGTTGAGGATATCGCCCGATACCGCTTAAATTTCTAGTTGCCGGCGGCTGCCTTCTTGGCCGAGTTCTTCGGTGGCGGCAGGGTGTCGGCTTCTTTAAGCGACATGCCGTTCGTCTCGGGTGCCTTACGCAGCACGAACTAGAAAGAGAGGCCGGCGAACACTGCGTAGTGGCCGTACGTGATCGGCAGGGACGCGTCCGCCATCAGCGGAACACTGACCGTTATACCTGGCGAGCAGCCTCGGGCCCGTTCCATCACCCCAACCGACCAAGAAGGCCTTCCATGTTGCTCCGTCTGCTTCCGATACTTCTGCCCATCGTTCTTAAACTCATCAAGCACCGTTCATCCTTCGCCCGGCCGCGGCGTACGAGCTTCATGCCCCTTAAGAACCGATAACACCCGTCAGGCACGCACCCAGCTGCGGGACGAATGAGCTGCTGCGGGCATTTCGGACTCGTAGAAACATTAGGCGGCGGGGGTCGCGGGGGAGTGTTCGAGTTCGTGGGGCGAGCAGGTAGCGCAGCAGAGCGAGAACGCCTCGGCCTTCAGGGTGCGCAGTAAGGCTGCAAGTCGTGGGTTGGGCGGCACGCTGCAGGAGGGAATTCTTTACGTTGCCGCGCGCAGAAAAGCAAGGACTTGAGCGTTTGCTTTTGGCTGCGTACGGTGCTCATATGATGCATGTGACGTTCGTCGGCAGGACTTTGTTGGTGGGGGGTGAAGTAGCAGAACTTATTGTTGAGTACGCGGCAGCGCTTGCCCGTTGTGGAGGAGCTGACACGGTCCGGTTGGTGGCTTATGGTGCCGACGGAGACGAGATACAGATTTTGCTGTTGCTGGGGCAGGGCGTGTCTGTTATGGCCGAGAGCTCAAAGGTCGACATGCCGGAACTAGATAATCGTGATGTCGTGTCGTATATGAGGCAGCGGCTGGCGCGCACAGGGGTTGCGCCTTCGAGTCGTCCGTTGGACCCTGAGACCGATTCGATTTTTGCCTTTGAGGACGACTTCAACTTCGACTCTTAAGGTGAGTGCGTGGTGTCTTGGCTCCCTGACACAGACAATTACGACGCCGACGTTAGAGAGCTTACGGATGCGTGGTGCACGTACGCACCGCTGACTACTCCACGGCGGGGCCAGGGGAGTAGT
The DNA here is from genome assembly GCF_002929805.1 of Cryobacterium sp. Y50. Classification (GTDB taxonomy): domain Bacteria; phylum Actinomycetota; class Actinomycetes; order Actinomycetales; family Microbacteriaceae; genus Cryobacterium. The sequence goes on along the minus strand of NZ_PJJM01000050.1, from coordinate 2,153 downwards.
CAGCGAATTATCGCTTGAGCGCCGGTGTTTCCAACTCGGCCGGTTCCGGTGTTACCCGCAGTCCGCCGGGTGTATTTGACAGACGTACCAGTTCCTCGACCCACGCACGGTTGAGGAGGGGTTCCTTATTGCCGAAGAAGTCGAATTGCAGAGGGATTGTCGGGTGGATCCAAATGGAACTGTGGCCGTGGCCGGCTGCCGCCGAGTATTCCCACGAGAACGTGAAACTTTCCCCGCGGCGTACCTTGGACAAAATGACGACCTTGAGGTGAGCGAGCACTCGGTCATCGAATTCGACGGTGATCGACGGAGTCCCGTAAATGAATTTACCCATAATTACTGTCCCAGTCCTCTGTCGATTTCGCTTGCTACGAGGTTGAAGTCCTCGGCGGTCCGACCAGCGTCGCCGGTGGTTTCGATGGTGCCGATAATGCCGATAATGGGCATTTCCGGTAGTGGAAAGCGCGCCGCTTCCTCTTTCTCTGTCATCCCTTCAATGTCCACGTCGACGACATCGAATTCACTGTTTGGACTGAGAACGAGCGTGTGGACGGCTGTCTCGTCGTTCGCCTCGAGCACGGTGACATCGACGGACACACTATGGTCGCTATCGGCCACGGAGGTGATGTAGTCGAGAAGCGCTGTCGTGCTGGTGTTGCTGGTGACAATGGACCCGCCATTGTGTGTTATGCGCTTCATATCTTTGATAGTAGTGGGAGATGGGTGTGGCCCGCGCACGGCGAGGGTTTACCGTCGCAGGTCAGCGAGAGAAGGCTGGTCCGAGAGGCTGCCCCAATGTGGCGGGCCGGTCGAAGGGTAGCGAAAAGGTCGTCGCCGGCAGCTCTGCTCTAGTTCAAGCACCACCTTGTACTAGTGATGGTGCGTGATTACAAGGCCTCAGTCCTTTATCCCTTAATCGGGTTAACTGTATTTGTGATCTTTTCTCATAGAAGCGACTCGGTTGCGGTCGACAGCAGCATCACGCGCATGGAGACCCTGCGTGTGATGCTTGCTGAAACAGCGCGCGGGAACGTGTTCGCGTTTAGTTGCCTCTATGACGAACTCGGAACGGAAACGTACACACTCGGTCTGCGGATATTGGGAAATCGCGGGCAGGCGGATAGGGCTGCGATGGAAATCTGGCTGTGGGTGTGGCAAAACGCGGCGTCGTTGACTCGGGTGCGGGACCCCGCTCGGGAGGCAATCCTTACCGTTGCCTTCAACGTCAGCATGTGGTGCGGGCGGAATGAGTAAATCCATGACCGTCGAGCCGGTTTATGGGGATCTGTGGAACGGAGCGCGCAGTGCACACTTGGAGTGATGAATGGTCCGTCGGGCCGGTGGATCAGCGCAGTGAAATCATTGGTTTCATCGTCCGCGCCGGCGACGTTTTTGAGGTGACAATGCTGTCGGGTACGCACGCGGGGTCGAGTTTTGGCAGTCTTCTTTCCGCGATCGATTTCATCACGCACACACTTCCGCCCGGAAGCGACGCATTCGGCACTGCCCGCCGGCCGCTTCCGATCCAGGAGCGGGTGCGGACGGCGGGATTGGCGGGCCAGGGAGAAATTGTGTGATGAAGACGCATCTGGTCGCCGTGCCCGGCGGGGTGAGCCGGGCGGAGCCGCCGATACCGGAACGCCAAATGTTCCGGGACGATGTTCTGCGGCCTGGCCCGGTCATGGTCGGCGCCGGCCCAGAAGGGGAGTGGGCGGTCCTCCATGAGTCGGCTGGGGGAGGTTCAGTGTTGATTGGACTGGTGTATCAGATCGGGAGCAGATTTGAAGTAACGGTTATGAGTGATCCGCTGCGTATGGTCTCCGTCAACAGTCTTGCAGCCGCCGTCGACCAACTCGCAGTAGACGGAGTGAGCGCGCAGCGGCTGCGAGCAGTACTGCGCCGGTGACCGCCGCAAGCGACGTGTGGTCATTAGTCCGAGGTGATGATCTGACCGGCCACCAGATCTCGAGCAATGTCGCCGCCTGACGGGTGTCTGGGGAGCCCTATCCGGCAGATTCTGTAATAGATGCATTATTACTTGTCATAATCATTATTATCGGTCATATCGCCCGTCATATCGCCCGTTATATGATCCGACGTGCTGATAGGTTAGAAGCCTCGAAGAAGCAATTCATGGGGGTGGATCATCAGGA
>NZ_PJJM01000057.1 GCF_002929805.1 Cryobacterium sp. Y50 | reverse complement strand
GAGACCGGCTTCACCCACCCTGTACGCGCCATAACCGCAACGTAACACGAGGATGCTTAACTGAACGGTATTGAGGCTAAGCGGGAGTGTGCAAACGGCCTGAGAGAAATACCGGTGTAAACAGTGCACCGGTGTGCGGATATAAAAGTTGTCATGCGATCACTCCGATCAGGTCGGGAATCGTCTCCTGGTGGGTATCCGACGCCACCGGAGACGCTCGAATCTTTCTGCACCGCCGAAAGATTTCCACAGCGGGGTGAGTACAGAAACTACCTGTGGATAACTCAGCAGCCTGCCCTGGGTCCGTTCATTCTGGGCGCATGACGATCACAACGAAACTCGAAGACGCCCCGCCCGTGACCACACTGCAGGAGGCCCGCACGCGCGTCTTCGACTTGGTTGGGCACGCCATGCGTCCACAGCTCTGGCTCATGCTGCTCGATCCGGACGGCCAGCAGTTGTCCGTGCTGATCCCGATTGACGGCATTCCGGTGCGGCCCGAGCCCGGGTCAATCCAGCCCTTCGCCGTGCGTATCAACGACATGCTCGCCCAGGAGGCCCCTGGCGGCAGTATCATTCTCACTCTCGAGCGGCCGGGCTCCGCCGCCCTGACCGCTCCGGACCAGGCCTGGGCCACCGAATTGACCCAATCGTTCGGCAAGCTCATGCGCATCACCGGCCTGTTTGTCGCGCACGACGACGGAGTCGCAGTTCTCACACCCTAGGCTGAGGCGATGAGTACAGTGCTGGTTCTGAACGGTCCAAACCTCGGGCGCCTGGGCAGTCGTGAACCCGATGTCTATGGTTCGGCAAACCTGGACGACCTGCGTGCGCTGCTGACCGCATCTGCTCGTCAGGGCGTCGTGATTGACCTGCGCCAGACCGACGACGAAGCCGAACTCATTCACTGGCTGTATGAAGCCGTCGATGAGCGGATGCCGGTGATCTTAAATCCCGCCGCGTTTACCCACTACAGCTACGCCCTGCGGGATGCCGCGGCTCTCGTGACCAAGGCTGGTCTGCCGCTGATCGAGGTTCACATCTCGAACCCGCACGCCCGCGAGACGTTTCGCCACACCAGTGTCGTGAGCTCCATCGCGACCGGCGTGATCGCGGGCCTCGGATTCGACTCGTATCGACTGGCGCTCGACTTCGTCACCCGGCCATAATCGATAATTGCTCGGCATTGCCTTTGGAGCCTGAGGCTTCAACACATAGAATCGAAAGGGTGCCATTTGCACCCGCGCACCTTATCAATTGAACGGAACACCCCTCCCATGGCTTCTACCGCTGATATCAGAAACGGCGTCGTACTCAACATGGACGGCCAGCTTTGGGCCGTCGTCGAGTTTCAGCACGTCAAGCCGGGCAAGGGCGGCGCCTTCGTTCGCACCAAAATGAAGAACGTCGTCTCGGGCAAAACCGTTGACCGAACGTTCAACGCCGGCGCCAAGATCGAGACCGAAAACGTCGATCGCCGCGACTTTCAGTACCTCTACAACGACGGCGACGCTTACGTCTTTATGGACGTGGCCGACTACGACCAGATCACCGTCTCCGCGGCCGTCGTCGGCGATGCAAGCAATTTCATGCTCGAAAACCAGGCCGTGACCGTAGCATTGCATAACGGCAACCCGCTCTACGTCGAGCTGCCGGCATCCGTCACCCTCGAAATCACCTACACCGAGCCTGGCCTGCAGGGCGACCGCTCAACCGGTGGCACCAAGCCGGCCACAGTGGAGACCGGCTACCAGATTCAGGTTCCACTCTTTCTCGAGCAGGGTACCAAGGTCAAGGTTGACACCCGTACCGGCGACTACCTGGGTCGCGTCAACGAATGAGCGCTCGTACCAAGGCGCGTAAGCGCGCCATCGACATTCTGTATGCCGCCGATGTGCGTCAGATCAGCATTCCGGAGTCGCTTGGCGTCGAGGCTGAGCGTGCCGCGAGCGAGCCGGCACGTATGGCTTCCTGGCTCTACGCCCGTGAGCTCGTCGACGGGGTCGTCGACCACCGCGAAGAGATCGACGAACTGATCGAAACGTACTCGCAGGGCTGGTCCCTCGCGCGCATGCCCAACATCGATCGCGCGATTCTGCGCATCGGAATCTGGGAGATTCTGTATAACGACGCTGTTCCGCACGCCGTCGCCATCGATGAAGCCGTTGAAGCGGCCAAGATTCTCTCAACGGATGACTCAGCCGGGTTTGTCAACGGATTGCTTGGCAAGATCGCCCAGACCGCTCCGTCGGCCTAGCCGGACCGCTCGCCGAATCGCCGCTTCCAGCGCGCACCGTCAACGAAGGACACGAAGATGACCGGCACCGGACAAGGCGCCCAGCCGAACCCGTACGCACTGCAGGCCGAGCCGATAGTACCCTTTGCGATGGCGCCGAAGACGAATACCCTGGCGATCGTGTCGCTTGTCTCGTCATTGGTGATCGGACTTGTCGGCATCATCACGGGTCACCTCGCCCTCGGGCAGATTAGAGCTCGCGGTGAGGGCGGCCGCGGTTTCGCCCTCGCTGGCCTCGTCATCGGGTATGTCAGCACCGCGGTGTTCGTCATCCTGGTGGCACTCGCGGTCATTTTCGCCTCCGCTCTCGCAGCATTCCTGGTGACCGTCGGATCCAACGCGGGCTCGTCCAGCTCGTCGTCAACTTCGCTGCCGTCCGGCCAGCTGGGCGCAGCTGACTTCGATGGCGGCTATCTCGAATTCGGTACCGGCGCGGTCATTATTGACGAGTACATCGACCCGATGTGCCCGTTCTGCGCCCAGTTCGAGCAAACCAACGGGGCGCTGCTTCTCGACGGAGTGGAGCGAGACTTCATCACCCTGCGCCTGCACTCCTTGACCTTTCTGGACAGCAAATCACAGGGCACGAACTACTCGAGTCGCGCTTCGGCGGCACTGACCTGTCAGGCCACGCTCAACCCCGAGCAGGCCCTCGATTTTCTGTCGGCGCTGTTTGCCAACCAGCCGCTTGAGGACACCACGGGCCTGAGTGACGCCGAGCTAATCGATCTTGTTCCGGGTGCTGTCAGCATCGCCGACTGTGTTCAGAACGGGGAATACCAGGCCTGGTCGCGGCAGAACACCGAGGCCGCGCTGGCCGGCCCGATTGAAGGAGCCGAGATCGAGGCCGTGTCCGGCACCCCGACCGTGCTCGTTGATGGTGCGCAATATCGGGGCAGCCTCACCGACCAATCGGAGTTCTCCGACTTCGTCGCCAGCGCGTTCTGACACCAGCGCTAAGGTCACGATTCGGTAACGGTGCCACCGGAGATCGATATCCTGGGGCATGGTTTCAGCGGGAATACGGGGTCACCCAGCCGGGTGGCCCATCTCCCACCCGAATTGGGAGGCATTGCGCGAAGAAGAACATTGCTCATCGCGGCCGTTGTAGTGGGGAGCCTTGCGGTTCCGCTTTCTGCGACCGCGGCAATCGACGAGGTCAACACGATGAAACTGCGCGAGGCGGTGACCGTGAGCGGCATCCTGCAACATGAACGCGTCCTGCAAAAGATTGCCAACAACTTCGGCGGAACGCGGGCGGCCGGTACGCCCGGCTACACGGCATCCGCTGCTTACGTGAAAGCGCGCCTGAAGCTGGCTGGCTACAAGGTGACGGAACAACCCTTCGAGTTCGAGTTCTATCAGGAGGTAACCCCGTCCAGTCTGAGCCAGGTGTCGCCCACGCCCCAGGACTACGACACGAGCACCTTCACCTATTCGGGAAGTGGTGGTGTCCTAGGCGGCGTCGTTGCAGCGACGAACACGTTGATTCCAGCCACGTCGGCCCCCAGCTCGGCCGCCGGATGTGCCACGACCGACTTCGTGCCAGCCTCGGCCACCACGCCACAGGTCGCGCTGATCCAGCGTGGAACGTGCACGTTTGGCGAAAAGGCACACAATGTGATCGCGGCCGGCTATGACGCTGTGATCATCTTCAACGAGGGCAATCCGGGCCGCACCGAACTGGTTGAGGGAACGCTCGGTGCCACGGTATCCGTGCCCGTTGTGGGCCTCGGCTACGCCGACAGCGCCGCGCTCTATGCCTCTGCCCAGGCAGGGCCGACAACCGTAGTGGTGAGCACCGAAGTGATCGCCGAGACACGCACGACCGCGAACATTATCGCTGATACCCAAAAGGGCAACAAGGATAAGGTGATCGTGGTTGGGACGCACCTCGATTCGGTGCTCGCCACCGCGCCGACGGCCTTCGACGGCAGATCGGATTACGGTCCGTGCATTGCCGTGGGATTTCCGGCCGGCGGGCTGTTCAGCGGCACTGACGGGCTGAAGACCCCCCGAGGAGGCCGCGATCTACGGTGGAACGGCCGGCGTTGCCTATGACACCTGCTACCACCAGGCATGTGACACGGTCACGAACCTCAACACCAAGGCGATCAGCGAATTGGGAGACGCTGTGGCACACGCGATCATGACCCTGGCACGCAGTTCGTCCGGGTTTCCCGATTCGGCACTCAGGAATCGCCCCGACGCGGTCGGGGCCAGTACCTAGACGCGAGGCGATCGAGTAGAGTAGATACAACTTAGACATCCTTTAATGATCCGTCCTGTGAGACGGGGAAGGAGGTCGGCATTTGGCGCACATTGTGCTCACTCAAGCTGACATCACCCGCGCGTTGACTCGAATCTCTCACGAGATCCTGGAGTCCAATCGAGGCCCGGATAACCTTGTTATCCTCGGCATACCGACCCGCGGCGTCATTCTGGCCCAGCGGATTGCCGAGATCATCCAGCGGCTCGAACCGGCCGCGAGCGGCGTGCGGGTCGGTTCCCTGGACGTGACGCTGTACCGCGATGACCTCGCGCACGGCCGCACGCGCACCCCCTCGCGCACCCAGGTTCCCGGCAGCATCAACGGCGCCACGGTGGTCCTCGTTGACGACGTGCTCTACTCGGGGCGCACCATCCGCAGTGCTCTAGATGCGCTCGGCGACCACGGCCGCCCGAACATCGTGCGGCTAGCCGTACTGGTCGACCGCGGGCATCGCGAACTGCCGATTCGCGCTGATTTCGTCGGCCGCAACCTGCCAACGGCCGCCGACGAGCGCATCAACGTGCACATCGACGAGGTCGACGGCGACGAATTCGTCTCGATCGACGGGCGGAGTGAGCAATGAGGCATCTGCTCTCGACCAAGGACCTCGCCCGCGATGAGGCCATCAACTTGCTCGACATTGCCGAGGACATGGCGGATGTCGCCCAGCGCGAGGTGAAAAAACTCCCAACCCTGCGCGGCAAGACCGTGGTCAACCTGTTCTTCGAGGACTCCACCCGCACGCGCATCTCCTTCGAGGCCGCCGCGAAACGGCTCAGTGCCGATGTGATCAACTTCAGCGCCAAAGGTTCGAGCGTGTCGAAGGGCGAAAGCCTCAAGGACACCGCGCAGACCCTCGCCGCGATCGGCGCCGATGGCGTCGTCATTCGCCACCCGGCCTCGGGTGCCCCAGCGGTGCTCGCCGCCAGCGGCTGGATCGACGCTGGCATCATCAATGCCGGCGATGGCACCCACGAGCACCCCACCCAGGCGCTGCTCGACGCCTTCACCGTCCGCCGCCGCCTCCACGGGTCGGCTTCCCGCGGCCGGGGTCTCGACGGTGTCACGGTCACGATCGTCGGCGACGTGCTGCACTCGCGCGTCGCCCGCTCCAATCTGTGGCTGCTCACCACCCTCGGAGCCGAGGTCACGTTCGTCGCTCCGCCGACGCTGCTGCCGAGTGACACCTCGCTCTGGCCCGCTCGGTTCAGCTTTGACCTGGATGACGCCATCGATGCCGGCCCGGATGTGGTCATGATGCTGCGCATTCAAACCGAACGGATGAGCGCGGCGTTCTTCCCCAGTACCCGCGAGTACTCCCGGGTCTGGGGTCTGGATGACGCGCGATTCGGTCGGCTCGGTCCGGCTAGCATTGTTATGCACCCAGGCCCGATGAATCGTGGTCTGGAGATCTCATCGGCGGCGGCCGATTCCGCCAACTCGACCGTGCTCGAACAAGTGAGCAACGGAGTCTCGGTGCGAATGGCCGCGCTCTATTTGCTCTTATCCGGTGACCGGAAGGAATCGAAGAATGTCGATTGACGGAAATGCCCAACGCTGGTTGATTCGTGGCGCGACACTTTCGAACGGCACGGGCACGGACATCCGTTTGGATGGTGCGCGCATCGCTGAGCTGGGAACCGGCCTGTCGCAGAGCGGCGCGAGCGTGATCGACGCTGACGGCCTCGTGGCGTTGCCCGGACTCGTCGACCTGCACGCCCACCTGCGTGAACCCGGGTACGAGCACAGCGAAACCGTGCTGAGCGGCAGCCGAGCTGCAGCGCGCGGTGGCTTCACCAGCGTGTTCGCCATGGCCAACACGCTTCCGGCCCAGGACACCGCCGGAGTGGTCGAGCAGGTGCTCGCGCTCGGCGAAAGCGCCGGGTACGTCGACGTGCAGCCCATCGGCGCGGTCACCTTGGGGCTGGCTGGCAAACAACTCGCCGAGCTGGGCGCCATGGCGTCGAGCCGGGCTCGGGTGCGGGTGTTCTCCGATGACGGATTCTGCGTCTCTGATCCGCTGCTCATGCGGCGCGCGCTCGAATACGTCAAGGCATTCGACGGGGTCATCGCCCAGCACTCCCAGGAACCGCGTCTGACCGAAAAAGCCCAGATGAACGAGGGCGCCCTCTCGGGTGAACTCGGACTCGTCGGCTGGCCGGCCGTCGCCGAAGAATCGATCATCGCCCGCGACGTGCTGCTGGCCGAACATGTCGGCTCCCGCCTGCACGTCTGCCACGTCTCCACTGCCGGCTCGGTCGACGTCATTCGCTGGGCCAAGGCCCGCGGGATCCAGGTGACCTCCGAGGTCACCCCGCACCACCTGCTGCTCACCGAAGATCTTCTGCGCGGCTATGACGCCCGATTCAAGGTAAACCCGCCGCTGCGCAGCCGCGAAGACGTCGAAGCGCTGCGGGCCGGACTTGCTGACGGCACGATCGACATCGTCGCGACCGACCACGCTCCGCACCCGGTCGAAAGCAAGGACTGCGAGTGGGATGCCGCTGCCAACGGCATGGTCGGGCTGGAATCGGCCCTGTCGGTCGTGCATGCCGCGGTCGTCGCAAACGGAATGCTTGACTGGCCCGACATCGAACGCGTGCTTTCGCGTACCCCGGCCCGCATTGGCCGGGTTACCGGCCAGGGCAATCCGATCGTGGTCGGCTCACCGGCCGAACTGACCCTGTACGACCCCGCTGCGACCTGCGTCTTCGGCCGCGCCGATTTGTCGGGCACGAGTGTGAACTCGCCGTACCTGTCGATGACGCTGCCCGGCGAGGTGCGGGCAACCTTCCACCGCGGCTACGCCACGGTGCTCGACGGCGAAGTGCGCAGCAGCCTCGAAATAGCCGGCTACACGCGCGGAGTCCTCACCCATGGATAGGTCCATTCCCGCCATCATCACAGCGCTCTTCCTGCTGGGCGTACTCGTACTGATGTGGCGCAGCTGGCGAAAGCGCAGCCAACGTGACCGTACGCTTACGGCCGGTTACCCCTTGCCGGAGGGCGGCGCTGCCGCCGAAGTGTTGGCGACGGCCGAGGCCTATTACGTGGCCACGACCCCGCGGGACGCCCCGCTGGAGCGACTGGCCATTCCCGGCTTGGGTTTTCGGGCCCGAGCCGCGCTTACCGTGACAGGGCAGGGCATCACCCTCGACCTTGACGGCAACGCGCCCCTATACGTGCCCGGCGCCGCCATCGACCAGGTCGGTGCAGCGCAGCTCGCCATCGATCGCGTCGTCGAAAGCGACGGACTGGTTCGCCTGAGTTGGCGCCTGAACACGCCCAGCGCAGACCGTCGCGACGTTGATAGTTTCTTCCGCATCATCGACCCGAACGATCGAGTCCGTCTCATCGACTCGATCCGATCCATTACGGCCACGGCCCATCAAGACGAAAATGAGGCCTGACGTGCCCGATTCAACCGCACCAGACCAGGCCGAAGCATCCGTTGCACTGACCTCCATTTTCTCGGTGACCGACAGGCCCGGCCCCGCCGTGCTTGTGCTCGAGGACGGCCGCCGATTCGTCGGCCGCAGCTACGGCAGCGAGGGACAGACGCTCGGCGAGATCGTCTTCTCCACAGGCATGACCGGCTACCAGGAAACGCTGACCGACCCGTCCTACGCCGGCCAGATCGTGCTGATGACCGCCCCGCACGTGGGCAACACCGGCATGAACGACGAAGACATGGAATCTCGGCAGATCTGGGTGGCTGGCTTCATCGTGCGCGAACCCGCTCGGATCGCCTCGAATTTTCGCGCCACCCGCACCCTCGACGATGACCTCGACGCAAATGGCGTCGTCGGCATCAGCGGCATCGACACCCGCGCGATCACCCGCCACATCCGCTCGGCGGGCGCCATGAAGAGCGGAATCTTCTCCGGCGATCTGTTCGGCCTGTCCGACAGCGAACAACTCGAACTCGTGCTCGGTGGCGCGGCTATGCGCGGTCGCAACCTGTCGCTCGAAGTCTCGACCGTTGAACCCTTCTCCATTCCCGCGCAGGGCGAACGCATCGGCTCCGTCGCAGTGCTCGACCTCGGCGTGAAGACCAGTACCCTCACCTATCTCGCCGAACGGGGCTTCGAGGTGCTCGTCCTGCCGCAGTCGGTCACCGCCGAACACGTTCTGTCGTTAAAGCCCTCCGCCCTGTTCTTCTCGAACGGACCGGGTGACCCGGCCGCTTCCGATGCCCACGTGGATCTGCTGCAGGAAGTGCTCCGCGCGGGTATTCCCTACTTCGGCATCTGCTTCGGCAACCAGCTGCTCGGCCGCGCCCTCGGGTTTCGCACCTACAAGCTGCCGTTCGGGCACCGTGGCATCAACCAGCCGGTTCTCGACAAAACCACCGGGCGGGTCGAGATCACTTCGCAAAACCACGGCTTCGCCGTTGACATGCCGATTGAGGGCGTGCATGATTCTCGCACCGGATTCGGTCGGGTCGAGGTGAGCCACTACAGCCTCAACGACCAGGTGGTCGAGGGCATCCGCTGCCTCGATATCAACGCTTTCTCGGTGCAATACCACCCGGAGTCAGCCGCCGGCCCACACGACGCCAACCACCTTTTCGATCGATTCAGAGACGTTGTTCTGGCTGCGCAGTCAGCCGTTGCAGGAGAAACCAAATAATGCCCAAGCGCGACGATATCAACAGTGTTCTTGTCATCGGCAGCGGCCCGATCGTCATCGGCCAGGCCTGCGAGTTCGACTACTCCGGCACCCAGGCCTGCCGGGTGCTGCGCGAGGAGGGCGTGCGCGTCATCCTCGTCAACTCCAACCCGGCCACCATCATGACCGACCCCGATTTTGCCGACGCGACCTACATTGAACCGATCACGGCCGAAATTCTTGAGACGATCATCGCCAAGGAACGACCGGATGCGATTCTGCCCACCCTGGGCGGGCAGACCGCGCTCAACGCGGCGATCCAGCTGCACGAGCGTGGAATCCTCGAAAAGTACGACGTTGAGCTGATCGGGGCGAGCTTCGACGCCATCAACAAGGGCGAAGACCGAATGATCTTCAAGCAGCTCGTACTCGACGCCGGCGCCGACGTGGCCCGCTCCTTCATCGCCAAGACCGTCGATGAGGCTGTCGGCTACGCCGCTGACCTCGGTTACCCGCTGGTCGTTCGCCCCTCCTTCACCATGGGTGGCCTCGGCTCGGGCTTCGCCTACACCGAGGTGGAACTGCGCCGCATCGTCACCGACGGCCTGCACCACAGCCCGACCACCGAGGTTCTGCTCGAAGAGTCCATCCTCGGCTGGAAAGAGTACGAGCTCGAAATGATGCGCGACACGGCCGACAACACCGTCGTCGTCTGCTCCATCGAAAATGTCGACCCGGTCGGTGTGCACACCGGCGACTCGATCACCGTCGCGCCAGCGCTGACCCTGACCGACCGCGAGTTCCAGCACCTGCGCGACATCTCGATCGACATCATCCGCGCAGTCGGCGTCGACACCGGCGGCTGCAACATTCAGTTCGCCATCAACCCGGCCGACGGCCGGGTCATTGTGATCGAGATGAACCCGCGCGTCTCGCGCTCCTCCGCCCTGGCCAGCAAGGCAACCGGCTTTCCGATCGCCAAGATCGCCGCCAAGCTCGCCATCGGTTACCGTCTCGACGAGATTCCCAACGACATCACCGGGGTCACTCCGGCGAGCTTTGAACCGACCCTTGACTACGTTGTAGTCAAGGTGCCGCGCTTCGCGTTCGAAAAGTTCCCAGCTGCCGACCAGCGACTGACCACGACCATGAAGTCGGTCGGTGAGGCGATGGCCATCGGCCGCAGCTTCGCATCCGCTTTGCAAAAGGCCCTTCGCTCGCTAGAGAAGCGCGGATCGAGCTTTCACTGGGGCGAGGAAACCCGCACGGTCGACGAGCTGCTCGCCGTCGCCGAGATTCCTACCGATGGCCGCATCGTCACCGTGCAGCAGGCCCTGCGCCGCGGCGCGACGATCGACCAGGTCTTCACCGTGACCAAGATCGACCCGTGGTTCATCGACCAGATCGTGCTGATCAACGAGATCGCCGAGCAGGTCAGGGCCGCCGACCGTCTCGACCGCGACGTGATGATCCTGGCCAAAGACCACGGCTTCTCCGACGCCCAGATCGGCGAGTTGCGCGGCTTCGGTGAAGCGGATGTTCGCACCGTGCGTCACATTCTCGGCGTACGTCCGGTCTTCAAGACCGTCGACACCTGCGCGGGGGAGTTCCCAGCCCTCACGCCGTACCACTATTCCAGCTACGACGACGAGACCGAGGTTGTCGCGAGCGACCGCCGCAAGGTCGTCATCCTCGGCTCCGGACCCAACCGCATCGGCCAGGGCGTCGAATTCGACTACTCCTGCGTGCATGCCTCCTTCGCGCTGTCTGAGGCCGGCTACGAGACCATCATGATCAACTGCAACCCGGAGACGGTCTCCACCGACTACGACACGAGCGACCGGCTCTACTTCGAACCGCTTACGCTCGAAGACGTGCTCGAGGTCATCCACGCCGAAAGCCAGAGCGGCGAACTCGTCGGTGTGGTCGTGCAGCTGGGTGGCCAGACAGCCCTGGGCCTGGCTCGCGGCCTCGAAGCGGCCGGTATTCCCATTCTCGGTACCACCCCCGACGCAATCGACCTCGCCGAGGAACGCGGATTGTTCTCGAAGATTCTCGACGATGCCGGCCTGCTCGCGCCGCGCAACGGTACCGCGATCGACTTCGGCGGCGCCGTCGTTGTGGCCGAAGAAATCGGCTACCCGGTGCTCGTGCGTCCGAGTTACGTGCTCGGCGGCCGTGGCATGGAGATCGTCTACGACTCCCCATCGCTCGCTGACTACTTCACTCGCATGGCTGGGCAGGGAATCATCGGCGCCGGACATCCGCTCCTGGTCGACCGCTTTCTTGACGACGCCATTGAAATCGACGTCGACGCCATCTACGACGGCCACGAGCTGTACATCGGCGGCGTCATGGAGCACATCGAAGAGGCCGGTATCCACTCCGGCGACTCGAGCTGCACCCTGCCGCCGGTCACCCTTGGTCGCGCCGAAATCGACCGGGTGCGCGAAGCCACCCTCGGCATCGCCCGCGGTATCGGCGTGAAGGGCCTGCTCAACGTGCAGTTCGCCATTGGCGCCGGCGTGCTCTACGTACTCGAAGCCAACCCGCGCGCCTCCCGCACCGTGCCATTCGTGGCCAAGGCCCTCGGCATCACGCTGGCCAAGGCCGCAGCGCTCATCATGGTCGGTTCGACCATCGCCGAGCTCAAGGCCGAGGGCAAGCTGCCGCTCATCGACGGCTCGCGGGTACCGATCGAATCGCCGGTCGCCGTGAAGGAAGCGGTGCTGCCGTTCAACCGGTTCCGTACCCCGGAGGGCCTCGTCGTCGACTCGATCCTCGGCCCGGAGATGCGTTCCACCGGCGAGGTCATGGGCATCGACCGCGACTTTCCGCGGGCCTTCGCTAAGAGCCAGCTCGCCGCTTACGGCGGAATTCCCCTCTCCGGCACCGTCTTCGTGTCAGTCTCCGACCGGGACAAGCGCGCGATCATCCTGCCGATGCTGCGTTTGCAGCAGCTCGGCTACGATATCGCCGCGACCATCGGCACCGCCGAGGTCTTGCAGCGAAACGGGATTCGCGCGCGCGTGGTGACCAAGTTCAGCGAGAAGACGGGGGAGGACGACGTCTCGATCGTCGAACTCATCCGCCGCGAAGAGATTCAGATCGTCATCAACACCCCCGGTGGCAGCACTGCCCGGGCCGACGGTTACGAGATTCGTGCCGCCGCCGTGGCCGGCGACCTTCCCCTGTTCACCACGATCGCCGAGCTCAGCGCCGCGGTCGCCTCGATCGATTCGATTCGCGACGGGTTCGAGGTGACCTCACTTCAGGAGTACGCCACGGCCCGCACGGCGCTACTGTGAGCGGCGGCCCTGCTCTGTCGGCGCCGTCCTTCGGCGAACGCCTCGAGCGGGTTTTCGCCGACAGCGGCCAGCTGTGCGTCGGCATCGACCCGCACTCCTGGCTGCTCGACGACTGGAACCTGCCCGACACGGCTGCCGGAACTGAGTCCTTCGGTCGCACGGTCGTTGCCGCCGCAGCCGGCCGGGTCGGCATCGTCAAACCGCAGGTCGCCTTTTACGAGCGATTCGGCTCGGCCGGTTTCGTCGCCCTCGAGCGAGTTTTGTCTGATGCCCGGCAGGCCGGCCTGCTCGTGATCGGCGACGCCAAGCGCGGCGACCTCGGTACGAGCGTCGAGGCGTACGCGCAAGCCTGGCTCTCGCCCGGATCTCCGCTCGAAGTGGATGCCCTCACCCTCGCCGCGTACATGGGCGTCGGTTCGCTCGACTCGCCACTCACCCTCGCGGCAGCGTACGGCAAGGGAGTCTTCCTGCTCGCCGCGACCTCCAATCCGGAAGCCGGCGACATTCAGCGGGCTATCGTCGGTGACGGGCGCTATGCCGGTTCGAGCGTCGCCCGCGCTATTCTGGACGACGTTGCGGAGCGCAACGCGCGGGCAGCATCCGCTCGCCTGACGACCGGTCTGGGGTCGATCGGTGTCGTGCTGGGCGCCACCCTCGATTTGTCGTCATTCGGCATTGATCTAGAGGCGGCACCGACCGAATTTCGCACACCCGTGCTCGCGCCCGGCTTCGGACACCAGGGTGGGCATATTATGGATCTGACCTCGATATATGGTGGATACGCCGGAGGGGTTATCGTGAGTGAATCGCGTAGTGTGCTCTCGGCCGGAACCCACCGGATCGAAGAAGCCATTGAGCGCCGAGTAGCCGAAGTAGGTGCCGTCCGTGGCTGAAAACCGTCCCACCCCGCCCCAGGTTGATCGGGTGGCGGCGTCGCGCGTCGCCGTCGCGGCTCGTCGCGCCCGCGCCAAGGTCAAGTCCGAGGTCGCCTCCGGTCAACGTACCGCGCTCGAAGTTCTCGGCACGGCCATCGCCGACCCGATCGGGGTCGAGGGCCGCCTAAGAGTGACCGAGTTGCTCGTGAGTATCCCGGCGATCGGCGTGACCAAGATGCAGCGCATCATCCACCGCCTCGAAATCTCACCGTCCAAGCGCCTCGGTGGCCTCGGTCGGCACCAGCGCGATCGCCTTCGGGATTTTCTCTCCGAGCGATCGACCGTGCGCAAGAATACCGCCGACTCCAAACTCATCGTTCTCGCCGGACCCACCGCGGTCGGCAAGGGAACCGTCGCCGGGTACATTCGCGAGAACTACCCCGACGTGCTGCTCTCCGTCTCGGCGACGACCCGGGCAGCACGCCCGGGGGAGACCGAGGGCCTCAGCTACTACTTTGTCTCCGATGAGGAGTTCGACCGCATGGTGGAGGCCGGCGAACTGCTGGAGTGGGCCAAGGTGCACAACGCCTACCGCTATGGCACCCCGCGCGGCCCGGTCGACGCGGCTATCGCCGCGGGCAACAGCGTGCTGCTCGAAATTGACCTGCAGGGCGCTCGCGCCGTGCGCCGCGCCATGCCCGAAGCTCGTCTGGTGTTCCTGCTGCCGCCGAGCTGGGACGAACTGGTGCGTCGGCTGATCGGCCGTGGCACCGAAGATTCGGCCGAGCAGGCGCGTCGGCTGGAGACCGCGAAGCTCGAATTGGCCGCCCAGGGGGAGTTCGATTATCGCGTTATTAACCACGATGTCGCCGAGGCCGCTCGCGAGGTCGTAGACTTGGTGGAGATCCGCGCTGCAACGAGCCTGTCGTAGCGCCCGTTTCTGCTGAATTCATACGTGTATTACGACACGTATCCGCAAGCTCGCACAGGCCGCAGGCCGTGCTCTATTAGGAGTGTGACACCAATGGCGAACAAGCCCACTGGCATCATTGACCCGCCCATCGACGACCTGCTCTCCAAGGTCGACTCGAAGTATGCTCTAGTGATTTTTGCGTCTAAGCGTGCGCGTCAGATCAACGACTACTACGCCGACCTGCACGAAGGCAGCCTGTTCGACAACGTCGGACCGCTCGTCGACTCGACCGTCGAAGACAAGCCGCTTTCGGTGGCCCTGCGCGAGATCAACGACGACAAGCTCGTTTCCCGCCCGATCGTCGAGGCCTAGTCCCGGCCCAAGAGCGACAAACTCTAAAGCGCGCAGGATGAAGACACCTCGCACGATCGTCGTCGGTATCACCGGCGGCATCGCAGCGTACAAGGCCGTCAATATCGTGCGCGCTTTTGTGTTGCACGGCGACTCTGTGCACGTCGTCGCCACCGCGGCCGCCCTGCGGTTTGTCGGTAAGCCGACGCTCGAGGCGATTTCCCGCAATCCAGTGCATACCGACCTGTATGAGGGGGTCGCTGAGGTACGCCATGTGGCCATCGGCCAGTGTGCCGACCTCATTGTGGTCGCTCCGGCCACGGCCAACAGCATCGCCAAACTCGCCGCCGGCCTCGCCGACGATCTGCTCGGCAACACCATCCTGGCCAGCACAGCGCCGCTCGTGATCGCCCCGGCCATGCACACCGAAATGTGGAACAATCCGGCGACGGTGGCGAATGTGGCGGTGCTGCGCTCCCGCGGCATCACGATCGTGGGCCCCGGTGTCGGCCGTCTGACCGGAACCGATACCGGGGCCGGGCGGATGGAGGAACCGGAGATCATCGTTGCGGTGGCCCTGGCTATTCTTGATCGGGCGCCGTCTGCGGGGAAGGCGGCGGCATCCGCTCGGCAGGATCTGGCTGGACGACACGTGCTGATCAGCGCCGGCGGCACCCGGGAACCGCTCGACCCGGTGCGCTACCTCGGCAACCGGTCCAGTGGTATGCAGGGCGTCGCGCTCGCGCAGGCCGCGCTCGCTCGTGGGGCTCGGGTCACTCTGGTCGCAGCTAACCTCGAGGTGCCGGTTCCGACCAACGTGTCGTGCGTGCTGGTCGGCAGCGCTCAGGAGATGCTGGAGGCCATGACGACGGCCGCTGCGGCGGCCGACGTGATCATCATGGCCGCCGCCGTCGCCGACTACCGGCCGAAGAGCGTGCAGCTTGGCAAGATCAAGAAAGACGAGGTCGGCGACACCCTCACGCTCGAACTGGTCAAAAATCCGGACATTCTGGCCGGACTGTCTGCTTCCCGCAGACCGGGCCAGCTGATCATCGGCTTCGCCGCCGAAACCGAAGCGGATGCCGACCGGCTGCTCGCGCTCGGCCGAGAGAAAATGGCCCGAAAGGGCTGCGACTTTCTGGTGGTTAACCGGGTCGGTTATGTCGATGGGGAAACCGTAGGATTCGGCACGGAACGTAACGCAGTGACGGTGCTCGATCGCGGCGGAGTTATAGTGAATGAGGCCTCCGGAAGCAAAATGTCGGTGGCCAATTGCATACTAGACCTGGCCGGTTAGCCTCCGCTTCGACCGGTCTGCAGCACATTCAACTTGGACGTTTTCATTCAAAACTATGTTTTTAAATAAACAGAGACGAGCCAGATGAGCGATCTTCGCCTCTTCACCTCGGAATCAGTTACCGAGGGTCACCCTGACAAAATCTGCGACCAGATCTCCGACAGCATCCTCGATGCGCTCCTCACCGACGACCCGCACAGCCGCGTCGCGGTTGAGACCCTCGTCACCACGGGGCTCGTGCACGTGGCCGGCGAGGTCACCACGGAGGCCTACGTCGAGATCCCGTCGATCGTGCGTAAATGTATCACTGACATCGGCTACGACTCTTCCGAAGTCTGGTTCGACGGCCGCTCTTGCGGCGTCGAGATCTCCATCGGTGGCCAGTCACCCGACATCGCCCAGGGCGTGGACAACGCTTTCGAAACACGCGAGCAGTCCAGCCTTGACGACTTCGACCGGCAGGGTGCCGGTGACCAGGGCATCATGTTCGGCTATGCCACCCGGGAAACGCCCGAACTCATGCCTATCCCGATCTGGATCGCCCACCGTCTGGCCGAACGGCTCGCGTTCGTGCGCAAGAGCGGGGAGCTCGATTACCTGCGCCCCGACGGCAAGACCCAGGTGACCATCGGCTATGACGGCATCGTTCCGCGCACCGTCGAAACCGTTGTGGTCTCCACCCAGCACGCCCCCTCCGTGACGACCGAACAGCTGCGCGTCGAGGTTGAAGAGCTCGTGATCCGCCCGGTACTCGACCGGATCGACCTCGACTCCTCATCGCTGGCCACCCTGATCAACCCCACTGGGCGCTTCGAGATCGGCGGANCGCTTCGAGATCGGCGGACCGCAGGGCGACGCCGGCCTCACCGGGCGCAAGATCATCATCGACACCTACGGCGGGTCCAGCCGGCACGGCGGCGGCGCCTTCAGCGGCAAAGACCCCTCCAAGGTCGACCGTTCGGCTGCCTACGCCATGCGCTGGGTCGCCAAGAACGCCGTCGCCGCCGGCCTCGCCGAGCGCCTCGAAGTGCAGATTGCCTACGCGATCGGCAAGGCGTCACCGGTGGGCCTGTACGTCGAAACCTTCGGCACCGGCGTGCTCCCCGACAAGGAGATCACCGCGGCTATTCGCGCGGTCTTCGACCTGCGGCCAGCCGCCATTATCCACTCGCTTGACCTGCTGCGCCCCATTTATGCGCAGACGGCGACGTACGGCCACTTCGGCCGCGAGCTGCCCGACTTCACCTGGGAACGCCTCGACAAGGTCGACGACCTGCGCAGCACCGCCGGCCTCTGAACTACGGCCCAATCATGACGCACACCGGCCTCGTCGCACGGGTGCTGATCGATTCCCCGCTGCCGCAACTGGACCACCTGTTCGACTACGGAGTACCCGCCGAACTGGTCGGGCAGGTGGCCGTGGGGGTGCGGGTCAAGGTGCCGTTTCGCTCCGGCGGGCGGGTCGTTGACGCCTATGTGATCGAGCTGTTCGATCCGCGGTCTGAGTCCGCTTCGACAACGGATGCCGCCTACTGCGGCGCACTCAGCCCGCTCGACTCGGTCGTTTCTACGGCGGTTGTACTCACGCCAGCTGTCTGGAAGCTGGCGCGCCGACTGGCGGATCGGGCGGCGGGGAACGCGAGTGACATCATCCGTCTCGCCGTGCCGCCGCGCCAGGTGCGCGTCGAAAAGGCCTGGCTGGCGGCACGGGCTGCACTGACCGATTCGTCCTCGGATGCGCAGACGGCCACGCCTGCGCCGTCAACCGCATCGATCGCCCTGGCCGCGCCCGCCTTCGTCGGCTACCCGACCGGTCGTCTCGACAGCGCCATCATCGAACACCAACGGGTCGCCGTCGCAGCGATCCCCGAGCTCGTACAGCTCGAAGACGGCACGACAATCGGCCGCTGGGCGCAGACTCTGGCCGAACTCGCCGTCGCTACCCTCGGTACCGGGCAGACGGCCATCCTCTGTGTGCCCGATTTTCGCGACCAGGATCAGGTACAAGCGGCGCTGGCCCAGCTCGCCCCGACCCTGCCGCTCAGTCGGGTGGACGCCCGGCAGCTGAACCCCGACCGCTACCGCGCCTTCCTGGCGTGTCTGGAACCTGTGCCACGCATCATCCTCGGCAACCGCTCGGCCGTCTACGCCCCCGCGCAGGACCTGGGCCTCATCGCGCTCTGGGACGACGGCGACCCGCTCTACACGGAGCCGCTCAGTCCGTACGTGAACACCCGCGACGCGGCACTGGTGCGTCAGGCAGACAGTGACAGCGCGCTGGTATTTCTTGGTCATTCCCGCAGCGTTGAAACCCAACGCCTGGTCGAACTGGGCTACCTCGCCGACGTGAGCCCAGCCGCCGATCGACACCCGCGCATCATCCCGACCGATTATCAATCTGAGCCCGACCAGCAAGCTCGGGCGGCCCGCATCCCCTCGGCGGCGTGGCAGGCCGCCCGCGAGGCACTAGGCCACGGGCCCGTGCTGGTGCAGGTCGCGAGCCCCGGCTATGCGCCCATGCTCGCTTGCCAAAGCTGCAAGAAGGCCGCCCGGTGCACGCATTGCCAGGGGCCGCTTGGCCTGAAGTCGGCCTCGGCCGTGCCCTCCTGTCGCTGGTGCGGCGCCCTCGCCGCCGGCTGGACCTGCGCGCAGTGTGAGGGCACCAAGCTGCGTGTGGTGACGCTCGGAACCGGACGTACCGCCGAAGAGCTCGGCCGAGCCTTTCCGGGGGCGCGAGTGATCGTCGCCGACGGTGACCACACCATTCAGACCCTCGGTGCCGAGCCGGCCCTGGTCATCGCGACCCGGGGTGCCGAACCGGTTCCGACCGGAGGCTACCGCGCAATTCTCATTCTTGACGGCGAACGCATGCTCGCCCGGGAATCCTTGCGCGTTGGCGAGGACTGCCTGCGCTGGTGGGCCAATGCTGCCGCACTGGCCGCCCCCGGCGCTCCCGTAATTCTCGCCGGAGTCGGCGGGGCGCTCGCCCGCGCGCTCAACGCCTGGCGCCCAAACATTTTCGCTGCGAGTGAGCTCGCCGACCGCCGCCAGCTACGGTTTCCGCCGGCCGTGCGAGTCGCCTCCGTCACCGGAACCGCTGCCGATGTCGACGTCGCCCTCGCCGACCTCGGCACGGTGGCCGGCCTCGACGTGCTCGGCCCGGTCGACACCGAGGCGCCACTGGTTCGTGCGGTTGTGCGATTCGGCTATGCCCGCGGGGACGAAGTGGCTCATGCGCTCAAGGCGGCGGTCATGCGCAATGCCGCCAAGCGCCGCAAACCGAAGTCCGGTTCGTTCCAACCGGCACCTACACTTAAAGTTCGATTCGATGACCCGGAGCTGCTCTAAATGAAAATCGTCTTTGCCGGCACGCCCGAGGTCGCCGTACCCAGCCTCGCGGCCCTGGCCAGTACCGATCACGAGATTGTAACCGTGATCACCCGAGCGGATGCCCCGCTCGGCCGCAAGCGCACCCTCACGCCATCGTCGGTCGCGCTGGCTGCCGCCGAGCGAGGTAACCCGGTTCTCAAGACTAACCGGCTCGACGCCGACGCGACCGACACTATCCGTGCACTGAAGCCGGACCTTGGAGTTATCGTCGCCTACGGCGGAATTGTGCGCGAACCCCTGCTCTCGGTACCGCGCCTCGGCTGGATCAACCTGCATTTTTCCCTCTTACCGCGGTGGCGCGGGGCTTCTCCGGTTCAGCGCGCGGTGATCGCCGGTGACGAGCTAATCGGTGCCGCGGTGTTCCAGCTGGTCCCTGAGCTCGATGCCGGTGGCGTGTTCGGCAGCTTTTCCCAGCCGCTCGGAGCACATTCCACATCGGGAATGCTTCTCGAGCGACTCAGCCACAGTGGGGCCGACTTGCTTCTGCGGGTCGTGGCCGACCTCGCCGCCGGTACCGGCCAGGCTGTGCCGCAGACCGGCGAGGTCACCCTTGCTTCGAAACTGGGCAGGGAGGACGCGCGTATCGATTTCGGCCAGCCAGCGGCATCCGTTTATAACCGTATTCGCGGCGTGACCCCCGAACCTGGCGCCTTCACCACGGTGAACGGGGCCGTTCTCAAACTTCTCGAGGTCACTCCGAGCGTCGACGAGCCGAACCTTCCTGTCGGAACTATTGTGCAGTGCGAAAAGACAGTGCTCGTGGGCACGCAGACCGAACCGCTGGTTTTGCTGCGCGTGCAACCGGCTGGAAAGACAGCAATGACAGCGAACGACTGGTGGCGCGGAGTGGCAGCAGAATCGGTGATCGCATCATGAGCGACGATCGCTCGCGGGGGAACCTGTCGGGTGCGACCCGTTCTGACCGGTCCGCCGGCGGCGGCGGCCGTTCTGGGGACGCACGTTCTGGCGGCGCAGCCCCCTCCGATTCCGCGCCGTCTCGCGGCGCCTCGCACGTCCGCCAGCCCCAAGCCGATTTCGTGCAGCCGGCCCGTCGCATCGCGTACGAGGTGATTGCTGCCGTACGCGAGTCCGACGCCTACGCGAACCTGTTACTGCCGACCCGCATTCAGCGCGCCGCCCTCAATACAGCGGATGCCGCCCTCGCGACCGAGCTCACCTACGGCACCTTGCGCATGCAGGGGTTTTATGACCGAGTGATCGCCCTCGCTGCGAACCGTCCCGTCACCGCGATCGACCCCGCAATTCTCGACGTGCTGCGTCTCGGCGCGCACCAGCTTCTCGCCACCCGGGTCGCCACCCACGCGGCGGTCAACGAATCGGTGTCGCTCGCCAAGCAGGTCGGCTCGCGTTCCGCGACCGGATTCACTAACGGGGTGCTGCGCACGATCTCCCGATCGAGCGTGGAGGAATGGCGCGACCTGGTGTTGCAGAGCTCGGTCAACGCCGACGATCGGCTCGCCGCCGAATTCTCCCACCCAGCCTGGATCGTGCGCGCTTTTCGAAAGGCGCTGCAGGCTGGGGGCCACGAAAATGAGCTCGCCGACCTGCTCGCCGCCGACAATATGGCCGCCAAGGTCAACATGGTTGCTCTGCCGGGCCTGGCGACCGATGCTGATCGGGAGCGTTTGGGACTCGCTGATGAATTCTCCCCGGTCGGTTTCGTGCTCGACGCCGGTGACCCGTACCATCTGGTGACCTCGACGGAAGGCCGCGTTCGCGTGCAGGACGAGGGGTCACAGATCGCCGCCCTAGCGCTCAGCCGGGCGCGGCCGATCATTGCAGGGGAGCGGTGGCTCGACCTCTGCGCCGGCCCCGGCGGCAAGGCTGCCCTGCTCGCCGCCGAAGCACGCGCCGGGGGAGCCGTGCTCGTAGCGAACGAGCTCGTACCGGCCCGGGCAGCCCTCGTGCGCACCGCCCTCGCGGCTCTGCCGGAAACGATTCCGGTATGGGAAGTGGACGGCACCACGATCGGTCAGACGCACCCGAACACCTTCGACCGCATTCTGCTCGACGCGCCGTGCACGGGCCTCGGTGCCCTGCGCCGCCGGCCGGAGGCGCGCTGGCGTAAGCAGCCCAAGGACGTTGCCGACCTTGCCGGCCTGCAGTCCGGACTCATTGACGCAGCCCTGCTCGCGCTCAAGCCAGGTGGCATCCTCGCCTACGTCACGTGCTCGCCGCACACCGCCGAGACCCGCGCGATCGTCGCCCTGGCGATGCGCAAGGCTGGCGGAACCGTGAGGGCGCTCGACACGGCTGCCATCGTGCAGTCGTTCAGCGGCGCGAACCTCGATTTGCCTGCCGATACCGGAAGCGTTCAGCTGTGGCCGCACCGCCACGGCACCGATGCCATGTTCATCACGCTGCTACAACGCGCCCTCTAGCCTCGCGTTTCGTTCCTGTCCACGCACGCGAACGGATGCGTGTGCCCGCTTTGGGTAGCAGCAACGACGGGTACCGTCGCGGCTACCCACATCGGGCGCGGTCACGCTGGCGGCTGCACGGCACTCGAGCGCATTACAGATCGCCCGCAGCGTGAAATAACGGATGGCCTTGGCCCGATTCCATCAGGTGAGGTTGGCCATCAGCGAGTCCGCGGAACTATTTCGAAGCCCATCTCGATCCACACCATCGCGTTACTGGCTGGCTCAACGTTTATCGATAAACGTTTACCTGCGGTTTTTTCGCGAAATTCGCAATCAGTTCCAGAAACGGATGCTGTCGCTTGTCTTCCCGATCACCGCACGCGACGTGAGGTCTAAATATTCTCATCCGAACATCCGAACATCCGAACATCCAAACATCCAAACATCCAAGGGAACATGGTTACCCTTGCGTTAGTAAAAGAACTAAATTCAGATGCATGTTCGATTGTATGGGCGTTGCGAGCATATCAAAATATGCCTGAGTGTTCCTTATTCGGAATGTTTTCTCGTTAGCTCACGGTAAAAAAGATCTAAATTCACCTGCGTCGTGAATTGAGTTTCTCTCGTTTTTGTGTTCGATTCGGGGTAGAATTGTGGTGAAGGAGGCAATGGCGCCCATGTTTATGGAAAACCC
>NZ_PJJM01000079.1 GCF_002929805.1 Cryobacterium sp. Y50 | reverse complement strand
GAAGGTGGGCGATGCCGCTTTTGCGGGGCGGCAGGGTGGCTAGGCGAGCTCCTGGGCGTTTGCGCAGGTGATGCCGGGTCAACAAACCAACCGCGCTGGCCAGCACGGCGATCAGGAGCCAGGGCGAGACGCCAAGCAGCCCGTGCACGGTTGAGGCTTCCACCGTTACGCTGCGCAGGCCGGAGACTCCCGTAGCCAGCACGCCGGTCTTCGAGATCGCGGAAAACAGCGCGTAGAAGATGAGCGCCAGCCAGCTGCCCACCAGACCCTCACCGGCCCGATAGTAGGTGCCCGTGGCGCAGCCGCCGGCGAGCACGATGGCGAAGCCAAAGAGGAAGGCCCCAAGAATTGTGGCAAGCCAGGGAAAGGCGCTGGACGCCAACGAGATTACTCCGACTGCATCCAGGGTAAAGACTCCGACGCTCTGCACGGCGATCACGATCAGAAACGCCGTAATCCAGCGAGTGTTGCCGGTGACCCAGAGATCACGGAACGCGCCGGTAACGCAGAAACGACCGCGTTGCATCGCGAAGCCGAGGGCAATGCCCAGGCCCAAACCAGTAAGAAGCATGTCGTATCCCCGTTCGTTACGGCCTTCGCTGCAGTCGTGAAGGCACTATTGACGCTATGACTCATCATTCGAAGCAGCGCCGCAGAAGTCGCCGGGTGACCCTGTGAGACGACACATTTGACTGCTTTGAGGTTGAGCGCTACGCCCCGAGGCCATGAACCCGTGAATGCGATTCATTGTGGCGGTCGCTGGGGCTTTTCATCCGCCAAGAATTGCGCCGTCTCGCCGCGTTAGCGAGGTCACCTCAACTCTGAATCGGGAGCCGGATTCATCGGCGCCATCGTGCTCACTTTCGCGCGCGGCCATGGAGCATCGACTTGGTCCTCGGCCGCGGGAAACATTTTGACGCACGATGCGTTGCGTTTTACATGAAGACCATTGTGTATAGCCAGACCGGTGACCCGTCCGTACTCCAACTCGTCGATCGCCCAGTGGGTGAACCCAAGGCGGGGGAGGTGCGGGTGCGTATCGTGGTGAGCGGGGTCAATCCCACAGATTGGAAGTCGCGTCGCGGCACGGCGCCCGGAGAGGCGCTGGCATTCACCGACGTCGTACCCAATCAGGACGGCGCCGGCATAGTGGATGCGATCGGTGACCGTGTCGAGAACGTCGCCGTGGGCGACCGGGTGTGGCTCGCTCTCGCCGCGTACCAGCGTGCGGATAGCGGTACCGCGCAGGAATACGCGGTACTGCCGGCGGAGCGCGTGTTCGCCTTACCGCCCGAGACGAGTTTCGACCAGGGAGCGAGCCTGGGGGTGCCGGCCGTCACGGCGTACCGAGCGCTATCGGTGGCCGAAGACGGTCCGGACACGCTGTATCCGGGCGCCCTGGGCGGCAAGATTGTGCTCGTGGCCGGCGGTGCTGGTGCAGTCGGCCACGCCGCCATTCAGCTGGCACGTTGGGCTGGTGCCACCGTGATCACGACGGTAAGTGGGCCGGCCAAGGCAGCGCTCGCCACGGCCGCCGGTGCTCACCGAGTGCTGATCTATACCGATTCTGACGTGGTGACCCAGATCCGCACCGTCGCTCCCGACGGAGTTGACCTGATCGTGGAGGTGGCCCCAGCCCAGAATTCCGCCCTGGATCTAGCCGTCATCCGCAACCGAGGTTCGATCGCGGTCTACGCCAACAATGGCGGCGACCTGGTGACTCTCGACGTACGCAAACACTTCAGCCTCAACGTGCGCTACCAGTTCGTGCTGCTCTACACGGTCGGCGCCGAGGTCGTGCACCAGGCCGCCGCCGGCATCAATGCCGCACTCGTCGACGGCGCGCTGAACGTGGGAGCGGATGGGGGACTGCCGCTGCATCGCTTCGACCTCGCGCACACAGCGGATGCCCATGCGCTGGTCGAAAGTGGTGTCACCGGCAAGGTGCTCATCGACGTGGCCGCTGCCTGATCGCATCGGTCGCGGCATCCGCAGGGCACGCGCAGGATTCCGCTTCAACTCACGGGAGGATGGGGTCATGGCAAACAATGAACACGAGCAGTGGGGTAAGAACTATCAACCGGGCGTTCCCGCCCAGATTGAACTCCCAACGGAGTCCCTGGTGGCGATGCTCGAGCGGGCAGTAGCCGAGGCCGGCGCCCACCCTGCACTGGAGTTCTTTGGGCGTCGAACGACCTACACCGAGCTCGGCGACCAGATCGACAGGGCCGCCGCGGGGTTGCGCCATCTCGGGGTGCAAGCTGGCGACCGGGTGGCTCTGATCTTGCCGAACTGTCCCCAGCATGTCGTCTCTTTCTACGCGGTGCTCCGCCTCGGTGCGGTGGTGGTGGAGCACAATCCGCTCTACACCTCCAGAGAATTACGTCACCAGTTCGAAGATCACCAGGCCCGCGTCGTCATCGCGTGGGACAAGGCGACGGCCGCCGTGCGTGAGTTTCCGGCCGACATCGAGATTGACCACGTCGTCTCGGTCAATCTCCTCATGGAGTTTCCCACCCTCAAGCGCCTCGCCCTGCACCTGCCGGTGAAGAACCTGCGCGAGTCACGCGCGGCGCTTACGGGCCCGGCGCCGGGAACGATGTCGTGGAAGGACCTGCTCGGTCATGGTGCTATCGACTTCGAGCATCCGCGCCCGTCGGTGGATGACTTGGCCGCCATTCAGTACACTTCGGGCACCACTGGCACGCCGAAGGGGGCCATGCTCACTCATTTCAACCTGTATTCCAATGCTTTGCAGGGTGAGGCGTGGATGCACGGAGCGCAGTACCGCAAAGAAATCTTCTATGCGATCCTGCCGATGTTTCACGCGTTCGGGATGACTTTGTACCTGACGTACGGCATCCGCAAGCAGGGTTTGCTGGTGTTGTTCCCGAAGTTCGAGCCCGGTCTGATTCTCGACGCCATGAAGAAGTCACCCGCAACGGTGTACTGCGCGGTGCCGCCGATCTACGAGCGCACGGCGCTCGCCGCGAAAGAAAGAGGGATCTCGCTGCGATCGTGCAAGTACTGCATTTCGGGCGCCATGAATCTACCCGATCACGTCGTAGAACTGTGGGAGTCAGTATCGGGCGGACTGCTTGTGGAGGGATATGGCATGACCGAGTCGTCTCCGGTCGCCCTGGGTAATCCGTTTCATGCCAGCCGACGTACGGGCACGATCGGTGTGCCTTTTCCATCGACCCTGATGAAAGTAGTCGATCTGGATGACCCGAGTACCGAGGTGCCCGTAGGCCAGCCAGGAGAGTTGTTACTGAAGGGACCTCAGGTATTTCAGGGCTATTGGAACAACCCGGAGGAGACAGCGAAGACGCTTCTGCCCAATGGCTGGCTGCGCACCGGTGATATCGTGATCGTGGATGAGGATGGCTTCACCACGATCGTAGACCGGGCTAAGGAGCTCATCATTACCGGTGGCTTCAACGTCTCGCCCTCCGAAGTGGAGGCCGTTCTGCGCCTGCACTCGAGTGTCAGTGACGCCGCCGCGTTCGGCCGTCCGCTCGAACGGGGCGGGGAGATGGTCGTAGCCGCGATCGAGCTCAAGTCGGGTGCCACTCTCGACGAGGATGCCTTGCGGGCGCACTGCCGGGAACACCTCGCGGCGTACAAGATTCCGCGGCGAATCGTGCAGATCGAAAACACGCCACGCTCGATGCTCGGCAAGGTCTTGCGCAAGCAGGTTCGTGAGCAGGTTCTGCCGCTGCTCTGATACCAGGCCAACGATGTTGCTGGGTCGCTCATGATGTTTCCCGAGGGAATATTTCCCCGTAGAGGGGTCTTGCAACCGGTATGACTACTATCGCAATTATCGGTGCAGGCAAGGGACTCGGTGCAGCAGTAGCGCATCGTTTTGGTAAGGAAGGATTTACCGTTGCGCTGATTTCGCGTAACCAGGGGCGAGTGGATGCCCTGGCTGAAGAACTGCGCCAAGAGGGAATCACCGCGAAGGGTTTTGTCGCCGACGTGCGGGACCAGCCGTCGATCACGCGAGCGCTCGAGCAGGTAGCGGAAACCCTCGGCGCGATCGAGGTGCTGCAGTACAGCCCCCTGCCGCAGAAGGACTTCATGCGTCCCGTGCTCGAAACGACACCCGCTGATTTGGTCGGACCGATCGAATTCTCCGTTTATGGTCCCGTCGCGGCGGTGCACCAGGTCGTACCCGGTATGCGTTTCTTGGGAAAGAACCGGGGCACCATCCTGTTCGTCAACGGCGGCACCGCAGTGACTCCGGTACGCAGTCTGACGGGTACATCCATTGCCTTTGCCGGACAGGCCGCCTACGCGCAGCTGTTGAATGAGGTTCTTGGTGAAGAGGGTATCCAGGTGTCCCAGCTCATCATCGGCGGTGGCATCATTGCTGGCCACCCCGAAAAGGACCCGGCAAAGCTGGCCGAGCACCTCTGGAATTTGCACGCGAAGCGCGACCAGTTTCGCCTGCAGATCAGCGCCGACTAATCGGCGTCAGTTTGACGTAATCGACCGCGAGCACCTCACAGCACGTGTTTGAGAAGCCCGCCCGTGTTCACACACGGGCGGGCTTCTCGCGTGCGTGCCACGACGACGCGAAATAGCACTAACACTAACCAGCCGAGACCCCATTTTTCTTGACGTGGTTCAGGGAACCATCCGTAGATTCCGCAGACCCAAGATCTAGGTGCCGTCCCANATTCCGCAGACCCAAGATCTAGGTGCCGTCCCAAGCACGCTTGAGGATCAAGTCCAGTTTGGCGGGTCACGTTGACACACGTTCACTCCGCGATCTAGTATGGAATCGATTCCATGGAATCGATTCCACGACCACGATGAGGTGAAAGAGATGGTGGACATCACAATTAAGGATGTGGCCGCGCTCGCTGGCGTTTCTGCAGCCACCGCGTCCCGCGTACTCTCTGGTAATCCCGCCACCTCTCCCCAGGCTCGGGACAAGGTCGCAGCGGCAGCCATCGAGCTGGACTACCGGCCCAACGCGCAGGCCAGGGCCCTGCGCTCGACCCGGAGCGATTCCATCGGCCTGCTGGTACCAGACGTGCGCAACCCGTTCTTCGCCGACCTCGCCCATACTGTTGAGCAAGCAGCCCTCTCCGAGGGCTATGTCACCCTGCTCGGCAATGCCAACGAGCAGAAGGAACAGCAGGACCGGTACCTGGAGACGCTGATCTCTCGGCGGGTGGACGGCATCATCGTGGCGCCACTTGGCGACGGTGGCGGCAGCATCCGTTCCCTGATCGAGCGCGAAGTTCCCACCGTCTTCGTAGACCGCACAGTCGACGGCATCGACGTGCCGACCGTAACCACCGACAGCGCAGTAGGCATTCGTCAGACCGTAGAACACCTCGCCTCCCTCGGGCACACCAGGATCGGGTATATCTCCGGTCCGCAGGCGACCTCGACCGGACGCGACCGGTACGCAGCCTTCGCTGCGGCTGTGACCGACGCCGGTCTCAGTCAAGACCTTGACCTGGTCTACTTCGGTGACTTTCAGGCGGCGAGCGGCTCGGCGGGCGTGCACGTTCTGCTCGAACTGAACGACCCACCCACGGCGTTGCTTGCCGCGGACAGCCTGATGGCCGTCGGCGCGATCGCCATCCTGCACAAACTCGGTTTGCGCATCGGCACGGACATCGCCCTGGTTGCCTTCGATGACATCGAGTGGTTCGCCCTACTCGACCCGGCCCTCAGCGTCATCTCTCACAGCGTGGAGGACATGGGCCGGATCGCCTTCGACCTTTTACTTGAGGTCATCGCCGGGCAAACCCCCCAATCGGTGGTTCTCCCCAGCGAACTCGTCATCAGGGCCTCGTCGTCGGTGCCCATCCTGCCCGCATCCAGCCGAAGGAAGAACTGACATGACTCAACAACCACTGCTGACCTTGCAGAATGTAGGAAAGGTCTTTGGGTCGGTCACGGTCATCAACGATGTCACGGTCAGTGTGTATCCCGGCCAGGTTCAGGTATTGCTCGGGGAGAACGGCGCTGGCAAGTCCACGCTGATCAAGATGATGGCGGGCGTTTACCAGCCGGACTCCGGCCACATCGTCGTTGATGGAAATACGGTCACCCTGCCGAACACTCGCGCGGCGGAGGCGCTGGGCATCGCCACGATTCATCAGGAACTGAACCTTGTTCCCAGCATGAGCATTGCCGAAAACGTCATGCTCGGGCGGATGCCGACTAAGCACGGTCTCGTAGACCGCCGGGCCTTACGCCAGCAGGCCCGTGCCGCTCTGGCCCTGATCGGGTTGGATATCGACGTCGATGCCCTGGTCGGAGACCTGGGCATCGCCCGGCAGCAGCTGGTCGAGATCGCCAAGGCGCTGAGCATCAACGCCCGCATTTTGATACTCGACGAGCCCACCGCGGCGCTGACGCGCCACGAAACCGAAAACCTGTTCGCTGTCATGGCCGACCTACGCCAGCGAGGCGTCGGCATGCTGTTCATCAGCCACCACCTCGACGAGATCGCCGAGGTCGGAGACACCGTCACAGTACTGCGCGACGGCGAATTTATCGGAGAGGTTCCGGCTTCGACATCCGAAGACGAGCTCGTCAAGCTAATGGTCGGCCGCGGCATTGAGGACCAGTTCCCCAGAGTGTCCGAAAATCTGAGTCAGGCCGTGGAAGTGCTCACCGTAGAGAACCTCACCTCGACCGGACTATTCAGCAACATCAGTTTCACCGTCAAGGCGGGCGAGGTACTCGGCATCGCGGGTCTGGTCGGCGCCGGACGTACCGAACTCATCCGGGCCATCGCGGGCGCAGATCGGTACACTTCCGGCACGGTGGCCGTGCGCGGCCAGAACCTACCGAAGGGCGATATCAAGGCCGCCATCGCCGCGGGCATCGGGCACGTACCGGAGGACCGCAAGGGACAGGGGTTGGTGCTCGACGCGTCCGTCAATAACAACCTTGGCTACGCAACCCTTGCGTCTACCGCGAAGCTGGGACTGGTTGATTTTGCCGGTCAACGCAGGCGGGCAACCGAGGTAGCGAAGAGACTTCGCATCCGCATGCACACGATCGACCAGCCCATCGGCGCACTCTCCGGAGGGAACCAGCAGAAGGCCGTGTTCGGCCGCTGGATCATCGCCGCCTCCACGGTCCTGCTGCTCGACGAACCCACTCGCGGCGTGGATGTGGGAGCCAAGGTCGAGATCTACGAATTGATGAACACGATTACCGCGGCCGGGGGAGCGATTCTCATGGTCTCCAGCGAACTGCCCGAGATTCTCGGCATGAGCGATCGCATCCTGGTGATGCGCGACGGCCGGCTGGCTGGCGAGCTCAGTTCCGCAGAGGCTACCCAAGACGCAGTTATGACACTCGCCGCCCGCGATGTCGACGAGAAGCACGAACAGAGATAGGGAAGCACCTCATGTCCACCACCACCCTGCCGACGCGGCGACGCGGCGTCGACTACAAGAAGTTCCTCGCCAACAACGGCGCCCTGGTCGGCCTTGTTGTTCTCTGCCTCGCCCTGTTCATCGCAACCCCAGACTTTCTGACGGGGCCGAACCTGCTCAACATCGGTATCCAAGTATCCACTGTTGCCGTGCTGGCCTTCGGGATGACCTTCGTCATCGTGGCTGGCGGCATCGACCTGTCCGTCGGAAGTGTGGCGGCTCTGTCGGCTATGTCCTCCGGTTGGATGTTCGCCAGTGCTGGCCTCCCCGGCTGGCTCGCTCTCGTAGGCGGTCTGGTAGTCGGAGCGCTGGCCGGAGCAATCAACGGTTTGGCGAACGCCTATGGAAAGCTGCCGTCCTTCATCGCCACCCTCGCAATGCTCAGCGTTGCCCGCGGACTGACCCTGGTCATCTCCGATGGCCGGCCGATCAAGACCGCGCCCGAGGTTTCCTTTCTCGGCGGCAACCTGGGACCGGTGCCGATGCCGATCGTCATTCTCGTGATCGCTGCCCTGGCCGCGTCGTTCCTGCTCAACCGCACCGTGATCGGTCGTTCGATGTACGCCGTCGGCGGAAACGCAGAAGCCGCACGGCTATCGGGTCTGCCGGTCAAGCGCATCCTTGTCACCGTCTTTGCCCTGGCCGGACTCTTCGCTGCCCTCGCCGGACTGCTGCTCGCCGGGCGCCTCGATTCCGCGCAGCCCCAGGCGGCGGCCGGTTATGAACTCGACGCCATTGCGGCCGTCGTAATCGGTGGCGCCTCGCTCTCCGGTGGTCTCGGCCGAATCTCGGGCACCCTCGTGGGGGCTCTGGTCCTGGTCGTTATCCGCAATGGCCTGAACCTGCTCAATGTCACTTCATTCTGGCAACAGGTCGTCATCGGCCTCGTGATCGCCCTCGCAGTGGGCATCGACGTGCTTCGTCGCAAGACCCGCAATAGCTGACTCGTCGGCTGCTGGCAACTTTTCATCATTTCCACTCCATCTCACTCAAAGGAAACACAATGAAGTCATCCCCGTTCCTCAAAATCGCGGCATTGACCGCTACGGCCGCCTTGATCCTGGTCGGAACCACTGCCTGTGGCCGCGGCGGCGGCGCAGAGGCCTCCGGCGACAAAATCGTGATGGCCATTTCCACCCTGAACAACCCGTTCTTCGTGGAACTGCGCGACGGTGCAGAGGCGGCAGCCAAGGAAGCCGGAGTGGAGCTGAGCATCGTTGACGCGCAGAACGACTCTGCCACGCAGGCCAACCAGCTCGCTACGGCCGCCTCCAGCGGTGCCAAGGCCGTCATCGTAAATCCGGTGGACTCGGATGCCGCCGCCTCGGCAGTGGAGGCCTTGATTGGTGCCGGAATTCCCGTCATCGGAGTTGACCGCACCGTCACCGACGTCGACCTGGCATCACTCGTCGCCAGCGACAACGTGGCCGGCGGCCGTCAGGCGGCCGATGAACTCGCCAAAGCCATGGGCGAAACGGGCACGGTCATCCACCTGCAGGGGGTAGCCGGAACGTCAGCCAGTCGGGAGCGCGGCGCCGGCTTCGACGAGGGCATGCAGGCATACCCCGACATCACCGTGGTCGCCACGCAGACGGCCAACTTCGACCGCGCCGCCGCGCTCGATGTCACGACCAACCTGCTGCAGGCCAACCCGGGTGTCACCGGTCTCTTCGCGGAGAACGATGAGATGGCCCTCGGCGCCATCCAGGCGTTGGGCGCACGGGCCGGCTCTGAGGTCTTTGTCGTCGGCTTCGACGGCACCACCGACGGACTCGACGCCGTCGAGGCCGGTACCCTCGTCGCCACCATCGCCCAGCAGCCGGCCGAACTCGGCAAGCTCGCCATTGAATTCGCCATCAAGGCCATCAAGGGCGAGACGATCGCGAAGACCGTTCCGGTCGAGGTCGTCTCCGTCACCAAGACGAATGTCGGCGACTTCGCCAAGTGAGTCACCTCGCCAGGAGTGCCCTCATCTCACCCGCCAGCACTAGCACCAGCGCGCACGGTTCGGTCGTCGTCGTTGGATCCATCAACGTCGATCAGCTGATCCGCGTGCAGCGCCACCCGAAGCCGGGAGAGACGCTCATCGGAACGTCGATGGAATACTTACCCGGCGGTAAGGGGGCCAACCAAGCCGTGGCCGCGGCCCGGCTCGGAGCCAGTGTGCGCATGGTTGGAGCAGTCGGTCGGGATTTGCAGGCCGACGTCGCGACCGCGATCCTGACCGATGTGGGTGTCGACCAGTCGGCCGTGCGAACGGTCGGTGAACCCACTGGGCTGGCCCTGGTCAGCGTGGATGATGACGGCGAAAACACGATTGTGGTCATTCCTGGCGCCAACGCTCTGATGGGTGCACAGGCTGTTCAGTCCAACGCGGGCATCATCGCTGCTGCTTCTGTAGTGGTGCTCCAAGGTGAGATTCCCGCCGAGGGAATCGCGCAGGCGGCGCGGTTGGCAACGGGACGGGGGGTGCTGAATCTGGCTCCCGTGATCGAATTGGATGCTGCGACGATCCGGCGCGCCGACCCGCTGGTCGTCAACGAGCACGAGGCTGCCCTCGTGCTCGCACAATTAGAACCGCATCGCGCTGTCCCCACCGAGGATGCCAAGCTGGTGAGCCGACTGCTGGGGTCGGGCGTCGCATCCGTTGTGCTGACGCGCGGCGCCAAGGGAGCCATCTGTGCTGATCGGGATGGTACCAACATTGTGGCATCGCCGACGGTCGTCGCCGTCGACAGTGCGGGGGCCGGCGATGCATTCGTGGGAGCGCTCAGCGCCCAGCTGGCTGCCGGGGTGAGCCTGCCTCAGGCCGTTCGCCTGGCCGTACGAGTCGGGGCGTTTGCGGTGCAGAGCCGTGGAACCCAGACCTCATATCCCACACTGGCCGACGTACTGCCGACGGTGAACGCATGAAAAGGAGAGGCATCCTGAACGCCGAGCTGTCGGGTGCACTGGCCCGGCTCGGTCATACAGATATCGTTCTGCTCGCGGACTGTGGCATGCCGATCCCGCAGGGGGTTCCCGTGATCGACCTTGCTGTGGTGCACGGTATCCCGCGGTTCGAACAGGTTCTGGACGCACTGCTCGATGAGATGCTGTTTCAGGGTTGCGTCGCGGCGGAGGAAGCAAAGACCGCCCCCGCTGGAGCTTGGCTGGCCGAGCGTTTCAACGAAATCGAATACATCAGCCACGCAGAGTTGAAAGCATTCTCCGCGTCGGCGAAGCTGTTCATTCGCACGGGGGAGGCAACGCCGTTCGCCAATGCGGCGCTGGTCTGCGGGGTCTCCTTCTAAAACCGACCGCCCGCTCCGCTCGACGAAGCTGAGCAGCACTGTGCCCGAGTACGCCCCCGATCTCGTTCACGAGCATCCCCATGCTAAAGAGCTCGGCGGTCTCTTCGATGATCGAAAAGTTACTCGAGCCGTCGTGGGTGGCGGTGACGATCCCGGCGGTGGCTCCGGTGGGCACGATGACGAGGTTATCGCCGGCCCCGGCCGGCGATACGACCGCGAACGTGCCGAAGGTATCGTCTGCCCCGGATTGCACGGTGTCGGCCCTGGGCGAGAACGATGTTCAGGTCGACGAACCACCAGATTCCCAGGCCGCCAAGCGTCAGCAGCTTTGCAATACCCGAGTCGACCTTGCCCAGCGGGTCCGTGATGCACGCCATATTCGCGGCCTGACCCGAGTCAACCTTGCTGCGGCCGCCAGAGTGGAACCGGCCTGCTTTCACCGATGACGAGGATGCCCCGCACACGCCGATTTCCCAGCCTCTTCGTCGTCATAAGAGCTGGACAAAGCGGGCATCCGCGAACTTCCTGCAGAACTGCACCCGAAGCACGACTCGCTGTGTGCGCCGTTTGCGACGGGAAGCCCTCAACCGTTATTCGTTCTTGGCGCGAAGGTAAGCACGGAGATGAGGTACCGCAAAATCGATCAGCCCCCAGCCCGCGTCAACGATGACTCCCGCGTCGATGAGCCGGCGGCGGTATACACCGGCATATTTCTTGGTTCGCCCGAGTTGGTCGGCGATGAGGGCAAGCGCGACCGGTCCATCGTTTCCGGCCATTTTCGCAAGAAACGCTCGGTCGACGTCGGATAGATCGGCCAGTGATGCTTGGAGGACGGTCGTTCCGAGTCGATTGCGTGCTGCGACGATGCCAGCGTCAACCGCTTCGTCGGTCAGAGCGCCGTCGACTGCGCGCCGCCACACTTGGTGGCCGACCAGCTGAATCAAAAACGGGTAGCCTTCGGTCGCTGCCGCCGCCCGCGTGAGCTGTGTGTCGGTGAGCGAAATTCCCGTGTCGATGAAGGTGCGAGCCAGTGCCGCGCGCACGTCCGAAAGCAGGACGTCACCCAGGTCAATGCGGTCCGCTCGACGCAGGAACGTGGATACGTCCTCGTTCAACAGATCGCTGACGGCCTTGGGGATTCCCGCCATCAGCAAGCTGATCGGCAGATCTTCCCGGATCAGATGTTGGATGACCGCTGCGAGTTCGAGCAGATCGCCACGATCGACAGCGTGGATCTCATCGATGGTGATGAGAAGGCCGGTGGCGTGAGTGTCGAGAACACGAAGGAGGTCGGTGGCCAGTTCACGCCACGCCACCTGATGCTCCGGGGGCAGCTCGGTTGTGAGGCCGAACCCTGCGGCGATAAACGCGGTGATGCGTCTGTTTGGGGGGCCGTCGCCGAGCTCGTCACGGTGAGCGATCATTGCTTCAGCAAGTCGCACCATGAGTCCACGAGTGGCGGTTTCGGAAATGACGATCCAACCGTGCTCCCTGGCCAGATCCTCGGCTGCGGACAGCATGACGGTCTTGCCTATACCCCGGGGGCCGGTGAAGATGGTGAGCAGGCCAGGTGAACCGGAGCCGTCTTCCAGGCCCTCGCGGAAACCCTCCAGAGCGTCGGTGCGTCCAACGAGGAGGGGCGGTCGGGCGCCCGCAGTGGGTTTGAACGGGTTACGCATCGCACTTCCTTTAGAAGTTTTTAGGAGGTTTTTCTCCTTTGTGCATGTTGCCTGAATGCTAGCTGATGTCGGCATTTGTGCAAGTCCTGGTGCAGAGCCGCGGCTGTGAGTGCGGCGGAGGCGAGAGAATCGATCAGTCCGTCCTGCGCGTAGAGTGTGCCGACAAAGAAGCTGATCGAGAGTAGGACGAGGCAGTGAGCCTGACGCCCTTCCGATATATCCGCTACGGGGAATTTCGCAGGATTCACGCAGAACGCTATTGGATTCTCCCGATGATGTCAACGAAAGAATCACGAAGGGCGGCGCGACGTACGATCAATGGATGCCGCCGCGCTCTCCACTCCCGCAACGTCACGGCCTCGAGGCCGCGTGGGTCTGCACGCCGGAACGGGCGCAGTATCCGCTTTGGGAGACGATGGGTGCCTGGCTGGACGAACGCTTGTCGGAGTTCGTGGACGTGGCGGGTTTTCTGGCTCAGGGGCGCTTTGTCTACGAGACCGGCACCGCGGTCGCCGGTCGTGACCCCTACCGGCCGTACACCTTCGTCTGGTTCCACCGCGATCTGGCAGGGGAGACGTTCGTTCTAAGGCCAATTCACTTGATTTATCGCGACGATCGCATCGTCGTGATCGACAAACCTGCCTTTCTCTCGACCATTCCCCGCGGGCGCCACGTCGTGCAGAGCGTGGTGGTGCGCCTGCGGATTCCGATCAGTGACGACCCGATCTACCCGATCGTGCAGGAGATCGCGAGCGACGATTTCACCCGGCCCCTGCAACTGCTGGCGAACGAGGTGCGCTTCACCGACCCGATCGACGGTCGCCTGCGGCAGTTTGCCAGCGTGCGCACGCCTCCGTTGCGCAGCGCGGTCAGCTGAGCACGGAGTTCTGCCGCCGTGTTGCAGCAGGCGGTTCTGAAGCTGGCACGTGTTCAAACCCGGGCGAACTTCTCAAACATGTACCGCGAGCCCTGGGGATCGACAGTGCGCGTCCAGTGCTCGTCAAACGAATGCCTAGGCTAGACCTATGGCCACAGTCATTCTCGTGCGGCACGGCCGCACCACCGCAAACACCGCCGGGATACTCGCCGGGCGGGCAGCCGGAGTGCGGCTCGACAAGATCGGGCAGGACCAGGCAGCTCTGACGGGAAAACGCCTCGCGGTGGTGCCCCTGGTCGGCGTGGTCTCAAGCCCCTTGGAACGCTGCCAGCAGACTGCGCAGCTCATCCTCGACCAGCAGAGCGGTTCCCCGATCACGCCGATTGACGACGATCTCACCGAGTGTGATTACGGCCGCTGGCAGGGCCGGACCATCAGCGATCTGGCCAAAGAAGACCTCTGGTCGGTGGTGCAGACGCAACCCTCGGCCGTGATCTTTCCCGGCGGCGAATCGATGGCGGCGATGCAGGCGCGGTCGGTGGCCGCGATTCGACGCCACGACGCCGCCTTCGAGGCTCAGCACGGGCCCGGTGCCGTGTGGGTGGCGGTCAGCCACGGCGACGTCATCAAGTCCATTTTGGCTGACGCGCTCGGCATGCACCTCGACCTGTTCCAACGCATTAACGTCGGCCCCGGGTCGGTGTCGATCGTGCGCTACGGCTCCGGCCGGCCGAGCGTCTACGCCACCAACACCGACGGCGGCGATCTATCGTGGCTGGCCAACAGCATCCACTCACCGGATGCTGCTGTCGGCGGTGGAGCCGGTCATCAGCCGCCGCGCACCTCGAACGCGTAAAATATTCACATGCCTACAATCGTCCATGAGTTTGACTGGCCCGACCGGGTCGTCGTCGGCACCGTCGGCCTGCCCGGGTCGCGCACGTTTTACCTGCAGGTGCGCAGTGGCACCCGTATCGTGAGTATCGCGCTGGAGAAACAGCAGTCGGCGCTGCTCGGCGAGAAGATCGATGAGATCCTCGACCAGTTGATCACCTTCGAGGGCAACCCCTTCAGTATTCCGACGACGACCCCCATTGAGCTCGTCGACAACGACCCGCTTGAGCAACCCGTTGCCGAGGAATTTCGCATCGGGGCGATGAGCCTGGGCTGGGACCCCTCAACGGTGCAGGTCGTGATCGAGGCCTACCCGATCACCGACGATGACGAGGAATTGCTCGATCCGGCAGACGTGGCTGAAATGCTGCTGGTGCGCATCCCCGTCGGCACGGCGCGGGCATTCGCGAAACGCACGCGTGAGGTCGTCGGCGCCGGGCGACCGATGTGCTCCCTCTGCGGTTACCCCGTCGACGCCGACGGGCACACCTGCACCCTGCCCGAAGCCTGATGCCGATTCCCGACCTGGTCAATGGTGAGTTGAAGCTCACCGGCCGCATCACGACGGCCTCGAATGCAACGTTCCTGGGGAGCATCGACGGCACGGTGGTCGTCTACAAACCGGTAGCGGGGGAGCATTCGCTGTGGGATTTTCCCGACGGAAACCTCGCCAGTCGCGAGGTAGCCGCCTACCTGGTCTCACAGGTCTTCGGCTGGAACGTCGTGCCGCGTACCTGGCTGCGCGACGGCCCGATGGGCGAAGGCATGGTGCAACTGTGGCAAGAGTCTGACGCCGCGCAGGCCGCTGTCGACGTCGTCGCGGCTGATGCCGTTCCGGATGCCGGGTGGCGACACGTACTCGATGGGAGAGACGAGCGCGAACGCATGGTCACCCTCATTCATGAAGACAGCGCGGCGCTTCGCCGCATGGCTGTGTTCGACATCGTCGTGAACAATGCCGATCGCAAGGGCGACCATATTCTCGCGATGCCCGACGGTCACCGGCACGGCGTTGACCACGGGCTCACGTTCCATGTCGAACACAAGCTGCGCACCGTGCTGTGGGGTTGGCTCGGTGATGCGCTCACGGCCGACGAGCTTGAGGGCATCGACCGCGTCACCGCTGGCCTGTCTGCTGAGCTCGGCAACACCCTCGCCGGCCTGCTCCGCCCCGAAGAAGTCGCGGCGCTCGCCGAACGCTGCGGCCGGTTGCGGTCCGAGGGTGAGTTCCCCGCCCCGAGCGGCGACATGCCCGCCGTACCCTGGCCCCTGTTCTGAGTCATCTGTGGGACGCTTGACGCATGGATCTTGAGGTGTCGCCGGCGCTCACCATTCCCGAGAGCGAACTGGGCTGGCGCTTCTCGCGGTCGTCAGGCCCGGGCGGCCAGCACGTCAACACCTCCGACAGTCGCGTCGAGCTGTCCTGGAACGTGGCCGAATCGACCGTTCTTTCCGATGACGAGCGGATGCTGCTGCAAACTCGCCTCGGGCACCGTCTCGTTTCCGGGGTGGTCACCATCGCCGCGAGCGAGCAGCGTTCCCAGCTGCGCAACCGCGAGATCGCCCTGCGGAAGCTCGCCGACCTGGTGACCGCGGGGCTGGCTGCGAAACCACCCGCCCGCCGCGCGACCAAACCCACCAAAGGCTCAGCCCGGCGGCACCTCGCCGTCAAACAGCAGCGCTCAGCCACGAAGCAGAACCGCCAGCGGCCGTCGGCGGAGTAGGCCGGCGACGCGGTGGCATCCGCTCGCAGAGAAAGCTGCCGCTTGACGCAGCGGCATCCGCTCGAAGCGGCTACCGCACGAGCAGCATCTGCCGAAAATACACCGCGAGCTCGTCGGTCGCCGTCAGCGGCAGCACGTTCGCGACGTACTGGTCGGGGCGCACGACGACGATGGCACCGTCGCGGCTGATTCCGCGCAGGGAGTAGATGTCGTGTTCTGGATCGGTGGCATAGAGCTTTTCGTAGTCGATCAACCCGAACGGGCCGGTTTTGGGTAAGAAAACCTCGGAAACCCGGCTGATGTCGACCTCGGCGTGGGCCTGCTGGTAGACCACCTTGATGTCGAAGACGCTGTCGATGTCCGTGCCGGCGGGGGTGTGGGCGAGCAGCGGCGAGTCGCCAGCCGTGCGCATCCACTCTGCCCATGTAGCTAGTTCAACGGAGGCGGCGTCGGCAAACGCGTAGATGCGCCAGCGGCCGTCGGCGCGGTGGTGGTGGCCAAGTTCGACCTGGTTGGCGTCACCGACGCGCACCACCGAGGCGGACTTGAAGCGCTTACCGATCGGAAACCCGGTCGCGAGCGACTGGTGGGTCGCCTCGCCGATCAGCATCGACGGCGGATACTGGGTCATGAAGCCGGCCGGAAACTCTGCCGTCTGCGTGTAGAACTCCTCGAGCGGCACCTTGAGGTCTTCCGGCTTTGCAGCAATGAGCGAAGACCACTCCTTGTCGAAGTCGATCAGGTTCTTGGCGATGATCTGGCGTTCTGCCGAGTAAGTGCCGAGCAGGCTGTCGGGGCTACGCCCGTCGAGCACGTAGGCGAGCTTCCAGCCCAGGTTGAAGCCGTCCTGCATCGAGACGTTCATGCCCTGGCCGGCCTTGGCGCTGTGCGTGTGGCAGGCGTCACCCAGAATGAAAACACGCGGCGAGCGGATGCCGATCTCCGCCGACAGCACATCGTCGAAGCGGTCGGTGAGCCGGTGGGCAACCTCGTACACGCTGTGCCAGGCGACGTTTTTCACGTCGAGCGTGTAGGGGTGCAGAATGGCGTTCGCCTTCGCGATGATCTGCTCCATCGAGGTCTGGCGCACGGCGCCATTGTCGTCCGGAGCGACTTCGCCGAGGTCGACGTACATGCGAAACAGGTAGCCGCCCTCCCTCGGAATGTGCAGGATGCTGCCGCCGGTTCCGGACTGGATGGCGCACTTGGTGCGAATGTCGGGAAAATCGGTGACGGCGAGCACGTCCATGACGCCCCAGGCGTGAAAGGCCTGGTCACCGGCAAGGGTGCAGCCGATCGAATCACGCACGGCGCTGCGGGCACCGTCGGCGCCGACGACGTACTTGGCGTGCACGATGCATTCCTGGCCTTGCTTCTCGCCGGTCGTGTGCACGAGTGTCACGGTGACGGGATAATCACCTTCATTGGTGTTTACCAGGCGGAGAAACTCGAATCCGAAGTCGGGTGTCATGCGGGTGGGCGCATTGGCCATCACCTCGGCGAAATAGTCCAGGACGCGCGCCTGGTTGACGATGAGGTGCGGAAACTCGCTGATGCCGGTGGGGTCATCGATAGCACGGGCCGTGCGGATGATGTTTGCCGGGTTAGTGGGGTCGGGTTTCCAGAAGGCCATCTCGGTGATGCGGTAGGCCTCGGCGATGATGCGCTCGGCGAAACCGAAGGCCTGAAAGGTTTCGACGCTGCGGGCCTGGATTCCGTCGGCCTGGCCGATCGCCAGGCGCTCGCCGCGGCGTTCGACGATGCGGGTCGTGATGCCTGGAAACTGGGAGAGTTGGGCGGCCGTGATCATGCCGGCCGGGCCCGTTCCGACGATGAGAACGTCGACGCTGTCGGGCAGTTCGTCGGGTCGATCGATGCCGACCCCGGCGGCGTTCTGAACGCGGGGATCGGTGGACACGTATCCGTGGTGGTGAAACTGCACGGCTTCCTCACTTCTCTGTGTGGTTCCTCGGAGTGGTTCCTCGGAGTGGTTCCTCGGTGTGGTCTCGCGTGGCGATTGTGTCACCGTTCGATAATAGAACGCACTGTTCTATTATCGCTTTATGAATCATATATGACATCGGTTGATTCACAAGGCGCCCTGACAGCATCTGTTCAAGGCTGGCTTACCCGGTGACCAACTCCACTCTTGACACAGCGCTGGTTGTTGAAAGCATAGGAATGAGCCCGTATTTTTTCGGGCCACCCTCGACCGATAAAGGAGTCACCATGGTTACCAGCATCTTCGTCAATCTCGCCACGAGCGACCTCGAACGCTCGAAAGCATTCTTCGAGGGGCTCGGTTGGACGATCAACCCGGCGTTCACCGATGAGAACGCCGCCTGCATCGTGATCGACGATAACCTCTACCTCATGGTGCTCACCAGAGACTTCTTCGCCACCTTCACCGACAAGCCGATCGCCGACCCCAGTACCTCGATGATGACGCAGACCGCGTTCAGCCGGGACTCCCGCGAAGCCGTCGACGCCATGCTCGACAAAGCGCTCGCCGCGGGCGCTTCCGAGCCTCGCGTGGCCCAGGACTACGGTTTTATGTACGCGCGCGACTTTCAGGACCCCGACGGCAACGAGTTCAGCGCCCTATGGATGGATCCGGTGGCTTCCGAAAAGGGGCCGGCAGCGTACCTGGCCGAGCATCCCACGAACGCCTGAGTCTGGGGAAGACGCCCGCCGCTACCGTCGGTGAGCGGTGGACGCTCCTCATCATTCGCGACCTGGGTTCGCGGCGCTAAACCTGAAACCCGGGCATCTGAATGACCACAGAAACACTCGCATAAGCACCTCCACGCCCACGGCGGCCGACTGCGCCCACACCACACTGCGCGATGGATCGCACGCCGTGAGACACCGGTTTGCTACCCGCTGCACCGAATCGGATGTCTCCATCCAGCATTTCCAGGAGATGTTCAGACTCGGAAATGGAGACCATTGCCTTTCTGATGCTTTCCCGCCGAGCCCGATCGCCCCGGACTCTGTCCGGCGGCTGCCTCGGATAGCGGGCTATCCACCCGCTCTCAGCGGGTCGAGCATTCCTGTGGTCAAATACGCGAGGCCGATCGGTTGCAGGTCGTGAGCTGGCTAGCCATCCGCGCTGTGTGGGTTGATGATTGCTCTGTGAATACATGCAGCGTTGGGTGCGGGTTGTGAACCCGGCGGCCCGGCGTGTGCAGCGCGTCTACCTCACCCTGATGCTCGGGAATACGCTCGCGGCCTCGTTCATCTGGGGCATCAACACGCTGTTTCTGCTCGACGCTGGACTGTCGAACTTCGAGGCCTTTGCCGCCAACGCGTTCTTCACCGTGGGCATGGTGATCTTCGAGATTCCGACCGGGGTGGTCGCCGACACGGTCGGGCGCAAGGCGTCCTATCTGCTCGGCACCATCACCCTGTCGGTCACGACCGGGCTGTACTGGATGCTGTGGCTCTGGCAGGCGCCGTTCGTCTGGTGGGCGCTCGTGTCGGTGCTGCTCGGACTCGGCTTCACCTTTTTCTCCGGCGCCGTCGAAGCCTGGCTGGTTGATGCCCTCGCCGCGACCGGGTACACCGGCAGCCTCGAGGCCGTGTTTGGCCGGGGCCTCGTGGTGACCGGAATCGCCATGTTCTCCGGCTCCGTGCTCGGCGGGGTGATCGCCCAGGTGACAGACCTGGGTATGCCGTTCCTGGTGCGTGCCGGGGTGCTCATGCTGATGTTCGTGTTCGCGTTCATTGTTATGAAAGACCTCGGTTTTACTCCGGATCGCTCCGCCGGCCCACTGAAAGCGATCCGCAACGTGCTCAGTCAGTCGATCGAGCACGGCCTGAAAAGGCGTTCGGTGCGCTATATGATCCTCTCGGCGCCGTTCGTCGGCGGTGTCGGAATCTATGCCTTCTACGCGCTGCAGCCCTACCTACTCGAGTTGTACGGCGACCCGACCGCGTATTCCATTGCCGGGTTGGCCGCGGCCGTGCTGTCCCTGGCGCAGGTGGCGGGCGGACTGCTGGCGCCGCGCATCCGCTCACTGTTCGCCAAACGCACCAGCGTGGTGTTGGTAGCGGTAATCATCAGTATCGGCACGCTGGTGGCCCTCGGCCTGAACAGCTTGTTCTGGCTGGCCATCGTTCTGCTCGTGGTCTGGGGCTTCGTGTTCGCCGTCGTCGGGCCGGTGCGGCAGGCGTATCTCAACGACATGATCCCGTCAAAGCAGCGCGCGACCGTGCTGTCGTTCGACTCGCTGTTCGGCAGCCTTGGTGGAGTGTTCATCCAGCCGGCCCTCGGTCGCGCGGCCGACCTGCAGGGCTACGGCACCTCGCT
The DNA here is from genome assembly GCF_002929805.1 of Cryobacterium sp. Y50. Classification (GTDB taxonomy): domain Bacteria; phylum Actinomycetota; class Actinomycetes; order Actinomycetales; family Microbacteriaceae; genus Cryobacterium. Next base: position 37,947 of record NZ_PJJM01000079.1, on the reverse strand, counting down.
CGTGATCGGCGCCGTGGTCGAGCTCATCGGTCTGCCGCTCCTTCTGGCCAGCCGCCGCCAGAAAGACCCCGCTGACGCCCGCACCATATAAGCGGATGCTGCACCATCCGCTGGCTTTTAGCTCCCGTCGCGCACGTCTTGGAGGAACTTGCGCACATGCTGGCCCAGCGCTTCGATGCGCTGCTGGCGCGCGGCCTCCACGTCGAAGCCAATGTAGGCGACCGAAGGGAGGTTGCGCACGTTCGCCGAGCACTCGAAGTTGGCGCAGGCGAGAATACCGATCGTGTCGCCGTTTCGCCCAGCCTGCCCGGCCCGTTTGGAACTGAAGAACGCCACATCGTTGGGCAGCTGCACGGCGTCGAAATTCTCCTCGAAGCGGATGTGCGGCTCACCCTCGAGATCGACCCAGCGTTTGAGCATGGCGTTCTGGTCGACGTGGGGGTGCTCTTTCTGGTCGGCACGCGTGTGGCGAAGGACCACCTCGCTTACACCCCGGCGGTCGGTCGTCGCTCACCCTGGTCGCTGGAGCCGATCCCGTGCGTCTGCTGCTCATCGGTGGCGAACCACTCGGTGAACAGATTCTGATGTGGTAAAACTTCGTCGGCCGCAGCCACGAAGAAATCGTCAGCTACCGAACCCAGTGGCAGGCCGAGATCGGTGCGGCCGACGGTGACCTCGTTGACCCGCGATTTGGTACCTTTCCCGCGGGCGAGCCCGCCCCGATCCCGCCGCCAATTCTCCCCACAGTGCGGTTGCGCCCACGTAGTTAGTCGCTCGGCGCGCGCGCTGCTCGTGCACGCGTTGAATGAAGCCGCAGAAAGCTTCTACGGCAAGTTCGGATTCGTGCCCCTATCGCGAGTTCTCCACTCTCTGTACCTGCTCATCAGCGATGCCGGAGCCACTCTTGCAGCGGTGGCGCACTGACCCAATATCGGGTCGTGCCCATCTCCTTACGCGTAGCCGACTGCGGTGCCCGCCACAGGCACGCCGTTCGGGCGAGCGGCTAGTTGTGGTAGTCGCGGTACGGGTGGCCCGGTGTCGGGTCGTTTCCATCAAGGCGGTCGAGATCGCCATTTCGCGGCTCGTGACTGTCAACGGTGCCCGGCACGATCCGAGTGGATGTCGGCGGGTCAGGGTGGAAAGATTTGTTCACGAGCGGGTTCTTGCTGGGTAGGGCGATCAGTGTCCGTTCGGGGTCGATTTCGATTGGTGGTTGCAGCCAATATAAAGAGTCGCTAAACCAGATCTTCCAATGCCGGTTATGGAGCAGCATGTGATGCAGACTGCAAAGAAGAATGGCATGGTCAATGTCGGAAAGTCCCTGGTCAATCCAATTTTCGATGTGGTGCGTTTCGGTCCAGGCGGGTGGCTTGTCGCAGCCGGGCCAGCGGCATCCTCCGTCGCGCACGGCGAGGGCGCGGCGTTGCTCACGATTGAAGAGGCGTTGGTCGCGCCCGACGTTGAGGGGTTGTCCGGTTTGGTCGAACAGGATGCCGAGGTAGCCGCTGTCGCAGAGGTGCCGGTCGATCGTTTCCGCCGACACCGGTGCGGGGTTGCCTTCGATATATTTAAATGACGAGTTGGGTGTGGCGTCCGTGGTCACCGCTGTTGTCGGCCCGCCCATCCGCTCGACCATCCGCCCGCCCGCCAGGTCGCCGGTCAGTCTGTTGGTCGGTTCGCCCGTCATTCGGCTCAATTCGCGGCCCGTCTGGCCGTTGCTCGGCGCTTTCCTGTTGGTCCCAGTAAGGCCATCCGGTTCGCCACTCTCGACGGTCTCGGCAGCCTGCAGGCCTTCATCGGTCGCCGTTTCGGGGGCTGGCGTGCTGGGGTCATCACTGGGGGTGGGGAAGGAAAAGGGGGCGGGGAGGGTGGTGGGGCGATCGTGTTCGGTGACGATGACCTGCACCACTGGGCGGCGACCGCCGAACAGAGTGTTCGGGTCGGCGTCGGCGCCGAGCTTGAGCAGCTGAGTGAAGGAATCCGCGGCGATCTGGTCGAGGGTGCGCGGGTCGTCCTTCACACTCTGCGCCCAGGCGGCTCGTTCTGGGTCGACGAACCGTACCCCGCCGCGACGCGGACTGGTCAGCGCGTCGTAGGTTGCCATCCACCTTTCCCCCTGCTCCGGCGGAAAGAGCGCGTGCAACGTCACCATGCCGTCGGCGCGCCGCCACAGCGACCAGGTCGTGTCATCGCGAGCCTGCTTCTCCCGCGCCAGAATGCCCGCCGCGTCCAGGTCGTCCCGCATGCGCCTGGCCCGTTTGTAGGCCTGCTCGGTGTTCATCCCTGAAGCCTCGACCAGCAACACGCGCAGCGCGGCGGCAAGCTTCTCGGCAGTGATCGCCTGATCTAAGGTGCCCAGCCCCCGCAACAGGGCGTCGCCGACGCCGGGCGAGAACGTGCCGGCAGTGACGGCGTGCACGATTGGCGCCTGCCACGGCGCCACCACCGGTACTGGCGCGATGATCGGTTCGATCGGCAGCACGGGGCGGGAAACGAAGACGGGCAGCGGTGGCAGATCCGGGTGAAGCACCGCCCAGACCGCCGCCCGCTCCGCCTCGCGAGCAGCCTCCGCTGCAGCCTCTTCAGCAGCTCGGGCAGTTCGCTCCACGTCCCGAGCAACGTCTGCCGCGCGGCGTTCAGCAGTTTCGGTGTCGCCCATCAGTACTCCGACGGCTACCAGCCGGCCGGCCTCAACTCGGCTGAGCCCGGTGGCCTCCTGCACCATCAGCGTCGGGTTGCCAAACCCATGCCGCGCCGCCAAACCCGACTGGCCCAGCTCCGGCCGGGACCGCTGCGCAATCGTGCCCGCCAGCAACGCCGCCGCAGTGTTACTCAGTCGCAGCAGGTCAGCGATCGAACCACGCGCCGCCAGCACCTCTGCCTCAGACAGACCAGCGAACTCAGCACAGGAGCCACCGAGCGCGGCCACTGTGGCCGCCGCCCGGGTGAGTTCCACTGCCATGTTGCTCATGATTCAACCCAACACCCGACCACTGACATTCCCGAAGAAAAATCATGCTTACAAGCACTAAGTCGGCGAAATCCGCCAAAGAATACCCAAAGAAATGTTTCGAGGGCAGAAGACGCTCACCATTTCACAACGGTCGGCCGGAGCTCGAGAGACCGTGGCCGCCACTACGCGGGCGGGCCGGGTCTGGAAAATCACTGCATCTTGAGTGCCCAAATGCGATTGCAGCGTGCGGCACTCCCGCCCGGGTAAGCACGAAAGTCGGCGCTGCCGACTGCTCATGCTGCGCCGGTTGCCAAACCTGCCTGTCCTGCGCCGGCACGGGCTCGGGGCAGCCCGGACGGCCGTTTGGCTGGCGGCGGTAGCCACTGCGACCTACGACATCATCCTCAGACAGCCAATGGGGCAGGCGCTTTACCGTTACCGTCGTGGAACTACGTGTGGTTTACGCTCGCGGCGATTGCTGCTCTCGGTTGGCAGATTTTTGTACTGTGGAAGTGTCGTGACCAGGCATCGCGAAATGACGAGCACCGCATTGCGGCCGCTTTGGCTTTCGCTTCAAAGGATCTCAAGCCAGGCGAGCAGCGCGGAGCAACGGACGTGATCGCGACTATCGACTAGTAGTAACCGCTCGACATTTGTGATGTGAATTGAATCGAACTTGACGATCGCCTTGTGCGCTCGTTGGTGTCGGCCTACAGTACAACCAAATGGTTGTATATGAAACAGTGAGTGACGAGACGGATCGCATTTTTCATGCGCTCGCCGATGCCACGCGTCGCGACATCGTGATGCGGGTCGTGCAGCGCGAGCAGTCGGTGTCGACGCTCGCCGCGAGCTATGCCATGAGCTTCGCGGCGGTGCAGAAGCACGTGGCCGTCTTGGAGCGGGCGCATCTCGTCGTGAAAGAACGCCGCGGACGGGAGCAGCTGGTGCACGGTAACCCCGAAACGATGCGCAAGGCAACCCTGCTGCTGCAGCACTATGAAGAACTGTGGCGGTATCGCGCCCAGCGCATGAGAGACATCTTGTCCCGAGATGTCTCGCCAAAAAAAGAAGGAGAAGATTCATGACCGTCGTTAGTTCACACACAGATCCTGAGGCACTGACCCTCACCTTTGTGGCCGAGTTCGACGCGAGCGTCGAACGGGTGTGGCAACTTTGGGAAGATCCGCGCCAGCTTGAGCGTTGGTGGGGGCCGCCTATCTGGCCGGCCACCTTCGATCGCCACGACTTCGTTCCCGGCGGGAAGTCGCGCTACTACATGACCGGACCAGACGGTGAGAGGGCGCGTGGCTGGTGGGTGACCACTGCCATCCACTCGCCGGAACGGCTGGAGTTCGACGATGGTTTCGCCGATGACAACGGTGAGCCCACGGGCGACCTGGGGGCAACCCACGCGGTGGTCACCCTGGAGCAATTTGACGCGCGAACGCGCATGACGATCTTCAGTACCTTCGAGAGCGCCGATCAGCTCCAGAAGATGATGGAAATGGGCATGGAGGAGGGTATGCGCGAGGCGATGGGGCAGATCGACAGCCTGCTCGCCGAGAAGGTGCGGGCGTAGCGCCGTGCCGCATGAGAGCTGTCGTGTACCGCCACTATGGGCCGCCGGGCGTCGTAGAAATAGAGGATGCGCCGGTGCCGGTCGCGCAGGCCGGCGAACTGCTCGTGCGAGTAGTTACTAGCACGGTCAACCGTACGGACTGCGGATTTCTCAGCGGTAAGCCTCGCGTGGTGCGTTTGTTCAGCGGGCTGCGAGTGCCGCGGGCAACCATCCTGGGCTGCGAATTCGCCGGCTGGGTCGAGCAGGTCGGTGCCGGTGTCAGCTCGTTCACGGTCGGCCAACGCGTGTTCGGCTACGACGGCGTGAAATTCGGCGGGCACGCTGAATACGTCACGATTGCCGAAACCGGGCTCGTGGCCGAGATTCCGGCTGGGCTGTCGTTCGAGGAGGCAGCACCGATCGTTGAGGGTGCTCACTATGCGCTCAATATGATTCGCGCGGTGAACGTCACGCCGGGCCAGAAGGTGCTGGTCAATGGGGGTACCGGCGGCATCGGCTCCGCCGCTGTGCAGTTGTTCGTGCACTACGGTGTTCGGGTCACGGCGGTCTGCGCCACCGGACACCTGTCAACGCTGAAATCGCTCGGCGCCGAGCGGGTCGTGGACTACACCCGGGAAGATTTCACGGCCCTCGATGACGTGTTTGACGTCGTGGTCGACGCGGTCGGCAAGAGCTCCTTCGGGCGCTGCCGCCGGTTGTTGGTGCCGGGCGGAATCTACGTTTCTTCGGAACTCGGCGTCGGCTGGCAGAATCCGCTTCTGGCGCTGACGACGCCGCTGCTGCGCAGGAAACGCGTGCTGTTTCCCATTCCCAAAGACACTCGAGAAGACGTTTTGTTCCTGAAGGGGCTGGTCGAGACGGGTGATTTTCGGCCGCTGATCGACCGCAGCTACCCACTCGAGCAAATTCGAGAGGCGTATGCCTACGTCACGTCCGGTCAGAAGATCGGCAACGTCGTCATTCGTGTGCCGGCCGAGGCGGAATAGTCTCACCGGCTTTTCGCTCGCGGAAGGCGATCATGTTCATGCGGTTGCCACAGCGCACACTACAGAAACGCTTGGACCCATTGCGGGACAGGTCGAGGACCAGGCCGGTGCAGGAATCCGCTTCGCAGAGTCGCAGGCGGCTCATTTCGTTACTCCGGATCACGTCGATCAACGCCAACGCCGCCTCGACGCGCATGCGCTCGCCGAGCGGCGCTTCTGGCACGGTCGCGTGCAGGTGCCAGTCCGACACGTCGTGACGCGCGAGTTGGGGGAGGGCGCGAGCCTCGCGTAGCATTCGGTTGACCTCGATCACCGCGTCGTCGCGGCCCAAGGTCCACACCCGACGTAGCAGGGCACGGGTCTGCCGAACATCGCGCAGTTCGGCGTCATCCCCGTCGATGCGTCCGGTGAACGAAATTGGGGCGAGCAGTGCTGCCAGGTCGGCGAGCGTTTCGAGCTCGTCCAGGCCGCTCCGGGATGCACCGGGGTCGGTATCGCCAAGCGATACCACGAACTCCAGCGCCTCCTCCGTGTCAGGGGCAAAATGCAAGTTGACTCCTTGTGAGTTCGGTCTTATCGTCAGTGGCGAAGGTAAGTTTAACCTATGACAGGCTCGATCGAAGGGTTTCCCATGAAGCGGTCATCGATCCCCGGTGGTCTCGCCGTCGCGGTGCTCTCAGCCGTCTCGTTCGGCACCTCCGGTGCTCTCGTTAAGCTCCTGCTTGAGGCCGGTTGGTCGCCGGCTGCTGCCGTCACAGTTCGCGCCTTCACCGCCGGAATCGTGCTGCTGCCCCTGGCCGTCATGGCAATGCGAGGGCGCTGGGGCGCACTGTGGCTCGGGCGCTGGAGGGTGCTCGGCATGGGCGTCGTCGGCGTGGCGTGCACCCAACTCGCCTACTTCGCCGCCATTCAGACCATCCCGGTCTCGACCGCACTGCTCATCGAATTTCTCGCCCCGCTCATTCTGGTCGGCGTCGCCTGGGCCGTTTCCAAGCGGATGCCCAGCCCGGCCGTGTTCCTCGGCTCGGCCCTCGCAGTCGGTGGCCTTGTACTGGTGATCGGGCCCGGAGCGATCCAGGCTGTCGACCCGATCGGCCTCACGTTCGCGTTTCTCGCCGCGATCGGTTGCGCCGCCTACTTCTTCATTGCCGCGCGCCCGGACCGCGACCTGCCAGCCGTCGCGCTCGCGGCCTTCGGTCTGATCGTTGGCGGCATCATTCTCGGTCTGCTCGGGGCCACCGGCCTACTCCCGATCACGGCGACCTTTGGTGACCTGCCGCTGTTCGGCGCGATGGCACCGTGGTGGGTGCCTCTGGTTCTACTCGTGATCGTCAGCACTGCCGTCGCGTACGGCACCGGAATCACGGCGGCCGGCGTGCTCGGCTCCCGGCTCGCGTCCTTCGTCGGACTGCTCGAGGTGGTCTTCGCCTCACTGTTTGCCTGGCTGCTGCTCGGCGAGCAGCTCAGCCCGCTGCAGTTAATCGGCGGGCTGCTGATCCTCGGTGGTATTGCGGCGGTGCGGTCCGAGCGGGTCGAGGCCTTGCCAAAGAACGAGCCGCTCCACGACGAGCCCGCGACCGTCGGTCGCGGGGAAACGAGGGCAGCGGCATCCGCTCACTGAGCCGTTAGCCGTTAGCCGCTGACCGCGACGAGGTAGCGCTCGGAACCGTACGCGGGCAGTGGATGCGGGAGACTGGACTCATGTCTGATCTCACCCTGCGCGGCGGCGTCGGCAGCCGCGTTGACACTGAGATCGAGGTCAAACGGTCCCGGTTTCTCTGTCGTCTGGTGCGCACCGAAACCGAGGATGCTGCGCACGCTGCCATCGAAGAAGCCCGCTCGGAGCATTGGAAGGCACGCCACCATTGCTCGGCGTTCGTGCTCGGTCCGGGCGGTGCTACCGACCAGGTGCGTCGGTCGAATGATGACGGTGAGCCGTCGGGAACGGCGGGCCGGCCCATGCTTGAGGCATTGACCGGACGTGGTTTCGTCGACTGTGTGGCCGTTGTCACGCGCTATTTCGGGGGCACGCTGCTTGGTGCCGGCGGCCTCGTGCGCGCCTACTCTGAGGCCGTGCTGACCACGATCGACGCGGCGCAGTCCCGCAGGCTCGTCGTCGGGCGTGAACGCCGCGAACTCTTCACGCTCGCGCTGTCTCATACGGATGCCGGTCGCATCGAGGCCGAGCTGCGCCAGCGGGGCGTGCACGTGCTCGGCACGGACTACGGGCGTGAAGCGGTACTCCGACTGGCCGATGATAACGCCGATCGACTCGCTGCGGTCGTGGCGGGGGTGACGGCCGGAGGCGCCGAACTCGAATCGGTCGGCCACGAATGGATCGACGCCCCGGCTTGAACCCACGTCCCTGGTTGCAGAGCGCGATATCGTCGAGCCAGGCATTGTGGACGTTGCTGGTTCAAAAACCCCTCGCCCTAACGAAAGGAGCTTCATGGCTCTCCGCCACGATCTGACCACCGAGCCCACCCTGCAGGCTGACCTTGTGCAGCCGCGCCTCAGCACAGCCTTCTTCGCTCGCTCGCACCCTCGTGCGCTCGCTGAGCTCGACGATGTCGAGCTGGACGACACATCGTTGCTCCCCGATTGGAGTCGGCGTCACGTTGTCTGTTATATAGCCTCGCCCCGCTCCGCGTTGGCTCTGAGACGCTTCGTTCTGCGATTTGCGCTGCTTATCGCGCAATGCCTGCCGCAACCGCGGGGACTGCGAGCGAATAGGCAAATTTTGCTTGGGATACCAGATGGAAATCTTCGCGGATGCGAATGGCACTGCCGGTTCCGACCGTCAACTCGCGTCGGGCTACCCGCTCAGAATGTTCTGAAACAGCAGGTGGTCCTGCCACTGTCCCGCGATCTTGAGATACTTTTCGGCGACCCCGATCGGTTCGAAACCGACCTTGCGCAGCACGGCCTGCGAGCGAGCGTTGTGCAGGAGGGTTCCGGCCTCGAGGCGATGCAGGTCAAGGTCGTCTCGACTATGCGAGACCAGCTCGTGCATGGCAGCCGTGGCCAGGCCCTGACCGGCATGGTCCTGATCGACCCAGTACCCCACGCTCGCGCTCTGAAAGGGGCCGCGCACGATCCCAGACAACGTCACTTGGCCAACCACGGTGTCTTTTTTGACCATCACGAGCGGGTAGCCGGTTCCGACGGCGAGCTGTGCCAAACGACCTCCCAAAATGCTGGTTTGGGCCTCCAACGTAAAGAAGGTGTCTTCGCGTTTTGGATCCCACGGTGCCAGGTGCTTGCGGTTGCGCCGATAGGCATCGAGGACAGGCGCGACGTCGTGCATGGTCAGCAGTCGGAGCGTCGTGTCGTTCGAGATCGAGACGGAGTAGGGCATCCGTCGATCGTATCGGGCGCGTGTCTCCGCTGGTCGCCGACGGTGACGACGAACTGCGGGGTTCGCACTGCACCACCAGCGACGCAGCATTATGGCGCGCGCGGCCGCGGCGCTCGCAGCCATGACCTAGGGCGAACGCCGCCGCACCCGTTCTCGCTGACCCTGCTGCGCAGCGCTCGATCGAGCGGAAGGTTGGGCGCATGATGTTGGGCCGATGCTGATGGATGTCGCTGCTCCCCTTGCCGCTTCGCGTGACGTTGGACAGCCCACGAGAAAGTCGCTCCATGACGAAAATAACTGAATCGGGCCTATCGGCCGCGAGCGCCGAGGCCCTGAGCGTGCAAGCGCTCCACGAAATACTCGAACAGCGATTCAACGGCAAGACCTGGTCGCTCAACGAAATGGCGATGGGCTATACCAATGACGTCGGGTACATCGGGCGGCTGTTGCTCGCCCACGACGGAATCTGGCCGATCGACGGAGACGCGACCGCCGGGGTCAAGCACAAGCTGGCCGAGTCACTCTGGTGGTACTTCGTACTCGCGAACAAACTCGACATCGACATCGACATCGACATCGACGAGGCACAGGCACAGGCACAGGCACGCTAAAGCACCCCCGTCGCAAACGACGAGGGTGCTGTGAGCGGATCTAGTATTCGCGGCGCGGAGCGCGCGGCGGGCGGTCGCCCTGCTCGGCAGAGCGCGAAGCCCCACTCTTGTCGGCACGCAGCTCAATCAGCTTGCCGCTGATGCGGGTATTCTCCAGCTTGGAGAACACGTCGCCCGCCAGGTCGGCGGGGAGCTCGACCAGCGAGAATTCCGGCAAAATCTTGATGTGGCCGAAGTCGTCGCGGCTCAGGCCACCCTCGTTAGCGAGCGCGCCGACGATCTGACGGGGCTCCACCTTGTGACGCTTGCCGACCTCGATGCGGTACTGCGCCATCGGCTTGCCGCTGGAGCGCACCGGGCGTTCACTGCGCACGGGCCGGTCGTCGCGGGCGCCGTAGCTACCGCGGTCATCGCGGCTGCCGCGGTCGTCTCGATTGAACCGGTCCCGACCGCCGCGCTCTGGCCGATCGCCGCGCTGCTCGGAGCGTTCGACCCGCTCGTCGCGTTCGAGGCGCTGCTGGGCGCGAACATCCTCGGCCGAGAGCAGCAGGGGAGTCTCGCCCTGTCCGACGACGGCGAGGGCCGCGGCCACATCGACCTCGGGCACGTCGTGGTGGGACACGTAGTGCGCGATGATTTCGCGGAACTTGCTGATCCGGTCGGTCTCGTCGAGTGCTGCCGTGATGGCATCGTCGAAGCGGGTGAGGCGCGTCACGTTGACGTCCTCAACGCTCGGCAGCTGCATTTGGGTCAGCGGCTGGCGGGTGGCCTTCTCGATCGCGGAGAGCAGTCGACGCTCGCGCGGCGTGACGAAGCTGATCGCTGCGCCCGAGCGGCCGGCGCGGCCGGTACGGCCGATGCGGTGCACATAGGACTCGGTATCGATCGGAATGTCGTAGTTGACGACGTGGCTGATGCGTTCCACGTCGAGGCCGCGAGCGGCGACATCCGTTGCAACGAGGATGTCGAGCTTGCCGCTTTTGAGCTGGTTGATCGTGCGTTCGCGCTGCACCTGCTGCACGTCGCCGTTGATCGCCATGGCGGAATAGCCGCGCGCACGCAGTTTCTCGGCCAGTAACTCGGTCTCGTTCTTGGTGCGGGCGAAGATGATCATGCCCTCGAAGTTCTCGACCTCGAGAATGCGGGTGAGCGCGTCCAGCTTCTGCGGGTAGGACACCATCAGGTAGCGCTGGGTGGTGTTCGCGCTCGTTGTGGTCTTGCTCTTGACCGTGATCTCTTCGGGATCGTGCAGGTACTTCTTGGAGATGCGGCGAATCTGCGCTGGCATGGTGGCCGAGAACAGGGCGACCTGCTTGTCGTCCGGGGTGTCGGCGAGAATGGTCTCGATGTCATCGACGAAGCCCATGTTGAGCATCTCGTCGGCCTCATCGAGTACTAAAAATTTCAACTCCGAGAGGTCGAGGGTGCCCTTGGCGAGGTGGTCCATGATACGACCGGGAGTACCGACGACGATGTGCACGCCGCGACGCAGGGCCGACAACTGCTGGCCGTAACCCTGTCCGCCATAGACCGGCAGCACGTGCACACCGCGCATGTGAGCAGCGTATTTCTCAAACGCCTCACAGACCTGCAGTGCAAGCTCACGCGTGGGCGCGAGCACGAGTGCCTGCGGGTTCTTCTGGGACAGGTCGAGCCGGTTCAGAATCGGCAGTGCGAACGCAGCCGTCTTGCCGGTGCCGGTCTGAGCGAGTCCGACAACGTCGCGACCCTCCAGCAGTGGGGGAATAGTGGCGGCCTGAATGGCCGAGGGGGTTTCGTAGCCGACGACTTTAAGCGCCTTGAGCATGGCGTCATTGAGTCCGAGATCGGCAAATGTCTTGGTTGCAGTGGCAGTTTCTGCCTCGTTCTGCGCTGTGGTGTCTGGTGCGGTCATAATACCAACGGTAGTCGAAGACGGGGCCCCCGGTGTAGAGGCTCGTTGATGACCTTTAAAGCGGATGTCGCCGGCCGCAGCATCCGCCTTTCTGCCGCACTCAGCAACGGCATGCTCGAGCTCGCCTGAACGGTCTGGGCCGAGCGAACGGGGCACTACCGGCACCATACTCACTCGGTATCGATCAACAACGACTCAATCAATCTTGACCACCGGATGAGTTTGTCGATATCCAGCACGAGCGTCCGTTTTCTCTTGCCGGCCGACGTCGCCGAACTCAATATCAGCACCGTGCGGTCTGGCCTGTACGGCGAAGACTTCACAGTGGGCGGCACGGCATCGCTCGACGCCCAAAAGCGCAGCGTCACTATCGCCCTGTCAGCCGGATTCTTCGCCGTGACGCCAGGTCATCGGCCCTTGATCGGCCCGTCGGACGAAAACGGTGATCCACTGCATGCCGCTGGTTACTACCGGGTGGCGTTTTCGGGGCCGAACCATCGGCGCAGCCGCCGCGGGTGGGCTTTCCCTCCGGGGACAGCCTGAAAGCCAATCTGATTCTGGAGCGCGGTACGAGTGTCGGCGAGCGTACTCCTGCCCTCAGCTTCGCTTGCGGAAATGTTGATGTGGCGAGACAGATCGTTCTTGGATCAGACCTGAACAATGACTCGTTCATCAACATCCCCTTGCCTATGCGGCGTCCGCCGATGGCAGCAAACTCAGACTCACCATTCGTGACCGCGCGGGGTCGACTCCTAACATCAATAAACAGCCAGGGGTAGCACCGTTGATCGCAATGACCATGACAACTGGCGTCTTGTTCGGCGGCGTGGGAGACGCCGACTAGGTCGCCGTGTATGCGCCCGTTCGCACGGTACCGGGGGCCGTGACGGTCGGACGACCGATCGCGGAAAAGGCATCCGCTCCGGTGCGCTGGACGGCGCCCACCAACGGCAGAGCAGCTATTCTCGGCTATCGGGTGTGTGCCTACACGGGCGGAAAGTTGGCGACGACCAAACTCGTGGTCGGCCGGACGCAATCGGTGGTGGTGGCGGACTCGGGAACGGTACCGCGTAAACCTTCGACGTGGCGGCGGTCGATAAAGCCGGCATCGGACCGGTCGGGAAACGCTCGGCGACGGTTACTCCCCGGGGTCAGTTCGGGTGTCTTTTTAATCCACAGTCTCTTCTGGGAGAATCGCCTGATGGAACAACGAGTGCACTTCATCACCCTGGCCACGAGCGACCTCGAGGCGGTGCGCAGGTTTTATCGCGACGGCCTCGGCTGGACGCCGCTCATGGACGTTCCCGGTGAGATCGTGTTCTTCCAGGTCGGACCCGGCTTGATGCTCGGGTTGTTCGAGGCCGAGAAATTCGACGCGGACCTGCAGCGTGAACACACGACGACCGGCGCGACCGGCGTTACCCTCTCGCACAACGTTGCGAGCCGGGACGAAGTCACCACGACGGTTGCGGCAATGGCGGCCGCCGGCGGTACGGTGCTGAAACCGGCCCAGGACGGCGCGTTTGGCGGCATCTTTCACGGCCAGGTCGCCGACCCGAACGGTGTCATCTGGGAGATCGCGCACAACCCGGGCTGGCACGTTGACGACGACGGAACAGTCTCGCTCGCCTAAGCCGTCAAGAAGGCAATCGCCGTCTCGCGGAAGGGCCGCGAGGTGGGTGCATTGAAGTGGTTGCGCCCGGGGATCTCGAAGAAACTGCCGTGCGGCGCGGCCTCAGCCAGTGCCCGCGAAGCGTCCAGAATGCTGTCCTCGCTGCCGGTCGCGAACAGCAGTGGCTGCTCCGGGGCATTCTCGCGGCCGGGCTGCGGGCCGCCGCGCATGCCTTCAACCAGGGCGACGAGCGCCGCAAGATCGTTGCCCGGCAGTGACTTCGCCATCTTGAGGTAGGTGCCGGTGAGGCGGTCGGTGACGTCGGCGCCGTGTTCGAGGTGGGCGCGGGCATCCGCTATCTGAAAGCGTTTGAGCGGGTCACCGTCGGGGATGCCGCCGAGAACGGCGTGAGTGATGCGGCCGCCAAGATCGCGGGAGGCCTGCCAGCCGACCCGGGCACCGAGTGAGTAGCCGACGTAACGCACCTCGGTAAGCAGGTACGCGTCGAGTACTGCTTCAACGTCGGCGACGAGCAGTTCCATCGTGTAGGCGTCAGGGGAGTGCGGTTTATCGCTTGCTCTGTGGCCGCGCTGGTCGATGCCAATCACGTGAAAGCCGGCCCGGACCAGGTCGCGGGTCCACCCGGTGGCGTGCCAGTTGGCGATCGCGCTGGAGGCGAAGCCGTGTACCACGAATACTGTCGGGAGCTCGGGGTCGCCGAGCTCGTAGGTGGCCAGCTGCACGCCGTCCGGCGATAGAACGAAAAGGTGCTCGGGGGCGGTTCGGTGCAACATTCCCCTATTCCACCACGGATACCGCGACACCGGTTCCCCAGATTTGCTCGGACTAATGAATTCTGTCGGGCATCCCCTCGATCCCGACTCGTACCCGCGCGCCGCATAATCAAATAAACAATATGGCTGCATAAACGAAACGTTTACTGAGGAATATATTGTTTTAGTTGTGGACCTTTCTGCGAATCCCTTTAGTCCTCGTGCTGGAAGAGTTCCGCCGGTATTTTTGTGAGGATGGCCTTATCGCTCACGCCCGCGTTCTCCGGGTCCTGGCACAAATCGGGCGAACCGGTCGGCGAGTACAACGACAACGGAATCGGCGGCTGGGTCTGGGTGAGTGTGGCATCGACCAGGAAAGGTCGCCAGCGTGGTCGGTGTTGGTCGCCGAATCGTGCCTTTTTCACGATCACGCGCAGCCGCCAGTTACGCTGGACACACGGTTTAACGAGCAGGAGCAGTCAGTGAACGAGAACACATCCGGGCCGAGCCCGCAGGTCATCGAGGGTGTTTTTGACCTCGCCCGCGACGGCTTGACCGGCCCGCTGGGTGAAATGCTCGACGCCGGGGTGCCCATCAATACGCTCAACCCGCGCAAAGACACGCTGTTGATCGTTGCGACCTATCAGCAGCACCTCGAGACCGTCGCTGACCTGCTTCGCCGCGGGGCGGACGCATCCGCTATTAATGCGATGGGCCAGACCGCCATCTCGTGCGCGGTCTTTCGCAACAATGAGGCTATTCTGCGATTGCTCCTTGAAGCGGATGCCGACCCTCGCCTCGGCACGCACAGTGGCGTTGCCATCGCCGACCAGTTCGGGCTGCCGCGCCTGCGCGAGATCATCGAGTCGTTTCTGCGCGACTGACCGGGTAGGTGGAGTTACTCGGAAAACTCTGCATAGTTCCAACATCGCTCCTCACGCCGCACAACGTCGGTGAGTTCACCATAACCGGTGAGTTGACGCTGCTGCGCTGTCGTCCGCCGATGCCTAATCAGGCGCAATAGTCTGATCTGATCTGATCTGATCTGATCTGAGGAGCAAGCGCTGCGTCAGCCGAGCAACTTCACCACGCGGCCGCGCAGCAGGTTGCTGCGCGCGGTGAAGCCGCGCTGCCGGCGCACATACTCGGCCTTGCCTGCGGCGGTCTCGACCTCGACCGGCTCATAGCCCCAGTCGGCGAGGTCGTATGGTGAGGCCTCCATGTCGAGCTGGCGAATGTCGCGCGCCAGCTCGAAGGAGTCGAGCAGAATCTCGCCGGGAACCAGAGGGCCGAGCTTGATCACCCATTTGTAGATGTCCATGCCGGCGTGCAGGCAACCGGGCTGCTCCATCACCGGCTGATTCTCCCGCGACGGTTGCAGCTGGTTGAGCGGCAGTGCTGCCGGGGTGAAAAACCGAAACGCGTCGAAGTGGCTGCAGGTGATGCGGTTGTCGTCGACGACGGCGTCGGTATCACTCTGCCCGAGTCGCAGCGGAGCGACGTGCCGGTGCTCACCCTGGCGGTAGACCATCGCCCACTCGTGCAGACCGAAACAGCCAAAGTGGGCCGGCCGTTCCCGGGTCGCGGCGAGGAGTGAACCGATGAAGTGGATGACGCGCTCATTTTTTGCGGAGAAGGCGGCGACATCCACTTGACTGTCGCTGCCCGTGCTGCGGTACCACTTCCACGTTGCGCGAGGAAGATCGGCCGCGCCCTGGAGCAGCACGTCTGCGCCGGGATGCCAGCGGCGCAGCAGGCCTGGGCGAAAAGGGTAGTAGGTGAACAGAAAATCGTCAACCGGATGCGTCTGGCCGGTTGCCGCGCGTTCCCGGCGGCCACGAGTGAAAGCGTCAGAGCGTTCCTCGTGGGACTGCTCGAGGCCCCGCCAATCGGTGGGCTCGAGGGTTTGGGTCTGTTCAGTACGTTGCACCCGTCGACACTACGCCGTCAACCGTGATGATGCTGGCGGCCTACGCCAACGGCGGGCAGCACGACGACTGACCCCGGACCCCCTTACATCAACGTCGTCATCGCCGATGCAGACCGGTCTGTCTTTCCTGTCGATGATCGCCATGCTCGTGCTGGCCGCGCAGCTGTCGACGAACATTTTTATGCCACGATTCGCGCCCAAGATTCTGGTGCCGATCGGCATAAGCCCGGTCGCGATCGGCATGTTTATCTCACACGCCTCGATCTGAACAGCGCGTACTAAATCGACGTGCGATCGCCGCTGATGATCATCGGGCCGCTGATCTGGCATCAGCCTGCCTGGGCCCGCTACCAGCCTGGGCGTACTCTCAGACCATGAAACGTGCACTCGCACTCGGTCTGGTCGGCACACAATTCCTGCTGCTGGGGGCATTAGCCTTCTTGCCACACGGCTCTCTCTGGTCGGCTAGCCTTGGTATCATTGTGGCGGCGATCGCGTTAGGCCTGATCGGCGCCGCGCTCGCGGTACTCGGTGTCATCGGCCTGGGCCCGGCGCTTTCGGCGAGTCCGATTCCGCGCGAGAATGCCCCGCTCATCACCGGCGGTGTGTACGGGCTCATTCGCAGCCCGATCTACGCGGGACTCCTGACTGGCGGCATCGCACTCGTGCTGGTCGGGGCATCCGCTTGGCATATTGTGGCGTGGATCGCGCTGGTCGGTCTGCTCTCGGTGAAAGCGCGTTGGGAAGAGCGGATGCTCGTGGCCGAGCATCCCGACTACCGCTCCTACGGCGCGCGGGTCGGGCGATTCGTGCCGGGTATCGGCCGGCTGGCCGAGCGCGGCTGACTCGAGCATCGATTCGCCTCGTCCGAGCCCATTTCGGGCACCGGGTAACGATTTGCGCGTGAAAGCGTTGCCCCCAGTATGACTATTCCGCTTTCCATACTTGACCTCGCTCCGATTGCCCCCGGGCAGACCGCTCGGGAGAGCTTTGCAGCGAGCGTCGCTCTCGCCCAAGCCGCCGAAAAACATGGGTATGAGCGCGTCTGGTATGCCGAGCACCACAATATGGCTAGCATCGGATCGTCGGCCACGAGCATTCTGATCGGCCACGTCGCCGGGCAGACCAGCACGATTAGGCTTGGATCTGGCGGCGTTATGCTACCCAACCACTCACCACTGGTGATCGCGGAACAGTACGGCACCCTCGCCGAGCTGTACCCCGACCGCATCGACCTCGGCCTTGGCCGGGCGCCCGGCAGCGACCAGAACACCGCTCGGGCGATGCGCCGCGACCCGCGCGCCTCCGACCAGTTTCCGCAGGACGTCATGGAACTGCAGGCCTACCTGCGCGGCCAGTCGATCGTGCCCGGCGTGCAGGCCGTCCCCGGTGCCGGCACCAACGTTCCGCTCTACATTCTCGGCTCGTCGCTGTTTGGCGCCGGCCTCGCCGCTGCACTCGGCCTGCCATACGCCTTCGCCTCGCACTTCGCGCCCGATGCGCTGCACGAGGCTATCGCGCTCTATCGCCGCGACTTCACGCCCTCGGAGCAGCTCGCCGCCCCGCACCTCATCATCGCCGCCAACGTGATCGCGGCCGATGAGAAAGCGGATGCTACCCAGCAGTTTGAGACGACCCGCCGCATTCGGGTGCGCGGCATGCTCTCCCGCGGTCCGGCTGCGCCCGAGTACAGCGACGACCAGATCGACGTCTTTCTGACGACCCCCGAGGGCCGAAACATCGCCAACATGATGCGGTATTCTGCCGTCGGAACGGCGGACGAGGTGCGCGCCTATCTCGAGGAGTTCGCCGAGGGGACCGGGGCCGACGAGCTGATTCTGGCCCACCAGTCGCCGCTGATCGAGGAACGCCTGCGCTCGGTCGTACTCACTGCAGATGCGATGAATCTCGTCGCGGCCTAGATTGGTGTGATGACCCCGGACGAGCTCGGCGACCACGCGCCCGCCGAACTCGCCCGGCAATTCCTGCGCGACAGCTACGCCCTCGTACGCCCCCGCGGGCCCCGGGCCAAGCAGCAATAGATTCCCGGAGACTGCTCACCTTTAGCGCTGGCGACCTGCGCGAGGTCAGTCAACGAGCGGTTCGCCCAGTGGGTCGGCCGCGCTGAGGTCGGCCAGCGCCATGCCGCCGACCGGGAGGCCTGCCCACGACAGCAGGGTCCAGCCCCGCTCGGGCGAGCCGGTGAGCTCTACCACGCCGGTGTTGTCCAGCTCGTTCTCACTGGCAAAAGAGGGCGGCACGTTCTGAGCGCGCGCTGCCGTCCAGACCCGAATCGCCGCGCCATGGCTGAATATCGCTGCCACTTCTGAGCGCCCCGCTGCCGTTGCAATGTCAGCGTCGTACCGGCGCAGAAAATCATGGCCGTCGTGAGCACCCGGAATCCGCTTATCAAGATTGCCGGAAGCCCAAGCCAACGCGGTCTCCAGATAGGTACGAACGGATGCCCGATCGCGCAGCCCCTCCAGCGACCCGGCTTCGATCTCGTGCACACCCTCGGCGACCTGCAGCTCGAGGCCGCGATCGGCGGCGAGCGGATGCGCCGTCAGCTGAGTGCGCAACAGCGTCGAGACAAAAATGGCGTCGATCGGGTCGGAGCGCAGTGCATCGGGAATGGCGGCGGCCTGGCGCATACCGAGATCGGTCAGCCCCGGGCCGGGATGCGCGGTGTCGAGCCGCCCGAGAACGTTGCCGGGAGTCTGGCCATGGCGGATCAAAAGAAGTCGCATAGTCCTTCCAGCATAAGCAACACCTCTGAGCGGCAGAGCCGTGTGATGCGCGGCCGCAGCCGGCTGCGGAGAGTGGCAGCATGGGACACACACCCACAAGCGTTCGAACAGAAAGCAGTCCCATGACGATCATCAAAATCAACGCCATCACCGTGCCGAGCGATGGCGGCGACGAGCTCGCCCAGCGCTTCGCCGCCCGCGCCGGTGCCGTCGACGACCGCCCCGGTTTTGAGGGCTTCGAACTTCTCAAGCCGACCGATGACCGGCTGACGTGGCTCGTCATTACCCGCTGGGCCGACGAAGAATCCTTTCAGGCGTGGCTCGCGTCCCCGTCCTTCGCCCACGGACACCGCAGCGAGACACCGAAAGAGGGAGAGCCGGCTGCGCGCCCGGTCGGTGTGAGTAGTGAGCTGTGGTCCTACGCCATCGCCGGTGGCACCAGGCGCTGACGATCTCCGATCGGGCTGCTGCGTTAGATATCCAGGGCGATCTCGAACTTGGTCAGCAGGGGTGGACCGGTCAGGATTGCTCCGAGAGGTGATTTTCCCGGCCCGGCTCGAAAGGTACGATAGGCGGCGTCGTGCTTCAGTGACGCCCACTTCTCCACGAGTACGAAGTGGGTGGGGTCTTCGGTATCGACGAGGACATCCACGCCGAGACATCCGTTGAAGGCTCTGGTAGCGATGAGCGTCTCGTGCAGTACGTCTGGAGCGTCAGCGAGTGACTCGGTTTTCACGTGGATGTCGAGAAAAGCGGTGATAGGCACGAAAAGCTCCTTGCGGTTGAGGGTGGGACCACTATTCGTGATCTCTTGAATCGGCAGGTGGATCGGGAGTGTCGCTTTCGAGCAGCTCGGTGATCGACTGCAGGGTCTCGGGGGAGACATCGCCGAGCATCCGGGCAGCGAAGCTCACCACGCGTGCAACGCGCAGGCTCTTCACGAAGGCGAGTTGAGCGTCTACCCGTTCGGGCAGGTCGCCATCGGAGCCGAGCATGTACTCCGGAGGGATGCGGAAGAACTCGGCAATGCCGGTCAGTAGTGCCGGATCGGTGACGAGCGGACCTTCGCCGGTGATCATGTATGCCCAGCGTGCCCGGGAGAGGGTCAGGCCGCGTTCCTTCAACCCCGCTTCGATTTGGCGATAGGTGTGCGGAGTATTTCCCTCGGCGACAACGACGTCGAGCAGCAAATTGAGTTTGCGCGCCAATTCCAGCTGCGGACTCACTGCACCGGAGTTGGGGGTGGCAGTCATTGCGGCGTTCCAACGACGGGAGTGTGATTGGTTGGCGACGGAGCCTGCGTGCGCACCTCGGCCAAGTCGATCAGGGTCCGTTCGGCCGGACTGACGGCCTGCTCGGGGTGAAGCAGCAAGCTGTCCCGAATCTCGACGTGCCGTCGATAAAGGTGCGCGCCGGGCCCACGCACGACGAGTAGCTGAAGCGGTGACAGCGCTCGTTCGATGCTGAGTTCGGGAGTGTCGGCCAGGAGGCGTTGCCACAACGGTGTGATGCGCAACAAGAGCCCACGGTCGCGAAAGTTCCGTCCGCTGGAGGTTATCCCGTCGACGGTGGCGGTGAGTCCCAGACCGACCCCGAGACTGATGGGTGAGCAGAGTAAGACCACTCTCTGTACAAATTCCCGCCAGTTCGGCATGACATAGCTCGGGTCGAGAACGGTCTGCACTGCGCCGACGAGACTGTTCACGGCATAAATAAAAATGCAGAGGCATCCGAGGGTCATGATTGCGAGGGCAACCTGGGTGACCGTCCGGGGCTGGGTACGTAGATCATTCAGGCACGCATAAGACACCGAGACGGAGAAGAGTGCGATGGTGACCCAGGTCGTCGATGCGTAGGCGGTGTAACTCCACTCGGCGATAAACGACTGGGAGATATTGTTCATCGCGTGCCAGTCACTAGTGAAGAACAGGACGGCCTGAAGTGCGATGACCAGACCCGCGACAAGGGCGGTTGTCATCTTTCGTTTCGGTGTGATTCCGGAGGCAGATACCGCCTCCTGAACCATCACGTCGGCCAGGCCAACGGTGACGATCGCCAAGGCATGGAACAGGAAATAGGTGGTATTAGCGCCGCCCAGAAGCGAATCGACCGCGTCGTAAACCGGCTTTGGCTGAAGACTCATGGTAGGGGCGAAAGCCGTCAGGAACCACAAAAGCGACCGCCGGCTTCCCTTGATAGCCGACGGCAGACAGAGGATCGCCGCTAGCCAGAGGGTGGCGGACGCGGTGATGAGGATTGTCGTTTGCACTAGAGAACCCGACCGAATCCGGTGCGGGTGCCGTGGGCAGCCTCTGGCGCATCCTCGAGAATGATGAGGGCCAGTCGATCGCCGATGGCCTCGGCCAGTGCTTCCTGCTCATCGGTGAACTGGCTGCGCGAGAGCGCGTATGTGATGGCATCCATTGGAATCAGCGGAGCGAGCAGCGCGACTCGCTCCACCGAGAGCAGCTCTTGTTTCTGATTGAGAATCATGTGGCCGAACTCGTGATTGATGAACTGCTGACGGTGCACCAGGGAGGTGGTCGGTGCATGATAAATGCGCTCAAAATCCTCCCCGGCCACGGCAATCCACAGCCCGCAGAGCCCCGCCTCAAGCATGCTGGGGGTTGCGCTTTGCACCACGATCTTCTTACCGCGCATCGATTCCATGTGCCGGTGCAGCAATTCAGCCGTCAGTGGGCGGGGAAGACCGAGGTCAGACACTATCGTGTGTGCCCGTTTCTGCCGTGATTCGTAGCTCATGCAATACCCCCTACTAGCTCGTTTAGCCTACCCCTCAGTGGGATTGACCAGCGCGAGTATGTACCGGGCCCAGATAGAGTTACGATAGACATGTCTAACGTGGGTCCTCGGGGGAGGATCGGCCAGGGCATTGCTCGATAATGGGTGGCAACGCGGGGGCTCCAGTACCGGTGTCGTGCACACGGTACGACCACCATTCATCGAGCGGGCCCTGGCTCCACGTAGATGTTGTGTTCTCGAATCAAGCAGATTCATCGGGCCCGGGCCCGCACGCTAAGAATCGTTACGCCCCCGCCTCGGAGTGTCGGTGCGCGCAGTTAAGCTGTGCGCATGAGCACTGTGCGAACTACTGTCGCTGAAACCTCCATCGCTGCGGCGCGCCCGGCTCGATCCCAAGCGCTGCTGGATGCCGTCACTTCCAGCGTCGTCATCGCCGACGGCGCCATGGGCACCATGCTGCAGGAGCACAACCCCACCCTCGACGACTACCAGCAGCTCGAGGGCTGCAACGAGATCCTCAACGTGAGCCGGCCCGACATCATCGCGGCCATTCACGACGTCTACCTCGAAACCGGCATCGACGCCATCGAGACCAACACCTTCGGTGCGAACTGGTCGAACCTCTCGGACTACGGAATCGAAGATCGCATCGAAGAGCTCGCTCGGCTCGGCGCCGAGATCGCCCGCGCCAGCGTTGAAGCTTTCGAAGCGCGGGACGGCCGGGTGCGCTGGGTCCTCGGCTCGATGGGCCCCGGCACCAAGCTGCCCAGCCTTGGCCACACCACCTATGCCAACCTCAAGGCTACCTTCGCCGAGCAGGCGCTTGGCCTGATCAGTGGTGGCGCTGACGCCTTCCTCATCGAGACCTCGCAGGACCTGCTGCAGACCAAGAGCGCGGTGAACGGATGCAAGCAGGCCATTAGCGAGACCGGCATCCGCTTGCCGATTTTCGTCGAGGTGACGGTGGAGACCACCGGAACCATGCTGATGGGCAGCGAGATCGGCGCCGCGCTGACCGCGCTCGAGCCACTCGGCATCGACGCTATCGGCTTGAACTGTGCGACCGGGCCGACCGAGATGAGCGAGCACCTGCGTCACCTCTCGAAGTTTTCGCGCGTGCCCGTCATCTGTATGCCCAACGCGGGCCTGCCCCAACTGACGAAGACCGGCGCGAGCTATCCGCTGACGCCCGACCAGCTGGCCATGGCGCACGAACAGTTCGTGAAAGAGTTCGGGCTGGGCCTGGTCGGCGGATGCTGCGGCACGACCCCCGCACACATGACCGCGGTGGTCGAACGGTTGCGTGGTGTCACGGTGAAACCCCGCACCCTCGAACAAGACCCGGGTGTCGCAAGTCTGTACCAGCACGTCAGTTTCGACCAAGACAGCGCCTTTCTCGCCATCGGGGAACGCACCAACGCCAACGGCTCCCGGGCTTTTCGCGATGCCATGCTCGCTGAAAACTGGGGCGACTGCGTCGATATCGCGCGCAGCCAGGTGCGTGACGGCGCCCACCTGCTTGACGTCTGCATCGACTATGTAGGCCGTGACGGCGTCGCCGATATGAAGCAGGTGGTCTCCCGACTGGCCAGCGCTTCGACCCTGCCGCTCGTCGTCGACTCCACCGAGCCCGCCGTGTTGCAAGCCGGCATGGAACTGATTGGCGGCCGGCCGGTCGTGAACTCGGTCAACTTCGAAGACGGAGAGGGACCCACGTCACGGTTTGGCCGAATCATGCCGCTCGTCAAGGAGCACGGCGCCGCCGTGATCGCCCTCACCATCGACGAAGAGGGCCAGGCCCGCACCGCCGAACACAAGGTGCGCATCGCCACCCGCCTGGTCGACACCCTCGTGAACGTGTGGGGTATGCGGGTCGAAGACATCATCGTCGACGCGTTGACCTTTCCCATCGCGACCGGCCAGGAAGAAACCCGCCGCGACGGCATCGAGACCATCGACGCTATTCGGCAGATCAAGGCCAAGTATCCCGGCATCCACACCACACTCGGCGTCTCGAACGTGTCGTTCGGGCTCAACCCCGCCGCCCGTTCGGTGCTGAACTCGGTCTTTCTGCACGAAGCCACGGAGGCCGGCCTTGACTCGGCCATCGTCAACTCGGCCAAGATCGTGCCGCTCGCCTCGGTGCCCGCCGACCGCCGCAAGGTTGCCCTTGACCTGGTCTGGGACCGCCGCGAATACGACGCCGAGGGAACCCTCACCTACGATCCGTTGGTGGCCCTGCTCGACCTGTTCGCCGGCGTCGACTCCGCCGCCCTGAAAGACGAGCGCGCCGCCGAACTCGCCGCCCTTCCGGTGGGCGAACGCCTGGAACGACGCATCATCGACGGTGAGGCCAAGGGTCTCGAGGCTGACCTCGACCTTGCTCGAGCCGGGGGATTGAGTGCCCTCGATATCGTCAACGTGCACCTGCTCGTTGGCATGCAGGTCGTCGGTGCCCGCTTCGGCAGTGGCGAGATGCAACTGCCGTTCGTGCTGCAATCCGCCGAGGTGATGAAGGCCGCCGTCGCCCTGCTTGAGCCGCACATGGAGAAATCCGAAGCGGCCGGCAAGGGCACGATCGTGCTCGGCACCGTGCGCGGCGACGTGCATGACATCGGTAAGAACCTCGTCGATATCATCCTGACCAACAACGGTTACGACGTGATCAATATCGGTATCAAGCAACCGATCAACGAGTTCATTCGTGTTGCCGAGGAGAACAACGCCGATGTCATCGGCATGAGCGGACTGCTTGTGAAGTCGACCGTGGTTATGAAAGAGAACCTGCTCGAACTCGAGTCGCGCGGACTCGCCGGTAAATGGCCCGTTCTGCTCGGCGGGGCCGCCCTCACCCGCTCGTACGTCGAGGACGACCTCGATAGCGTCTTCGCCGGGCAGGTGCGTTACGCCCGTGACGCTTTCGAGGGCCTAGCCCTGATGGAACCGCTCGTGGCCATCGCCCGCGGCGCCGACCCTCTTTCGGTGGGTCTGCCGGCGCTCAAGAAGCGCATTCACAAGAAAAGCCTGCTCACCCTCACCGAGCCGGAGGAGATGCCCGGGCGTTCCCAGGTCGCTGCCGACAACCCGATTCCGGTGCCGCCGTTCTGGGGCACCCGCATCGTCAAGGGCGTTGCCCTCGCCGACTTCTCCGCGTTTCTGGACGAACGCGCTACATTCATGGGGCAGTGGGGGCTCAAGCCGAGCCGCGCCGAAGACGGCGCCAGCTACCAGGAACTCGTCGACACCGTCGGGCGTCCCCGTTTGCGTTACTGGCTTGACCGTATCCTGGGCGAGGGAATGCTCGATGCCTCGGTGGCCTACGGCTACTTCCCCGTCGTTGCCGAGGGCGACGACATGGTCGTGCTGCACCACGGCGACGACCCCACTGGTTTGGTCGGCCGGGCCGGTCTGCTCGCTCCCGACGGCGGTTCCGGCGGCGAGCTCGGCACCGACCGGTTGCGGTTCAGCTTTCCTCGGCAGCGCCGCGACAAGCACCTGTGCCTGGCCGACTTCGTGCGCGGACGCGCGACCGGGCAAACGGATGTCGTCGCCCTCCAGCTTGTCACCGCCGGGGCCCACGTCGACGAGGTCACGGCCAAAATGTTCGCTGAGAACCAGTACCGCGACTACATGGAACTCAACGGGCTGACCATGCAACTGACCGAGGCGCTTGCTGAGTACTGGCACTCGCGCATCCGCTCGGAATTCGGTGTGGGCGGCGAAGACCCGAGCGACATCGCCGGCATGTTCAAGCTGGAGTATCGCGGAGCCCGCTTCTCGCTCGGCTATCCGGCCTGCCCCGAGATGGAGGACCGACGCAAGGTGGTCGAACTTCTCAAGCCGGAGCGGATGGGGGTGGTTCTGTCGGAGGAACTCCAACTGCACCCCGAACAGTCGACCGACGCGTTCGTGTTTCACCACCCCGAGGCGAAGTACTTCTCGGTTTAGGTGAGCGGCGGTGGGTTGAACGGCGCGGTAGCTGTTGCCCTAGATTGCTTGACTACGAGGGCATTCTTGAAGAGTAGCGCCTTGGTTGTTGGCAACTCTAAGCACCCGGTCATGCATTCTGGGGTCAAGCTACCGTTTAGCGGTTGGATGTTCGAGCTGTCCTGCGCCAACCGATAGCGATACTCCAGCTTGCGAATCCGACAATCGTAAAACCAGCGATCAGTGCCAGGCTTCGCGGCATGTCAGTGCTTGCACTGTACTCGGTGGCAGCCAGAATCAATTCCGGGTTGATCAGTTCGCCCCTCCCGAGGAGGGTGGTCATCAGGCTCATGAACAGGATGGCCAGGGTGGTATTCACGATCGCCATGGCTGTGGTCCAGTGCCCGGCAATAAAGATCTTGATCGATAGCGCCGCCCGCGCTGCTATCAAGACGTACAGTCCGCTGATCGACCAGGGCCACAGAGCCGGGTTGAGGATCGCTATCGGTTCGGCGTCCAAGCGTGCCGAGCCTTCGAGGCTATCCCAGAGCACCGCCACTGCCACGAGGGTGAGGACAGTGAGTGAGGCAATGAAGTCTCCATGGTTCACGTGACTACTTCGCTGCTCCGGAGGTGATCCACGTTCCAGTGAGCTGCGGTGGTGATACCAATGCGCTCGAGGACGGCGAAGACGAGGGTTACCCAGAAGGCGACAGGCACGCCGACGGAAAGCCCAGCGGGGATCCCGGTGGCGATGATCTCGCCGATGGAATCATTCGAGAATGATTCCACAAGAGCGGCGCCGATGAAGGTGATTAGTGGAAGGGTAGTGAGAAGAATCCTGAGTAGCCGCGCCCAAGTGAGGTAGTGCCGGGGGCCGATCAGGTGCAGCGGGCGGTCGCCGTAGCCAGCGGCGAGGAGCGCGGGGTCGCCGAGCTCGGTCAACACCGCGCGTTCGGCATCCGCTCGCTGCACGCCTTGTTCGATTCGAGCGTCGAGGGCGTCCGCATTAGACGCTTCGAGTTCAGCCCGCACGTCACCTTCCGCTGCTGCGCCGAGGTTTTTAGTCGTCGCGGTGATGTAGCGCTGGGTGAGTGTGGCGGTCATCTCAGGTCTCCGTTTCGGTAAGGGACGCGAGCGCGGTGGTTAGCGAATGCTATTTGGCGGTGAGGGTCGTGGCGAGACGGATGCCAGCGGACGAAGTGCAGTAGAACTTCCGCGGCCGGGCCTCTTCGGTATTCCATTCGCTGGTCAGATACCCTAGTTTTTCCAGCAGCTTGTAGCCGTATCCAGCTGTCTAGAGAAGCTGTAGACAGGCGAGCACCACGGTTCCACGGCGCACCTCCTGCAAATGGGTGTCGAGAGTATCGGCATCGTTCATGCTGCTCACGTTGCTGTGTGCCACACACTATTGTCAAAGGCGCTGTATTTCGGTGGTGCGATGTTACGTGAGACGTCGGCAGTTGGATGCATCGGCTCTCGACCACAGGGCGTTGTTATTTCATAAGCTCGATTGTTCTAGTAACGTTACTAACATGTTGTTCGTGGTGGATGCATCTTCGTCGGTATCGCTGGCGGAGCAGATTGCCGTGCAGGTGCGTTCCGGGGTAGTGAGCGGTGACCTGAGGCCGGGGGACCGGCTGCCTCCGGCACGTGATCTGGCGAAGTCCTTGCGAGTGAACATGCACACGGTGTTGCGCGCATATGCGGAGCTCCGAAACGACGAGGTGATTGAGATGCGTCAGGGGCGCGGGGCGTTCGTGCGCAAGGATGCTGGCGCCGGGCTTATTCACGTGACTGAGCTGGCGGCTCAGTTGATGCACGAGGCGCGAAAGCTGGGGTTGACCCAGTCAGACATTTTGCGATTGATCCAGAGGGGTGGAATGGCATGAGTGACAAGACCGTGAGTGCCGAGATGGTTCGGAGGGTGCTGGCCGGGGCATCGTTGTGCGTACCGGTGTTGGTGGTGATCATCTCGTGGTGGGTCTGGCGAGATAGCCTTCCCGCTGAGCTCGCCTCACATTGGTCGGGTGCGGGGCCGGCCGACGACGTAATGGCTGTGGGAGCACTGCTCACTCTTAACCTGGGAATGACGGGCGTGCCAGCCGTAGCCGGGGTTGCGATAAGTTTCTGGCCCGGGATCAGCGCGCGGGCCAGGCGAGGTGCCTATTTCTTTCTGGGAGTGTTCGGCGGGATGGGTGCCGCCACGTGGTTGATCTCCGCTGGCCTGACGATGCAGGTCGGCGACCCGTATGAAGTTGTTCTCGGAGCATGGGTTATCGTGTCATTCGTCGCCGCTGGCTACGGAATCATCCCGTTCCTTATCGCACCAAGGTCCCGGCTGGAGGCGACGGACGTCGAGAGGCGAATCGAATTCGCGCCCAGTGCCATTGGTGCCTGGTCCCAAACAATCAGGGGAAACATGTTCCTTTGGGTGGCGATTGGACTGATCGTTCTCGGGTCCGTGATCTATGGACCAGCGGTCGTTGCCGGGCGGGCTTCGGACCAAATCTTTGGCATAGCCGTGATGACTGTCGCCATTGTCTTAGTTGCGTCGTTCGTTCGGCTGCGCGTGACCGCAGATTGGCGCGGTCTGCGGGTGGTTTCGGCGATATTTCGGATTCCGTTGAAACGCATCCGTTTAGATGCCATTGATGCTGTCGAGGCCGCCGAACTTCGACCCACCGAGTGGGGCGGGTGGGGGTATCGAATTATGCCCGGTCGATCCGCTGTCATTCTGAGGAAGGGGCCCGGGCTGATTGTGACGACGCGAAACGAGAAGCAGTTCGCGATCAGTCTCGACGATCCCGAAACGCCGGCAGCCCTGCTGGCAACACTTCGAGACGGAAATGCTGGAGCGCCGAAGATGGAGAGGGGAAGCAAGCCATGATGAGATTGCACGGCCTTGAAGCATCCGTCAGACGTGCGAGGCTCGAGTTCAGGCACGTGAATAGGTTCGGCTCTGTCGCCGGTTCGCCGGTACTTCTCTTGCACAGCGGCGGGGTCGCGTGGTGCAGGTAAACCTCACTGCACTGGATCACGGCGTACACCGGCGCAAGCGCCAGCGAGCCGAGGAAGGCCGGGCCGGTCGGTGTGGCATCGTCGAGGTTCATCGCGACGAGTATCCACAACGGTTGCGTATTCGAGACCTCGGTATCGGACCGTTACACGTTTAGAGGGTTCGGCAAGGGTATCCATCTTGCGGACGTTCGTTCGTTTCTCCTCCCGGAAGGGACAGCGGCCGCCCGGTCAACGACGTGGAGAAATCTTCGTTCGCCGCAGAGCCGCGAGCACGGCCGGGCCGACCAAAGCGACGCCGACGACTGTCGTAACGGCACGCACGGTGTCCCAGGTGAGGGTTGAGGTGATAAGTGAGTAGAGCGCGAACGAGGCCAGGTTCTGGCCGGGGTCGGCGGCGGCTTCATAGGAGATGTCGGTGCCACTGCCCACCGCGAATGGCCAAAACCAGAGGTTCATCAGGAGCCCAAACAGATAAGACGCAACCACGCCGTAGGCGGCCAGGAGGGCGATTTCCGAGCGGATGCGGCACCGCTGAGAGCCGGAAGCGTGCCAGCGGGGAAGCAGCCCGGCACCGGCACCGACCCACCCGCAAGCGAACATCTGGAACGGGGTCCACGGGCCGAAGCCACCCCAGAGCACCGACGACACTGCAATGGTGAGCAAGCCGAGCAAAAAACCAAAGCGTGCACCGAAGACACGCCCGGCCAGGATGAGCAGCACGAAGACGGCCTCGACCCCGCCGACTCCGGCACCAGCAATGCGCACGGCGGCGCCGACGGCAGAGAGTACGCCGAGCAGGGCGACGGTCTTGGCCATGTACATTTCGCGGTCCAGGGTGAGCGCGAGGGCCACGATAAGGGCCGGAATGAGCGCGAAGGCGATGATTGGAACGGCGACCTGCGCGTCGGCCGGCACCGCCCCGACGAAGAACGGCCACGCGAAGGCGGCCGCGGCGAGCACGCTGCCGCCACCGAGAATCCACGACGTCCAGCGGATGCCGCGGCGCGGTTGCGCACGATCCGCACGTTCGCGCAGACGATCGCTAAGAGCGAGCACGCTCGAGTCTTTTGTATCTGGGGTGCCAATGACGTCATCGCGGGGCCTGCTCTGCTCGGTCACAGGCGCACCGTGATCGGGGCAGACAGCCGGCCGGCCTCCATGCAAAGCGTTCGCGTGGCGAGGCCGAGCGCGAAGTCGTCGTCGTGGGTGGCGAAGATGACCGCGGCACTGTGGCTGGCGGCCGTCAGCAGCGCCGCACCCACGAGGGTGCGCGCCTGAAGGTCGAGACCACGGGTCGGTTCGTCGACGAGCAGCAGAGCCGGTCGGGCGCCAAGCTGGATAGCCATCACGAGGCAAAGGCGTTCGCCGGCGGACAGGTCGCGCGGGTGACTCTGCAGCAGGGGTGCGGCATCCGCTGTGACGTCGAAACCCAGCAAATGCGCGAAGGTTTGCGCGGTGCTGACCCCCGTCAAGCCGCGATCGGCCCGGCGACACTCCTCCCCGACGGTGATGGCAAATAAGAGGTCGTCGAAGTTCTCGGGCACGAGCGCCACTGCCTGCCGTCGGGTGCGCCGCTTGAGCGAATGGACGTCGCTCCCGGAGACGATGACAGTATCGGCCGTCGTCGGCAGCGCGATCGTCCGCAGCAGGCTGCTCTTGCCGGCGCCGTTGCTGCCGCGCAGCGCGATCAGCTCGCCGGGCTGCACCTCGAACGACACGTCGTCCACGACCAGATTGGTTCGATGCAGAACACTCAACCGACG
Source organism: Cryobacterium sp. Y50 (assembly GCF_002929805.1). Taxonomy (GTDB): domain Bacteria; phylum Actinomycetota; class Actinomycetes; order Actinomycetales; family Microbacteriaceae; genus Cryobacterium. Next base: position 8,027 of record NZ_PJJM01000079.1, on the reverse strand, counting down.
GATGCTCGCGAGCGGCACCGCAGGGCGCAGGGCGGTTGAGACCGGTGCCGGGACACGAAAACTGTTCGCTAAGTCGGTGCCCGGGAGCTCGGCGGCGGAAAGCTGGTGCAGTCGGCTGCTTCGAATCTGGAGCCAGGCATCCGCTACCGTTACGAACTCACGCGTGTTGTGTTCGGCGATGACGACGCAGACGCCGGCCTCGTGGGCCAGCTGGCCGAGCACGGTGCAGACCCGATCCCGGGCGGCCGTGTCGAGGTCGGCGAGCGGCTCGTCGACGAGCAACAGAAGGGGATGGTTTACAAGGGCGGCGGCGATCGCGACGAGGCTGGCCTCACCGGCCGAGAGCTGCTCGATCGGACGGTCGACCAGGCACTCGATTTTCAGGCGGGCGGCCACCTCGAGAACGCGAGCGTGCACGATCGGCGCGGCGACATTGCGCACGGCCAGGGCGAAGCCGATCTCGTCGTGTACTGTTTCGGCAGCGAAGCTGAGGCGCACGTTCTGCGCGACGAGCCCGACGAATCCGGCGGTGGCGCGCGGCGGAGTCGAGGCCCGGTCGGCGCCGACAATGTCGATGCGTCCCTGCTGGGTACCGTCGTAAAAGTGCTGGAACAGACCGCTCATGCTGTGCAGCAGGCTGCTTTTACCCGACCCGGTCGCGCCGACGATCACGGTGAGGGTAGCTGGCTTGAGGGTGACGTTGAGCTCGTCCAGATGCCAGCGCGTCTTGTCAGGCGCAGCGCCAAAGTTCAAACCGGCATCCCGGAGCACCACCGGTGCCTCGCACACGCCGGTCACGACGCGGGTGGCCGCGAAACCGCGGGTTTCCATCGACGCGGCCAGCGCGAGCGCACGCTCGATCGTCTGCTCGAAAATGGGCACGAGCAGCGACGCGATCGACCGTTCTCCGCGCAGGGAGCGGGCGACCCGCACCCGGCGCACCGACTCCAGCAGTGCCGGAAAGGTCGCCCAGGCGATCACGAGCGAACGGGAGATGGCGCGCAGCGGCCCGCGACCGGCACCGCGTGCGAACAGGGCCTGCACGTTGATGACCGCGTTGAGCAGGCCGAAGAACACGATGACGGCGGCGACCGGCAGTGCGCTTTGCGCCGCGTTTCCGAGCCCGAGTAGGGTGACCGGGCCGAACAGGGTGATGTGGCTGAACGGCCCGTCGAGCCGGAGTCTTGGAAGATCCAGCAACAGCAGCGGACCGGTGCCGGATCCGCCAAACACCACGCGGTAGACGACCCGCAGCAGCACGAAGCCCACAGCGAGTACGACTGCCGCGCGCAGCGGAGCCAGGCGCAGGCGAAACACTTAGCTGCCGGGCGTGGGTGTTTCGGTGCCGGTCGTGTAGACGAGGCCCACTGACTGGCCGGGCTCGACCTCGAGCGTGCCGAGGCCCTCCTGCGCGTACTCCCAGTCGGCGTCGGGGGTGGCTTTCACCCAGAGCGCCCAGTACGCGTACGCGGGTGGCATCGAAGCGCAGGTTTCGGTGAACGATTTCTGGCCATCGACCACAACGGTTTCGTCGGCGGCCGGGCGCTCGTTGACGCGGCAGACGATCTGGTCGCCGTATTCCACGCTTCCCTCGGTTGTGACACCGGAAATCGCAAGGGTCTCGCTCGCGGCAATCGCCTGGGTCGCGTCGACGCACTCGGTGACCGAGTCGGCGACGAGGGTGCCGAAGTCGACGACGACGTTGACGCCGGTGCAATCGACGGCCGCAGCATCCGCTCCAGCGGTGGCGGTGGCGCCAGCGGATGCCGGCGAGCCGGTCCCGGAATCGGTGGTGGCGCATCCGCTCAACGCGGCGAGCAGAACGAGCGCGCCCAGTATGGCCGAGGTGCGTGCTGCCGGGGTGCGGGAGAAAATGGGCGCAGTGAAAATTGGCGCAGTGAGGTTCATGAATTCAGAGTACCTAGCGTTTAGAGGATGCCGGCGACTCGGTCGAGCCCCCCGCGGAGGTCGAGCAGAAGGTCATCGAGCGCTTCGATGCCGACCGACAGGCGCAGCATTCCGGCGGTGATGCCGAGGCGGGCGTTGAGATCGGGGGCAAACGAGGCGTGGGTGGTGGTGAGCGGGTGCAGCACCATCGAGCGGGTGTCGCCGATTCCGGTCATGCGGCTGAACACGCGCAGGCCGTTGGTGAAAGCGCGGGCACCCTCCGTGCCGCCCTTGACGGTGACGGCGAACACCGAGCCGGTACGGCCGTTGTAGTACTTCTGTGCGATCTGGTGCAGCGGGCTGCTCGGCAGGCCGGCGTAGTCGACGACCTCGACCTCGGGCTGTTCTTCGAGCCAGTGCGCGATGGCGATGGAGTTGTCAACGTGACGTTCCATACGCAGCGACAGGGTCTCGATGCCCTGGTGCAGCAGAAATCCGTTGAACGGTGAGAGCGACGGACCGACGTCGTTGACGACGGCCTCGCGCACGTACTGGGCGTAGGCGGCCGGGCCGAACTGTTCGAGCAGCGAGGGCAAGCCTGGACGCAGCGAGTCGGTCAGCAGCGGGTAGCGGCGGGAACTCGCCGCCCAGTCGAAGGTGCCGCCGTCAACGATCGCGCCCGACACCCCGGCGCCGTGGCCGCTGAGAAACTTGGTGGTCGAGTGCACGACGATATCGGCGCCGTGCTCGAACGGGCGAATGAGGTACGGCGTGGCGACGGTGTTGTCGACGACGAGCGGAATACCGTGGCGGCGGGCGACGGCGGCAACGCGGGCAATGTCGACGACGTCGTTGCGCGGGTTAGGAATGGTTTCAGTAAAGATCGCCTTGGTTTCCGGCCGAATCACGGCGTCCCAGGCTTCGTCGGAGTCGGTGTCCCAGACGTAGTCGACTTCAATGCCCATGCGGCGAAAGCTTCGGCCGAGCAGAATTCGAGTGCCGCCGTAGATGCTCGCGGTCGAGACGATGTGCTCACCCGATTCGGCCAGGGCGAACAGGGCGGCGCTGATCGCGGCCTGCCCACTCGACACGGCGACGCAGGCGGAGCCGCCCTCCAGCGAGGCCAGTCGCTGTTCGGCGACCGCGTTGGTGGGGTTGCCCTGTCGCGAATAGATGGGCTCCCGCGACCCGCCATTGAAGCGTGCAGCCCCGTCGTCGAAGGAGTCGAAGACGTAGCCGGCGCTCAGGGTGAGCGGCGGAATGCGCGCGCCGCGGTTTTCGTCGGCGTATTCGCCGACGTGCACCTGGCGGGTGTCGAAGCTGAAGCCGTCCCAGTCGGTGATCGGCGCGACGACTGCGGCAGCGTCAGAGTTCAGCGGCGAAGATTTGAATCTAGCGGGTGCTGGTGCTGGCGTGGCCATGGAACTTCCTGTTGCGTCGGTGTGGGTCGGGAGCGGGGCATCCGTTTGACCAGGGGTGGTCATCAGGCAGCCGCCTCGGCCGACACCCGGGCGACGAGCGCCGCGATGCGGGCAACGGCCTCGCGCAGGGTATCGGGGGAGCAGGCCAGGTTGAGGCGGGCGAAGCCCTCGCCGCCGAGCCCGAAGGACTCACCGCTGTTGAGAGCGACGCGGGCATCGACGAGAATGCGCTGGTACGGATTGTCCCCGAGACCCACGTGGCGAAGATCCATCCAGGCAAGATAGCTGGCGCGCGGCCGGTGATAGATCACGGCGGGCAGATGTTCGCAGAGCAGGGAATTCAGGAGAGCATCGTTGCTGACAATTTGGTCGATGGCATTGTCGAGCCAGTCGGTACAACCGAACGCGCTGATATTGGCGTGCAGCCCGAGAATGCTGGTGCGACAGGCGACTTCCTCTGGCAGGCGGTTGAGCAGCTCGTTGGTCGCGTCATCGGCCGCGACCATGATGGCGCACTTGAGCCCGGCGATGTTCCAGCCTTTGCTCGCCGAGGTCACGGTCACGGCGCGCGCACCGGCGGTCACGGCCAGCGGGGCGAACGGGGTGAAGGTGGCGCCGGGGTAGGTGAGCGGGGCGTGGATCTCGTCGGAAATCACGAAGACGTCATAGCGGGCCGCGAGCTGGGCGAGCTTCTCGAGTGCGGCCCGCGCCCAGACGATGCCGTGCGGGTTGTGTGGGTTGCACAGGAGGAAGGCATCGATGCCGGAAGCAAAACTGTGCTCCAGCGCCGCGAAGTCGAACAACCAGGTGCCACCGTGCTCGATCAGGGGGGTCTCGACGACATTGCCGAGGGCCTCCTCCACAAGTTCATAGAACGGCGGGTAGACCGGCGGGGTGATCGAGACGTGGCCGCCAACCGGCACGACCAAGCGCAGGGCCTCGACGATGCCGACGCTGACATCGGTGGCAAGGTGTACATGGCTCGCGTCGACGTTCCAACCCCAGCGATTCAGGGCGAACGCGGCGAAGGCCGGAGCAAGCGGTCCCGGGCCGTCGAGGTAGCCGGTGTCGGAGGCCTGCACGCGCTCCACCAGAGTCGCGACAATCTCCGGTGCCAGGGGGTAATCCATCTCGGCAACAAACAAGGGAAGTACGTCGGCAGGAAACCGAGTCCACTTGATGCTACTGCGCTCGCGCCGGATATGCTCCAGCGGTGCTACCTCGATGACTGACATGACCACAGCATGTTCCTGCCGCCCCGAATAAGCGAACAGGTACGTAAACATTCGACACATGAGCGGATGCCGGCGGTAGCCGGTCGCAGCGGTCAAGGGTGTTATCACCCTCCTGAGGAACGCTTTGTAGACCTCCGAACTCCTGCTACGGCAGCACGACGCTCACGAGAAGCGCCCGCAAGTCCAACTTCGATGTGCCGGTATAGACGAGGACGCTAATGCTCATGTTGGATCCAATTATGGTCACGTCCCATTGAGTGATGTTGTTCCCGAGCTTGAGTGTTGCTTCGTGAACGTGAGGAGCGACGGTACGACGGTCAGTGAATACTGACTAAAGCAACTCACAAAGGGGACCTCTCGGAGGTCGAACTGAGCTGGCGCGGATATCTCGGACAGTGGGGTCGGTCACAACCATTTGAGAATCCAAATGGAATTACTTGAAAATTCCTTAGCATCCGGGGGTGGGTGAACGAAGATTGTATGGTCAGGTCAGGTCAGGTCAGGTCAGGTCAGGATGGGCTCGGCGGGGTTTCGGATCTCAAGATCAGAGGGCGTGTTGAAAGAGGTGTCCCATGCGATCACGTTTGGTGCGCAGATACGCGGAGTTGGCCGGATGTGCACCCGCTGTAAGTGGTACGCGCTCGAGGACGGTGATCCCGTGCCCGGTGAGCTGGTCGACCTTGTCGGGATTGTTGGTGAGGAGACGCACGGCGTGAAGTCGGAGGTTGTGAAGGATAGCAGCCGCGGCAGAGTAGTCACGGCCGTCCGCGGGGAGGCCGAGCGCGAGGTTCGCATCGAGCGTGTCTAAGCCGGCTTCTTGCAGTCGGTAGGCCCTGAGTTTGTTGATAAGTCCGATGCCGCGGCCCTCGTGGCCGCGCATGTAGATCACGACGCCGCCGTATTGATTGATTGTGTTGAGGGCGGAGTCAAGTTGTGGGCCGCATTCACATTTCTGAGATTCGAATACCTCACCGGTCAGACATTCTGAGTGCACGCGAACGAGGCAGCCGTCGGTTGGTGTGCCAGACACGACGGCGAGATGTTCGCTTCCCGTGACAAGGTCGCGGTAGGCGCGGAACTGGAAAGTGCCGTGCTTGGTCGGAACGGTCGTTTCAACTTCAAATGTGACGCCGGATATCGCGATCGTACGGACAGTGCTAGTACTGTCTCCTCCCTTCGAGAGTGCGGCGATGGGTGCCCCGGAGGGGCTGGTACTGAAACATGTTTCAGCCATGATTACAGCGATTCCAGGGGTACATCGGCATCCGCAAGCTTGGCGCGATCGACTTGGTTGCCACGTCGAATGATGCCTTGCACGGCTTCGTTGACATCCCAGACATTCACGTTCATGCCAGCAACAACTTTCCCATCCGCCACCCAGAAGGCGATGAATTCGCGACCAGCCCGGTCGCCTCGATACACCACCTCAGCTCCCCGGGTCAGGGGGCCGAATCCGGAGTACTCCATTCCGACGTCGAACTGGTCGGTGTAGAAGTACGGGACGTCGTCGAAGGACACCTTTTGGCCGAGCATCGACCGCGCCGCAGCCTTCCCGCCATTCAAAGCATTGGCCCAGTGTTCGCTGCGCAGTCGCAACTTCGCCAGAGGATGGTAGGCATTGGCAACGTCACCCGCCGCGTAGATTGCTGGGTCGCTCGTGCGAAGCGACGCATCAACTGAGATGCCATTATCGATCGTGAGCCCCGCTGAATCGGCCAGCGCAACATTGGGCGTGGCACCAATGCCGACCAAGACGAGGTCCGCGGGAATGACCTCTCCGCTTTCGAGTTGCACAGCGCTAGCGCGCCCGTCCTGTCCGAGAACGCTTTCAACGGACACCGAGCGCCGCAGGATGACGCCGTTTTGTTCGTGGAGATCGGCGAACATCTGGCCGAGCTCGTCGCCGAGCGCATTCGCCAGCGGGATTGGGTCGCGTTCGAGAATCGTCACGTCATTTCCTAGGGTGCGTGCCGTCGCAGCCACCTCCATGCCAATCCAGCCCGAGCCGATTAGGACGAGACGCAAACTTCCGCCTGCAAGTAGAGGACGCAGGATGTCGGAGTCTTCCAGGGTACGCAGGTAGTGCACTCCTTCGAGGTCTGCCCCAGGAATCGACAGGCGGCGAGGAGACGAGCCAGTGGTGAGTAGCAACTTTCCGTATGCAAAGGCCTCACCGGCGTCAGTATGAATGAGCTGGTGAGCAGCATCAACGCTGGCGACAGAAGTGCTGAGGAACAACTCAACCTTATGCTCCGCGTACCAATCCTTGGGATCAACGTATACAGAGTCGCGGTCGCTGGATCCGCTGAGGTAATCCTTCGAAAGGGGCGGTCGGATATAGGGCCGGTGCGCCTCGGCGCCGATCAGTTGGATCGGCCCGGTGAAGCCCTCTTCTCGCAGCGCCCTGGCAGCGGACGCACCAGCGAGCCCCGCTCCGACGATGACATAACTCTCAGAATCCGGCATGGTTCCTCTTTACTAGTGTCCTGGCGAGCTTCGTAGCCCAACTTTAGGAGCCATTCGTTTCTTTTGTCAAGATACTTTGTTTTAGAGTTACGATTATCACTATGAACGAACAATCACGGCCGGATGACATCTCCGCTATCGCGTCGCTCAGCGACCCGTTACGCCGAACTTTGTTCGATCTCGTCTCTCAAAGTGCCACGCCGATGGGCCGTGATGAGGCGGCCGAGGCGCTCGGTATTCCGCGCGGGACGGTGGCGTTTCACTTGGAGAGACTTGCTCGATGCGGGCTGTTGGACACCGAATTTCAGCGCCGCACGGGCCGAACTGGTCCTGGCGCTGGACGGCCGGCCAAGCTGTACCGGCGTGCGACCAACGAAATCGTCGTGTCCGTTCCGGGCCGACACTACGCTCTGGCCGCAGAGCTGTTGGTCTCTGCCATTGAGCAATCCAATCGCACAGGGAAGCCCGCCCAGGAGTCGCTCACTCGGGTGTGTGTGGAACACGGTCGAACGTTGGGCATGAGTGCCGGCTCATTGGACGTGGTGCTGCAGTCAACCGGATATGAACCTCAGGACGATGGTGACGGCGGACTGCTTCTTCACAACTGCCCGTTCCACCAGCTTACAAAGAGTCACACCGAGACCATCTGCGCGGCCAACCTAGCCCTACTGGTTGGGGTCGCGGAAGGTGCTGGTGAGCGCGCACGCAAGGTCCAATTTGCGCCGAGAGACGGATACTGTTGCGTACGTATCGCCCGGAATGCCGAGTAGGCGGAACGCTTTGTCCTTCCCTCGGTCTATCCGGTCTCACCGTGGGTCGTGAGTGTCAGCACCCAACGACTCCGAGTTGTCTTGTCACCACCTCGCCCTCGAAGAGCGGTCGTGACCTCCTAGTTGTAAAGACGACTAATGTCACGGCCCCGTTCTTGTATTCGGAGGTGAAGTCTGGACGTGATTTTGCTTTGGTAAACATTTTCTTTTGCGTGCTGTCCTTTCAACGGGGTCAGTCGCCCTGCCTG
>NZ_PJJM01000054.1 GCF_002929805.1 Cryobacterium sp. Y50 | reverse complement strand
GACGATCAGAGACCGGCTTCACCCACCCTGTACGCGCCATAACCACAACGTAACACGAGAATGCTTAACTGAACGGTATTGGCCCTAGGGTCGAAGCACCACCAGGGCGGCGGCGCGACAAAAAAATGCGCCGCCGTCATTTGCACACACACTGCACAGGAGGAAAATTTGTTCATTTCAACACCACACGTAAAGCGCCTGGCCGTGGCCGGCGCAATAGCGGGTGTCGCTTCGCTTTTCTTGGCGGGTTGCACCACTACTGATGACCTCGAAACGCCCGCGGAGTCCGGCGGAACCGTGCGCATTGCCGAGGTCAACGAGCTCAGCTCGTTCAACACCGGGACGGCAGACGGAAACGTCGACATCAACAACCAGCTTGACTACTTCACCCAGGGGGACTTCTTTCACCTCGACGACACCGCTTCGTTGGTGTATGACGAGGGGTTCGGCACGGTCGAGCTCCTTTCTGAAGACCCGCTGTCGGTCAAGTACACCGTCAATGACGACGTTGTCTGGTCCGACGGGGAATCCATCGACGCCGATGACATGCTCCTTGGCTGGGCCGCGCAGTCCGGCTACTTCGATGACGCCGATGCTGAAGCCACCGTCGGCACGACCTACTTCAGCCCGGCCGGCAGCACGACCGGCCTCGACCAGATGGCGTTCCCCGAGGTCGGAGATGACGGCAAGTCGATCACCGTCACCTACTCCGGTCCCTATGCCGATTGGACGTTGTTCTCACCGATGAGCGTTCCGGCGCACGTGCTGGCCGAGCAGGCCGGCTTCGAGCCGGATGGCATGATCGCTATTCTGGAAGCCGCAACCGAGGGCAACGTCGACGCTCCGGTCGAGACCAACGCAGACCTGCGGGCCGTCGCTGATTTCTGGAACAATGGTTACGCGACTTCGTCGCTCCCGAGCGATTCCTCGTTGTACCTGTCGTCCGGCCCGTTCGTGGTCTCATCGTGGGACCCGGCACAGTCGGTCACTCTCTCCGTCAACGACACCTACACCGGCGACTTGGCGCCTGTCGGCATCGACCAGATCGTCGTGCGGTTCATCGCCGACGCGAACGCTCAGGTTCAGGCGTTGCAGAACGGTGAGGTTGACATCATCAACCCACAGGCATCGGCGGACACGCTGTCGTCGCTTGAGGCTCTCACCGGTGTCAAGGTGCTGACCGGCGATACCGGCAGCTACGACCACGTCGACCTGAACTTTGCCGCCGGTGGAGTTTTCGCCGACGCCAATGTGCGGGAGGCCTTCCTGAAGACCATCCCGCGCGAACAGATTCTCGACGCGATCATTCGCCCGCTCGACCCAGAAGCCGAACTGCTCAACTCTCAGATCTTCTTCCCGGGCGTGAATGGCTACGACGAGGCCACCTCGACCAACGGCTCAGACGCCTACGACACGGTTGACATTTCTGGTGCTACCGCCTTGCTCGCCGGTGCCACACCGACAGTTCGGCTGGCCTACAGCAACGCCAACACCAACAGGGTCGACGCGTTCCTGGCCATTCAGGCTTCGGCTGCTGAAGCCGGTTTCATCGTCGTTGACGGTGGCCTTCCGGCCGACCAGTGGGGCGACGCCCTCGCACTTCCCGAGACCTGGGATGCCTTCATCTTTGGCTGGAGCACCGTCGGTGCTGGAGTGCTCGGCGTTCCTCAGCTGTTCGACTCCGCGTCAGACAGCAACTTCGGTGGCTTCAGTGACCCGGCAGCGGATGCCCTGATGGACCAGCTCCTGGCGACGACCGACGCCGAGACTCAGGTCGAACTGCAGGTTGGGGTGGAGAAGGCGCTCTGGGCGGGTGGTTTCGGACTTCCGATGTACATCCTGCCCGGCGTGATCGCCTTTGGCCCGAACGTCGACGGTATTGAGTACAGCCCTTGGCAGACTGGCCCGATCTGGAACTTCTGGGATTGGACGATGGCTGCGTAACCAGATTCCGGCATCCGTTCGTAGGTAACTAGTGCCACTGAGCTAGCTCAGCGCAGATAACATAGGTGCGTCGGGGATCACGATCCCCGACGCACCTACCTTCCGCTCGTGTTCGACCCCGATCTGACCCGCGCCCTGTGCGGGGTTGCACGTTTCCATGCGTAGACCGACGGACGACAAAGATGTCGCTCCGTCTACCCGGCCAAGCGAGGTTCATTAGAGCAATGTTGAGCTTTATTGTTAGGCGAGTTTTCGTCTCCGCCCTGCTCCTACTCGGAGCATCTTTTATCATGTACATTCTGACGGCGCTCTCGGGCGATCCGCTCGAGGAACTTCGCGGCAGCCGCGACCCCAACCGGGACCTGCTCATTCAGCTGCGTTCCGACCAACTCAACCTCGATGTGCCGGCGCCCTTGCGCTATTTTGGCTGGCTTGCCGGAGCTGCAAAGTGCCTCATCCCGATGGCCAATTCCTGCGATCTAGGCGTGAACATCCTCAACCAGCCGGTCACCGACCTGATCCCGATGGCCCTGGACTCCACGATTCAGCTGATCACGGGCGCCACGCTCCTAGCGATCGTCGTTGGGATCACGATCGGCATCGTCTCGGCCCTGCGACACAACACCGGATTCGACTACTCGGTCACGTTCATCATCTTTCTGCTGTTTTCGATGCCGGCCTTTTGGATCGCTGTCCTGCTCAAGGAATTCCTCGCGATCGGCTTCAACGACTTTCTGGCCCAACCGGTGATCTCCTTGCCAGCCATTCTGGGAATCGCCGTGGTTGCCGGAATCATCTGGCAGGCCATGGTCGCCGGCCCGCGGCGGCGTCGCGTAATCGTCTTTGTCATTTCCGGGCTGGCAACGACCGCACTGCTGGTGTTCTTCAACTTGAGTGACTGGTTCCGCAACCCGGGGCTTGGAGCGGTGATGATCGCCGTATCAGCGTTCGGCATCGCGGTTTTGGTCACCGGGCTCATTGCCGGGTTCAAGGACCGCCGCGCCATGACCACCGCCCTCATTAACGCCGGCCTGGCCGTCATCGCCTACTTCACCCTGCAGAACCTGTTCGACATGTCGAGTTGGGCCACGATCAGCATTCTCGTCGTCGCCACCCTCGTGGTGGGACTGGCCAGCGGATGGCTCGTCGGCGGCGACGATCGCGCCGTCAGCATGCGCATCGGCGCGATTACCGCGGTGTTATCCGGTGGGCTGCTGCTCATTGATCGCTTCATGCAGTCCTGGGCCCTGTACACCGCCGACCGTGCCATCGGTGGTCGTCCCATCGCCACGGTCGGATCGAGCACACCGACGCTGGATGGTGATATCTGGATCATGGGGATCGATACCTTCACGCATTTTCTGCTGCCCACGATTTCGCTCACGCTGATCTCACTGGCCGGTTACACCCGGTACGTTCGCTCCGGCATGCTCGATGTGCTCGACCAGGACTACATCAGAACGGCCCGAGCTAAGGGGCTCGACGAACGAACCGTCATTGTTCGACACGCCTTCCGCAACGCCCTCATCCCGCTCGCGACGCTCGTCGCGGCCGACATCGGCGCCATCATCGGTGGCGCGATCATCACAGAACAGGTGTTTGCCATCAGCGGAATGGGGCAACTTTTCATCCGCTCACTGAGCAACGTCGACCCCAACCCCGTTATGGCCTACTTCGTGGTGGTCTCCATCGTCGCATTGATCGCCAACCTGATCGCCGATCTATCGTATGCGGCGCTTGACCCGAGAGTGAGGACCCACTGATGACGCAGGTGCTCGAGACGGAAAAGAAGACCGAACAGGTCGGTCACAGCCAGGCCCGCCTGATCTTTGGTCGGTTCGTTGAGCACAAAATCGCGCTCGTGTCGATCCTGATCGTCGCGTTCATCACCGTGCTGTCGTGGTCAGTGGTTGGTGTCGGGTCGATACCGGGTTGGTGGCACCTCACCTATAACCAGCTCAACCCGCTCATCGACGGCGGCCGGCCGACTATGTCTGTGGTGCCACAATGGCTCGGGGGTGAGGGCGTCTTTCTCGGCGAGCATCCGTTCGGCCAAGACCGTATTGGCAAGGACTACTTCGCCATGACCATGCGCGGCATACAAAATTCGTTGACGGTCATGTTCATTGTGGGCATCCTGGCCACTGTGATTGGCACCGTCATTGGGGCCGTTGCCGGCTACTATCGCGGCGTCATCGACGCCATCTTGATGAGGTTCACCGACCTCATCATCATCATCCCGGTGATCGTGATCGGCGCCCTCGTCGGCTCGATCGCGAGCACGCTCGGAGGTGCCATCGATGGTCCGGTCATCCTCGGAATTCTCCTCGGCCTGTTCACCTGGACGACTCTGGCTCGACTGGTTCGCGGTGAATTCTTCACCCTGCGGGAGCGCGAGTTCGTCGAGGCCGCTCGCGTTGCGGGGGCATCCGACGCACGCATCATCTTCAAACACATCCTCCCCAACGCCATCGGCGTGGTCATCGTTGCGGCGACGCTGCTGATGGCTGGCGCTATTCTGCTCGAGGTTGCCCTCGGGTTTCTCGGGTTGGGCGTGCGCCCGCCAGACGTGTCGCTCGGACGACTTATCAGCGAAAATCAATCGTCGTTCGCGCATCGGCCTTGGCTGTTCTGGTGGCCGGGCCTGTTCATCATCACGCTCGCCCTCTGCATCAACTTCATTGGCGACGGACTGCGCGACGCGTTCGACCCGCGTCAGCGCCGGTTCCGCCCACGTCGCCAGAAGAAGGTCCTCAAATGACCACTCACATTTCAGTAACCGCTCCTGAGCACGGTACCGCTCCGGTGCTCGAAATGATCAAAGTCGGCGTTGAGTTCGGTGTGGGACGCGACTGGGTGCCGGCGGCGAAGAACCTCTCGTACTCGATCCGGCGCGGTCAGATTCTCGCGGTGGTCGGCGAATCGGGGTCGGGTAAGAGCGCGAGCTCAATGGCCATCCTCGACCTGCTTCCCCGGAACTCCCGGGTGACCGGCAGTATCAAACTCGACGGCGAGGAACTGCGTGGCCTGACCTCCGGCCACATGCGGCAGGTGCGTGGAGCCAAGGTCGCCGCAATCTTCCAGGAGCCCATGACGGCGCTCAACCCGGTGTTCACGATCGGGTTCCAGATCGTTGAGACACTTCGGGTGCACACCGGAATGCGCCCCATTGACGCGCGTGTTCGAGCTATCGAACTGCTCACCATGGTCGAATTGCCCGACCCTGAGAAGGCCTACAACTCCTATCCGCACCAGCTCTCCGGTGGTCAGCGGCAGCGGGCCATGATCGCGCAGGCGTTGTCCTGCGACCCGATGCTGCTCATCGCCGACGAGCCGACTACGGCACTCGACGTCACGGTGCAGGCCGAGATCCTTGAGCTGCTGCGCGACCTGCGCGACAAGCTCAATAGTGCCGTCCTGCTGATCACCCACGACATGGGTGTCGTCGCCGACCTCGCCGACGACATCGTGGTCATGAAAGACGGAGAGATCGTAGAGGCGGGGGAGGTGCATCAGATCTTCTCTGCCCCTAAGCACCCATATACGCGAGCGTTGCTGGCGGCCGTGCCCCGTCTCGGGTTCGGTTTCGGCCCGGACGACGCGACCGGTGCCATCGACGTGTCGGCCGCGCTCATGGAGGCACTGGAACAGGGCCCCGTCACGACCACCGACCGGACCACACGCGCCGACCGGCCGGGATCACCCGACGCAGCCCTGCGTATGGACGATATTTCTGTGGAGTTCGGTCAACGCCGCAAGATCAAGGCGTTCAAGGCCGTTGACCGCGTCTCCCTGAGCATCAGCCCCGGTGAGGTTCTCGGCCTCGTCGGCGAGTCCGGATCAGGCAAAACAACCGTCGGGCGAGCCGCCGTCGGACTGCAGCCCATTTCAGAGGGCTCGCTCATCGTGACCGGACGCGACATTAGCCATGCCTCGAGCAAGGACTTGCGCGGGCTTCGTCGCCGCGTCGGAATCGTGTTCCAGGATCCGTCCTCCTCACTCAATCCGCGCCTCTCCATCGGCGACAGCATTGGTGAGCCGCTCAAGCTCGCGGGTGAAGCGCGCGGAAAGGCTCTCGGCTTGCGGGTCGAGGAGCTCCTGGACAGCGTGCAACTGCCACGGTCGTACCGCAACCGGTACCCGCACGAATTGTCTGGCGGGCAGAAGCAGCGGGTCGGTATCGCCAGGGCTCTAAGCCTGAGCCCGCTCCTGCTGGTCGCTGACGAGCCGACATCCGCTCTGGATGTTTCAGTGCAGGCGACAGTCCTGACACTGCTCAAAGAACTGCAGGAGAGAATGAAATTCGCCTGCCTGTTCATCAGCCACGACCTCGCCGTGATCGACATCATGGCCGACCGCATTGCCGTCATGCACAAGGGGAGGATCGTGGAGACCGGTTCACGTGACGACGTTCTGCGAGCACCGGCGAACCCGTATACCCAGCGACTCATTGCGGCAATTCCCGTGCCGGACCCCGACGCGCAGCGCGATCGACGGCAGCTGCGACTTGCCCTGATGCGCACTGCGGTCGACTGACGGGAGAGCCTCGGCCGGCGGATCCCGGCGGGTTACAAGTCAGGTTCTCTGTGGTGGGTTTTGCAGTTGTCGGCGATTCAAGAATATTTTGGACTTTGTCTCTGCAACGATGACGTCATCGTCAGGGTTCCCCCGCATGGCGAGTTACTTTGCACGGTCGCCGACCTGATGAAAGGAAACGTTGGTGACCAGGCGGAGTTCAAAGCGAGAGTTGATCGATTGGAGAAACGGGTTGATCGTCTCGAGCAAGAGAATGCCACGTTGGGTTCCCGGCTGGATAAGAACTCGATAATCTGCTCGAAACCGCCCAGCACGGACAGCTTCAGCAAGACCGCCAGCAAGGCCCGATCGCTTCGTGAATCTTCCGGTAAACCGCAGAGAAAACAGGGCGGCGGCAGTGGCGCTTCGGGTCGATGACGACAATACCGGCTGGGTTCTCCGCTATAAACCCACCAGCTGCCGCGGCTGTGGGAGTTCATCGCATGGCGTGACCGGGACCATCGCTGCGAAGCGGCAAGTCGTTGACGTCGCGCCGATCAGGGCGGAAACTGTCGAGCACCGACGGATCGAGAAGCTATGCCGGTGTGACATCGTTGCCACGGGCGTGTTCCCGGCTGACGTAAAATGTGCGGTGTCCTACGGAACGAGGGTGCGCGCGGTCTGCGCTTACCTGATCAACGTGCACTATCTGCAGCTGCCCGCACCGCGGCAGTGCTCAACGATCTGTTCCAGAACCCCGTGTTCCATATCGACCCGAAACGGGGACTGGCGGGCATGTTGAACGGTGGGTGCTGCAGTCATTCACCGGGGTAATGGTCCACGACGGGTAGGAGCCCAACAAGACCTTCACCGCCGCAAGCCATGGTTTATGCAACGCCCACCACCTCCGCGAGTTACAGAGAATCACTGAAGACACCCAGAGGCGGGGTGGGCGAAACGGATGAGCGAATTCCTCTTCGCCACGCATCGGCAGGTTGAAGCGGCCAAAGCCCGCAGAGACACCGGCCTCTTGAACGGAGCACTCAAAGCAGTCCGGCAGAGATATGCGGAAATCGTCACGACCGGTGATGAACAGTTCCGGCCCTCGTTCACCCAAAAACCGGGGACCATATCATGCAAGCGGAGCCGCGACGACTGCTCATCAGGTTGGGGCTGCACCAAGCCGACGTGCTGTGCTTCACCACCGACTTCACGGTTTCGTTCGGAAACAATCAGGCCGAACGCGACATCAGAATGGTCAAGTTCCGCCAAAAAATCTCGGGATGTCTACGCTCAATCGCGGGCACAGAACACATCGTGGTCATCCGTTCCGTGATGTCCACGGTCAGGAAACAGGCAGTGATCGAGTTCGAAGTCCTACTCGACGCCCCTACAGGCAACAGCTGGCTCCCCGGTCAGCCCTGACCACGACCGCCTGGCACCAGTCAGAACCCGGCGAGTCAGGGAAACGCAGGGCCTTCTCCAAGAGCGTGACTAGTTACCCCGCCGGAGCGTCGAAACCATACGGTAGGATAGTACTTTGGGTCACATTATGACCCCTGGTATCCATTCTTCGTCGCGCGCGAAACTCTGCGGCACTCATTCTTCGTAAGGATCTATTTTTATGGCGATTGCTACACGCAATAACCTCCGAAATGTTGCAATCGTTGCTCACGTTGACCACGGTAAGACAACCCTGGTCGACGCGATGCTCAAGCAGACCGACTCCTTCGCGGACCACTCCCACGTCGAAGAGCGCGCGATGGACTCGAACGAACTCGAGCGCGAAAAGGGCATCACGATTCTCGCCAAGAACACGGCGGTTTCGTACAAGGGCATCCACGCGACTGAGGGTCCCATCACCATCAACGTGATCGATACCCCGGGCCACGCTGACTTCGGTGGTGAGGTCGAACGTGGCCTGTCCATGGTTGACGGCGTCGTTCTGCTGGTTGACGCCTCAGAGGGTCCGCTGCCGCAGACCCGCTTTGTGCTCCGTAAGGCGCTTGAGGCCAAGCTCCCCGTCATCCTCCTGGTCAACAAGACCGACCGTCCTGACGCGCGCATCGATGAGGTCGTGGCCGAGAGCCAGGACCTGCTCATCGGCCTCGCGAGCGACATGGCCGACGACTTTCCCGACCTTGACCTCGACGCCGTCCTCGACGTTCCCGTCGTCTACGCCTCCGGTCGTAACGGTGCTGCCAGCTGGAATAAGCCAGAAGACGGCACACTGCCCGATAATGACGACCTCGAGCCGTTGTTCGATGCGATCCTTAAGCACATCCCGGCACCGACCTACGATGACACGCACCCCCTTCAGGCGCACGTCACCAACCTCGACGCCTCGCCGTTCCTCGGCCGCCTCGCGCTGCTGCGCATCTTCCAGGGCACCATCAAGAAGGGCCAGACCGTGGCTTGGGTGCAGCAGAACGGCACCGTCAGCAACGTGAAGATCACCGAGCTGCTCATCACCAAGGCGCTTGACCGCTACCCGACCGAGAGCGCCGGCCCCGGCGACATCGTGGCCGTGGCCGGTATCGAGAACATCACCATTGGTGAGACCCTCGCCGACCCAGATGACGTGCGCCCATTGCCGACCATCACGGTCGACGACCCGGCCATCTCGATGACCATCGGTACCAACACCTCGCCGCTCATGGGTAAGGTCAAGGGCCACAAGCTCACCGCCCGCATGGTCAAGGACCGCCTCGACCGCGAACTCGTCGGAAACGTCTCGCTCAAGGTCGTCGACATCGGACGTCCGGACGCCTGGGAGGTGCAGGGTCGTGGAGAACTGGCCCTCGCCATCCTGGTCGAGCAGATGCGCCGCGAGGGCTTCGAACTCACCGTCGGTAAGCCGCAGGTAGTTGTGAAGCGCGTTGACGGCAAGGTGCACGAGCCGTTCGAACACCTCACCATTGACGCTCCCGAAGAGTACCTCGGCGCCATCACGCAGCTGCTCGCCGCCCGCAAGGGTCGCATGGAGAACATGGCGAACCACGGCACCGGCTGGGTTCGCATGGAATTCATCGTTCCGTCGCGCGGCCTGATCGGCTTCCGCACCCAGTTCCTCACCGACACGCGCGGTACCGGTATCGCCAATGCGATCCTGCACGGCTACGAGCCTTGGGCCGGCACTATCAACACCCGCACGAACGGTTCTATCGTGGCCGACCGTTCCGGCGCGGTCACCCCGTTCGCGATCATCAACCTGCAGGAGCGCATGTCGTTCTTCGTGCAGCCGACCTCCGAGGTCTACGAGGGCATGGTCATCGGCGAGAACTCGCGCGCCGACGACATGGACGTGAACATCACCAAGGAAAAGAAACTGACCAACATGCGTCAGTCCAGCTCCGACACGTTCGAGTCGATGACACCGCCCAAGGTGCTTTCGCTCGAGCAGTGCCTCGAATTCGCTCGCGAAGACGAGTGTGTCGAGGTCACCCCGGCCGCAGTGCGTATTCGCAAGGTCGAGCTGACGGCATCCGCTCGCTCACGTCAGGTTTCACGCGTGAAGAAGATGGACGCGAACTAACTCTTACCTGCTTTCTCGCAGAAGCCCTCGCAGCCTCGGCTGCGGGGGCTTCCCGCGTTACCTATCGCCGACCCGGGAGTCACGGTCCCAAAATCGTCGACAAAGCTAAATGGCCCCGAAACTCACCGCTCGGTGGCGTGACGACGTGAGATCACGCGGAGACGCGAGTGCAGCATCCACTTTTTGGGTTTTTGGGTCTTTTGTCTTTGAGTCGTTAGGCGAACAGGGCTGCGCCGACGAAACTACCGTCGGGGATACCGCCGGGAACGGCGAACAGGGCGCTGCCGACGTGCCGAATGTATTCGTTGAGTGCGTCGTGCTTGGCGAGGTTGAGTTGCACCGCAGTGAACTGGGCGGGTGACCGTTGAAAGCTGATGAAGAACAGCCCGGCTTCGAGCCGGCCCAGTTCGTCATTGCCGTCGACGAAGTTGTAGCCGCGGCGCAGTATTTTAATACCCTTGTTCTGGGTCGAATGCGCGAGCCGCACGTGCGCGGCGGCGCTGATGAGCGGCTGGTCTTCCCGCCCGGCCAGAACGAAGTCGGGTTCGGTGAATTCGGTGCCGCCGGAGAGCGGTGCCCCTGACCCCTTGGTGCGACCGAACACGGCCTCTTGCTCGCTCAGAAACGAGCGGTCCCAGGTCTCGATGGTCATGCGGATGCGCCGCGCCACCAGGTAGGAGCCGCCAGCCAGCCATGCCGGGCCGTCGGACACCGACACCCAGACCTGGTCGGTGACGACCTCCGGCTCTTCGGCCTTGATGTTGGAGGTGCCGTCCTTGAAGCCGAACAGGTTGCGCGGGGTGTCCTGGGTCGTTGACGTCGACGAGGTGCGCCCGAAGCCGAGCTGGGACCAGCGCAGGCCAGCCCGTCCGAACGCGATGCGGGACAGGTTGCGAATGGCGTGCACGGCCACCTGGGGGTCGTTCGAGCAGGCCTGGATACACAGGTCGCCGTCGCTTCGGCCCTCGTCGAGGTCGTCGCCGGGAAAGTGCGGAAGCGGTGTCAGCCCGGCCGGCCGGCGGCTGATGATGCCGAAGCGATCGACGCCATCCGCTGTTTCAAACAGGGTCGGGCCGAAACCGAACGTGATGGTGAGGCCAGCCGTTGGCAAGCCTTGCGCCTCGCCAGAATCTTCAGGCGGCGCGTCGTACGGGCCGGAGACCGCGCCATACTCGCCGACGTCTCGGCCAGCGCTCATCGAGGCGGCTGCGATGGTCCAGTCCTGCAGCAGCTCGATCAGCTCGGCGCGCGTGGTGCCGGCGGAGACGTCGAAGGCGGCGAAGTGCAGGCGATCCTGCGCCGGCGTGACGATTCCGGTCTGGTGGCTGCCGTAGAACGGGTAGACCGCTGAAGCGGATGCCGACCCCGATGCCGACGACGACGCCATCGCAGCTCTTTCCCCGGCTACACCGAGCCCGATCCCGGCGACACCGGCCCCGGCGAGGCTGAGGAGCCCGCGCCGCGACAGACCGCGTGCTGACGTGGGCCCGGCGGAAAAGGTATCGCTCGACTCGTTGCCGGATTCGGCCCTATACGGGCGTGAGCTGCTGTTCTTCAGGCTGCGCGTCACAGTACGAGCGCGGCGGTGAGCTGATTCAACGGCTCACCGAGCGCGTTGACCTGGTCGGCGAGGGCGCGAATCTCGGCCGGAGTGAGGTCGGTGTAGAGCTTGAATCCATCGCCGACGCGCTGGGCGTCGAGCAGCGTCTGCAGGGAGGCGAACTCGGTGTCGAGCGAAGCGGCCAGGTCGGGATCCGTCTGCAGCAGAAGTCGGCGCACGCCGTCGTAGAGCACCCTGGCGCCATCGACGTTGGCCTGAAAATCCCAGAGGTCGGTGTGCGACCAGGTCTCTTCTTCACCGGTGACCTTGCCGGTCGCGACCTCATCGAGCAGGCCGATGGCACCGTTGGTCTGCTGCGACAGCGTGAAACTCAGACCCTGTACCTTCGTGTGCAGGGTCTGAGTATCGGCGACGAGCTGCTCGGTGAGGGCTCTGCGCTTATCGGCGCTGTAGGCCTCGAACCCGGCTTCAGCCTCGGCTGGCCAGAGGTCTTTCTCGATCGCGTGCCAGCCGGTCCAGTCCTGGCCTTCTTCGAGGTCGGCCTCGCGCAGGTCGAGCTTGGGGTCGAGATCGCCGAACGATTCGGCGATGGTCTCTACCCGCTCCCAGTGCACGCGAGTCTTCGCGTACAGGCTGCGGGCCGTGTCGTCGTCCCCATTCATATAGGCGGCAGCGAATGAGTCGGTGCCGGTGACGAGCTGGTCGATCTGATCGCTGACGTACACGGCGTAGTCGGAGTTGGCACTGTCGATCTGGGCGGCGCGCTCGACGTCGACGGTGGCAGCGGCATCCGTTTTGGTGGCGGTGAATTCGGCCTTACCGACGCCGTCGCCGGCCATCCCCGGCTTGCAGGCGGTGAAGTATCTGCCGGCGTCGAGCTGCACGACGAGGTCGCGGCTGAGGCCGGGTCCGATGTTCTCCGCCTCGCCGACGATGCGTCGGCCGTCGTCGGCGAGCAGGTAGAACTCGGTCACCTGGTCACCGGAATTGGTGACCGAGAAGCGGATGCTGCCAGCCGGCGCCTCATTCGCTGATACCGCACAATTCGTCGCGCTGCTGTCGACGGTGAGGGCCGTGTGCGAAGCTGCCGGGTTGTTGGCGACGCAGCCGCTGAGCAGGGTGACGCCGAGAACGCCGACGCCGAGCAGGCGGACAGAATGCAAGACATGAGGCATGAAAATCCTTTGGCAGAGAAACGAGAAGTCAGTGCGCGGCAAGCGGAACAGGCGCCGGCGTCTGGAGTGCGGCCTGAACCGGGCGAGGGCTCGTGCGACCGTGGCGGCTCTTTCTGATGAAGAGGGTCAGGGTCGGCACGGCATAGGCCAGCCAGACGAACAGCTCCAGCCAGGTCGTGGCGGGGGAGAAGTTCAGGGTGCCTTTGAGCAGGGTGCCGTACCAGCTGTCCGGCGGAACAGCGGCGCTCACATTGAAGGCGAGGGCGTTCAGGCCGGGCAGAATACCGGCCTCTTGCAGGTCGTGCACGCCGTAGGCGAGCACACCGGCGGCCACGATGATCAGAATGGCCCCGCTATAGGTGAAGAACTTCGAGAGGTTGATCTTGAGCATGCCGGCATAAATCAGAACGCCGAGACCGACCGCCGTCGCGATACCGAGGGCCGCGCCGAGCAGGGGCAGGGTCGTGGCGCCGGTCGCCTGCACGGCCGCCCAGATGAACAGGGCGGTCTCGATGCCTTCCCGGCCGACCGCGAGAAAGGCGACAAGAACGAGGCCGAGGCCGGCGCCGACGAGGTGCTTGTCGATGTTGCCCTGCAGGTGCCCCTTGAGGTCGCGTGCGGTGCGCAGCATCCAGAACACCATCCAGGTCACCAGGCCGGTCGCGACGATCGACAGTACTCCACCGATGGTCTCCTGCGCGGTGAACGAGAGCCCGTAGGTGCCGTAGGTGAGCAGAGCCCCAATGCCGAGGGCGAGGAGCACTGCCAGGCTCACGCCGATCCAGATGCGCGGCAGCACGTCGCGCCGGTTGATCTTCACGACGTAGGCGATGAGGATTGTCACGATCAGCGCGGCCTCAAGGCCTTCGCGCAGGCCGATCAGGTAGTTTGCGAGCACGGGGGTTCCTCATCGGGTTCGGGCGTAAATTTCGGTAAGGCTAACCTTACCGAAACTGACTCTAGCCCGTGGATCGTTACCGTGTCTAGTTACGATTGGACTCGGAACCCGTAATCAACAACCAGCAGAGCAGAAACGGTGCGTGCGCATGATGGTCATGTCCGGCAGCGGTGAGCGGATTCTGTTCGTGCATGACCGACCGGGCGATGAATCCGCGCTGACCGGCGGCACGATCGCCCGATTGCGCGCCGACGGGGCGCGGGTCGTCGTGCTCTACGCCACAGCGTTGACCGAAGCGGATGCCGCGGCGGTGCCGGCCGCACTGGCCGCCCTGGGCGCGCGCAGCTGGCATGAGCTGCGGCACGGGCTGGAGATCAGCAGCGCTCTGCAAAACGAAATTGACGAACTCGGTGCGACTGCCCTGGTCGTTGGCGCCGTCGATAATGCCCTGCGCGAAGCGGCCACCGTTGCCGCACAGGAGGCCGGCCTACCCGTGTTTCTGGCCCGCACGGTGCGACAGTCGCCCGGACAGCGTCTGGTGGCGATCGACGTGGGCGCTCAGCTGGAACAGAAACTGCGGGCGCTGGCGCACTTCCCTGCGCGCTGGAACGTTACCGACCACCTGCGCGCCCTCGCCGACGGCACGACCGACGTGATCACCGACACCGAAACCTTTCTGCAAACGGATGCTCCCCACCCGGCTCCGCCGCCGCCCGCCTCCCGGCCTGCGCGCCTCACGGTCGCGCATCGATCGCTGGCCGGTCTTGGCGGCCTTCTCGTGGGTATCCTTTTTGGCGTGCTGGGAACCATCGCGCACCAGGCCACGCTCACGCTGTTTGACATCGCGTTGCCGATCGGACTGACGATCGCATTCGTGGCGATCGCTGCCCTGCTGCTCGGCCTGCGTCTCGTGATCGGCGACCGGTTCGTGGTTGTGCTGGCAGCTGCCGGGCTGCTGGTGACGATTTTCGTGTTGTCGCTGCGCGGTTCCGGTGGGTCGGTGCTCGTGCCGGCTGGCCTGCCGGGGACCTTGTGGACCGTGGTTCCGGCCTTGATCGCGGCCTTTGTGTTGGCCTGGCCGAAGTTGCCGCCGCGCCGGCGACCGCCGCACCAGAGCTGTGGGGCGTAGAATCAGAAGTCCGCTCTCGAAGGGAATCCCAAGCCTGTGACGTATGTGATCGCTCTTCCGTGCGTCGATGTGAAAGATCGTGCCTGCATCGACGAATGTCCGGTGGACTGCATTTATGAGGGCGAACGCTCNGCGCCTGCGAACCGGTCTGCCCGGTCGAAGCCATCTACTACGAAGACGACCTGCCCGAACAATGGGCCGACTATTACAAGGCCAATGTCGAATTCTTCGACGACCTCGGCTCCCCGGGCGGCGCAGCCAAGGTCGGCGTGCTCGCGAAGGACCACCCCGTCATCTCCGCACTGCCGCCGCAGGTTCAGCACTAAGCGGTCTTCATGCTCAAGCCCCTCCCTGATTACCCCTGGGACCAGATGGTCCCGTTTGCCGCTCAGGCCCGCCAGCACTCCGATGGAATCGTCGACCTCTCGATCGGTTCACCGGTCGACCCCACGCCCGACGTGGTGCAGCAGGCGCTGCGCTCGGCGACGGATGCCCACGCCTACCCGCAAACCGTCGGCACGCCCGCTTTGCAGCAGGCGATCATCGCCTGGTACGCCCGGCGCCGCGGGGTGACCGGCCTGGAGCCGAACAACGTGCTGCCCACGATCGGTTCCAAGGAACTCGTCGCGCTCATGCCGTTCATGCTCGGCCTCGGGGAGGGTGACACGATCGTGCATCCGCTTGCCGCCTACCCGACCTACGCGATCGGCGCCGCCATCGCGGGCGCCACGCCTTTAGCCTCCGACGACCCTGCCGAATGGCCGGACTCGACCAAGTTGATCTGGCTGAACAGCCCGGGCAACCCCGACGGGCGGGTGCTCTCGGTCGACGAGCTGCGCGCCGCCGTCGCCCGCGCGCGCGAACTCGACGCCGTGATCGTGAACGATGAGTGCTACGCCGAACTCGGCTGGGACGCCCCATATGACACCGAGCCGATCCCGAGTATCCTCGACCCCCGCATCATCGATGGGGATCAGCGCAAGATCGTCGCGATCTATTCTCTGAGCAAGCAGTCAAACATGGCCGGGTACCGTGCGGCCTTCGCTGCCGGTGACAGCGACGTGTTGGGCCAGGTGCTCACCGTGCGCAGGCACGCCGGACTCATGCTGCCGGCACCGTTGCAGGCGGCCATGATCGCCGCCCTCGGCGACGACGAGCACGTCGCCGTGCAAAAGGAGCGCTATCGAGCGCGCCGTGCTGTGTTCCGCCCAGCGCTCGAACAGGCCGGTTTTCGAATTGACCGCAGCGAAGCCGGCCTGTATCTGTGGGCGACCGAGGGTCGACCAGCCTGGCAATCTATCGAACGGATGGCCTACCTGGGAATCCTCGCCGGACCCGGCCCGTTCTATGGCGACGTCTACCCCGAGCACCTACGTTTCTCGCTCACCGCGACCGACGAACGCGTCGCCGCTGCCGCCGCTCGCTTGCGCGACTGGCCTGTGGATGATCACCAACGAACCGCCCGAACTCTTGGCTGATGCAACAGTAGGCGGCCGGGCAGATTAGGCTGAAGTGGCGACGGAGTCGACCACGGCAGTAAGTTAAAGTGCCGGCTCAGTGACGCGTCGCCACATTTCATCCGTCAGTGAGAACCGAGGAGGCTCCGTGACCGACGTTGCGCAGCACATTACATCCGGCGAACCGATGAGCGCTGACCCCAACAAGGTCACGCTTACCTTTCCCGGCGGCAGCGCAGAGTTCCCGATCCTGACCAGCGTGGACGGTGTGTCAAGCATCGACATCTCCACCCTGACCAAGAAGACCGGCCTCACCACGCTGGATTACGGTTTCGTGAACACGGCGGCTACCCGCTCCGCGATCACCTACATCGACGGCGATGCCGGCATCTTGCGCTATCGAGGGTATCCGATCGAACAAATCGCTAAGAACTCGAACTTTCTTGAGACCGCCTGGCTGCTCATCTACGGTGAGCTGCCCAGCGCGAGTGAACTGGCCAACTTTGACGATCGCATCCGGCATCACACTCTTTTGCCCGAAGATATGCGCCGCTTCTTCGACTCCCTGCCGCACAAGGCACACCCGATGAGCGTCCTCGCTTCCGGCGTCTCGGCACTGTCTACGTTCTATCAGGATTCGTTGGACCCGAAGGATCCGGAGCAGGTCGAGATCTCGACCATCCGTCTGCTGGCCAAGCTGCCGGTCATGGCCGCCTATGCGCACAAGAAGAGCATCGGACAGGCATTTCTCTACCCCGATAACTCGCTGAGCTTCGTCGACAACTTTCTCAAGCTCAACTTCGGCAACATGGCCGAACCGTACGAGGTTAACCCGGTCGTCAGCAAAGCGCTCGAACGCCTGCTGATGCTGCACGAAGACCATGAGCAGAACGCGAGCACCTCGACAGTGCGTATGGTCGGTTCGACCGAGGCCAACCTGTTCGCGTCTGTTTCGGCCGGAATCAACGCGTTGTTCGGCCCGCTGCACGGTGGCGCCAACGAAGCAGTGCTCGCGATGCTCGGCGAGATTCAGGCATCCGGTCAGGGTGTTGAGAAGTACGTCGAACGCGTCAAGAACAAAGAGCAGGGCGTGAAGCTCATGGGCTTCGGCCACCGGGTCTACAAGAATTACGACCCGCGCGCCACCCTCGTCAAGGAGAGCGCCCACGAGGTGCTTGCCGCTCTCGGTGTCAAGGACGACCTGCTCGACATCGCGCAGGAACTCGAGCACATCGCGCTCAACGACGATTACTTCAAGGCACGTCGTTTGTACCCCAACGTCGATTTCTATACCGGAGTCATCTACAAGGCGATGGGTTTTCCGACCCGTATGTTCACGGTGCTCTTCGCGATTGGGCGGTTGCCCGGCTGGGTCGCGCACTGGCGCGAGATGAACGAGGATCCGGCTACCAAGATCGGTCGCCCGCAGCAGCTCTACGTGGGCTCTCCGGCACGCGACTACCCGATCAGGTAACACCGCGGAACGTATTCGCGAGGTGGAATATGCACCGGAATACGCTACGAGGGGGCCCATAGCCGTGGTGCCCGTTCCTGAAAGGTTGGCCCATGACTCTGCTCGAGACGACTGCGTTTGCGACACCGCGCCCGGCGGCGGCGTTGCCCACCATTATCCAGGGCGGCATGGGCGTTGCCGTCTCCTCGTGGCAGCTCGCCCGGGCGGTGTCCCAGGCGAGGCAGCTCGGTGTCGTGAGCGGTACCGCACTCGATGCAGTCATTGCCCGGCGCCTGCAGGACGGCGACGAGGGTGGACACGTGCGCCGCGCGCTGGCCCACTTCCCGGTGCCGGCGATCGCTAACCGGGTGTTGCAGAAGTACTTTCGGGCCGGGGGTCGCGTTCCCGGAACTCCGTACCTTCCAATCGCCAAGCTCAGCCAGCATCCGCTCGCGAAATCGCTTGAGCTGTGCGTCGTCGCGAATTTTGCCGAGGTCTGGCTGGCCAAAGAAGGCCACGACGGACTCGTTGGGATTAATTTTCTCGAGAAGGTGCAGCTGGCTACGCCAAGCGCGGCCTACGGCGCCATGCTGGCCGGTGTCGATTATGTGCTGATGGGAGCCGGAATCCCCGCGGAAATTCCGGCGCTGCTCACCGGGCTAGCCCGGCACGAGACCCGCTCGCTCGACCTGCACGTCGAGGATTCCACGGCCCGGTACTCCGTCGAGTTCGATCCCGAAGCCCTGACCGGTGGGGGACTGCCCGCACTGCAGCGTCCCCGGTTCCTCGCGATCGTCGCCGCCCATGTGCTCGCCGTTTACCTGACCCGGGAAGTATCGACCCGTCCAGATGGCTTCATTATCGAAGGCCCGCGGGCCGGCGGACATAACGCACCGCCGCGCGGCCGCGGCTCCCTCGACGACGACGGCCAGCCAATCTACGGCCCCCGGGATGACGCCGATCTGGCTAAGGTCGCTGCGGTCGGGCTGCCGTTTTGGGTAGCTGGCGGCTACGGCACGCCCGAGCGCGTCGCTGACGCCCGCGCGCTCGGCGCCGCCGGCGTTCAGGTTGGCACACTCTTTGCACTCTCAGCCGAGTCAGGCCTCGACGAGACCCTGCGTGCACAGCTGCTCGACGATCAAGGGGGCCCCGGGCTGCAGATTCGAACCGACCCGCTCGCGTCCTCGACGGGTTTCCCCTTCAAGGTCGTGACGCTACCCGGAACCCTGTCCGATGCCACCGTGTACGAAGAGCGGCCGCGCCTTTGCGACCTCGGGTACCTTCGAGTGCCCTACGAACGCACGCCCGGAGTGCTCGGCTATCGGTGCCCGGCCGAACCGGTTGCGACTTTTGTGCGGAAGGGCGGCTCCGCCGAGGAGGCTGCGGGCCGCAAATGCCTCTGCAACGCACTCACCGCCAACGTTGGACTCGGCCAGACCCGGCGCGACGGATACGAGGAACTACCTCTGGTCACGCTCGGCACCGACCTGGACGGGGTCACTGCCTTGCTCGCCGCGCACCCCGGGGGTTGGTCCGCAGCTGAAGCGGTCGCGTACCTCGAGGCTTAGTCGCGACCGGGAGACTGCGCGCCAACCCTGGCCGCCGTAACTGGGGTTAGCAGCCGGGGCCGTGGGGGTTGGCGTGGCAGTCTTTGGCGACGAGGACGGTGGATTCGTTGGT
>NZ_PJJM01000056.1 GCF_002929805.1 Cryobacterium sp. Y50 | reverse complement strand
TGCCCATTCCCAACCTTTTCAACGGCGTCAGCCGCCAGAATGCGTGCGGTGTTGACCGCCTGATCGTCAACGGAATCCCATGCTAAAGCTGCCATGATTTGTGACCTTTCAGATTGTCGGAGTGTAATGGTGAGGGTTTCGCGTGGTGAGGAGTTCCGTTGAGAACGTGCAGCACGAAGCCCGTGTTGCGGTGATGGCGTACCAGGTTCAGCGTGGCGTTGTCGATGCTTCCAACGTCGAGGTCCAGTGCTTCGGTCAGCGTGACGCGGATGAGCGTTCCGTGGGTGACGACGATGATGCGAGCGCCGGGGTAGTCCCGCGATAGTGCGTGCAACGCGTCGAGGCCGCGCGCGGCAACTTCCGGCTCAGATTCGGCGCCGTAGTACCCACCAGGAATGCGCAGGGAATCAAGCTCGGCACCTTCGAGCATCCCTTCGGCGAGACCGTAATCGCGTTCAACCAGGCCAGGAATGCGCCGGATGACGTCGAGGTTGAGGTCGGCGGCAATGACGTCGGCGGTTTCTGCGGCGCGAATCAGGGGTGACGATACAACGAAGTCCCAATCGAACTGAGACAGGGCGGGCACGGCCTGACCGGCCTGATTCCGGCCAATGTCATTGAGCGGGATGTCCGTGGAGCCTTGGAGCCGCCTGGCTGCATTCCAATCGGTCTGGCCGTGGCGGATGAGAGCAAAAGTTGTTGATGGTGAAATTCTGTGTTCCTTGCTGTGGTGGCGCTCTGCTGAGCGAGGCGCGGTGTTGCCGGCACGGTGTTGCCGGCACGATTCGTGCGGCGGCTTCGACCCATGTCTAATCTAACCCTTACGTGAGTGTATAGTTAAATCAACGTGATCCGGTGTCTACGACGAGGTCGAGCTCATCCCTCCGTCGACAGCCGAGGCATATCGCATGCCTCCACCAGGATCACGACGAAGACGTCGCCGATCTGTTCCACGGTTGGCATGAAGGAGAAATACGCATGACCGTAAATACCCATACAACGTCCACACCGACCGAGAAGTTGTCGGACGCTGGCGTGAGCATTTGGTTTGATGATCTGTCTCGGGACCGCATCCGCTCGGGCAATCTGCAAAGTCTTATCGACACCCGCAACGTCGTCGGAGTGACGACTAACCCGACGATTTTCGCTGGGGCGTTGGCCAATGGTGATGCCTACACCGAGCAGGTGCAGGTGCTCGCCCGGTCCAAGTTCAGCGTCGATGATGCCGTGTTCGAGATCACCACGACCGACGTTCAGCAGGCATCGGACATTTTTGCTCCGATATTTGCGAAAACTCGCGGATTCGATGGCCGCGTGTCCATTGAATGCGCCCCGGTGAACGCCCACGATGCGGTCGCGATGATCAAGGAAGCGCAGGCGCTGTGGGCGAAGATCGACCGCCCCAATGTCCTGATCAAGATCCCGGCAACGATCGCGGGGCTGGCGGCTATCACCGAGGTGATCGGCGCAGGAATCAGCGTGAACGTTACGCTGATCTTCAGCTTGGAACGCTACCGCGAGGTCATCGCGGCCTACCTGAGCGGCCTGGAAAAGGCCCAGGATGCCGGCATCGACCTCTCGACGATCCACTCTGTTGGATCGTTCTTCGTCTCCCGTCTCGATACTGAGATCAACACTCGCTTGGAAGCAATTGGAACCGAGGAAGCCCTTGCACTGAAGAGTCAGGCCGGAATCGCCAACGCCCAACTCGCGTATCAGGTCTACCAGCAGGAGTTCGCGACTGAGCGTGCCCGCGGTCTGTTTCAGGCCGGCGCGAATGAGCAACGTCCCCTCTGGGCGTCCACCGGCGTCAAGGATGCGTCCTTGCCCGACACCATGTATGTGGTGGAACTGGTCGCGAGCGATGTGATCAACACCCTTCCCAAAAAGACTCTGGAGGCCACTTTTGATCACGCCGTCGTGCGCGGGGATACCATCTCGGACTCGTACGCCGCTGCCGTCGAGGTCATGAATCGCCTCACCGCTCTCGGCATCTCATACGCCGAAGTCACCGCCCTGCTGGAACGAGAGGGAGTCGAGAAATTCACGACGTCCTGGAATGAACTCCGTGAAACGGTGCGCGTCGCACTGGAGACCGCCAAGTGACCGTCAAGATCCTCGTCACCGGCGAACCGGCCTGGGCCGGAC
The DNA here is from genome assembly GCF_002929805.1 of Cryobacterium sp. Y50. GTDB lineage: Bacteria > Actinomycetota > Actinomycetes > Actinomycetales > Microbacteriaceae > Cryobacterium. The sequence continues at coordinate 18,458 of NZ_PJJM01000056.1, read as the reverse complement.
GCGACGTCATCCCGCAGCTCATCACCGATCGCGTCGCGTCCCGCATCAGAGCTACCGATGCGACGCTGTGGGGGCCAGCCAGCGAAGCCGAAGCATCCGTTCGTCTCGGCTGGACCGAGGCCGCGACCGTCTCACGGCCTCTGATTCCCAAGATTCTGGCCCTGCGAGACAGTCTCCGCGCAGCAGGAATCACCCACATCGTCTTGGGCGGGATGGGCGGCTCGTCACTTGCTCCGGAAACCATTACACGGTCGGCGGGTGTCGAATTGACCGTGCTCGACGCAACCGATCCCGACCAGGTGCTGGCCGCCCTGGCCGACCGCCTCGCCACCACGGCGGTTGTCATTTCGTCGAAGTCCGGTGGGACCGTCGAAACCGACAGCCAGAAGCGCGTTTTTGAGTTTGCGTTCGAACAGGCCGGAATCGACCCGACCGAACGCATCATCATCGTCACCGATCCGGGATCACCACTCGACCTGAGCGGCCGGGAAGCGGGCTACCGGGTGTTCAACGCCGACCCGGCTGTCGGCGGACGCTACTCGGCCCTGACCGCCTTCGGCCTGGTGCCCTCCGGCCTTGCCGGGGCCGACATTGCTCAGCTTCTCGCTGAAGCCGAAGCCATCACACCGGATCTCAGCCGCGATAGCGCCGACAACCCGGCACTGATCCTCGGCGCGGCCATCGCGGGAACGTCACCATTGCGCGACAAACTGGCATTCATTTCCGACGGCTCCCGCACCGTGGGGTTCGGCGACTGGGCCGAACAACTCATCAGCGAATCCACCGGCAAAATTGGCCGCGGCATACTTCCCGTGGTGCTCAACGTCACAGCCCCCGAACTTGACCTGAATCAAGCCATGCATCTGCCCGATGTGCAGTTCGTTCGACTGGTCGACGACGCCGACACCTATGATCGGGCACGCAACCACGACATCATCATGAGCGGCCCCCTCGGCGCTCAAATAATGGTCTGGGAATACGCCACCGTCATCGCGGGCCGCATCCTGGGAATCAACCCCTTCGATCAGCCCGATGTGGAAGCCGCGAAGATCGCCTCGCGCGGGCTGCTGGATGGTCAACCAGACTTGGCCGCGCCCGACCTGTCCCAAGGTGGAATCGACGTCCGCGGTTCCAAGGACCTGCTCGGTTCCGCGACGACGGTGAAAGCTGCCATCGACGCTTTGCTCTCCCGCCTCGGAGACGACGGCTATATCGCGATCCACGCCTACGCAAACCGGCTGGCGCTACCGGAACTGGAGGGCGTGCGCGATCTGCTCGCCACCAAGGCGCGTCGCCCGGTTACGTTCGGCTGGGGACCACGCTTTCTGCACTCCACCGGCCAATACCACAAGGGCGGAACCCCCACCGGGGTGTTCCTGCAGATCACGACCGATCCAGACAACGATTTGCCGATCCCCCGCCGCCCCTTCACGTTTGGTCAGCTGATCACCGCCCAGGCCGCCGGTGATGCCGCCGTGCTCGCCGGCCAGGACCGCCCGGTACTCACCCTGAATCTGACGTCGCCCCGCGCCAACCTGCCCGCGCTCATCGCCGCACTGAGCTGAGCCAGTGACACTCACTGAAACCAGCAACCCCCTGCGCCGAGCGGATGATCAACGCCTCAATCGGATCGCCGGGCCGAGCACCCTAATCATTTTTGGAATCACTGGCGATTTGTCACGCAAGAAGCTGCTGCCGGCGATCTACGATCTGGCCCATCGCGACCTACTGCCGCCCGGCTTCGCACTGGTCGGATTCGCCCGACCAGACAGCGAAGACCACGATTTTGAACGGGTGGCGTACGAAGCCGTTAAACAATACGCTCGCACGCCTTTCGACGAGAAAATCTGGCACCAGCTGGTCGCCGGCATGCGATTTGTGCACGGCGACTTTGACGACGCCACGGCATTCACCCGCCTGAAAGACACCATCGATGAGGTCGACGCCACCCGTTACACGCACGGCAATCATGCCTTCTACCTCTCCATCCCGCCCCACGCGTTTCCAGTCGTTACCCAACAGCTGCGCGCCGCCGGTCTAGCCGACCAGGCGGACGACGCGTGGCGCCGCGTGGTCATCGAAAAGCCCTTCGGGAGCGACCTCGAGACTGCACGTGAGTTGAATGACATTGTCGAATCGACTTTTCCCGCCGACTCCATCTTTCGCATCGACCATTATCTGGGCAAGGAGACCGTCCAGAACATTCTGGCCGTGCGGTTCGCCAACCAGATGTTTGAACCCTTATGGAACGCCAACTACGTCGATCACGTGCAAATCACCATGGCGGAAGACATCGGCATCGGCGGTCGGGCCGGGTACTACGACGGCATCGGCGCGGCTCGAGACGTGATCCAAAACCATCTTCTCCAGCTCCTGGCGCTCACAGCAATGGAAGAGCCCCTCTCCTTCGACGCCCACGATTTGCGCGCGGAGAAAGAGAAAGTGCTCGCTGCCGTCACACTGCCCGCTGACCTCACGGCAAGCACGGCGCGCGGTCAATACACCAGCGGCTGGCAGGGCGGCGAGCACGTTCCGGGATTTCGCGACGAGTCCGGAATGAATCCACTCTCAACGAGCGAAACCTACGCGGCCATGCGGCTGGAGGTCGGGTCCCGACGATGGCAAGGCGTTCCCTTCTACCTGCGCGCCGGGAAACGCCTCGGACGCCGGGTCACCGAGATCGCCCTCATCTTCAAAACCGCGCCCGAGCATCTTTTCGGTGACAGCGACTCGTCGTGCCTGGGCCAGAACGCCCTGGTCATCCGAGTCCAACCCGACGAAGGAGTCACCTTGCGGTTTGGGTCGAAGGTGCCGGGCGCCACCATGCAGGTTCGGGACGTCACCATGGACTTCAGCTACGGTCATGCCTTCACCGAGGCGAGCCCCGAAGCGTACGAACGTTTGATTCTCGACGTGCTCCTCGGCGACCCGCCTTTGTTTCCTCGCCACCGAGAAGTCGAACTGTCCTGGAAGATTCTAGACCCGATCGAGAAGTTCTGGGCCACCCAAGGCCAGCCCGAACTGTATCGGTCCGGTACCTGGGGTCCCGTCTCCGCTGAACTGATGATGCACCGCGACGGCCGAGCCTGGAGGCGCCCGTGATCTACCACTACCCCAACACCACCGTCAGCGCTCTCAACAAGGCGCTCGTCACCATTCGCGATACCGCTGGCTCGTCGGCCCTGGGCCGGGTGCTCACCCTGGTCATCGCCACCGAACCCGGCGCCGCCGAAGAGGCCATCATTGCTGCCGAAGGCGCCGCGCGCGAACACCCCCTGCGCGTGATCGTGCTGTCCACTGTCTCGGTCTCTGTGTCGGGCGGACCGCACCTCGACGGCGAAATCCGCCTTGGCGGTGAGTCGGGCCCCAGCGAAGTCATCCTCCTCACTGCCCACGGAACTGCGGCGGACGATCAGGAAGCCCTCGTCACCGGACTTCTGCTGCCCGACGCACCCGTCATCGCCTGGTGGCCCGGCCAGGCGCCCGAACGTGTGGCGCAGTCATCCCTGGGGCGGATCGCTGCGCGTCGAATCACAGATTCGCGTGCCCAGCCAGCACCAGTCGAAGACCTGTCGCGATTGTCCCGGGGATACACCCCGGGAGATTCTGATCTGGCCTGGACCCGACTAACGCTATGGCGCAACCAACTGGCGGCCGTACTCGACCCGCCCGCATCCGCCACGGTCACGCACGTTGATATCGAGGGAGCGGATGATTCATCCTCTGTCGTCCTTCTGGCAGCGTGGCTGAAACTTCAGCTTCAGGTTCCCGTGCTGCTGCTGATGAGCACCCGAGAATCTGGCGCGGCCGGAATCTATCGCGTGCGACTGCACAGCGCGACCGGCGTCGTCGATCTGCACCGCTCCCTACCGGCTCCAGCTCTGCTCAACCAACCGGATCAACCGGCCCAAAACGTGTCGTTGCCCCGCCGAAGCCTCCTGGAATGCCTCACGGAAGAGTTGCGTCATCAAGGCGCGGATACCCTCTACGGTGACGTCATTACCAGCGGTCTCGCTCAGCTCCTCAGCAGCGACGGCGCCTGGGACCACAACGAAAACACCCGAATTCCCGACGGCGTCGATCCTTATGCCTACGTTTGATGAGCACACCTCAAGCCACCTCCACCCCACAAGACATTACTGAAATGAGCACCATGAACATGCACATCGGCCTCATCGGCCTCGGAAAAATGGGCGCCAGCATGCGCACCCGCCTCCGCGAAAACAACGTGACAGTAACCGGCTACGACCGCAACCCCGACGTGACCGACGTCGCGACCCTCCAAGACCTCATCGACGCCCTTCCCTCGCCCAAAACTGTCTGGGTAATGGTCCCCGCCGGTGCCATCACGAAGACCGTCATTACCGAGGTCGGCGAACTCCTGGGCACCGGTGACCTGGTCATTGACGGCGGTAATTCCCGTTTCAGCGACGACATCGTGCACGCGGCCCTCCTCGCTGAAAAGGGAATCGACTACATCGACGCCGGCGTTTCCGGCGGAGTCTGGGGTCAGGAGAACGGCTTTGCGCTTATGGTCGGCGGCAATGCGGCATCCGTTGACCGGCTCATGCCGGTATTCGACGCCCTGCGTCCGGCCGGCCCGCGCGAGGAAAGCTTCGTGCACGCTGGCGAGGTCGGTGCCGGTCACTACGCCAAGATGGTGCATAACGGCATCGAGTACGCCCTCATGCAGGCTTACGCCGAGGGCTATGAGCTACTCGCCAAGCGCGACGACATCATCAAGAATGTTCCCGGAACGTTCAAGGCCTGGCAGCGCGGCACGGTCGTTCGGTCCTGGCTGCTCGAGCTCCTCGTTCAGGCGCTCGAGGAGGATCCGGCCCTGACCAGTATCGAAGGATACGTCGATGACTCCGGCGAGGGCCGCTGGACCATCGAAGAAGCACTGGCTAATGCCGTGCCCGTTCCCGCCATCAGCGCGTCAATCTTCGCCCGGTTCGAATCTCGCCAGGAAGATTCCCCGGCGATGAAAGCCGTCGCCGCACTGCGCAACCAGTTCGGTGGCCACGCGGTCAAGTCCGCCGAGTAGCCTCCGGACACAGGCAGTGTCAGAACCGAGGCTGGTCCAAGGGGCTGGCCTCGGGGCGTTTGGGCAGAATGTGATCGCCCGAGGATTGGTGCCGAGCGCGGCGCAGGACCCATGGCAACAGATAGGTGCGGGCCCACGCGACATCGCTCGTTCGTGCGCTCCGCCAGGACGGTATTGGCACCGGTTCGATCTGGGATGGCTGCAATGAGTTCTCGACACGGAGCGCGCTCAGAACACTGCGTGCAATCGTGTGGTGACCCATGGGGTTGAAGTGCAGCCGATCCGGAGCCCACATACCCGCGTCCTGAATGGCCGTCAGTGACCAGAGATCGGCTACCAGGCAGCCGTGCCGTGCTGCCACAGAACGCAAGTTCTCGTTGTAGATCGCGATTTTTCCCCGCATGCTCCGAAAAAATGGTGCGAACCCAAGGTCGGGCCCGGTGAAGAGGACGATCGTGGCGCCGGACCGGGACAGGCGCGAGATGACATCATCGAACCGAGCTGCAATATCATCCGGGTCGGTACCGGGACGAATAACGTCATTACCGCCAGCGGAGATAGTGATGAGATCCGGGCGCAGCTGTAGCACCGGTTCCACCTGTTCGTCGCTGATCTGGCGCAAGATCTTGCCGCGCACGGCTAGGTTGGCGTAATTGAAGTCCGGTTGGCCGTCACTGAGTACCGCGGCGACCCGGTCGGCCCAGCCTCGATGCCCGCCCACACTCTCTGGCTCGGGGTCACCGATGCCTTCGGTAAAGGAGTCGCCGAGCGCGACGTATCGCGTCCACAGGTGGTTCAGGTGTGCGTTGGTCATATGCCTCATGTCTATTACCATCAACTCTACTCTTACGTTAGAGTAAAGATGTACGATCATTTACGTACGAGATGAGGTGGCATTCATGCTTATTGGTGAGTTCGCCGAACGGACTGGACTTTCCCAGCGCACCGTGCGGCACTACGACGAGATCCACATTTTGCAAGCGTCAGGGCGCAGCGATTCCGGCTACCGGCTCTATGCCCCGGCCGACCTCGACCGGGCACGCATCATCCGCAGCCTCCGAGCGTTGTCTCTCACCCATCCGGAAATCAAGGTTGCTCTGGCGACACTGGATCTGGTCGACTCCGACCCAGACGGGACAGTGTCAACAATCCGGCGTGATCTCGCCATCCTGATCAGCGATATCGAAGCGCGTGAACGTTCTCTTTGCGAACAGGTTCGCGTAGCCAGCGGGTTCGTCGAACTGCTGCGGAGTCTGTGACTCAACCACGCCCACTTCGTGATCACGCTCAGACAGGAACACCGTGACACATCCAACCACACCCGCCGTCTCTAACGTCGACATTTTTACCCAAGCCCACAAACGGCGCACCTTTGCCGTTATTTCTCACCCTGATGCCGGCAAGTCCACGCTGACCGAAGCACTTCTGCTGCACGCGCACGCTATTGATCGGGCGGGTGCAGTACACGGTAAAGCCGGCCGGCGGGGCACCGTATCTGACTGGATGGCCATGGAGCAGGCCCGTGGCATTTCCGTGACATCCGCCGCTATCCAGTTTGAGTATCGCGACACCGTGATCAATCTCGTTGACACCCCCGGTCACGCCGATTTCTCGGAAGACACCTTCCGGGTCCTCTCCGCTGTTGATGCCGCTGTGATGCTCGTCGATGCCAGCAAGGGCCTCGAACCGCAAACCATGAAGTTGTTTGAGGTGTGCCGACAACACGGCCTGCCCGTGATCACGGTCATCAATAAATGGGATCGCCCGGGAAAGTCCGCGTTGGATCTCATGGACGAGATCCAGGACCGCACCGGGCTTGTGCCCACACCGCTCACCTGGCCGGTCGGGCTCGCCGGCGAATTTCATGGAGTTCTGGATCGACAATCCCCCGGATTTGTGCGTTTCACCCGAACCCCAGGAGGCGCGACCGCCGCCAGTGAAGCTCGTACCACGGCGACGGCCGCTGCCGCGGAACTCGGCCAGGATTGGACTAATGCTGCCGAAGAATCAGCACTACTTCATGCCGAAGGGCACAACCACGACGAGGCACTTTTTCTTCGCGCGACGACCACGCCGGTGCTTTTTTGCGCTGCCGTCCTCAATTTTGGTGTCCACCAGCTGCTGGACGCTCTCGTGGAATTCGCTCCGCCCGCTCTAGCGCGGGCAGATATCACCGGTCGACAACGGCCCGTCAACGGTGACTTCTCCGGCTTTGTCTTCAAGGTTCAGTCCGGCATGAACGCCTCGCACCGTGACCACGTCGCATTCGTGCGGGTGTGTTCGGGCATGTTCCACCGCGGGATGGTTCTAACGCAGGCATCGACCGGCCGTCCGTTTGCCACGAAGTATGCGCAACAGATGTTCGGGCGGGAACGCACTATGGCGGAGCAGGCCTGGCCCGGGGACATCGTCGGGTTGATCAACGCAGCCTCTCTTCGGGTGGGCGATTCACTCTATGATTCCGAACCCGTCGAATACCCGCCCCTGCCGGTGTTCGCCCCCGAGTATTTTCGTGCCGTACGCCCCGCCGACACCAGCAAGCACAAGCAATTCCGTCGCGGAATCGATCAGCTCGACCATGAGGGGGTCATTCAAGTCATGCGGTCCGACCTGCGGGGCGACCAGGCTCCGGTACTCGGGGCCGTGGGTCCAATGCAGTTCGACGTCGTTGAGGAACGCATGACGCACGATTTTGGTGCTGATATCCGCATGGAAACGTTGCCCTACCAAATCGCGCGCCGCACCGATCGCGCAAGCGCGGGCAGACTGGGTTCCCTGCGCCAGGTGGAAGTACTCACCCGATCCGACAACACCCTCTTGGCCCTGTTCAGCACCCCCTGGCGGTTTCAGGCTGTCGCTCAAGAGTTCCCGGATATCGTGCTGGAGAACCTCAGCCCGTCCGTCGAGAAGGAGTCCGTCGAGGACGCAGCCCGCGGCGATAAACGTCGCTGAAGTTGAGTCACCGGCGAGCATAGCAACGGCCCAGCACACGTGATGTGCCGGGCCGATCGCGTTCCTGGCTCCCGCTAAGCGCTAGGCGTCAACGACGACCGCCGTGATCACCGGGTTGCGTCGATACTTGCGTTGCATCCATCGGGTCACGCTCTCGGAGAAGATCCGCTCGAGAGCTGCTCCGTCGAGAGCGCTGTTCCGGGTTTCTGCGACTATGGCCTTGTCGATGATCTGCGCGGCATTGGCTGCCCAGCCGGCATCGTGATTGAAGCCGCGGGTGATGAATTCCACCGGTTCGGCCAGGCGTCCCGTCTTGGTGTTGAGAATGCCCAGAACGGTAATGGCACCGTCTTCTGCGAGGAGTCGACGATCTTCCATCGCTTCTGCTGCGTCTCCTCCGACGGTCATGCCGTCGACCAGTACGTAGTCGGCCGGTACTCGGCCTACAACGGTGGCGCGGCCATCGACCAGGTCAACCACGATGCCATCTTCGACGACGAGAACGCGGTCTTTACTGATTCCGGTGCGCACGGCCAGGTCCGCGTTGGCGGTGAGGTGGCGCCATTCACCGTGCACGGGCATCACGTTGGTGGGGCGCATCACGTTGTAGCAGTAGACGAGTTCGCCCGCGCTGGCGTGCCCGGACACGTGGACTGTGGCGTTGGCCTTGTGCACGACGTTGGCGCCCCAGCGGGTCAGTCCGTTGATGACTCGGTAGATGGAGTTTTCATTTCCGGGAATGACCGAACTGGCCAAGAGAACGGTGTCGCCCTCTCCGATGCGGATGGTGTGTTCACGGTTCGCCATGCGCGCCAGGGCTGCCATAGGTTCTCCCTGTGAGCCGGTGCAGATGAGAACGACCTGGTCGTCTTTCATTCGCTCCAGTGCCTTGACATCGACGAGCAGTCCCTTTGGGATGCGCAGATACCCCAGTTCAGCGGCCATACCCATGTTGCGCACCATGGATCGGCCGACGAAGGCCACCTTACGGTTGTGGCGCACGGCCGCGTCGATCACCTGTTGGATGCGATGGACGTGGCTGGCGAAGCTGGAGACAATGATCCGTCGTAGCGCGCTGCGAAACACGGTGTCGATGGCGGGGCCGATGTCGGCTTCGGGTGTGGTGAATCCGGGCACAACGGCGTTGGTCGAGTCGATCAGCAGCAGGTCGATGCCTTCGTCGCCGAGCCGGGAGAAACCGGGCAGGTCGGTGAGCCGGTTGTCGAGGGGGAACTGATCCATTTTGAAGTCGCCGGTGTGCACGATCAGTCCGGCTTCTGTGCGGATGCCGATGGCGAGGCCGTCGGGGATGGAATGGTTTACGGCCAGGAATTCAAGGTCGAAGGGACCAACAGAGCGGCGTTCGCCTTCCTTGACTTCAACGACCGGGGGATGCAGGTGGTGTTCCTGAAATTTTGCTCCGACGAAGGCGAGGGTCAGCTTGGAGGCGATGACGGGAATGTCGCCGCGTTCCTTGAGCAGGTAGGGCACAGCGCCGATGTGGTCCTCGTGGCCATGGGTGAGGACAATGGCTTCGATGTCGTCGAGCCGGCCACGCAAGATCGAGAAATCGGGCAGGATCACATTAATTCCGGGCTGAATGTCTTTTGGGAACAGCAGCCCGCAGTCGATGACGAGCAGTTTGCCTTTGTGCTCAAACACGGTCATATTACGGCCGATTTCGCCGAGACCGCCGAGCGGGATGATGCGCAGGCCGCGCGCCGGAAGTGCGGGCGGTGCGGCAAGGGACAGTGGATGGGTGCTCATGGAGCTCTTTTCTTGGGGCGCGGGCGTCAGCCCACGCAATGGTCAGGTTCGTATGGGTCGGGCAGGAAATCGGCCACGTCACTGGCAATGAAATCCGGTGCTGGCATGGTGAGCCGGTCGAGAAATTCAAAGGCGAGTTGTCGGATTGCCGGAGCGGCGATATCGGTTTCGGCGCTGATGTCGGTGGAGAACCACCGTGTCAACGCTCGTTTAGGGTCGTTGCTGGCGACAGCATCGATGAAGTCGCCGAAGAATGTTGACTCGTCGCGATCTGGACCGGTCTCGGAGGTGTTGGATTCCGCGTGGGCGCGCCTGACCGCGATGTAGTATCGCGCAACGGTGTAAATGAAGAGGAATGTGTGTCCCTGCGACGATCCTTCGCGGGACTTGTCGTCCATTGCTGTGAGTTCAAATTTCCACTCCGCATGTTCCGCGTGGCGGGCCAGCAGGAGGGTGATCTTGGTCAGCATGAAATCCTGAATCAGGTGCTGGTCGGTACGGGCGAGGGGATGGATGAACATGAAGTGCTCCTCTCGGGAACCTAGAACGGGGAAGTAGGGGCCGCGATCAGGTCAGGGACCGCGTAGTTTTCTGTCAACCACCTACATCAACTCTACCGTGACGTAAGGGAAGAGTATGAACTGAAAGCAATCTTCTATCCACCATCGGTCACCTTCCTCTCACGTGAGAGTAGAGTGTAGGTGGGCTTGCGTGTCGCTCACCATTCGAAAGCTGTTCGAACCTTCCAGATGCGCTCTTTTCCCACGTCGCAGCTAACGCACTGCTGGCGCGCCGTCTGCTCCATTCTTGTGAAAGCTTCCGTGTCTTCTACACCGCACTCCCCCCATTTCTCTGCGTCGTCCGACCGCGAGGCAGCGCCGCGCCCACGCCCACGAATCTCGTGGTCTTGGCTGGCCCTCATCGGTGCCGCCGGGCTGATCTCGGTCATGACGGCCCCCGGCCAGACTGCCGGTCTCTCCGTCTTCACGGATCCCCTGATAGCCGACCTGGGACTGTCGCGAACGGATGTCTCGCTCAGTTATCTCATTGGCACGCTCGTTGGCGCGTCCGTGCAGCCGTTTGTTGGGCGGGCGTTGGATCGATGGGGAGCACGGTCCGTCACGGTCGTGATTGGCCTTAGCTTTGCCGTCATCCTTCTGGCCTTCAGCTTCGTTGGCGAGATCATCGGACTCACCGCCGGCTTCACCGGTGTTCGGATGGCCGGCCAGGGCGCGCTTACCCTGGCCGCGACCACCGCGGTTGCACGGGCCATCCACCATCGGCGCGGGCTGGCCCTCGGCATTGCGAGTGCCATCGGTTCGGCCGGCATCTCACTCGCACCGATCTTTGTGGAGCGGCTGATCGCATCCGTTGGTATTTACGATGCGTGGCGGTGGGAAGCGGTGCTTGTGGCTGTGGTGGTCATTCCGCTGGCGTTGGTCTTTCCCAAACGCGCCCCCGCCGTCGATCCGGAATCGACCCCCTCCACGGCTCAACTCACCATTCAGAAAGAATCGTGGACGCTGCCGGAGGCCATCCGATCGGGCATGTTCTGGGTCATCGCTGCAAGCCTGGCAACCTCGGGCATGTTGACAACGGCGCTGGCGTTTCATCAAATCGCCATTTTAGGCGCCCAGGGCCTGACCCCGCTCGAGGCGGCGGCGAATTTTCTACCGCAGACCGTGACCGGGATCCTAGCCACCCTGATCACGGGCAGCCTCGTCGACCGGGTCAGCCCCAAGGTTTTCATCGTGTTTTCCATGGTGACGCTGGCCGCGTCTCTTATTATGCTGCCGTGGGTGAGCAGCGGAGTGGCGGCCATCGTCTATGGCCTCGTTCTTGGTGCCGCCGGCGGGAGCCTGCGCGGTATGGAAGCCGCCTCATACGTGCGCTATTACGGCTTGGCACACATTGGCAATATCCGAGGAGTCGCTACGGCAATCGGCCTCGCGTCGACGGCTTTCGGTCCGGTCGCGCTCTCGCTCGGGTTCGACCTGACCGGCAGCTTCACCACGCCTGCGCTGGCGCTGGCACTTGTTCCCGTAATCATCATCGGCGTCGCCCTCTTCGTGCGACCGCCGCAGCGCACCTAGCGCGACCGCCCGGCCCTACTGATTGCGCAGAACCTCAAGAAACTCGTCGGCCATTCCCAGCTGGTCCTGGAGTTTTTGCCGGCGCTCAACCGCTTGTGCAATGAAGGTGTCAAGCTCCGCGCGGACATCCGGATTGTCCGAACCAGCCACGCCGCCCTGCAGCGTGTCGATGATCTTCAACAGCGCCATCATCTCTTCGAGAGAGAACCCCAGCGGCTTCATCCGTCGAATCAAGATCAGCCGAGAATGATCTTCCTGCGTATAGAGGCGAAAACCACCCTCGGTACGACCGGAGGCCTTGAGCAGCCCGATTTCGTCATAGTGACGAATGGTGCGCAGTGAGAGGCCGGTCTTCTCGGCGAGCTCTCCAATGTGCATGGTGCCCGTGGTGGCTTGGGAAGTCATAGTTGATACCTTTTCTCGAACGGATTAGCAATCAACCCTAACGTTAGAGTAGTGTTGCAGAAGTCGGCTGACATTGTCATGTGAGCCCACTCTCCCACCATTGTCCCTGATGACTGGTGGAGGTGCGCGATGGGGCGCCCACATTCACTTCTCTATTCATTTGACACCACTCGTGTGTCCCGCTCCAGGAAGGCCCCATGGCCATCATTGAAAAAACCACGGAGAAGAATCGGTATAAAGCCGATCCCACCGTGATGAAAGCTCTGCGCACACCACGCATCCTTACTCGGGAAGTGCTCGCCGGCCTTGTTGTGGCCATGGCCCTCATCCCCGAGGCGATTGCTTTCTCCATCATCGCCGGTGTGGACCCGCGTGTCGGCCTCTTTTCGACCTTCATCATGGCCGTGTCGATCGCCTTTCTCGGTGGCCGCCCCGCCATGATCACCGGTGCGACAGCAGCCATTGCGCTCGTGATCGCCCCGGTCGCGCGTGATTACGGCATCGACTACTTCATCGCTACCGTGATCCTGGCGGGTGTCTTCCAGATTGTCTTCGCCTTCATCGGCGTCGCCAAAATCATGCGGTTCATTCCCCGTAGCGTCATGGTCGGATTCGTCAATGCCCTCGGCATCCTGATTTTCACCTCGCAGCTGCCGCAGCTGCTGGGCGTCCCGTTCATGGTCTACCCGCTCGTCGCGGTCGGCATCATCATCATGGTCGTCATGCCGCGCTTCACCAAGGTAGTTCCCGCGCCGCTCGTCGCAATCGTCGTACTCACTGTGTTGACCGTCGTGGTATCGATCAATGTCCCCACCATTGGAGACCAGGGCGAACTTCCCACGACGCTTCCGCAGATATTCTTCCCCAACATCCCGCTCAACCTGGAAACGTTGACGATCATCGCTCCCTACGCCTTCGGAATGGCGATGGTCGGAATCCTCGAGTCGCTGATGGCCGCCAAGATCGTCGACGAAAGCACCGACACCCACTCCAACAAGACCCGTGAGTCCTGGGCCCAGGGCGTTGCCAACATGCTCTCCGGCTTCTTCGGGGGCATGGGCGGCTGCGCAATGGTCGGCCAGACCATGATCAACGTCAAGGCGTCCGGTGCCCGCACCCGCATCTCTACCTTCCTCGCCGGCGCCTTTCTGCTCGTGCTCGTGCTGGGCCTCGGCCCGGTGCTATCCGTTGTGCCCATGGCCGCACTGGTATCGGTCATGATCATCGTGTCCGTGCTGACCTTCGATTGGCACAGCATCCGCTTGAGCACGCTGAAGCGGATGCCCAAGAGCGAGACGACCGTCATGGTCTTCACCGTTGTCGCCGTCGTCGCTACACACAACCTCGCGGTCGGCGTCGTGATCGGTGTCGTCATCGCTATGGTCGCCTTCGCCCGACGCGTCGCCCACCTCGCCCAGGTTGAACGCAGCCTTACCGTCGACGAGACTGGTCCCATCGCCTATTACACGATCACCGGCGCCCTGTTCTTTGCCTCCAGCAACGATCTGAAGACGCAGTTCAGCTACCTCGACGATCCTGACCGCATCGTCATCGACATGACGAACTCGCACATCTGGGATGCCTCCACCGTCGCCACCCTCGACGACATCACCTACAAGTACGATCGCCACGAGAAGACCGTGACGATTGAGGGACTCAACGAAGCGAGCAGCCTGCTGCACGCCCGCCTCGCCGGCAACATGGGCTCGGACCATTAACCCGGCACACCACTGCCTCATCAGGTCGAGCCCCCGTCGCATGACGGGGGCTCGACCGATTTGTGCTGCCAGGACCGATAGACCCTTACGTTAAGGTAACCTTGCGAAGATCAATGTGGCACTGTCGCCGACTCCCATTCATTCGGCTTCTCCGTGAGGTCCGTTCCCCTTTCTGGAGGCCTCATGGCCATCGTTTCCAAGCCCATCACCGCGAACCGCTACCGTGCGGAGCCTTCGGTTCTGACCGTACTGNACCCGCGAAGTTCTCGCCGGCCTCGTGGTGGCCATGGCGCTCATCCCCGAGGCGATCGCCTTCTCGATCATCGCCGGCGTCGACCCGCGCGTCGGCCTGTTCTCCTCGTTCGTGATGGCCGTCACCATCGCCTTCGTCGGTGGCCGCCCCGCCATGATCACCGCCGCCACCGGCGCGATCGCCCTCGTCATCGCCCCGGTGGCGCGCGAATACGGCATGGACTATTTCATCGCCACCGTCATCCTCGCAGGCGTGTTCCAGATCGTGCTGAGCCTGATCGGCGTCGCGAAGCTCATGCGCTTCATTCCGCGCAGCGTCATGGTCGGCTTCGTCAACGCCCTCGCCATCCTCATCTTCACAGCCCAACTCCCCCAGCTGCTCGGCGTGCCGTTCATGGTTTACCCGCTCGTTGCCGCGGGCCTCATCATCATGATCGTGATGCCGCGCATCACCAAGGTGATCCCCGCCCCGCTCGTGGCCATCGTCGTTCTCACCGTCGCGACCGTCGTCATCGCCATCAACGTGCCCACCATCAGCGACCAAGGCGAACTCCCGCAGAGCCTGCCCGAGCTGTTCTTTCCCAGCGTTCCGCTCAACTGGGACACGTTCACGATCATCGCCCCCTACGCCCTCGGCATGGCCCTGGTCGGAATTCTCGAGTCGCTGATGACCGCGAAGTTCGTCGACGAGATCACCGACACCCACTCCAACAAGACCCGCGAAACCTGGGGTCAGGGCGTCGCCAACGTCATGTCCGGCATCTTCGGCGGCATGGGCGGCTGCGCCATGATCGGCCAGACCATGATCAACGTGAAGGCCTCCGGTGCCCGCACCCGCATCTCCACCTTCCTCGCCGGAGTCTTTCTACTCGTGCTCGTGCTCGGCCTCGGCGACGTGCTCGCTGTTGTACCCATGGCCGCCCTGGTCGCCGTGATGATCATCGTGTCGTACCTCACGTTCGACTGGCACAGCATCCGTCTGTCAACGCTCAAACGGATGCCCAAGAGCGAGACGACCGTCATGGTCGCCACGGTCGTCGTCATCGTCCTCACCCACAACCTCGCCATCGGCGTCGTCGTCGGCGTGATCGTGGCCATGGTCGCCTTCGCCCGCCGGGTCGCCCACCTCGCCCGGGTGGAACGCACCGTCGAACTCAACCAGCCCGTACCCACCGCCTACTACACAGTCACAGGCGCCCTGTTCTTTGCCTCCAGCAATGACCTGATGACGCAGTTCGAGTACGCCGACGATCCCGACCGCATCGTGATCGACATGTCCGCATCCCACATCTGGGACGCCTCCACGGTCGCCACCCTCGACGCGATCACCTACAAGTACGAGCGCCACGACAAGCACGTCGTCATCGAGGGGCTTAACAAGGCCAGCACCGAGCTGCACAGTCGCCTGGCCGGAAACCTCGGCGCTGGCCACTGACAAGTTCGATGCTCCAAAGTGCAGCACCAAGACGTCAGAAAATCGTCCCAATTGGCGCTTCGCCTCGTCAATCTCACCGTGCGACATTCCGCGAGTGGCCAAAAAAATGACAAACGAAAACTGAACGAGAAGTCCGCGAAACAATATCCTCGGAGGGCGGTACAGCCGAACCTCGCATGAGGGCGAGTGTCTGGGAGGTCTCTCGGGTCTTTCTGAAATTAAGGCTGACGTCCGTCTGTGGCCCTGTCGCACACCTTAGCGCCCGCGACCCGTCAACCAACGACCCGTCGGCCCATCGCTGATCGGACGTCACGCAATCATCAACGATGTTGTCCGGATGTCCCGCCCGGTAAATATGTCTGCCCGAGTCAGGCCTCATTTGCGACACAGTGATGACTGTCGCATATCCCATGGGTTTCGACACGCTTTGGTTACGAGACACCTTAGATACGAATCGGCTTGCAACACGCGCTGCTCGGTGCTTAAGGCTCAGGATGGCGCGCAAGAGGAACGGCGACAGTGACAGCTCAAAGCGGAAGCGTGATGGAACAGGCCCAATGCCAGCTGCGTTTTAGGGGAATCCAGGTGAGGTGCCGCGCGGAATCTCGGCAGGACTCCATGTTCAATCGATCTCGGCCCAGCCATCCTTGTGAGCTGGCTTAGCTCAGATCGATAATTGCGACAGCCACCGAGCGAACAGCGACCACATCACCTGAAATATTATCCATCAGGGCAATGTGAACGCGGGGGATTTCGTCCGGCGCATCTTCACCCGTGGCGCTGAGGGCGAATGCGATCTCGCCGCTGTTGGTGCCGGAGGTTACGATCACCTGCGCAGCCTCCGGGTTTTCCCCCACACGTTCGAGGAGGCTATCGGTCACGTCGCTGGATTCGGTTGACGGCATCACCACCTCGGCACCGGTTCGCGCGATACTGACCAGCACGCTGGCGTCGTCGGGTATACGTCCCGCGCCTCCCGTAACCGTCCACGTGACGCCACCGCCAAGATTTCCAGGGTTGTATTCCGACGTCACGGTGATGGCGACGGGGGTCTGAGATTCAGGTGCCGTCTCGCCTGAAGACGTGCACGCTGACAGTGACGCTCCCACTAATATTGCAATTGGAAAGACGAATCGTCTTCGCATAGTCAGTTCCCTTCATCTGTCTAACTCTGGAAATCGGGGCTGAGGTCCAAGCCTTACGTCCATGTCACCCATTGCCGGTTCCCTGCGCCGACGCGCTTACGCGCAGTTACCGGGTCCGCCCGCGATAGCGAAGTTCTGACCGCTGGTGTTCCAACTCACACTCACAGAGCCGCGACCTATACCTACGCCGGTGAGTACGGTTTCGTCCCAACCATGGCTATAGGTTGAGAAGGCTTGGAAATCGCAGGGGCCAGCCCGATCGATGGTTAGGCCGACTGTTGCGCGAACATTGTCGCTGCCGGCCCCCGAGTTGGCATAGGCAACCCCGTTTTGGTTGAGGGTCTCCGGGTTGGTGATGCCCGTACAGTCATTTGCTGTGTTGCAGAAACTCGCGGAACTGGACTGAACATTCCGAGGGTCGCTCAAGCTGATTCCCATCACGTCAGTGCTCGTGCCGTCGAAGAACTTGGCATTCGTGTCATTCCATGAATACGTTGCGAGAATGCCGTATGAACCGATTGGGCCACCGGATGTGAAGACTTGCACTGCTCCCATGTTGACGTCAGCCCCGGTGCTGCGCGGAGACGCTGTTGGCGCGGTCACTTCCGTGTATCCAATTTCCGCCAATGCTGCGTTGACATCACCACCGCGATTAAAAGTCTCCGTTGCCACGTCATGAAATCCTGCAGACTCGGGTTGTTCGCCGGTCGGCGATGACTTCTCCTCATCGGACGGCATCGTGGCTGCGGCTGCAGTCAGTGGCAGGACAGCAAGGCTGAGGCCCAAGATAGTGGCTTTGATTCCGAGAAACGCTGTTTTCTTCACTTATTTTCACCTGAGTTTCGTATGTTGATTCCGTGTCTAGGACACTATGTGCGCGGCCAGCATGGCGATGCTTCTGGGCACAGAAAGTTATGCTTCCGTTATAAGGGATCCCGGAGCTGGAGCATGATCGGCCGAGCAATAGCGCCGGCGCGCTACAAGTTGCCGTGCACCTTCACGAAAGGAACGGTTGGCGACCGCGGGGGATTCGTACCCTCATTCACTGTCGGAACGTCGCAGACGGACGTGTCGGACCTGGATCTACAAGGGTGCACCATCGACGGACGACCAACCCGACCTAACAGCACTGACGTTTGACAGGCGAGGACCGAAGTCATCTGTGTCGGAGGGGAACCCCCTGCGGGACGAACGAGTCTGGGAGAATCGGTTAGTGCATGCCCCGGTGCTCCGGCCGGGGGCGAGGCCCGAGGTACTGATTCGCGACCCCAACGGCTACACCTTTGAGGTGAGCCAGAGATCTTATTATCTAGATGCGACGTTCGTGTCGACGTGGTTTGAGGCCGGCGGGGGCGTCGGCCGCTGGAACAAAGTCGCAGATGAATTCCCCTTCGTAACCGAAGAGGAATCCAAAGACATGGTTGCGCACCTCGAGGTTGATCCGATACACGCCGGCCGCGTCATCGTAGGACTCACGCAGCTCGGCGCGCCCGCTGAACAGCATGGGAAACCGGAACGCGATAGGACCCTCGTAGAAGCGCTGAGCACCGGAAAGCAACCGCAGTGAACCGTCTGTAAGTCTTTCTTGTGGCTGGCCTGGGGCTGGCTGGCTAGATTGGTGCTGGTTCTACTGACCGGGCGTGA
>NZ_PJJM01000034.1 GCF_002929805.1 Cryobacterium sp. Y50 | reverse complement strand
TCGTCGGGCCTGCACGGCTGAATCTTGGTCGTGCAGTCCCAATGTGAAGTGATTGCTTCCCGCAAGATGTGGCGCGATGTCATATTCGGGCGGCAGACCGAACAAAGGTGTTCATTCGTGAGAATCATGTGCTCGTATTGTCGTCCTCAGGCGCAAATCAAATTGGACCCTGCCCAGAACGCAGAGACTGCCGCACCTCGATACTTGCTGAAATATTCCGGCTATAACTCCACCACTATCCGTCTTTACCACGGTCGTCGGTAACCCCGCCAGCCAACGGTCGGAGCGACATCCCCCGGATCTCCTACTCATTCAATTCAAACCGTGCCATTGCAGTTCTTCAAACGCGCTCGGAGGGAAAACCGGAATATGCAAATTGGGATGACGAAGTCATAAAACGGTCTCTAGAAAATTCTTTTCACCTTTCAACGGCGTGTGACCCCGCACCAAGGGCACAAGCCACATATCCCAGGAAACGTAGTGTGTGTTGTGGGTTCAATAGAGTACGGCAATAGAACGGTCGAATTTGACGATCGGATTCTGGCGCACATTCAGATCGTGATTGTCCGCAAGCTTCGCCGTGGCGAAAGCTTCCTGGTGTCCTGGAAAGATGCCTCTGAGACGGGACATGGTCGCAGTTCAATATGGATGCACCCCGCCATACCCCTCTACTTCAAATTCCATGGCGGTCGCTCGCCCAGCGTGAACCCGGTCTGGTTGGCGGAACTCACCCTCTCCGCCGACAGCTCTTTCGGGATGCTCATTACGTCAGAGCAAACATCGCCCTAAATTACGCGGCAAACGAACTCACGGGAGTGTTGACATGCGCTATGTCAGCACCACGATGGCCTCCGCCATCCGACGGCAACGAACGCGCGAGCAGCAGCCAACAGCATCGACACGCAACAACCATTCGAGACTTCTGGCAGTCTCGCGACCTGTTGGCTACGAAGAGTCTTGTCACTACGACATCGGCACGTCTCCGTGTCATGTTCCCCATACTCGTCTGCACAACGAACGCTTAGACGGTGATGTCCCCGGCGCGTTGGATCGCGCAGTAGACCGTGGACCTGGCCACGCTGAAGAGTTCAGCGATCTGCGCGGTGGTGCGTTCGCCTCGCCGGTGGACCTCGACGCCGTGCTTCTCCTGCGCCTGGAATAGCTCAGGCTACGTGACCGCAACCAGCGACATTTGTGCCCGCACCATCGCCACCTAAGAGACCTCGGGCGAGCGGCAGACGCACTCAACATCAAGGGGTCAATCGTGCCCGTTTCGACGCGGATGACCGGAATTAGAAGAGGAAGAAATGAAGCTGATGAGTAAGCACCTCTCGCCCGCCGCAATTGTTGTCGGTAGGCCAGCCACCATCGACGGCATCAGCAGCCGAACGCGTTCGCGAAACATCGGAAAAGTGTTAACCTCACTCCCTAATTGCCCGGAGCCCGCAGAAACGAATCCAAACGCTGACCGGGAGAGTCAATGACGCAGGCAGATCGTGTCGCCGCATGAATCCGCACACGTTAAATATCCCATCAATTTTACAACCCGGCGGACCCTGAATACGTCCAGTCATTTTTCTTCCCCCGCAAACGCTTCCCCCGAGCGATTCAACACGAATCAGGCACCGCAGATCTTGTTCATTCCTGAGACGGCCTGGATCAACAAACCTATCGAAAAAGACCCACTTGAACTAGCCGCCTAAACTCCCACTGGCCTCATCCACCTTGACCAACTCCGAGACGCCGGAAGACTTCAACCGCATCACAAGTGAAATTGAGAATGGACTGGGACAGTAATCATGGGTAAATTTAGTTGCGGAACCCCGTCAAGCTCCATCGAGTTCGATGATCGGGTACTCGCCCACCTCAAGGTCGTCATTCTCGCCAAGGTGAGCCGCGGAGAAAGTTTTACGTTTTCGTGGGAATACTCGGCGGCAGCAGGAAGCGGTCACAGTTCCATCTGGATCCATCCGACAATCCCGCTTCAATTCGACTTCTTCGGCAGCAAGGAGCCCGCCTTAACCGTGCCTGGGTCGAAGAACTCGTACACCTGTCAAACACACCAGCGGGACTGCGGGTGACGCCGCAACCAACCGAGTCCGAAGCGCCCTTACGCCCCCGATACACGCCTGACCACATCGCACCAGCGCCCACGCGTGTAGTTGCTTCTACGCAGTTCGCACCCGTCATCCCTCCAACGCCCACGACCCTCACAGCCTGTTGCACGGAGCTTTCGGCCAGTACGGCATATCTTCAGATGCGCCACCGGTTACGTGGGCGCCGCGAGGTGTATATCGCCGACCAACAGTCACGACCCCAACCCGGTTCATGCTGCGAGCGGAAACGTCACTTTTCGTGTCGAGCAGCGCAAGTGCGGGACGAATCCGTTTGAGATTATGCGGTCGTTTCAAAGTTGAAACTATAGTCGTCCTCAAACGCGGACGTAGAGTCGGGCTGATGATCCAGGGAAAGACCAAAAGATACAGTCCCGGAGCGCGCCAGCCGCTGCCTCATGTACGACACGATGTCACGATTATCAGGTTCGGGTCTGTCGGTATGTGAGGTTTCCGCCATAATAGGGGCGCCCTGACTCAACAGCAGCAGAGCCTGTACATCGTCTCCGCCGACACTGTAAGCCATCAACCGGACAGTGTCTACTCCCCCAGAACGGGCCAGCATCGCCGCATATTCAACGACAAGTTCCGCTACCTCATCCCCCACCAGCAAGCTCTTGCCGACGAACGTCAAATTCATCATGCGAAAACCGTAGCACCGAAAAGTAACCGCTCGAGTGGTTGCATCTCAGCGCACGGCGANCCGCAGTCTACTTGTCCGACCCAAGACCTATGTCTCAGCGATGACAGGCCATAAAACAGGACCAGTTGGCGGCTACAGCGCCACATACAAACAGTTGAGCTACCGCTACGCCGTGCTCTGCCCCGCACAAGGATCTAATGGCGAGTAGCGGTTGATGGTAGCGCCAGTCCAGGTAGTTGGTAACAAAGTTCTGACGAGGTGGTAGCGGCCCGGGCGTGGCGCCCAGGCCGCCTTGGTGTTATTCCCAGTAGCCTTCGTGGGCGCGGGCTTGGTCGTTGCGGTGCTGGCGCATGTCGATCTGGCCGAGCTTGATGATGCGGGCGTTGTTGGCGAGGCGGTTAACGATCGAGTCCGCAGCGACTCGGTCGGGCAGCTCGGCGACCCAGTGCGCGGGTCCGGTCTGTGAGGCGATCATCGTCGGGAGCCGGTGTTCCCGGTTGGCGAGGATCGCGAACAGGTCGTTGCCAGCGTCGCTGTCGATGCCGACGGTGAGGAAGTCGTCGATGATGAGCAGGTCGATGTTCGAGATCTCGTTCAACAGTTTTTGGTGGGCGATGGCGTCGCTGCGAGCGATGACGAGCTTTCGGGCGAGGTCGTCCATCCGGAAGTAGAGGACCGAATGCTCACTCTCGCAGGCGCCGATAGCGAGGGCGCAGGCGAGGTAGGTTTTCCCGCCTCCGGTGGGCGAGATGATCAGCAGGTTCGTTGCATCGGAGCGCCAGTCATGGGCGGCATAGTGCCGCATTCTGACCTGGGTGATCCCGCGTCCCTCGCGATAGTCGACCTCGGCGACGGTGGCGCCCGGGATCGGGAACGCAGCCTGACGGATGAGTTTGTCGACCTTGTTGATCCGTCGGGACTCCAACGCGTCGTCGACCGCGGTGAGGAACAGCTGCTCGGGGGTGAGGGTGTCGTTGGCTTCGTCCTGGATGAGTTCCTCCAGCCGGGTCGCGACGTGGGTCACGCGCAGAGCCCGGAACTTGTCGTAATCAACGCTGGTGAACATCACTTGACCTCCTCGTCGCGGGCATAGTGTGAGGCGTCACGGACATAAACATCCGGCATGGTGTCATGGAACACGACCGTGCTGACGCGTTTGCGTGTGGAGGCCGCCGGGACCCTCGGCCGCGGCTTCTTCGCATCGCTGTCGATCGCGGCCATCAACCGTTTCAGCGTCGAATAGGTCGGATGGCCGCTCCGGTTCACGAGCTCCTGGCAAGCCGCCTCCAGCCGTTCCCGGTTGTTCTTGCCGAGCCCGTCGAGGATGTTCTGGCAGGACAGGTAGCCCTGCGCTTCGATCGTCTGGCTGTCCAGGATCTGCTCGATCACCGTGACGGTGGCCGGCCCGACGCTGCGCGCCCGGTCGGTGAACCAGCGCCTCGACCACAGCCCGTCGATATCGCGGTGCTGCGGCGGGACATGGTCCGGCAGGGTCGAGTACTGGCCCTTGCGACCTGTCAGCCGCGGGTGTTCGCAGATGCTCTCGTGCCCGTCGAAGACCGTCACCCGTGACGATGTCAGCCGAACCCGCAGCAGCTTGCCCGCCAGTGCGAACGGCACGGAATACCGTTGGGTGTCCGCGGTGACGTGGTAGTTCCGGGCCGCCTTCAGCTCCTTCCACTCGACGTCCTCGAACCCAACATCCGGCAACGGGCCCAGCAGCTCCCGCTCCTCGGCGTCGAAACGCTCCCACCGGGTGGTGTCGTCAGCGCGGCGGATATCATGGTTGATCTCCCGCACCCGTTCCTCAATCGCAGCATTCAACTCGCCCAGCGTAGTGAAGACGTCGTCCTCGAGATAGCCGATGACGCGTTTGTTGACCACGTTCACCGCATTCTCAGCAGCAGCCTTGTCACGGGGTTTTTTCACTCTGGCCGGGACAATTGCAGTCTGATAGTGATCAGCGAGCTGCTGATATCTGGCGTTCACGATCCGCTCCGCATCACCCCTGTGGGTCTGGTGGGTGGACGTCGTCGGGTTATCCGGCACGACGATCTGCGTCACGCCGCCGAAGAACGCGAACGCCTGAACATGGGCGTCGAGCCACGCCGGAGACTTCATATCCGCGTAGGCGCGGCAGAACATCAGTCCCGAATAGGGCAGCACTGCGACGAACAGAATCGCTCTGACGACCTCGCCGGTGATGGTGTCGACGACGTCCATGGTGTCGCCGGCCCAGTCCACCAGCATTGCCCGACCCGGCTCATGGCGCAGCACCGCAACCAGGTCATGGGTGCGGAGGTAGTCGGTGAACAGGGCGCAGAACTGCGAATACCCGTACTTCTTCCCTGCGTCTTTCGTGTCGACGTAACGACGCCACGCCAACAGCAACGTGAACTGCCGGTTCGCTTTCATCGACGCCAGCACCCGCGACAAGTCAGGCTGGTCATACTCGTCCGACACGTTTCGGCGCCCGTCGGGGAACCACTCGGCCAGCTCGACGTCGCTGACCGCGACCGTCGAGGTCAGACCGCGCTGCTGGACCTCTTGCCGGACCCGGGCCACGTCGCGATGGGAACACCCCACGATCTCCACGACCTCGCGATAACTCCGCCCCTCCAGCAACAACCCCAACATTTTTCGATAGTCCGCCATACCCCGCCCCTTACTGAAAAGGACCACGCCTGATGCGTGGCCCCCTCACAGCAGAGCAGTTCACCACCCGCCAGCGCTACCGTGTACCCGGAATCGCGCTACCAAGTCGCCGGACTGGCGCTACCATCAAGCCCTACTCGCCATCTAACAAGGATGATCGCGTGATTCTCACATCGAACCCGGTTGCGGCTCTTCACAACATCTCGAATGAGCCAATCATGTA
>NZ_PJJM01000062.1 GCF_002929805.1 Cryobacterium sp. Y50 | reverse complement strand
CGCCATGCTGCGAGACGGCACCCTCTACGAAACTGAACACCAACTCGCTGCTTGACAAAAACATAGGGGCACCCCCCATTTGGGGTAATGTAAGCACGCCCCCGGGCGATTCGCGCGGACTGGCCGCACGGTGAACGAATTACAGGAGCGGTCAGATGAACCAGCTATTCTTGCGCGCGAGCGGATGCGCCGCAGCGCTCGCGCTCATCGCTGCCTCCCTCCTTATGGCTGGCCCGGCCTCGGCCGCGACGACCACCCAGATCATCAGCGGCGTCACGTATACGCTCGACGACGCGGCCAATACCGCCTCGGTCACTGACTACGACCACTCTGCGGCGAGCGTGACCATTGAGTCCAGCGTCGGCTCGTATCCGGTAACGAGCATCGGCGTGGACGCCTTCCGGGTAGCGTACGAAGACACCACGTCCACGAAACTCAGTTCCGTTTCCATCCCTGGTTCTATCCTCGCCATTGAGGACGGTGCATTCCAAAACAATGCTCTGAACCCCATAGCGATCCCTGGATCGGTCATCACCATCGGGGCATTCGCTTTCGCCGACAACGACCTGACCACCCTCGCGCTGCCCGACTCGGTGCTCTCCGTCGGCGCTTTCTCCTTCTTTGCCAACAAACTCACCACACTCGATCTGGGTGAGTCCATCGTCGACATCGGCGGCACGGCCTTCAGCGGTCATCTGCAGGGCAACGGCACCGACAACAATATCAGCTCTGTCGTGATCCCCAACTCCGTCATCACCATTGGCGACGGCGCCTTCCAGCACCTGAACAATCTGACCGAGGTCGTACTCGGCGACTCGGTTGAAACTCTCGGTGAATACGCCTTTGGCTTCTCCTACAATCTTGAATCGATCAGCATCCCCGATTCAGTCACGACCATCGGACCGTATGCATTTGCAGTGAGCGGGCGTCTTTCCGAGTTGGCTTTGGGTAGCGGGGTCAGCACAATCGCCGCAGGCGCGTTCCAGCAGACGGCGCTCACATCGGTGTCCATTCCCAATTCCGTCACCGAAATCGGCGACTTCGCCTTCGCTTATGGGCACTTGACCTCGGTGAGCATCGGCGCGTCAGTTTCCAGCATCGGTAACCAGGCGTTCTCCAACCAATCAGACTTTATGTCCCATGAATTCGTCAACGATCTGACTTCTGTGTCCTTCGCGGGCAATGCCCCCACGGTGTTCACTGCCGGTTCTGAGCAGAACCAAGGCTCGCTCGGCTTCAGTACCGGCCTGACGGTGTCGTATTTCTCGGACCGCACCGGCTTCACCAACCCCTGGCAGGGGTACGCCACGACGCCCGTCGTGCGCGATGTCACAGCGCCAACCATCACGATCGATGGCGGCGCCTTTGTGACCACACTCGATCTGACACCGGCGATCACCGGTACCACCGGCGAAGCCGCCGGCACAACCGTCGCCGTGACTCTCGGTGATCAGACATTGACGACGACAGCGACCGGAACCGGAACCTGGGCAATCTCCCCCACGGTCACCGCGGGCAGCTACACCGTCACAGCATCCGTCACCGATCAGGCCGACAACACCGGAACCGCCACCCAGTCCTTGCGGGTCAACTCTCAGAACCCCGCAGCGTTACCGCCGGCCAGCACCACCGCCGAACTCGAGACCTTCATCGTCGACAACAGCCTCGACAGCGCTGCCACCTCCGCAGCCTTCATCGCCACCGGAGCCACAGTGGGCAACCCGCTCGACTCGCTCGACACCAGCGAACCCTTCTCGGGAAACCTGCCCTGGTCCGATCCCACGGACAGCTTTGTCGATGTCTACGCGTACTCCTCACCGACTTTGCTCGGCACGTTCCCCGTCGTAAATGGCATGGTCATCATCAACAGCGTCAACCTCGCCGCCTTGTCAGCCGGCGCCCACCACCTCGTCTTCATTGGCCAGACTAGCGGCGCCGTCTCGGTACTCAACATCACCGTGCAGCCCGCGGCAACAACGACAACAACCGCTGGTACACAGAGCAAGCTTGCACTCACCGGTGTCAATTCATCCGCACCGATCGGCATGGCACTCGCACTCGTCCTCCTCGGATCCGCGCTCCTGCTCAATCGCCGCCGAACCGCGACGCAGCACTAGCACCCCGAACGACCCGAATGTCTGAGCTGTGAAGCAGGCGACCTGCCCCCGGGGCGTCGCCACCTGAACAGGGCACCGGCGATGCCGAGGGCGAGCGGAGCCAACGAAAGAGCGGCGAAGGCGAACCCCCTACTACCAGTGCGGCGGGCGATCCTGCAGCAACTGTGCCTCGTTCGCGCTGGGTGCGCTTCCGGTGTGCGCGACACCGCCCTCTTCCCGCAACACCGGCGGATGCGGGTTCGGGTCGGTGTCCGGTGCCGGCAGCAGCCGGGCGCGCCGAGCCGTGCCCGCGGCCTTCACGATCGGCTGACGCTCGGTACCTAGGCGCGGCGCATCGTCTCGAGCGGTCACGCGCCCGGCCGCTTCGGCGCGATCGTGGAGGCGTCGCCGGACGCAAAGGGCGGGGCATCCGTTTGAGGAACACCGGCGATGGCGGCGACGCGCGCCGCCACGGCGTCTGGGTTACTAAACAATTCGAAGCTATGCACGCGCAGGTAGTGCCAGCCGAGACGACGCAGCACCTCGGGACGCAACCGCAGGGACTCGCGCAAGCTCGCGCGCCCGACGACGGCATCCGTTTCGACCACGATGGCACGCGTGCCGTAGGAGGCGGCGAGGGCGAGCTTACCGCGGTGCCCGAGGCGTACGCTCAGGCCGAGCTTTTCGAGGCGGCCTCCGAGGTCTACCAGCATGGCCTCGCTCGCGTCTGGAACCTGCACCTCGTCGCGGCGGGCCTCGGTCTCACTGAGCACCTGGGACAGCGCGAGGATGCCGTGGCGCTGGCGATCCTCGTCGATGTCGGCAGGACGAAAGCAGGACACGATGTCGAGCGCGCGGCGGGCCCGGGTCATGCCGACCGCGAGCAGGCGTTCGCCGCCGGGTTCGCCGAGCGAACCGAAGTTCGACAGCAGACGCCCGTGCGGGGTGCGGCCGTAGCCGATCGAGAAGATTACCCGGTCCCGGCTCTGCGCCACGGCCTGCTCGAGGGTGAGTACGGTGAACGGTTCGCTGCGATCCTTCAGGATGAAGTCGGACAGGTCGGTGCGCTTCGCGAACGCGGCCAGCACAGCCTGCTGCACGCGAACGGCGTGCCGGGTGCTCGCGGTGATCACCATGAGCGATTCGCGCGGGCGCTTCGATGCGTGGTCGAGCACGAGGTCGACAACCTTCACGACCTCAGCGTCCACGCTCTCGATGGCGCCGCTGTCGGCGTCGGGCATGCCACGACCACCGGCCACATAGTTAATGGTCAAGCTGCCGTGGCCGAGAAAGCTTCCAGCCCAGGGCAGCGAGTCGATGCGGCCACCGTAGAAGCGGTGGTTGACCAGTTCGGCGAGGTCTTCGCCGCCGGCCCGGTAGCTGCGGGTGAGGGTCAGGGTCGGCAGCAGTTCGCCGAGGCGGGCCAGCGCGGAGTCGGCGTGCAGGGCATCGACCGAGACATCGGGCGTCGGCGCGGCCTCCCCCGAGGCCGAAATTCCGGTCTCGAACGCTGACGGCGTCTGGGTGACCGGGTCACCGAACGCCACAATCTGGCGTCCGCGGCGAATCGCGCCGACGTTTTCGGCGAGGGTCGTCGCTCCAGCATCGACGAGTAGCACTGTGTCAAAGGTGATCTGGTCGCTGATGTCGGCGATCTCGTACGGCGAGGCGAGCCAGACCGGCGCGAGCACCCGCCCGAGGTGCGGGGCGACCTCGCTGAGCCGGGCTGGTGTGGCCCGGTCGGCGCGCAGCAGGCGGCGCAGCTGATCGGCTTCCTCGGGAAAGTCGACGACGCCGATCTTCCAGGTTTCAGCCAGTAGCCAAGCCAGCAGCTTCCCCGAAGCGGATGCGTGCGCCTCGTCGACGAGTTTGAAATCGGCCTCGAGGCGGTCCAGTACCTGCGTGTTCGCGTTGAGAAGGGCTCGGTCGCTCGCCAGCATAATCTCAAGCACGGACTGCCACCAGGCCAGTTCGAGCTCGGCGGCGACGTTCTCCTCCGACACGTGCCGCTGGGACAGGTCGGTCATCAGCGGGTCGAGGTTGTGCTCGCGCAGCGTTGCGAGCAGCGCGGTGCGCTCGTGCAGGTTGGCGAGTACCTCACTCTCGGCGGCGAGGCCGGAGATCATCGACACCAGTTCACCGAGCTGACGCCCGGCGAGGGTGCGCGGCGTGCCGACGGTGCCGAGGGGAACGTCGAGCAGGCCGAGGTCTTCGGAGACGCGCTGAAAAGCGACGTGCACGTCGTTGATGCCGACGGGCACCTCAGGCGTGACTCCGGCGGCGGCGTAACGTTGCCAGAGCGTGCGCTGGTCTTGGATGCGGCGCAGGCTTTCGTTCATGTCGTTGACCCGCACGCCGGGGCGCTGGTATTCCTCGGCGAGCCTCCGCAGGCGGCGACGGCTCGCCGAGCTCATCTCGGAGGATTCGCGGCGCGACGACGTGGCGGCGATCAGCTCGGTGAGCGACCGGTCGAAGACGCCGGGTTGGAATTTGTCGAGGGTTTCTCGAATGTCGAGCAGCAGGCGCAGGTAGATGCCGAGTTCGTTGATCGTCTCGAACGGGCGCAACCGGGTCTGGCCGATCAGGCCGTTGGCCCGTTCGAGCAGCCGCGGCAGTTCGATCTGGTTGATGCGCTTGGCAAGCTGGTGTGAGTTGGAGGCATCCGCTGTAGAGGTGAACGAGGCGCCATACCAGGGTGAGTCGCCGGGGCCGTAGCGGAATTCGCCAAGAATGGCGGCCTTGATCAGGGTATTGGCGGCGGCTGATCGGGAGTGAGCGAGCAGTTCGAGGGCGTGCCGGTCGAGCCGGGCGGTGGTCGACGGCGGCTGCGGCAGCTGGGCAAGGCGGGCGAGTTCGCCGAGGGCATCGAGTACAGAGACACCGAGGGCTGAGTCGCGGCGGGTGAGCGCCGATCGGTAGTCGAGCAGCACTTTGCGCAGGCGCACCAGGGCGTCATCGACGTCGCCGACCCGCGGCTGGGCGGCTTTCTCATTGCGGGTGATGGACTGGATCAGGTCGCGGCGCAGCGTGCGCGGGGTCACGGCGATGCCGGGCAGGCCCACCTGCACGAGACGACCGGCGATTCCGTCGAGACTGGAGCGGCGTGCGCTGACAACGAGCACACGCTTGTGCTGGGCGACGAGCGAACCGATGGCGTTGACGATGGTCTGGGTACCGCCGGTGCCGGGCAGGGTCTTCACGACGAGGGAGTTGCCGGCCGCGATCTGCGCGACGACGTTCTCCTGCTCGGGGTCGGCGTCACCGAGCAGCGTGTCGGTGGCCGGTGGCCGTGCGTCCTGGCCGATCGGAACCACCGGGTTGTAGGCAGACTCGATGTTGCGCTTGGCGGTCATGTTGCCGGCGACGGCGTCGAGCAGTGGGTGGTCGAGGTTCGAGGCGTCGGCGGCCAGTGCTTGGCCGCAGGAGGCGAAGCTCGAGACGACGAGGCGGGGCACTACGTTGAACCAGGGCAGGTGCGAGGTCAGACCGCGCAGGCGGTCGATGACCGGCTGCGGTTTGAACGCACCGTTCGTGACGGCGAGCGCCACGAAGGCGTCGGCGTCGAGCACGATCTGAAACTGGTCGTGCAGGGCGCGGGCCAGTTCGGGGTTGAGAAAGGGCTGGCCCTTGAGCTTGAGCTCGTAGTCACGGCCGTAGCGGCGGATCGCGAGCGGGCGCAGCAGCACCGGGGCGCTGTACTCGACGTCCTGATAGCGCCATTCGGCGAGGCCGATGGCGAGGTTGACCGACTCGATGCCGCGCATCGAGCGCAGTTCGATGCCCTTCTGGGTGATCTCGTTCGCGGCCAGACGGGCGTTGCGCAGCGCGAGTTCGTCGCGAATGAGGTTGGACAGCAAAGTGGTCTTGCCGATGATGAACTGCGGCAGCCCGCCGGGATGGGTGGCGCTGAGCTCGATGCGGGTGCGGGCTTCGTCGGTGAAGTGCAGCAGCGGGGAGCGTCCGCCGAGCGCGGCGAGTTCGTCGCGCCAGCGCTGCCAGACCGGCTCGGCAATGTTTCCGGCGGTATACGCCGGGTCGCCCAAACTGAGGTTATGGGGACTGGTCACGTTTTGCGGGTCGCCGGGGACGACGTCCAGGTACTTGGAAAGCACGTCGTCGTCGTCTTGTTTTCTATCGAGGTGCCACACAGGGATACCCTAATTGCGAAATCACCGGTTTGCCCTGAGGCGACCGGGGTTTCGCGTGTATTGGCCCCTCATAGCCAGTTTCGACGCTTGAACACGAGATACAGGGTCAACCCCATGCCGAACATCAGAGCGAGCGCCAGCGGGTAGCCAATGACCCAGTGCAGTTCGGGCATATGGTCGAAGTTCATTCCGTAGATGGTCCCAACCAGGGTCGGCGCGAACAGAATGGCAGCCCAGCTGGAGATCTGCTTGACTTCCTCGCTCTGCGCGAGACTGGTCTCCGACAGGTGCCGCATTTCGTCGTTCTGGGCTTGTCCCACCAGGGTGCTGTGCACTGTGAGCGCGTTTTGCAGCAGTTGCCGAAACGCGTCGCCGCGTTCGACGATGCGCAGGGTGTGGTCGAGCACGTCGCGCAGGTGCCGGTGTAGCTCCAGGTCGACGTTGTACTTGTCGAAGCCGCGCTGCATGGCCTCAAACATGCTCACGAGCGGCTGGGTGGCCCGCTGAAATTCGATCACCTCGCGGGACAGGGCGTAGATGCGCCGGCTGACCTCTTGGTCGCCGTCGAAGAGTTGGTCTTCGATCTCATCGATGTCGTTTTCGAGGCCGGCCACGACCGGCCCGTACTCGTCGACGACCTGGTCGAGAATCGCATAGAGCACGGCCTCCGGCCCGAGGGCGAGCAGGTGCGGGGTGCTCTCCATGCGATCGCGCACCTGGGCCAGGTCGGGCGATTCCGCGTGACGGATGGTCACGACGAAGTCGGGCCCGACGAACACGTGCAGCTCACCGAATTCGACGCGTTCTTCGTCGTCTATGTAGCGCGCCGGACGCAGCACGACGAACAGGATGTCGCCATAGCGCTCGATCTTCGACCGTTGATGGCCCTTGAAAGCATCCTCAATGGCCAGATGGTGCAGGCTGAACTCGGTGGCGACGGCGCGCACTTCCTGCTCGCTCGGCCGGTACAGTCCGATCCAGGCGAAGCCCTTATGCTCCTTCATAACCTCGAAGGTCTCGTCCAGGCTCGGCGGCGTCGCCACCCGGCGCCCGTCCACGTAGACCGCGTTGTCGACCAGCGCCATGGGTTCTCCTTGCTCGAAGTTCCAGTGTGCCACTCGGGTACGGTTGCACTGTGACGCAAACGGATGTCTCCCTCCTCCTGGCTCCGCGGGCGCCGCTCCCCGCGCCCGACCGTCAGCACCTGGCCGAGGCCGTCGCGTGGGTCTTGCGGATCGAGCTTGCCGAGGTCACAATCGAGCAGCGCTGCGAGCGCTGCGGCGGTACGCATGGGAAACCCCGTGTGCTGCGGCCGCCGGGTGCCTTCGTGAGCCTGAGCCGCGCCGCCTCGACCGTCGCCGTCGCCGTCTCGTTGGTCGGGCCACTCGGTGTCGACATTGAGAGCGTCGGCGCTGTCAGCCGGGCCGGGTTCGACGACGTCGCATTCAACGGGGGCGAGCGCGAAGTCCTGCAGGCGGTGCCGGTGGGTGAGCGTGACCGGGTGCGCGCAGGGCTCTGGACGGCGAAGGAAGCGGTGCTTAAGCTGTCCGGCTCGGGGCTGACTGTGGACCCACGGGAGCTGAGCGTGGCGGGGCGGGGCGGGGCGGCATCCGCTTTGCTGAGCTGGCCGGGCAGCAGCCTCGATCTGAGCCAGGTACACCTCACGAGCTTTGACGCTGGGCCAGGTCTGGTCGGAACGGTGGCCACTCTCGGTCCGAAAGCACGCCAGATCGTGCTGCTCTAGAGGCTCGGCAGGGGTCGCTCTTGCACCCAGCGAGCGACGAACCCGCCGATCGCCCGACTGCCGGTGTGCTCGGCGAAGAACTCGATGAAGTCGTCGGTGGAGACGTACCCGTGCCGCCGGGCCGACGTGTAGGCGCGCAGGGCTGAGAAGAAGGCCTCGTCACCGAGCGACTTGCGAATGGCGTGCAGAGCGAGCGCTCCGCGCTTGTAGACGCGGTCGTCGAACATGGCGTGCGGGCCCGGGTCTCCGACGACGATGTCGCGGGGCAGCGCAGCGACCTTGCCGCGGTGCAGGGCGGCCAGAACGTCGGCGGTGCGACCGCCGCGCTGCTCCTCCCAGAGCCATTCGGCGTAGCAGGCGAAGCCCTCCTGCAGCCAGATGTCCTGCCAGCGGGCCACTGTGAGGCTGTTGCCGTACCACTGGTGCGCCAGTTCGTGGGCGATCAGCCGGTCGCTGCCGTGGTTGCCATCGACGTGGTTGCTGCCAAACACGGCTAGGCCGTGCGCCTCGAGCGGAATCTCCAGCTCGTCCTCGGTGACCACGACGGAGTACGACGCGAACGGATACGGGCCGAATCGGTCGGCGAAAAACGCAATCATCTCGGTGAGGCGGGCGAAGTCGGTGCTGACCCGGGTCGTCAGTTCAGCCGGAAAGTACAGGCTGTGGGCGACCGGCCAGGCAGCGAGGTCACTGCGGCGATAGCGCCCGATCAGCACGGTCGCGAGGTAGGTGGCCATCGGCTCCCGCACATCGAAGGTCCAGCTGGTGCGCCCGGAGCGGCTCGACTGCGCCGACAACACCCCGTTGGACACCACGGTGTACCCCGATTCACAGCCGACGGTGATGCGAAACGTGGCTT
Organism: Cryobacterium sp. Y50; assembly: GCF_002929805.1. Classification (GTDB taxonomy): domain Bacteria; phylum Actinomycetota; class Actinomycetes; order Actinomycetales; family Microbacteriaceae; genus Cryobacterium. The sequence continues at coordinate 21,180 of NZ_PJJM01000062.1, read as the reverse complement.
TGTTGCTCGGATGGTCATTGCACGGAAACCAAGAGGGGGCCCCGCAGGGCTGCCCGGAGACGAGTACGCCGTCGTCGAGTTCTTCCCAGCCGACATCACCCCAATTGCTGCGCACCGGATGCGGCGCCCCGCGATAGCGCACCACGACCTCAAACAGGGCCCCGGCTTCCACCGGTGTGGCGAGCGTGATCACGAGTTTGCGGGCCGTGTGCGTCACCTTCGCCGGCCGCGCACGGTTCACTGTGACTTTTTCCATACTGAGGCCGGCGAAATCGAGACTGAATCGGTCCAGCCGCATCAGCGCCCGCGCGGTGATGATCGCGGTGGCGTTCAGCCGGTTGGTGGCCACTCGGTAGTCGAGGGTCAGCTCATAGTGCTCGGCGCTGTAGCCGCCGTTGCCGGAGGTAGGAATATAGGGGTCGCCGGCGCTGGCGGCACCGTAAGTGGTCTGCAGAGTCTGGCCCATCAGTCAACTATTCCACGCTCGACCACGGCGGCTGGTGCCACGGCGTGATCGGGTTGCCGGACCAGAGCGACCCGGTCGGCACGCGTTCGCCGCGCATCACGAGCGAGCCGGGGCCGACGGTCGCTCCGGCATCGATTGACGCCGCTGGCAGAATGACACCGTTCGGGCCCAGGGTGGCACCCTCCGCGAGTTCGACCGCGTCGAGCTGCATGATCCGGTCGTGAAACAGGTGGGTTTGCACGACGCAGCCGCGGTTGACGGTGCTGCCGGCGCCGAGTCGTACGAGGTCGGCTTCGGGCAGCCAGTAGGTTTCGCACCAGACGCCGCGTCCCACCGTGGCGCCGAGGGTGCGCAGCCAGACGGCGAGCGCCGGCGTGCCCGATGCTTTCTCGGCGAACCACGGGCGGGCCACCATCTCCACGAAACTGTCCGACACCTCGTTGCGCCAGATGAACGATGACCAGAGCGGATGCTCCGACGCGTCGATCCGCCCGACCAGCGTCCACTTGACCACCGTCGTGACCGCGGCGGCGACCGCGCCGGCCACGAGCATGACCACGCCGGACAGGGCGATGGCCGCGCCAAGTCCCAGCCATAGCCAGACCAGGTCGAGCAGGGCAAGCACGAGCAGCGCGATCCACGCTGTGGTGAACCCGGCCACGATGCGCAGCAGTTCCCAGAGTGACCGGGCAACTTTCAGGCGAACGGGAGGATGGAACGTTCGCGAGTCGTCGGCATCCGTTTGCCTGCGCCGCAGGCGGGCCGGCGGGTTGCCGAGCCAGCTGGAGCCGCGCTTAGCCTTGCGCGGCGTCGAGGAGAGCACCGCGACGAGCCCGTTGCGCGGCACGGTACGACCGGGGCCTGCCATGCCGCTGTTGCCGAGAAAAGCCTTGCGACCGATCTTGGCCGGGCCGATGTGCATCCAGCCGCCGCCGAGTTCGTAGCAGGCGACCATGGTGTCGTCGGCGAGAAAGGCGGCCGGGGCGATGGTTGTCAGCGAGGGCAGCAGCAGCACGGTCGATGCCTCGACGTCGGCGCCCACCTTGGCGCCGAGCAGGCGCAGCCAGGTCGGGGTGAGCAGGCTTGCGTAGACCGGAAACAACACGTTGCGGGCACCGTCCAGGATGCGTTCGGTCATCCAGACCTGCCAACCGATGCGGCTGCGCACCGGATAGTAGCCTTCCCGCAGCCCAACACCGAGTGCTCTCACGAAGGCGATCACGAGCAGCGCGTAAGCGAGCCCGCCGGCCAGAACGGCGACCGGCATGATCAGGGCGGCCCGCAGCACGGCGACACCGAGATTGCCGGTGTCGCCGACGGCGCCGCCGACGATGAGCGCGCCGAGCGCGAGGGCAAGTGTGGGAACCGCAGTCATCGCAACGGAGCCGGTGGCGAACGCGCCGAGCCAGCGGCTGGCTCGTGCCGGTCGTTCGGCCGGCCAGGGACGTCGGGCCGATCCGACCCGGCGGGCCGGGGACCCGGCCCAGCGCTCTCCAGCCGGGACCCGCGAGGAGACGGCGGCGCCGGACTCGATCTCCGCGCCGTTACCCACATGGGCGCCACCGAGCAGGGTACTGCGCGAGCCGATCCGGGCGTCGGCGCCGACGTGCAGGTGCCCGATCCGCAGCACGTCGCCATCGATCCAATGACCGGCCAGGTCGACCTCGGGTTCGATCGAGGCCTGGGCGCCGATGCTGAGTAGGCCGGTGACCGGCGGCAGCGAGTGCAGGTCGACGTCGCGGCCAATCTCGGCACCCAGCGCCCGGGCGTAGTAGCTGATCCAGGGCGCACCGGCCAGGCTCGCAGCGTCAACGAGCAGGGCTACCTGCTCGGCGAGCCACAGTCGCAGGTGCATGGAGCCGCCGCGCGGGTAGTTGCCCGGCGTCAGGTTGCGCAATAGCAGCCGTGCGGCGACGACCGCGATTAGCATCTTGCCGGGCGGCGTCACGAACAGCGCAAAGCCCAGGGCCACCCACCACCAGGACAGCGTCGGCGCAACGGGAGCCCCGGCCAGGCTCAGCAGGTTATTGATGATGGCGAGGTAGACCAGCCAGCGGGCGCCGCCCAGCACGTGCAGCGGAATGCCGAGCAGCGTCTGCGCGAGCTGGCTTGAGGCTGGCGTCGGCAGTACGCTGCGCAGCGAAGGGGCCTCGACGGGAGTGCGCGCGTCGAGTTCCTCGGCGAGCGAGCCGATGCGCGGGTGGTCGTAGAGGTCGGCGACGGTGGTTTCGGGGTGCCGGGTGCGCACGGCCGACACGAATTGCGCGGCCGAGAGCGAGCCGCCGCCCTGAGCGAAAAAATCATCGTCGGGTCCAGTCACCGGCACGCCCAAAATGGATGCCCACGCCTCTGCCAGCCACGCAGCCGTCGGCGACAGCGCCGCGGCCTCGTCGGCCGAGGCCGGCAACGGCCAGGGCAGTGCTGCCCGGTCGACCTTGCCCGAGGTGCGTGTGGGCAGCGCGTCGACGATGGCGAGCAGTGGCACGAGCGCGGCGGGGAGTTCCTCGCGCAGCCGGCCGATCGCGGCCGACCGGTCGAACGGTGCGCGCGCGTTGGCGAGGGCGATATAGCCGACCAGAACGTGGTTTCCGGCCGGGGTAGTCTGCACCACGGCGGCGCCGCTGGCGACTCCGGGAAGAGCGCCCAGGGCCGCATCCACTTCACCGAGCTCGATGCGGCGGCCGCCGAGTTTCACCTGATCGTCGGCACGGCCGGCAAAGACGATGCCGGCCGTTTCGAAGCGCACCAGGTCACCGCTGCGGTAGGCGCGATCCCAGCCGAGCTGCGGGTGCGGGGCAAATTTCTCGGCGTCCTTCTCGGCGTCGAGGTAACGGGCCAGGCCGACGCCGCCGATGATGAGCTCGCCGGTCTCCCCCTGGGCGACCCGGTGTCCGGCCGCGTCGACGACGGCGAGATCCCAGCCGTCGAGCGGCAGGCCGATGCGCATCTCACCGACACCGTCCACGAGGGCGCCGCAGGCGACGACGGTCGCCTCGGTCGGCCCATAGGTGTTCCAGACTTCGCGGCCGCGAGTGGCGATGCGGGCGACAAGTTCGGGCGGGCAAGCCTCGCCGCCGAAGATGAGCAGGCGCACGGCCTCGAGCGACTCTTCCGGCCAGAGCGCGGCCAGGGTCGGCACGGTCGAGACCACGGTGATGCCGTGGGTGATCAGCCACGGGCCGAGGTCAGCGCCGCTGCGCACGAGCGAACGCGGCGCCGGCACCAGGCAGGCTCCGTTGCGCCAGGCCAGCCACATTTCCTCGCAGCTCGCATCGAAGGCCACCGAGAGGCCGGCCAGCACGCGGTCGCCGGTTCCGATCGGTTCGCCCTGCAGAAAGAGCCCGGCTTCAGCGTCGACGAAAGCTGCGGCCGAGCGGTGGGTGACGGCGACGCCCTTGGGCACGCCGGTCGAGCCGGAGGTGAAGATGACCCAGGCGTCGTCGCCGGGCGTCGGAATGTTGCCGGTCGGAAAGACCAGCGCGGGGTCCTCCTGCGGTTCGACGCGACGAGCGCGCAGTGCCTGCACGTCGAGGCCGTCGCGAGGCGCAAACACGCCGCCGCCTCCGATGATGCCGACCACGTGGGCTTCGGCGAAGACCAGCCGGGCTCGTTCCTCCGGGTCGTCCGCGTCGACCGGCACGTAGGCGGCGCCCACCAGTAGCGTGGCCAGAATCGACACGTACAGGTCGCGGGTGCCGGACGGAATGCGAATTCCCACGTTGTCGCCACGCCGTACCCCGGCCAGACTCAGCGCATTCGCCTGTGCCTGCACGCGTAGCAGCAGGCCGCGGTAGCTGATCGTTCCGGCCGCGTCTTCCAGGGCTAAAGCATCCGGATGCTGCGCCGCGGTTTCCGCAATAATGTCGGCGAGGGTGCGAGCCGGCTTGGCCCGGTGGGCCGCCGCCAGCGCCTCTTGACCGTGCGTGCCCCGATCCGACGTGTTCTGATGACTTTGGCTCTGGTGCTCGCTCACACTGCTCCTTGATCTGGTCGTGGCAGTGGTGCACGGCGCGAAAACACCAGTCTAGAACTCACCGGTAACGCGCAGGTGAACAACCCCGCCGCCGAGCGTCGTCCGGCCTGGCAGTGGCGTGCGGAGTCTCGACGAAACGCGCTCGCGCATCCGCTTCCTTTCGGCCGCACCTCGGGGGTGTCGTCGCAGCACTTCCCGTTTCGCAGCCGAAAATAATGGGTAATGTCTCGCCTTCGGGGGGCGAATGGAGCATTTGCCCGTGAAGTACGTATCGAACTCCACCTGGGCGCGTCTGAAGGAAGAGGCGGCCGTTCACTTCTACGACGAACTACATCCTGACGCGCGCGGCATAAGCGCGGCGGCCCTCGACACGGAGACCTCGCCGATCGAGTGCAACGCCCCGTGGATTCCTAACCACTGCCCGGCGCTCCTCGAGGGACGCGAACTCCAATAATTGACCGGTCAGCGTCGTTGGCGGGGTCAAGAACCGCGTGAATTCCACGTTTTGGGTCACAATGAGGTATCCAGATTCACCCAAAGTTTTTTCAAGTGTGGGCAAAATGTGGGCACGCTTGCGAGGATCACGCGTTACCTTGCCAGCGTCGCAGCCTCCAGCCGAAACACCCTGCCGGCCACCAAGACCTTCAGCGCTGCTATGGCCGCCGCAGCAGGCGTTGCCTGCGTGGTGCACCACCTCAAATCCTTCATCCTGCTGTTCTGCCACGGCTACGCCCGTATGGTGAATTGAGACAGACGTTAGGAGAATCTGTTTCATGACTAATCGTCGTAAGTTCAGCGCCAAGTTCCGGGTCGAGGCCGTCGAGCTGGTGATTTCATCGGGCCGGCCGATCGCTCAAGTGGCGCCCGAGATCGGGGTCGACGAGGGAACGCTGGGCAACTGGGTTCGCGTCTGGAAAGAGGGGATCGAAGAAGAGCGCGGCACTATGCGTGGATCAGGGGTTGTGACGGTGGAGAAGACCCTCGCGATCCTTGAGATTGTTGCGGAGCGCGGAGGTGCTTCTGCCAAAGATGTCTCTCAGGCTCTGGGGTATCCCCTTCCCACCGTTTATCGTCTTCTACAGGCCTTGGTTCAGGGTGATTATCTCGTTCATCTGAAAGGTGAACGTCGATTTGAGCTCGGCTATAAGCTCGATCGACTCGGAGTCTCTTTGCATCGGCAAATTGGCGTCCCGGCCCCTGTTCGGGCGGAGATTGTCCGTCTGCACGAGGCGGCGCAGACGGCTGGTTACTTCGCGGTGTATCGCGGTGCGGATGTCGTCGTCGCGTATGTGGTCGACTCTCCCGCGCATCCGCGTCTCGTGCCCTTGAACTTTGGTTTTCATGAAGCAGCGCACGCGACGGCGTTTGGGAAGATTCTGTTGGCTGGAATGAGTACTGAGCAGGTGGGGCAGTATCTGGAGGTGCACGGGACGCCGCGATTGACCAGTACCACGATCACGTCAAGAGACGAGCTGGACGCAGAACTTTCCGCCGTCGTCAACCGTGGAATCGCGTGGAATCGCGTGGGAACGCGAAGAGTTCGTTCCAGGTATGACCTGCGCTGCGATTGGTGTGCGCAACAGTGCAGGGATGATCGTTGGCTCTGTTGCTATTAGCGCACCGACTGGCCAGATTTCCGGAACTCGCGAACGAGAACTTGAGCGTGTGCTGCGTGATGCATCGAATCAGGTGAGCAAGTATTACCGTTCGGGACAGGTGCGTCGACCGTCGGCTGGTACGGGCGGTGTCAGGTGAAAAGGCGAAGGTTCGCCATCCTAGTGATGCCGAACCTTCGCCTATAAGTGCAGGGAACGTCTATTTGGCTTCCCACCATGGTGCAATCACGGCGCGAGCGAGCGTGTGCCCGGACATGTTGAAGCCGAGAAATGACGGGGTCGCTCCCTTGTCGAGTCCGAGGGATTCAACGTCCAGGGCGTGCACAGCGATGAAATAGGTGTGCACGCCATCGCCGGCTGGCGGGGCTGCGCCAAGGTAGCGGGCGAGGCCGGCATCATTTTTCAACTGATGGGCTTTCTGGGGGAGGCCCGCTCCGTTCTCGTCGCCGACGCCGCTCTCCAGCGACGTCACGTTCGCCGGGATGTCCATTACGGCCCAGTGCCAAAACCCTGCGCCAGTGGGCGCCATCGGGTCATAGACAGTAATGGCGAAACTCTTCGTTTCCGGCGGAAATCCGCTCCAACTGAGTTGGGGACTGGTGTCCTCACCGCCAGCGCCGAAGATTCCACTGACCTGGGGCAGGGAGAATTCCTGTCCGTCAATCGCGTCAGTACTCGTCACGGTAAAGGCAGGAACCTTCTTGATCAGATCATAGGGAGTTGTAGCCATAGTGTTTTTCCTCAATCTTGTACGTTGCGTGGGAAGAGATGAAGGGACTGCTTCGGGAAGAGCCGATCCGCGCCACACGGATCTGGCCCTTTTACCTAGCTCAGATTCCTCCTGTTTTCAGTTGATCAGCGATGTACTCGGCCTGCCGAATGGCCAAGGCCACGATCGTGAGCGTGGGATTGGCGGCTGCGCTCGTGGTGAAGACAGACCCATCACTAGTAAACAAGTTGGGCACGTCGTGGGCACGTCCCCAGCTATCAACGACACCATCCTCGGGCCGCGCACTCATTCGAGACGTACCCATATTGTGCGTGGACGGGTACGGGGGAGTGCGCTGCGCACCGACCGAACCAACAGTTTCATACAGCAGCTCTGCCTGGGCGTATCCGTGATCTCGCATGGCGATATCGTTGACATGGTCGTCGAAGTTCACGTTGGGAACGGGTAGGCCATTCTTGTCAGACACCGTCGTGTTCAGCGTGACGCGGTTACTTTCCTGCGGCAGGTCTTCGCCGACGACCCAGAGCCCGGCCGTGTTGGCATACGCCTCAAGAATTTCGGTGAATCCACGACCCCACGCTCCGGGATCACCGAAGCTGGCCAGGAAGGCCGGCCCCAGTGAAATTGTCTCCAGGTAATAGCCACCAGCGAAGCCGCGGTCGGGGTCATGCTTGGACTCATCCGCGATCACTCCGGCCATGGTTTCACCGCGGTGCATTCGCACCGGATCGTTAAACCGGGCGTAGACCGAACCCGTGGTGTGTCGCATGTAATTGCGGCCAACCTGACCGGAGGAGTTGGCTAATCCCTCGGGGAACATCGGGCTGGCGGATTGAAGTAACAGCCGCGGTGTTTCGATAGAGTTCGCAGCTACTGCGACAAGTCCCGCGGCCTGTCGTTGGAGGTTGCCGTCTTTGTCGAGATACAGCACGGCGTCTGCTCGTCCTGAAGCATCGTGGGTGATCTGAACCGCATGACTCTCGGGTCGCAGGTCAAGCAACCCTGTCGCTTCGGCACGAGGGATCTCGCGCACCAGCGTCGACCATTTCGACTTGTTCTTGTCACCTTGAAAGTTGAAGCCGTCCTGAACGGATGCCGGACGGCCGTCGTACTCCTCAGCGTTCGTCGCGTACGGGCCCGTCGAGTAAAATTTGTATCCGAGCCGTTTGGCGCCGTTTGCGAAGACCTTGTAATTATTGTTCGCGGGTAGCGGCTTGCGACCGTGCACGTGCGTCGATCCCATCGCTACTTCTGCTTTGTCGTAGTACGGCGCAAGCTCGGCGAGGGTGATCGGCCAGTCGAGGAGGTTGGCGCCGTCGATCCGACCGTAGGTGCTTCGCGCAGCGAATTCGTGAGCTTTGAATCGTGGTGTTGCACCGGACCAGTGCGTTGTTGTGCCACCGACCGCTTTCACAATCCAGGTCGGAAGGTTGGGGAAATCGCGAGCGATTCGCCAGGATCCGGACGTGGTTCGTGGGTCAAGCCAGGCCATCTGATTGAAGGCTTCCCACTCGTCGTTGACATAGTCCTCGTTGCGCAGGTAGGGACCCGCTTCCAGAACCACAACCGGAAGACCTTTCGCCGTCAGTTCATAAGCAAGCGTTCCACCGCCAGCTCCCGATCCGATGATGACGATCGCTGCCTCATCATGCTCGATATTGGTCACTTCGTCATCTCCGACATGATTGCGTCGCGTTTACCGGGTTGATTGCTCGTGTCACGAGCTACTGCAGACGCATTCTCACCGCCGCGAACGCGCGCCACCGACACGGGCGTGGCAATTTCGACGAGTTGCTCCGGTCCGTCGTAGCTCTCGATCCGCGCTTCAGGAAGCCAATCAAGATCGTTGAAGCCACGGTTGATGTAGCCACCTTTGTCGAAGCTTGGCCCTTCGTAGCCGAGGATCTCCCAGACGTCCTCGTTGTCATACAAATTCAGCACGGTCGTGCGCCTGATAAAACCGAAAAACTCCGTGGTCTCGATTCGGCGCAAAACCTTGGTGCCATCTTCGTCGTTCAGATCGCGAAAATCACCTCCGGCCAGATTGCTCAGGGTGAGAAGCCCCTGCGTGAGCGCGACCCGAAACCAGGTTGAGTTCTCGGCCTCCCGCAAGATCGTGTCGGCCGTCCGCTCATAGGGACCATCGGGAAATGACGGGTGAGGAAACGCGACCCGAATGACCCGGATGAGCACGCTCCGTGCTTCGTCGGTCAATTCCGTCGCATTCATTTGTGGATACTTAGCTGGAAAGGCCATTATTGAGCTCCTTTGCTCACAATTGTCGACTGGTGCTAATTCGTGTTCGCTACTTAGGGGACGAGAATGCCACGACCGACGATCCGCCCGGCAGTTAAATCTGCAATCGCGTCGAGGGCCGCGTCCAAGGGATAGATAGCGGTGTGAAGCGTGACCTTGCCTTGAGCCGTGAGCGTCATGAGCTCCACGAGGTCGTTGTAGGTTCCGACCAGGTTTCCAATGACGTTGATTTCACGGGAAATAATCTCAATAGTGGGGATATTGACCGCGCCACCATAGCCGATCACGTAATGCGACCCGCGATTGCGCAGAAGACGCGGAGCGAGCAACTCCGCACCGCGCTCTCCAACAAAGTCGAATAAGACGTGTGCTCCACCTTCCGTAATCTCAAGCACCTTCTTCTCGACGTCATCGTCACTCGTTGACAGGACGGTGTGGTGCGCACCCAGTTTCGTAGCGAGCTCAAGGGCAGCTTCACTGCGATCGACGACCGTTATGGTTGCACTCGTAATCGCAGCCAGTGCCTGGATTCCGATGTGTCCGAGGCCACCGGCACCGACTACGACCGCGTGGGTGCCCGGGAATAGAACATCTGCCGCCTTACGCACGGCGTGGTACGCGGTCAGACCAGCATCAGCCAGCGCGGCTACATCCTGCGGCAGCAGCCCGGCGTCCAGCCTGACCACTGCGCGTGCATTGGTCAGGAGCTGCTGAGCCATACCACCATTAGCGTTAATTCCCGGAAAAGTCGCGTTCTCACAGTGCGAGTCCTGGCCCACTCTGCACGCCGGGCACAGACCACAACTAGTGAGCGGATGCATGATCACCGTGTCACCCGGTTTCACGTTATGTACCGCGCTGCCTATTTCGCGAACCCAGCCAGCGTTCTCGTGCCCGAGCGTGTACGGCAGGTGGGGGTGCTGGATGGGATCCCACTGCCCTTCAATAATGTGAAGATCCGTGCGACACAAACCGGCCGCGCCAATGTCAACAATGACATCCCACGGCCCGATCAGAGTGGGCTCGCTCACATCCTCGATCTTCGGATTTTCCCCGTAATGGTGCAGACGAACAGCCTTCACAATTCCTCCTCATCGAGATCACACAAACCAAACCGTCACGAAGTCCAGTCTGAGACAACCCATAACGCCATACCATGTCAGTTATCACAGAATGAGAACTGGTGTGTCGCGCCCCAAATTGATTACCGGACTCATGAAGGTTGCCATTCTTCCGTCAACGCCAATTCACGTCCCGGGGTATCTGGTCTCAATCCGACTCGATCCCCCCTCGATCGTCTTCGATCGTGGGCAGGCTCGCTGTGAAAGCCCGCCGCTGCACGCCGCTCTTGCCATTGCGGCGTGATTTAGCGGCCTTGCCCGGCTGAGACAGGACTGCCTCCCTTGGATGCTGGGCGTTTTCATCGTCTGCGAGGATGCGCGCGTTGATCGTCTTTTAATCTGTCTTGCCTTCAAAGCTCGCGGCGAATCGTTCGCGACGCTCGGAGCTGTCGTATTTCAGTTCCCCCGAACCGCGCTCGACGCGCGCCTGGCCGGCGACTTCGGCGACCTGCTTGCGCTCGTCGTCGTGAGAGTTAAGGTAGGTACTGGCGGCTGTCTCGAAGTCGCTGGCATTCCAGTCGTGGTCGGCCGCTTCCTGAGCCTCCCGCTCGTGTCGGTCGGCGTTGGCTAAGAGGAGCTAGCTCGCGGTGAGGTCTTCACCAGCTCGCAGCCGCTCGGTAACGGCATCGGCACGGTCGCGCGCCGCGTCCCAAAACGCCGCAGCAACAGCTGCGGGATCCGCTCCGGGCGCGTCAACGTCGATGTTGTAGCGTTCGCACACCTCGTGTTTGATGGTGTCACCGGCGTCACGGGCAACGTCATCGACGTCGCGCCACGCCGTGACAGTCTCGTTCACGCCGACGATGTCCTCCGGGGTGGCTTGGTTCCACTATTCGGGTTGTTTGACTGGTATGAGGCAGGCTCGGGTGGCTCCACGCTCAACTTCAAAGCGTTCCTGCAACTCGCGTGCCTCCTGGCCTGCGCTCGCTTCGCGCTGCCATACCAGCTGCTCGTGCAGCCGAGCGATGCTTTCTCCGAACTGTGACGCAATAGTCAGTGCGATGCGCAACGAATCGTCGAACGTCTCGCCGACACCGTCAGTTTCTTCAGCCACAATCTTCCTTTCGTTTAGTCTCTGCCCAACCCGTCACGCTCGGGCGGCGCGGCTGGGGACTTGCGCTTGGTGAGTTGTAGCGCGGTTGGGCCCGGCGAACCGGTTCCCGGCGCCGCAAGCCCCTCGGTCGTCTGTCGCACGACGTCAGGAACATCAGCTGGTGTGCGTGAGTCCGGCTGTGCGGTCTTACTGGGGACAGCCGAGAGTCGATCGGTGACCGCGGCAAACTGGTTGCGCAGCATCAGCGTGACTTGGTCGGCCCGGCGTCACCGACCGCGCTGTGCATGTCAAGAATCGCCACCGACACCCGGCCCAGCTGCCGGGGCATGATCGCCTCAGCCATCGCGCCCCGACCACCGCTGGGTGCATGCATGCATGAGAATCATGGCAGCGTTTGACGTCGACCCCAGCTCGCCCGGTTTCGGCCGCGATTGGTACGCCCGAAGATCCGCCGAGCGGGCCCACTCCTGCGACGTCTGCGCGAGTGGTCCTGGTGTCGCCTCGACGCGCTGCGACCATGCGGCGAAGCCGCCGGCAGTCTCGCGGGCGACATGCGCCCACGTGGCCCGAGCCGTCACGGGAACGTTGCGGAGCTGCTAGCACAGCTGCCCAATCTCGTCGCTGTACTGCTTCCACATCTCCGGCGGCGTACCGCGGCCGGATGAGCACCCCACCACGGTGCGACCAGCGAACGAATTCACCCTCATCAACTGATGCGGTCGCCGCGGCCCGGACAGAACGCTCCATCTCGTGAGCGCCCACCTCTGAGGTGCTCGAACGCGCGGCACGTTCCCGCTAAGGGAATAGCCCATATTTGATTGAGTGTTGAGACATTGGCTAGAAAACGCCCAGCTTGCCACGGCCGCCCACACTGCGGCGCGTCATCACCGATCTACCCACCGGAGGTGAATCAAAACCGCGTGCCGCGCAGGCCTCGATCGACGTCAACTCCGGACGTGGATTCGTCTTCGTCGACCACGTCGGGATGGCCTACGGAGCTGGTTCCTGCCGATAGCGCCCGGCTGGGTGCGCGACCAACCATTCCCCGAGATCTAGCGCGACGCCGATCTGTTGTAAGGTCTGTGCTCCGCGACACCTTCGGAAGCCAGGGCGAGTTCTGCACGGTCTGCGGCGGCTCAGGCTTACACGACTGCGCGGTCACCGGCGATCCGCTCACTGCGGATCCGAGTTGTGCGAACGAGCCGGCCCGCGAGTAGCCGGCGCGACCCGGGTAGAAAACCGGCACAGACACAAAGCACCCGGTCGTGAATTCGGCCTGGCACGAAGCGTCTGGGCGTAGTTACGAAAGGTTGTGCTTGCCGGCGACCCACTGCATGGCGCCTCGAATCGCGACACCCACCGCGGCCATGCCTACAAACATACCGATCAGCATCCAGAACAGAAGCGGCTCCAGTCCGCCGACAGTCACGTCGGCCCGCACGATCGTGCCGACAAAGAATCCGAAGATTGGCGCGAGCAGACCGATAAATGATCCCGCGAGCATCTGACGGATGCACCGAGTGCGGTGCGCAGGCGAGGCTGGCCGGTTCTTCTCCCGCTGAACCTCACTCATAAGTGGTTCCCGTCCGGAACGGGAACAGTTTGCTTGTCGAGCCACTGAGGGACCTTACTGAGGAATGGCCCGATGATATCCATCGGCAGCGGGAAGACCACCGTGGAGTTATGGTCGGCTCCGAGCTCGAGCAGCGTCTGCAAATAGCGCAGCTGCAACGACGCCGGGTTGCGGCTGAGAATCTCGGCCGCTTGCCCGAGTTCCTCCGAGGCCTGCAACTCACCGTGTGCGTTGATGATCTTCGCTCGACGTTCCCGCTCGGCTTCTGCCTCGCGGGCCATCGCCCGCTGCATTGCCTGTGGGATCTCGACGTCCTTGATCTCGACGACCTTGACCTCAACGCCCCACGGTTCGGTCTGGGCGTTGATATTGCGGGCGAGATCCTCGTTGAGATCGGCGCGGTGCGCCAGCAGGGTGTCGAGGTCGGCACGCCCGACAACGGAACGCAGTGTGGTCTGCGCCATCTGCGAGGTAGCCACGGCGTGGTTTTCCACCCCCATCACCGACCGAACCGGGTCGGTGACTTGGAACAGCACGACCGCATTCACCCGGGCGGGTACGTTGTCCTTGGTGATGACGTCCTGCGGCGGAATCGTGAGCGTCACGATGCGCAGATCGACGCGCACCATGGTGTCGATTCCAAGGAAGACGATCTGCACTCCGGGTTGGCGAATTGGACGCAACCGCCCAAAGCGAAAAGTGACGCCCCGTTCGTATTCCTGCAAGACCTTGAACGAGGCCGCGAACCAAATCAATACCAGGCCGAGCACGACCAGGAGGACAATCAGCCACGCCATCAGCGATTCTCCCCTCGGGTCCACGCGGTGGCCGCACCGGGTAGGCCGGGGTCGGATTCCGCTTCCCGTTCGGTCCAGCGGGCGGAATACGGTGAACGCACGGTGTCTCCTGTCGTTTTGGCGGGGCCGGGAACCTGTCTCGGACCGGTTTTTCTGATGTTGCCGTAGCCGCGGGCGACCTCCCTGAGACGGCCAGCTTCCCGAGTCGCGACACTCTCTTCGAGACCTTCGTGGCGTAGGTGTGCGGGAAACCCGGCCGGGCTGCGCCGCAGGTGCGACCAGAGCGGCCAGCTACACACGGCGGTGATGACAGCTGCCGCCCCCAGGATCACGAGTTCAACCCCGGTGCGCTGTTGCAGCATCGTGGCTAGCGGCCAGACCAGGCCGAGTACTACGACGACGCAGGCGATTCCCCGGTGGAATCGCTCCGCCTCCGAACTCGGCCAGGGGTCAATGTTGCGGGCGACCTGACGGCCGGTGTCCGAGGTAGTGCAGGTGTCTTTCAGCGGGCACGGATTGCACACGGTCGCACTAGCCTGATAGCGCGTCACCCGGTTGTCGGGGTCGAAGGAGATCGGCCACAACCACTGGTCTTCCGAGCATTTCCAGGCGTCGTGGTCTTCGTGGTAGGTGAAGCCCCCCGACCGCGCGGCGGTCGTCTTGGTAGCGGTCCGCCGCGCGAGAAGGTCGAGGATGTGCGCCACAATCAGCAGAAATCCGCCGTAGGTGAGCGCGAACCAGACCTCCGAATCGATGGCCCCCATCAGGAGCCGTCCACCGGGCGGGTGTCATCGTCGGTTTTTGAGTCGGTGGTCGATCGGTTGTCCGAGGCGTATCCGCTCGTGCTCCCGGCCGGGGACCCGTCCTCGATCGTCGGTTCGGCACGGTACGCGGAGACGGATACCGCCGGCTGCGCTTCCACAAACAGCGCCTCCATGGGCACATCTTGGGTGCTGCCCTTGATGCGGTAGCGCACGCCGAGCCAGGCGATCCAGACGAACGGCATGACACCACCGACGATGAAGAGTACGTCACCGGGCAACCGCAGCCATTCGAGCACGGCGTTACCGGGTTCGGTGATGAAGTTTAGGCTGCGCGCCTCGAAGTACCCGTCGTTGATGGAATGCCACAGCTGAATGACACCGAGCGGCAGCAGGGTCGCGAACGTCATCCAGGCCAGGCCAAGGTTCAGGCACCAAAACGACAATTTCGCCAGTCGATCTGGCCAGCGGTTCGCCGGAATCAGATAGCGCAGCGCGAACAGGGCTAAGCCGACCCCGAGCATCCCGTAGACACCCATCATGGCGGCGTGGGCGTGGTTGGCCGTGAGGGCCGTACCGATCTCGTAGTACGAAATGATCGGCAGATTGATTAGGAATCCAAAGATCCCCGCGCCGAGGAAGTTCCAGAATCCGACCGCTACGAGAAACATGACCGCCCAGCGGTGGGGGAACGGGGCCGAGCTGCGAGACTCCTGCCGCGATCCGAGCTGCAGAAAACTCCACGCCTCGATGGTCAGGAAGGTCAGCGGAATCACTTCAAGGGCGGAAAAGAACGCCCCCAGCGCCATGTGCTCCACCGGGGTTCCCGAGAAATACAGGTGATGCATGGTGCCAAGGATTCCGCCGGCGGAGTAGAGAATAACGTCGAGCAGAATGATCTGCATAGCAATTTTGTGCCGTACGACGCCGAGCATCACGAAGATGTACGCGACCATTACGGTTGTGAACAATTCCAGGAAGTCCTCAACCCAGAGATGCACGACCCAGAAGCGCCAGAATTCAGCCACGCTGAGGTGCACCTCGGTACCGGCAAGCATGCCCACCGCGTAGAACGCAGGAATCGCGAGACCGGAATAGAAAAACAGCCATGGCAAGTTGAAACGGTGCTCCGACTTGAGCCGAGCCCGAATACCACGGTAGATAATCACGATCCAGAGCGTCAGGCCAACAACGAGCATCCCTTGCCACACCTTCGGCAGGTCAATGTACTCCCACTGCATACCCCAGAAGATCGAATCCTTAGCCGCTTCGACACCGAAAACACTCATCGCCTCGCCGACGAAAGAGCCAGCGATGACGACAGCGAGCGCGCCAAGCAACCCATAGGCCAGCCAGTGCTGGCGCTTCGGCTCGCGCCCGGAAATGTACGGCGCGAGAAAAATACCCGCGGCGAGGAACGACGCGGCCGTCCATAGCAACGAGAGCTGCACATGCCAGGTGCGCGCGAGGTTGAAGGGCAGAATCTGCGCGAGGTCGATACCAAAGAAGCTGGATAGGTCGGCCCGGTAGTGCTCGATGGCAGCCCCGAGAAACGCCTGGGCGAGGAACATCAACGCAACGACAAAGAAGAACCAGGCAGTAGCGGACTGCGCCGGCGTCACCTTCACCTCGCCCGGCTGCCGGAATGACAACGCAGGGGTCTCTTCCCCATGCTGCCAGCCCATCTTCTTACTCCACCGACCATACAAGCCAAAAAGCGTGCCGAGGGCGACCATCAGGGATATCAGCGAGAGCGCACTCCAAACGATGATATCGGCGGTGGGCGCATTGTCAACGAGCGGTTCCGCGGGCCAGTTATTCGAGTAGGAATAGTCGTGTCCCGGCCGTTCGGCAGCGGATGCCCAGGCCGTCCATGCGAAGAAAGCCGTGAGCTCGTGCACCTCCGCCGGGTCGGTGATGACGTTGGGAATGAGCCCGTATTGCGTGGTCGGAGAACCGAAATACTCAGCGTAGTGCTGGGTTATGTCTTTAAAAGCGGCGATCTGCAGGTCGGTGAAGACCAGGTCACCCGAGGCGACGTCGAAGCGGTTGGTACGCATCATCTCGACCAGTTCGCCCTGCGGGTCCTGCACGCCCGAAGCGGTGAGGGCCTCCAGCACGAACCCTGCCGAGCGACGCAGATAGTCGGCCGTGTAATCCGGCCCCAGATACCCGCCATGACCCATGATCGAGCCGTACTGCTGCAGCCCGCGACCGGCGAACGTCTGCTGACCATCAGTGATTTCAGCGCCTGTGAAAATAACCTCACCCTGCGAGTCGACCACCTGTTTCGGCTGAGGCATCGAATCGGTGTAGGTCCTCAATGCGAGAAAACCCATGACAGCAAAACCAAAGACCATCACCAGGGCCACCCCCTGGATCCACCCCTTGGAGACCATCAACTCAGATCGCACCTGTTTTGCTTTTGCTCGAATTCGAACCACGTGGGAAGCCTTCCCTCTTGTCTGACGACTCCCTAAACGGGCCCAGCCGCTGCTCTGAGGTTAGTGGACATTAAAAGAATCAAATTACCTTTGAATCAAAGTGGTTATCAATGTAACTGCTGTAATGTCGGGTTCGATAGTCGCTTTGCGAACGCTCACAGCCAGGTCTCAACGCGTTTTATGGTCCGCATTGGCCCGGTCTCGTCACTATCCGGCTGAATACGCTCGGTCTGCACAGTGGGCAACAGCGGTAATTTATCGGCACTCGCTTGATGCGGGCATATTCCGACGCCTGCTGCATGATCACGGCAGTTAGACGGATGGCCACTTAAATTCAATGGTTCTCCTTTTGGATCGGTGTTCGCAGGGTGCTGGCGACCTGAATCTGAATCAGAATCAGAATCTTCCCATACGCGTGAGCTGTCTGATCGGAGCCACACACCGTCACCAGGGGTCTGGACATGGAAGAGGGGCTGTGTTCTGGTTCTCCGGATTCACGCGGTTTTTGTTGGATGGGAACTATAAACTGTGGCCGACTTGTGAAAAATATCAACGTGTACACACGAGTGGTTTGTATAAGACAAAACGCCACGCCCATTGGCGTGGCCGTGCATTCATCCTGGAATAGCCATCAAAGAGTTGCCCCAAAATATATCAACCCAAGACGCCTATGTGAGGACCCCTGGTCACGGGGCCCGCTCTCCCCGAAAGAGGCGCAGTCCGATTCCCGCGGCTAGCAAGGCCGCTGTTCCGAAGACCGCGAGAGCCAGGGAGAAGCCCATCACTAACAGGCCCTGGAAAACCAGGCTCCCCAGACCTAATCCGATGAACAAGACGAACGCCATCAGGCCTACCGCCTGACCGACGGTACCGGGCAAATCCGTGACGATACCTCCCAGCAGCGGTTGTGTCATGTCGTACCCCAGAGACAGCACCGCGATGGTTATTACTACAACTGGCAACGGTGCCTCAATGGCCAGGATGAGCGCGCACACTCCGGCGACGAGCACCCCTACCGGGATGATTCTCGCCCGCCCATAGCGATCGGCCAACTTCCCGATAATCGGGCCGAAGAGGAATCCAGGAATCCCGTATCCGAGCAGCGCCAAACCAACCCCGATCGGGCCAAGCCCGAAACGTTGGACCAGGTACAGCCCAAGCCACGTGTAGATCCCGGAGTGCAGCACTGCGTTGAGGAGCACATAGCTGTAAGTCCGCCGGCCTCGTGAAATAAACAGCAACTTCCCGTATGCCGCGATTACAGCATTCCACGGCGGCGCGTCCCGCGTCGTATGTGAGACGGGCAGCAAAAAAACGGATAACACCCCGATTGCCAAAATACCGACTGAGGATACGAAAAACAACCCCTCCCAGCCGATGAACGGTTCGGCCACGGCGCCGGCGGTAGAGCCAACCGCGATGCCTCCGGCCATCCCACCGAACAACCACCCCAACGCCCTGCCACGCTGAGCAAAAGGGAACACATCACCAATCAACGCCAAGGAAATTGGGACAACCCCGCTAGCCGCCGCCCCGGTCACAAGACGCATCAACATGAACATTCCGGCTGTGCCAGACAGCGCTGTGCCCGCGGTGAGAACGGCGAACGTCAGCAACGAACCGAGAATGATTGGACGTCGTCCAACCCGGTCGGAGAGCGGCCCCCACAGCAACGTCATCACCCCGTAGGGAACTAGATAGGCCGGGACGGCCAGACCTATCGTTCCGGAGTCGGTGTGGAACGCCTGCGCTAACTGGGGCAGGATCGGGGCGACCATGAAAGCCTGCGCGAAAGTCAGAAATGCCGCCGCGGTGACCAGGGCGAGGAACCCGCGTGGCGCTTGATCTAAAGCCGTCCCCCCGGCAGTGCACGTCGGTACCTTGGCCACGTTGAAATCATCAGAACTCAACGGCGCGCGCCACGTGGAAATAAAACACCGAACACGACGGCATACACGGCCGTCCCGATTAAGTCAGAACCAGGTACCGTTACGCGATTAAAGGCGAGAAGAGTTCGTTGACGGGCGGCTGACGGCACACCAAAGTTTGGCTTTGTGTTCTTTTGCGTGATCGTTGTTCTTTCTCCCCTTGTGAAATGGACTGTAGCCTGAGGCGGTTGCCATAAGCTCGCGTGGTAAAAACTAATACAGTACGTGATGAAACGCATTAGAAATATGGATGACCACATGCATGCATTAACGATCGCTTCAGCGATGCTGCGGGCTACTTGTTCAGTCGCGCGAAGACCGAATGTCTGGTGAGACCGGATGCAGAATAGGCACCTTTTCATTCGATGAGGTCACGGCCATTAAGTTTATGCGTGCGTCGTGTCGATGTATATCTCTCCCCGCCGATCGTAGGAGTAGCGAGATTAGTTAGGTCGTTTGCGGTGGAAGGCTCTGGTGAGTACTCACCGCCAGACGGTTCCACACGTTGATCGCGNTCCCTCACCTGCCCCCACAACGAGTCCGACACACCGCCGTTTCCGATGAGTGTCACCGCCTCAGTGAGTGCTATGGCGGCACGTTCGCGTTCGGAGTACACGTTCGGCGCTTCCTCCCATCCAGCCAACACATCGAGGCGGCGCTGGTCAATGCCCGCCGCTCGAGCTTCACGCCCGTGCATGTCCAGGCAGTACGCACAACCATTGATCTGCGATGCACGAATTTTCACCAGCGCCAGCTCTGATGCTTCCTGGGCGAAGAAGATGGACCCTTCTTTTAGGAACGCCCGATCGAGTTTCAGGTCCGCGTTCTCTTTCCGCAGCCGGAGCACCTCGGCCCGTTCCGACTCGGTGACAATGGTCTCGCCGGTGTCGTTTCGGGCTTTGAAAGCGCTGACCCACCGGCCCAGCGATGCCTCGTTGATGCCGAGCTCGCGGGCCACGTCTTTGTACTCAGGAGTGAAGTCCCTGCGTGTGTTTCCCTTGGGAACATTCTCTCTTGTGAGGTGTCCACTCAACGGGGGCAGGGCCAGTGCGCCCCAGCCAGGAATATGCCGGGGGCAGGCTTCTCCGTCAAAGGCTTCCGCTTAGCAGTCAGCCCTTCAATGCGCTGATCGAAAAGATCCGCTCTTCCGGCTGCGATGAACACGCCCTGGCAGTTGGTACTGGAAGACACCACCGCGCAACGCAAACCACACGATCGCACCGCTCGCACAAAACGCAGCGATCCCTGATACACCTCGACGCCATCCTTGCGGTTGTGGCGCCGGACGATATCGTTCTTCCGGTTACCGAGCCCGTTGACCGTTTCGGATGCGTCCTCGGCACTGCCCTCCGGCAGGCTCACCCCACGAGATGCCGGGAAGGAGCGGGTACTGTCGGCACGGGATTTCCGGTCAACATACGCGTCGTAATCGACAACAGCATCGAAAGGTACGAATCGGCCACCGCTTTGGGCGGCCGTTTTGGTGATGACACCATCCAGATCTGACAGGCATCCGCGCACCCCGTCGGTCACGCCGACGGAGGTGGTATCTACCGCCATCGGTTCGGATTGCTGGTTATCGGCAGCCCTGCTCGCGTCGCCCGCGCGCAGCGGAACCCGGTTCTGTTTCATCGGCGGAGAATCTGGGCGAGCACTGCGGCTTCGCTGATATCCGGGTTCTTAGTGCCGGTCAGCAGGGTCAGACGATGCCGAATAGCCAGATCTCTCAAATGTTGCAGCGCCTTGCCGCGCTCGACGTGTTCCAGTTCGGCACCGTAGCGTCGAGCGAATTCCTCGAACTTGGCTGGGTCGTGGCTGTACCACTTTCGTAGTGCCGTCGACGGTGCGACGTCCTTGCACCATTCGTCCAGTGCCGCCTTGACCTTCGTCATGCCGCGTGGCCAGATGCGATCCACTAGGACCCGAACTCCGTCCTGCTCCTCAGCCTCGTCATACACGCGGCGAACATGTATGTCCGGTTTCGCAACCATCATGCAACCTCCCCAACAATCGGTCTCAACGTCAAGGTTACGGGCGGCCCAGCTTGTAGGCACCTGATCTGCTCTGAGAACCGCCCTCGAACAGTCGTGGGCCGCTGCACCACTAGCCATCTTTCGTGTAAAGGACGCTTTCTAGCCAACGTTCACCACGGCCGCGCACCGGCTATTCAGCACGCTCGCTCCCGCGTTCTCAGACGGCTTCTACCGAGCACCCTGAGCGCTTCGTTCAGCAGTACCCGCAGCCAGCCACGTTCCCGATGACGTCCTAGATCAACGAACCTGAGAAGGAAGAAACGAACTCAATGACCGCCTAAGAAACTGACTCATAAAGGTTGGCATCTTCCGAAGGCGATAAAGAACATCATTGCCCGCTTTGCGAGCAGCGAGAGCCGGACTGGAGGGTGTGTTGAGCAGACGAGTTCACGCCGTATCTTCCATTCAGAGCGACCTCGTGGACGCTG
>NZ_PJJM01000095.1 GCF_002929805.1 Cryobacterium sp. Y50 | reverse complement strand
CCAGCACGCCCACTGGCCACAACCCGCCCACGAACCAGAAATCACCATTCACGCGCCTAACTGAACGGTATTGAGGCTAAGCGCAGAGCGCCCACATAGTAATTGAGACAGAGCCGAGGAGCATCTGTTTCATCACTCATCGTCGTAAGTTTAATGTTGAGTTCCGGGCCGAGGCCGTGGAGCTAGGCATTTCATCGGGCCGGCCTAGTGGGCCACCAGCACGACGCGCTCTAAGCCCAGATGAACGCGGAGCCGCTCTTGGTCGTCAGCTTGACCCCACCAGACGACAACTTCGCTCAAATTTCGCTACAGAACCCTTGTCGCTCAGCTGTTGAATGGAACGACCATACCGCTGACTTCCACTGCAATAGGGACATCCGGTCGCTGCAACGCCTGCGCGAACGCAGTGCCTAGTTGCTCAAGGGAACGCCCAGCAGGAAGTTCGACAATACCGATCGTGACACCGGAGGCGTCCGGTGTGGCGCTGCCCATAGCTACTTGCACGCCTGAAACCAGCCCTTCGGTGGTCACTGCCCTCAGGGCGAGTTCGTTCAACTCTGCCGGTCGAAACACGGCCCGCTGGATGACCACGGTCAGCTTCTCCGGAGCTTCGGCGACCAACTCCTCAAGCCGGGCACTTGGCGTGCCATACCAAATGATAGTGACCGCGCTTCGATCCTTCGAGATCGCCGGAGAACCAAAATTTCGGTCCCCCGTCAGTTCACCCTGCAGTCGATCAAGCCACTGCATTGTCTCCAAATCGACTGGCGGCAAGGCCAACTCCTCCCGCAACTGGTCCTTGATCACCAGAGAATCCTCCAGTGGCAGCATCTCCGTCTCCACTTGCGGCCCACCCGGAAGCGGAGCAGGTGCCGCGCAGCCACTCAACGCGACCACCGCGCACAGTCCTATCCCGGCCAGCGCGAGCCAGCGACGACGACGTGTCACGGTGTATCGCATCATTGCCTCATCTGCCCCAGTGGTCATCCTCACCCTAGTGAAGACGCATGAACGACAGGTAACGGTCGAAGATCGCACGACCTATCGGGTGCAACAGAAGAACGGTCAGCGACTGGCTTCATGGAACATTTATGCACGGCTGACCTGGCGCCGGCAACACACGACTTCACCGTGCCCAGCAGCTCGGGAGCGACCCCACGTACAATCACACTGACGTACATCGCCGGAGACGGCACCGACGCGATTAATCTTGAGCTGAACGCCACGGGAATAGATCCGACGGCGGCTCCCAGAAAACCGCAGCGACCCAGCCCGCGGGGGAGGTTCTCTCGGACTTTTTTGCCAGGTTGAATGGCGATATTCATGCGTCCACGACGGATCGAGGCTGATCCACGGCAAGGACCAATCGTGCGTAGCGCTCGTCAAGGAGCTCGATCACGACTCTTTCCCGTGGAGCGCTGGCGTTCCGAAAACGACTTGTCGCAGTCTTTGTTGAACGTTCCCGCCATTTGCCCGGTATAGCCGGGCCTGGGCACGGAGCGCTAACAACGGCACGCATGATTTCGAGTGCGCAATCACCCGCAGGGCCTGTCGGAGACAATGTCCGGTCAAGCAGGTTTGACGCCACACAGAGTTCGAAAATCACATGAGCATAGGTGAAGTGTGAGCAAATGTGGCGAATTCGCAGAAACACACTGCAAAGCCGGTTTCATAAACCCTACCTGGCCAGCATATTTAGTGGAGCCGCCTGTCAGAATCGAACTGACGACCTTCTCATTACGAGTGAGATGCTCTACCAACTGAGCTAAGGCGGCATTACCAGATCGCCTCGAAAGGCAGCCGGTGACACAGCAGCCAAGCCTAGTCGTTCCTACGAGTAATTCTGTACACCTCGGAGAATGAGGCGTTCACGGACTCCGAAAGTGGGGTCGCACCGTCGCCCTCCGCCCAGACCCGCCAGGCATGGCGGATCGCCGCGACGGCTACGAGCGTGAACAGCAGGGCACGCTGGGCCAGCTCGACCGGGTCATCAGCTCGCTCGGGGGCATCCGCTGTGAAACGACGCTCGATGATCTGCTGCAGCTGATCTTCGAAGTCGCGCAGGGTCGCCATGCGCATACCGAACAGGTAGGCGTTCTCCTTCATGACCGTGCGGCGCAGTTGGTGAATCTCCCGGTCGGCCTCGGTGCGCTCCAGGCTCTTGGCGAGCAGCAGGGCCAGATCGGCGAGCACGTCGTTGTTCCGGCCACTCGCGACAAAGATGTCAATATCTGCAGCGGATGCCATACCGGGCGCGTCGCCGATCAGGGCTGCGTCTTTCGAAGAAAAATAGTTGAAAAACGTACGCGGTGAGACGTTAGCGAGGCGGCTGATGTCCTCGACCGTGACGCACTCAAAGCCGCGCTCGCGGGACAGAGTCAGCACAGCGTGTTGGATGGCTCGCCGAGTGGCGAGGCGCTTGCGCTCACGCGGGCCCGGCGGTTCCGTTTCAATCGACATACCCCAAGTGTTCCACAGCGCTCGAACGCCTCTGAGTGGTTAGCACTGGGGGTCGGCGGCTGGCACGATTCCGTCAACAAGATAGGAGTCGACCGCATCATTCACGCAGGAATTCGACTTGTTGTAGGCGGTGTGGCCTTCGCCGGTGTAGGTCACCAGGGTGCCGCTGTCGAGCTGCTCGGCCAGCTGCTGCGCCCAGATGTAGGGGGTGGCCGGGTCGTTCGTGGTGCCGACGACCAAAATGGGTGCCGCGCCCGCCGCGTGGATCTCGTCGCGTTCGCCGGTGAACGGGTATGGCCAGTTGGCGCACCCGATGTCGCCGAAGCTCATGTACGGGCCGATCACCGGGGCCGCGTCGGCGAGTTCGGCGGCCTGTGCACGCATCGAAACCGGGTCGGCGTTGTAGGAATAGTCGATGCAGTTGATGGCCATGAATGACTCGGTCGAGTTGTCGGAATATTTACCGTCGGCATCCCGACCGTTGTAGGCATCGGCAAATTGAAAGGCACCGTCGGCGCTGCCGTGCATGACGGTGTCGAACATGATGCTGAGCTGAGGCCACGCCGTGGCCTGATAGAGCGGATAGATGATCGCAGTCAGCAGCGTGCTAGCGCCAAGCTGGCGGCCATCCGTTGCCGTGATCGGGCTGTCGTCAACCGACGCCATGAGTGCACCGATTGTCGTCAGCGCGTTGTCGGCACTGCCCCGGAACGGGCAGTCCTCCCCCGTCACACAGTCGGCGAGGTAAGCGCGCAGCGCGTTTTCAAAGCCGACGGCCTGCGTCTTGGTAACCTCGAAGTTGCTCGTCGACGGGTCGACGGCCCCGTCGAGCACGAAGCGTCCGACCTTTTCGGGAAAGAGCTCGGCGTAGGTGGCGCCGAGAAAGGTACCGTAGGAGTAGCCAAGAAAATTGAGCTCCGTGTCGCCGAGGGCGGCGCGCAACAGATCGAGGTCACGTGCGGCGCTCTGCGTGTCGACGGTGCCGAGCAGCGGCCCGGTCTCGTCGGCGCAGGCGGTCGCGAATGCGTCGGACGACGCCGCAAGCTCGGCGATCCAGGCATCCGTGCCGCGCTTCGCCTCGGTCAGCCCGTACAGGTACTCGTCCATCTCGGCCGAGTCGTAGCAGGAAACCGCCGAGGAACGACCCACCCCGCGCGGGTCGAATCCGACGATATCGAAGCTCGCCTGCAGCTTTTTATCGGTGGCGTAGTCGAGGGAATCCGCGACAAAGTCATAGCCAGAACCGCCGGGTCCGCCGGGGTTCACCAGCAGGGAACCGACGCGATCGTTTCCGGTGGCCACGTGGCGCACGAGGGCGAGCGAGATCTTTCCGGCGGCCGGATCGCCATAGGAGAGCGGAGCGGATGCCTCTGCACACTGCAGGCCGTCACCACAACCGTCCCACTGCAACACCTGGCTGTAGAAGGGGGCGAGGTCACCGTCAACCTGTTCGCCGGTGGGCGTGGACTGGGCGGGGCCGGCATCCGTCGCGAACCAGGCGGAGCATCCGCTCAAAATAAGCGTGAGCGCCAGTGCGGCGGCCGTGGCGCTCAGTGCGCGGATGCTGCGGTTCAACGGATTTCCTCTTTCATGAAGCGGATGCTGCGGCTCAGGCTACCGAAGGAGGCTGGGAGTCGCTGTTATCGACGTCGCTGTGTCACTGCGGGCGACGGATCGCAGACACCAGCATCGCCTCGAGGGCGAGCGCGGGTGCGACGTTGCCTTGGATGCGCTGGCGGGCCACGGCGATCGCATCCATGGTAGCGACCGTGGCCGCTGGCGCGCTGGCCGCACTCGCAGTGCGGAGTTCGGCGAGCAGTTCGAGGTTGATAACCGCTTTGTCCCGGCCCAGCTGCACCATGCAGACATCACGGTAGAGGGAGGCGAGGTCGACCAGGATGCGGTCGATGCCGTCCCGCAGGCTACGGACGGCCCGGCGCTTCTGGTCGTCTTCGAGGGCCTTGATCTGGCTGCGCAGCCCCGGCGGTACCGACTGCCCGGCTTCGATCCCGAGTGAGCGCAGCATACCGTCGCGCTCGGCGGCATCGAGCTCAAGTGTGATGGCCTTGGCGTCGTCGCCGGCGATGGCAAGCAGCCGTGCGGCAGCATTGACGGCCGAGGACACCGAACGGATGCCGAGAGCCGTGCGCAGGGTCTCCTCGCGTCTGGCCCGGGCGTCGGCATTGGTGGCGAGGCGCTTGGCCATGCCGATGTGACTCTGGGCGAGGCGGGCGCTGAGCTCGGCGACGACCGGGTCGACGCCGTTTCGGCGCACCAGCAGGTCGGCCACGTCGGCCACGCTCGGCACACGCAGGCGCACGGTGCGTACGCGCGAGCGAATGGTCGGCAACAGGTCGGCCTCGCTCGGAGCGCACAGAATCCACACGGTGCGCTCGGGCGGCTCTTCGAGGGCTTTCAGCAGCACGTTGGAGGTGCGCTCGACCATGCGGTCGGCGTCTTCGACTACGACTACGCGGTAGCGGCCGACCGAGGGCGAGTATTGCGAGCGGGCGACGGCTTCCTTGACGGATTCCATTTTGATAATGACGCCCTCGGTGGCGAGCACGCTGAGGTCTGGATGGGTGCGGGCTTCGACCTGGCGGGCCGCGGCGAGGTCTTCGGCGGGTGTGCCCGGGCTGAGCAGCGCGGCGGCGAAGGCGAACGCGAGGTTCGAGCGGCCGGACCCGGGGGGCCCAGTGATGAGCCAGGCGTGCGTCATCGAGTTGGACTCGGCGGAGGCGCTGGTGCTGGTGCTGGTGGCATCGCTGCTGGTCTCACTGGCGGAAGGCACGCGCTGCGCCGCCGCCCGGAAGATGGCGATTGCGTCGGCCTGTCCCGTTAGGTTGTCCCACACTGCCATGAGTCAAGGGTAACCCGCCCCGCCGACACCGCCCGCGCCCCGTGCGTCTTGTGCCGACCGAGCCCGGGCTCGGAAAATGTGCCCCATACCCGACTGCCACGAGGTCACGAGGTCACGAGGTCACGACCAACTCAAGATGAGAACCCTCTCATGCTGCTCTGCGCGAGAACCGTGGTCGACGCCCCAGACTAGGTCAATGCAGACTTTGTGGAAGGTGGCGCTCGGTGCCACAGTTGTGGTCGCCCTCGGCGCCGGATCTGCAGGGGCCGTCGCGCTGACCTCCACGCTCACGATCACCGACCAGCCCGGGCTGGTTCAACGTATCGATCCCGTGGGCTCCGGCTCTGGCTCAAGCACGACCGCCGAGGAGACCGCACCCGGAGTCGCGCCGACGGCCACCGCGACGCCCATCTCGACGGCCCCCGTTGATGTTCCGGTCGCCCCGCCCGTCGCTGTACCCCCGGCCGGATCGCAGACCATCGACGACGACGTTGACGTTGACGTTGACGTTGACGTTGACGACGGTGACGTCGGTGACGACTACGTTGACGTTGACGGCTGAACCCGGCGGGTCGCATCCGCTGGAACAGGCGCCGGAAATTCTCGAGGCCGTCGCGGAGTCGCTCGGCATGACCCTGGTCCGGCTGCATCGGTTCAGCATCGAAACGACCGCCCGCGGCGTCCCCGCCGGTTACACGATCGAGCTGGATCCCGGCACACAGACGACCGAATCCCACACCGTCTACCTTGAATCGAATCCCACCAAACGTGACCGGCCCGGCGTGCTCGCCTTCCGTGACGAGCAAACCGATGAAACCGTGGCTGCTTGGCTGTACCCGAACGATCCCGAGCTGCCCGCCCTGGCCGCGGCGGTCTACCCAGACTCTGCCCAGGTCCTGCTCGCCCGCCTCGGCCTGCACACGAGCAGCCTCGTTGTCACCATCGCGGCCTATCGGCCAGGAAAACGCGCCGTTGTGCGTGCGGTCGCAGTCGAATTTACGGTCTACCTCAAGGTCGTTCGCCCGGCTGTCGCGGGGCCGCTCCATGCCCGCCACGTGCTCTGGGGAGCCGCCGGCGTTCCTGTACCGCGCAGCCGCGGCTGGAGCGCCGACGGATTCATCGCCCTGGAGCCCGTTCACGGTGTCGAAGCGAGCCAGGTGGTCGCGCAATTCTCGCCCGAACCATTCCTCGACGAGCTTGATCGGCTCACGACAGAAATCGGCCTGATCGAAAGTTCCGACTCGGCACGAGCATCGCTGTCAGCGCGCCTGCCCTGGTACGTGCACCGAGTGTGTTCCCTACTGCCAGCCGAAACGCCCAGGGTCACTGCCCTGGGCGATGCCATCGAACGGATGCGCGCGGCCGCGATTTTCGCCGCCCCCGTCACCGTGCACGGCGACCTGCACCTGGGGCAGATCTTTCTGGACCCCGACACACTCGACTCCCCACGCATCTCCGGCGTGCTCGACATCGACACGGCCGGGTTCGGGGACCCGGCCGACGATGCCGCTGCGCTCTACGCACACCTGGTCGTGAGCGCCCTCCACCACGACGATCACTCCAATCCTTTGGCCGCCGAAAGCTGCCGCGTGCTGGCTGCCCGTGCCCGCAGCCGGTGGCCTCGCCGCGGCGAGCAGTTTTTCAACCGGGCGCGGTACATCGCGGCAACCCACCTGCTCGGGCACGTGTTGAACCCGGGCGCACACAGCGCGAATTTGCTCGGCGCAGCCACCGAACTCGTCGTCGACCCTGCCTCAGACTGAGACCAGCGGATGCCGTCGGCCAACATGAGAGTCCTCTCACGCCGTGCTCCGAGGCTTCTCATGCTGAGGCAGGAATCTTGAAGCTACAGCAGACGAGCACAGGCTCGACTCGCCAACTACAAGGAGACACCATGATGACAGCCAAAAAGCGTTGGATTGCCATGGGCGCCGGATCCGCACTCGGCATCGGATTGCTCGCCGGCGGCGCCATGAGCGCAGCGAACGCCTTCGAGATCGAGGACCGTTCGGGAAGCTCGATCGGTGTGCAGCCGGTGAGCTCCATCTCGGCGGGCACGGCGATCCCGTTGAGCACAGCGAGCGTCTCGACGTTCGACGACTCGGTTTCCCTCCCGAGCGATGATTCAACCAACACCTCGAGCGATAACTCGACCAACACCTCGCCCGACTCAACCAACAACTCATCGAGCAGCTCGAGTGTCGCGTCGACGGTCTCAGCCGTCTCGGTAGTTTCAGCCGTTTCGGTCGTGACCCCGGTCTCCGCACCGTCCGTCGCAAGCCCGGTGTCTGCCGCATCGGTGCAGAGCCCCGCATCCGTCGACTAAGTAGAGCGTCGCAGACCAAGTCGAACTACGAGCATGAGAAGGCCCGGGCCCCCGCCCGGGCCTTCTGCTTTCCCGAGCGAGCTTATTTGAGCCGATATCCCATGCCGCGCACCGTCTCAATGCGTTCGGGCCCGAACTTCGCCCGAAGATACCGCACGTACACGTCAACGACGTTGGAACCTGGATCGAAGTCGTAACCCCATACCCGGCTCAGCAGCTGCTCACGGCTGAGTACCTGGTCGGGGTGCCGCAGAAACTCTTCAGCGAGGGCAAACTCCCGGGCCGACAGCTCCACGGTGCGCTCCCCCACAGTTGCACGGCGGGTGCGCAGGTCGAGCGCGAGCTCCCCATAAGCCAGCCCGGTCGGCGAGCTCTGCTCGGCATCTCGCAGTCTTAGGCGGATCCGGGCCAGCAGCTCATCAAATTTGAACGGCTTCGCGAGATAATCATCGGCACCACCATCGAGGCCGGCGACCATGTCGCTGGTCGTGGACCGAGCGGTCAACATGATGATCGGCAGCGGCAGCCGTTCGGCCCTGATCCGTTTCATCACCTCGAAGCCGTCGATGCTCGGCAGTCCAACGTCGAGCAGCAACAAGTCGAAAGTGCCGGACTGGGCATAGCTGACGGCGTCGAGCCCATCACCGACCACGGTCGAGAAATACCCGGCAGCCCGCAGGCCCTTGCTCACGAACAGAGCGATTCGCGCCTCATCCTCAGCGATAAGAATGCTGGTCATTTCGCGGCCACCACATCAACAGCGCGGCGCGGCAACATTATGCCGAACCGAGATCCGTCGGGCGACGTCACCAGGTCGACATAGCCGCCGTGCGCCCGCGCGATAGCGTCGACGATCGGCAGCCCGAGCCCGGAACCTTCGACACCACGCCCGGAATCGACACGGCCGAACCGTTCGAAAATGCGGGCCTTGGCCTCCGCCGGAATGCCGGGGCCGCTGTCGCGGATCCAGAATTCCACCGCCTCGGCGTGCTCGGTACTGCCAATCTCGATGGTCGTTCCGGGATCTGAGTGTTTGGCGGCATTGTTCGCCAGCTGCAAGAACGCCTGAGTGAGACGGGCCGGATCGACCGGTACGACAACGTGCGCGCGCTCGGCCAGAATCCAGGCGTGACCGGGAAGCGCACTGACCTTGAGGTAGAACTGCTCGGTAAGGTCGCCGGCATCCGTTGGTACCCGCCGCAGATTACCGCGCTGGGCGTTGGCGAGCGACTCGATGTCGTCGATGAGTCCGGTCATCCGGTCGAGTTCATCAAGCGCAATTTCCCTAGCGGATGCGACATCATCGGGATTGCGTGCATCCAGCAACTCAAGATGCCCACGCACGATGGTGATCGGAGTCTTGAGCTCGTGGCGCACATCCTCGAGCAGCTGTCGCTGTGCGGTCAGCGACTCGTCAAGGCGCTCGAGCATGTCATTGACCGTTTCGGTGAGCTCGGAGATGTCGTCGTGGCCGATCACCGGAATGCGCTCGTGCAGGTCGGTTGCGGTGATCCGCGACGCGGCGGCCTGCAGCTGTCGCACCGGTCGCAGCAGGCGACCGGCGACGAACCATCCGACCAGCCCGATCGCCACGAGCGCCGCAGCCGCGACGGCCGCATAGATGCGAAAAGCGCTCGTCAACTCGTCCAGCTCAGCGTCAAGATCAAAGGCGGTGACAAAAATTCCGGCTTGTCCGCTGCCCTCCACGGTCACCGGCGCGGCGATATACCGCAGGTTCCCGAGTTCGGAGACGGCAGTGCCGCGCACGACATTGACACCGGCCACTTCGTCGAGAATGCGCAGGACGAACCCGGCATCATCCTCCAGGTGGAAGGCCAAATCGGTGCCGGGGATCAGCGCGGGGACGCCGTCGATGATTCCGAGGGTGCTCTCGTTGGGGCTCGGAACGAGTCGGGCCATGACTGCTTGCAACGCCTCCCGGGTAGATGGGTAGCTCGCACCGGACGCCTCCGGCAACGCCTCGACCTTGTTGAGGTTGGTAGTCGGCACGCCGGTGACGATGAAGCGCACACTCTCGACGCTCGTCGCTAGGCGAACATCGATGTCGTGCAGGGCGCGGTCGCGTTGCACGAGGTAGGCCGTACCGCCCGCAACGGCCAGACCAAGGCCGGCGACGACCAGAATGGCGGTGAGGATGCGCACCCGCACCGACCAACCGGATCGCACAGCGGACGAGGCAGTCGAGGTCATAGCTTCAGTATCCCTTAGAGAGTCGCAACCTCGCCCACGTTCGTGGTCCGGGCCCCGACCACTAGAGGAGGGTGGAAACTCGAGCCTGGATGGTGGCGGCGATCTCAGCGGCGGGGGCGGCAGCATTCACTACCAGAAACCGGGAGGGCTCGGCGGCGGCCAACTCGAGAAAAGCAGCGCGCACGCGGGCGTGAAAGTCGTTCTTCTCCGCCTCCAGCCGGTCGAAGACCTTGTTGTCTGCGTCGAGGCGGGCTCGGGCGGCGCGCGAGTCGAGGTCGAGTAGCACGGTCAGATCGGGCAGAAGCCCCTCGGCGGCCCAGAGCGACAGGTCGCGCACCTCGGTGGCACCGAGCACCCGGCCAGCGCCCTGGTAGGCGACCGAGGAGTCGAGGTAACGGTCCTGCACGATGACATCGCCGCGGGCGAGTGCCGGCCGCAGCTTCGTACCGACGTGCTGGGCCCGGTCTGCGGCGTAGAGCAGGGCTTCGGCGCGGGGATCCACCTCGCCGCGGTGGTGCAACACGATCTCGCGAATGTCGACGCCGACATCCGTTCCGCCGGGCTCGCGGGTGCGCACGACGGTGCGCCCCTGCTTTTCGAGCCAGTCGGTGAGTAGGAGCGACTGCGTGGTTTTGCCGGATCCGTCGCCGCCCTCCAGCGTGATGAAGAGGCCGGTCACGGCGCAATCGTGGTGGTCGACGCAGAGTCAGCGGCCGAGCTGGACAACTTCTTCACTGGTGTTTTCTTGGCGGCAGGCCTCGTCACAGCAGCCTTCTTGACCGGAGCCACTGGCGTGCCGACCAAGGCTGCCTTGGCCGCCGCATTCGCGGCACGGGTCGCAGCCGCCTTCTTGGCGGTGGCAGCCTTCGCTGCCGCAGTCGGCGCCTTACGCACGACCGGCTTCTTGGCGGCTGGTTTCTTGACAGCGACCTTCTTGGCCGGCGCCTTCTTGCGCGGCGCGGCCGGACCCTTAGCGCGCTTGTCAGCGAGCAGCTGCACGGCCCGCTCGAAGTCGATCTCCTCGATGTCCTCCGACTTAGGAATCGTCGCGTTGGTGACCCCGTCGGTCACGTAGGCGCCGAATCGGCCGTCCTTGATCTTGATCGCCTTGCCGCTCTCCGGGTCGGGCGCTTCGAATTCCTTCAGTGCACTCGATGCCCGGCGGGCACCATACTTCGGCTGGGCGTAGAGCTCGATCGCGCCAGGCAGGTCGATGTCGAAGATCTGGTCTTCGCTCGTGAGCGACCGGGTGTCGATACCCTTTTTCAGATACGGCCCGAACTTACCGTTCTGGGCCAGAATCTCGGTGCCGGTCTCCGGGTCCAGCCCCACCACGCGCGGCAGGGCGAGCAAGCGCAGCGCCGTTTCGAGATCGACCGTGGCGAGATCCATCGATTTGAAAATGGATGCCGTGCGCGGCTTGTCCGCGGCGGCCACCTTTTTCGCCGCCGGCTTGCGCTTGGGTTTGGCCAATGCTGCGGCAGAACTGGTGACCTCGCCGGTGACGGGGTCGATCGTTTCCACGGGAACAGCCACGACGACCGGAGCGACCGGCTCGGCTGGAGCCGGCACGAGCTCGGTGACGTACGGCCCGAAGCGGCCGTC
Organism: Cryobacterium sp. Y50; assembly: GCF_002929805.1. Taxonomy (GTDB): domain Bacteria; phylum Actinomycetota; class Actinomycetes; order Actinomycetales; family Microbacteriaceae; genus Cryobacterium. The sequence goes on along the minus strand of NZ_PJJM01000095.1, from coordinate 113,301 downwards.
CTTGGCAACGATCTCCTTGCCGTTTTCCGGGTTGAGTCCGATGACTCGATCGGTGACGACCGGAGCGTCGATGAGTTCGCGGGCCTTCGTCGCGGTCAATTCGTCTGGAGCGAGTTCCGGCGGAATGTTCACCCGGCGAGGCGGGGCATCCGCTGCAGCATCGGGGTCGATGACCTCGAGGTAGGGGCCGTACTTGCCGATGCGCAGGGTGATGTCATCGCTGATGGCGACCGAGTTGATCACGCGCGGGTCGATCTCGCCGAGATTATCGATGACCTGGCGCAGGCCGCGGTGCTTGTCGCTGCCGAAGTAGAAGCTCGTGAGCCAATCCAGGCGGTTGGCTTCACCGCCGGCGATGCGGTCGAGGTCGTCCTCCATCTCGGCGGTGAAGTCGTATTCGACCAGGTCGCCGAAGAATTCTTCGAGCAGGCGCACAACCGAGAATGCAATCCAGTTGGGGACGAGCGACTGACCGCGCGGCGTGACATAGCCACGCTCGGTGATGGTCGAGATGATCGACGCAAAAGTCGACGGCCGGCCGATGCCGAGCTCTTCCAGTTTCTTGACCAGGCTGGCCTCGGTATAGCGGGCGGCCGGCGTCGTCTCGTGGCCCTTGGCCTCGAGGCCCTGCAGCGCTAGCTTCTGGCCCTCCTCGAGCGGCGGCAGCTTCGATTCGGTCGCGTCGGTTGAAGCGTTGCGCTCTTCGTCCTTGGACTCTTCATAGGCGAGCATGAAGCCACGGAAGGTGATGACGGTTCCGCTGGCCGCGAATTCGGCGAGCGCGCCCGAGGCGGCGGGATGCTCCGACGTGCCGGTCGGGCCGGCCGCAATGGTCACCGAGGCGGTCGAACCGGTTGCGTCCTTCATCTGCGAGGCGACGGTGCGCTTCCAGATCAGGTCGTAGAGCTTGAAATCGTTGCCGCGCAGGCTCGAGGCGAGCGAAGCCGGGGTGCGGAAGGTGTCGCCGGACGGGCGGATGGCCTCGTGCGCTTCCTGCGCATTCTTACTCTTGCCCTTGTAAGCCCTTGGGGCATCTGGAACCGTTTCAGCGCCGTAGAGCGCTGCGGCCTGGGTGCGGGCGGCCGTAAGGGCCTGCTGCCCGAGCGACGGCGAGTCGGTACGCATATAGGTGATGTACCCGTTTTCGTACAACGACTGCGCGACGCTCATGGTCTGCCGGGCGGTGAAGCGCAGCTTGCGGGCCGCTTCCTGCTGCAGGGTCGAGGTCGTAAACGGTGCTGCTGGGCTGCGTCGGTACGGCTTGGAGGTGACTCTGGTGACCTCGAGCTTGACGCCGGGGCTCTGCAGCGCGGTCGTCAGAGCGTGGGCAGCGGATGCGTCGAGGGTGACGGCCTTCACGGTGGGCTTGAGCGCACCGGAATCGTCGAAGTCGCCACCGGTGGCGATGCGCTCACCGTTCAGCCGCACGAGCTTCGCATCGAAGGCCTGGTCAGTTTCTGAAGCGGATGCTGCCAGTCGCGCCAGCAAATCCCAATAGCCAGCGGAGACGAACGCGAGGCGCTCCTTCTCCCGGTCGACGACGAGGCGGGTCGCGGCGCTCTGCACACGTCCGGCGGAGAGGCCGGGGCCGACCTTGCGCCAGAGCACGGGAGAAATCTCGTAGCCGTAGATGCGGTCGAGGATGCGGCGGGTTTCCTGCGCGTCGACGAGGGCGGTGTCGAGGTCGCGAGTATTGTCCTTGGCGGCAAGGATGGCGTCCTTGGTGATCTCGTGAAACACCATGCGCTTGACCGGAACCTTGGGCTGCAGCACCTGCAGCAGGTGCCAGGCGATGGCCTCGCCTTCGCGGTCCTCATCAGTTGCGAGCAAGAGTTCGTTCGCATTCTTGAGGGCACGCTTGAGTTCGCTGACGGTCTTCTTCTTGGCGTCGGAGACCACGTAATATGGTTCGAAACCGTTTTCCACATCGACCGAGAATCGGCCGAGGGCACCCTTCTTCAGCTCTGGCGGCAGGTTTTTCGGCTCGATCAGATCGCGAATGTGACCGACTGAAGACAAAACTTCATAGCCGTCGCCGAGATACGCGGCGATCGACTTCATCTTGGTCGGTGATTCAACAATGACCAGCTTCTTAGTGCCTGGCACCAGACTCCTCTTTATATGTAGTGGCCAAATGATAGGCCAAGGCACACCATACACACTGGAATGGAGTGCCCGCCTAATCGACGAGTGCATGTCGGCGCGTCCCGCCGGCATACACGCCACTCCCAGCGACCGTTCAGTTCGCTCTGGGCGTGCCGCATATCGGCTCGATATCCTTGCCGTTTGCCCGCCCGCGTGCAGAATAGATCCATGGGTACAATGACGGCCACATACACCGCGATGTTGACGGATGGGCCCCTCCAAGGCAAGACAATCACAACGACCTTCCTCGATTCGGGCGATCCGCAGCCGCGCATTGAAATTCCGGCCGACGCTGGCAAGCGCTATCTCTACGCGCGTGGTGCTGGGCGGGAGTTTGAGGGCACCGACTCCGGTCGTCCGACTGCGGTCGAGTACCGGTACCTCGAGGTTCTCCTCTCTTAGGTCGTGTCTCCCTCGGGCGGCTGAGCTTCGGGCGGTGCAGACTCCGGCATTGCTTACTCCGGCGGCGGGCCGGCCCGTGCGCTCGCCGAGAGTTCGATGCCCAGTACCGTGCGCGATACCGAAACGGAGGTGATCAGTCCGGTCACTGCGCAGCGGGTTACGGCCACCTCGTTGAGTGCTGCGACGGCATCAGCCGCTGGGCAGGGGTAGCCCGCGATTGCACCGGATGCGGTGTCGGCCGCAGCGAGCGCGGCCGCGTCGGCGGCGTTCGCGACGGACCGGCCAACGCCGAGCAGTGCAAGAGTGGACACGACGAGGGTCGTCAGCAGTACGGTGGAGGCGAGTACCGCGATCGCGAGGATTGAGCCTGCTCCCTGCTCCGACCCGCTCTGCCGACCGTCCGCGCTCACTGGCCACCGGCGAGGGAGCAGGACTGAGCTTCGAGGGTGAACTCGGCGAACAAGCCAGAGCCGGCCGCTGTGACTCGGGCGCAGACGAATTCCCCGCGTCGTTCCGCCGCCAGGTCGGCTCCCGCCACGGCGCCGGCGACGAGCCCGGCTGCACGTGCCACGCTGTCACCGCGGGACAGAACGCGTGCCGCGGTGGCGGCGGCATCTGTCAACCGCACCTGCACCCCGACGACCTGCACGGCGCCGAGGCAGCAGACCAGCACGAGCACAACGGCCGGCAGCGCGGTGGCGAACTCGGCGGTGATGCTACCCCGATTCGCCTGACCACTCGTCCTTGCCCGGCCGGCTCGCTTTCCCCGGCTCGCCCAGCTGGCCGGGCGGGCCGGGCGTGCCGGGCTCGCCCGGACCTGTAGCAGATGCGCGCGCCCTCGACTACCCGATGCTGAGTGCACGGCGCACCAGGTCGGTGAGCATCCCACGCACCTCGTCGCTGCGCAGAATGACGATGAGTAATCCGGCGAAGCCAACCGCGGCCATCGTGGCAACCACGTATTCGGCGGTGGCGGCTCCAGCCTCGTCGGTCAGCCGTCTCAGGGCATTCCGCGCAGGCACCACAGCAATACTCACTGATTTCATCGGCACGGTTTGGGCCAGCACCACGTCGGCGGATTCCCCGGCCGCAGGCGCCGCTTTTTCCACCACCTCGATCTTTGTATACACAGACTCGTCTCCTTCTGGCGTCTGTCGACGCGGGTTGGGCGGCACGAGCACATTCACTCTGCTCCGGTCTGTCAACGGCAACCGCACGCATCCGCTGATCTGTGCACAGCCTTAGAACGTGGCGAGGGTGGAGGAGAGCACGCTAATCAGCAGCGGCACGACGCCGACGAGCATGAACGCGGGCAGAACGCACAGGCCGAGCGGCAGCATGAGCGTCACCGAGAGGGTCTCGGCTCGACGCTGCCCCGCACTTCGGGCATCCCGTCGCGTTTGTTCGGCTTCGCTGCGCAACAATTCCGCTGCCGGAACCCCCGCCCGAGTGGACAAATCAAGCACCCGCTCGATCGGGTCATCCCGCGACTCCGTTCCGGACCCGATCGCATATCGCGCGGCCGCAGCGTGCACGAGCGCCCGGGAACGATCGATCGACCCGCCCCCGGACATGGCAATTGCCATAAGTTCGAGTCGCAAACCGGGAGTCAGCTCGGTCGGCGCCGCTCGACGTACCAGCGCGCGGCTCCACCCCGCAGCGGCGAGCATCAGCACACCGCCACCGGCCAGACAGAGCAGCCCGGGAACGGTCGCGAACAGCGTGTGCACCGAGTCGAAGCCCATCAGGCTGCCAAAGAGGATGCCGATCACCGGCAGCACCATGACCAATCGTGCCGTCGCGCGTGGGGCGGCCAGCGCGACCTCGAGGTCGCGCTGCACCTGCGCCAGGTCACGCAGAGACGCGGCAAGTTCCCGCAGGCAACCGGCCAGTGGTGCCCCCGCCTGCGTGGCAACCTGCCAGGCTGCGGCGAGTCCCCGCCAGGCGGATTCGGTCTCGCCGCGTGCCTGTCCGACGATCGCATCGGCCACGCTGTCGCCACAGGCCGCAGCCCGAGCGGCAGCCCGCAGGATGCCCGTGTTCGCAATCTCCGCGTCGCCAGCGCCGGGTGAGTCGATCTGTCGCCCGACACCTCTCGTCACCGGCTGCTCCGTCGACGCGCCCCGCGGCGGCAACAAATATTCCCAGGCCGAGACCGGAGAAACGCCGGCCGAGAGCAGCACGGCCAGCCGTTGGGTGACCGCCGCGACCTCCTCGATCGGCGGCACCGATTCACCGCGCCGCATGAGCGAAGCCTCCCCGGGCGACCGTGTGCAGAGGCACACCGTTCCACGCGATCGCTGCCTCCGGCCGCATCACAAGGCCTCGATCGCCAGGCGGTCCCGACCGTTGATGGTGAACCGGCCGACCGCCTCAAGCCGGCGCACCCCCTCGGTGCGCTCCAGGTGCAGCACGAGCCCGATCGCGCTCACTGTTTGGCGCGCCACAGCCGCCGCGCTCATTCCGGCGAGTGCCCCGAGTGCTTCGAGGCGGGCCGGTACGTCGTTGAGTGAATTCGCGTGCAGGGTGCCAGCTCCCCCATCGTGCCCGGTGTTCAGTGCCGCGAGCAGCTCCCGAATTTCGGATCCGCGGCACTCGCCCAGAACGAGCCGATCCGGCCGCATGCGCAGAGCCTCACGCAGCAGTGCCTCAAGGCCGATGCGCCCGGCGCCCTCAAGGTTGGCTTGTCTGGCCTCAAGCGCGACCACGTGTGGATGCAGGATGCGCAGCTCGGCCACGTCTTCGATCGCGACGATGCGTTCGTCGGCCGGGGCCTCGCCGAGCAGCGCGGCCAACAGGGTGGTTTTTCCGCTGCCGGCAGCGCCGGTGATGAGCAGGTTCTGCCGACCGCGCACCGCGGCACGCAGTCGATTCAGCAGGGCAGCAGACGCCTCGCCCACGCCGAACAAACCGGCGTCAGCGAGTGCACGGAGGCTGCGATGCGCAGCGTGCGGAAGCCGAATCGACAGGAGCGTTCCCGTGCTCGATACCGGTGGCAGTACCGCATGCACCCGAATGCCGTCGGCGAGGCGCACGTCCACACACGGGCTGGCCTCGTCGATGTGGCGTCCGCCCAGGGCGATCAGCCGCACGGCCAGGGCGCGTACCTCCGCCTCGCCGAGCTGCCAGGCCGGTGCGAAGGCAAGGCCATGGCCGGCATCGATCCACAACCCGGAAGCCCCGTTGACGAATAGGTCGGTAGTCTCGGGGTCTTCGGCGTAGCCGGCCAGCGGTCCGAGCGCCCGAAGGTCGGAACGGTTGGTCCCGGAGCGAGTCGGGCTGTACGCCGGTTTGGTGCTGATCTCGCCAGCGATTTCACCGGCAGCGATCATCTGCTGAACTGCGCTGTTCTGCTGCACAGTACCGACGGCATCCGTGGGCATCGTGCGATGCCGGGCAGTGGGCGCTCGCTGCGGCGCGGCGACCGGGCGCGTGCCCGACGCGGTGATCGGATTCGCAGGCGACGCCGCAACCGCACCGGCGCAAGACGAACCGGCGACACCCGGAACGATGTCGGACACAACGGCGTAAGACGGAACGGCAACGAAGGGCTGGACCATGCTCCGACCGTAGAGCGGGTCAGGGCACACAGGCAGTCCGCTGCCGGGATCGGTGGGAAACGGCTGATGGTCGCATCTGGGGAGGATCAGCACCAATCCCACGCCCCGCGCAGCACGGCAAGCGCGATCCACCGGCCCTTGAGACGATCCGCCGCGCACGCGACTCACGACTGAAGACCTGCGACTGAAGACCTGCGACTGAAGACCTGCGCTCTTAAAAAGAAAGGGCGGCACCTATTGGGGGGAACAGGTGCCGCCTAGCAACACGCAGATTGGGGGGAACCATACGTCTTGCTGGCCAGAACTTTCGCTCGGACACCCTTAAGTTTACGCGGCGCGGGACAAATTGCAAGTCCGATGTCCTCCAAAAAGAGGACACTCGCATGGGGGCGTACAAAAATGCTATTTCTCATCTAATTTTTGGGCTCCTGTTGCTCAAAGGAGCGCTCTGTATACAGAGATTGGCCCGGAACCGCTAGGGTTCAATTGAGCTGGCAATGTCTTGCATGCACGTACCGCAAAGGAGCGAATTACAAATATGACGGTCAACATCGATAACCTCCTCCACGAATCGCGCCGATTCGCACCGACTCCGGAGTTTGCAGCGAAGACCGCAGCGACACCGGAACTGTACACCCAAGCGCAGAAGGATCCGGCCGCATTTTGGGCTGATCAGGCCCGCAATCTACTGCACTGGCACAAGCCGTTCACTAAGTCCCTCGACTGGTCCAACCCGCCGTTCGCCAAGTGGTTTGAAGACGGTGAACTTAACGTCGCGTACAACTGCCTCGACCGGCACGTTCTCGCCGGCAACGGCGATCGTGTCGCGCTCTACTTCGAGGGCGAGCCGGGCGATTCTCGCAGCTACACCTACGCCGAGCTGACCACCGAAGTCAAAAAGGCCGCCAATGTGCTGCTCGGCCTCGGCGTCAAGGCTGGCGACCGCGTGGCCGTATACCTGCCGATGATCCCAGAGGCCGTCATCTCCATGCTTGCCGTCGCCCGCATCGGCGCCGTGCACTCGGTCATTTTCGGCGGGTTCAGCGCCGAGAGCCTGCGCTCGCGCATCGATGACGCCAACGCCGTGCTCGTCATCACGGCCGATGGTGGCTACCGCAAGGGAAAGATCAGCGCCCTGAAGCCAGCCGTCGACGCTGCCCTCCAGACCAACGACTCCTCAGTGAAGAATGTGCTCGTGGTCAAGCGCACCGGCCAGGACGTGCAGTGGAATGACCGCGATATCTGGTGGTCCGATGCCATGGAGACCGCCTCCCCCGAGCATGAGGCCGAGGCCTTCCCGGCCGAGAACCCGCTGTTTATTCTGTATACATCGGGCACTACCGGCGCCCCCAAGGGCATCCTGCACACCAGCGGGGGCTACCTCACGCAAAATGCGTTCACGCACCAGAATGTGTTCGATCTCAAGCCCGAAACGGATGTTTACTGGTGCACCGCCGACGTCGGCTGGATCACTGGTCACAGCTACGTCGTTTACGGCCCCCTTGCTAACGGCGCCACCCAGGTGCTCTACGAAGGCACTCCCGATTCCCCACATACCGGTCGCTGGTGGGAAATCATCGAGAAGTACAAGGTCTCGATTCTGTATACAGCGCCCACGGCCATCCGCACGTTTATGAAGCTCGGCCGCCAGATTCCGCAGAAGTTCGACCTGTCGAGCCTGCGCGTGCTCGGCTCGGTCGGTGAGCCCATCAACCCCGAAGCCTGGATGTGGTATCGAGAGGTCATCGGCAGCAACATCACGCCGATCGTCGACACCTGGTGGCAGACCGAGACCGGATCGATCATGGTCTCGGCCCTCGCTGGTCTCACCGACACGAAGCCGGGCGCGGCCCAGGTTCCGGTTCCGGGCATCACCATCGACGTGCTCGACGATGACGGCCTGCACGTTGGCCTCGGCAACGGCGGACTCCTCGTGGTCACCCAGCCCTGGCCGGCCATGCTCCGCGGTATTTGGGGCGACCCGGAGCGTTTCAAGGAGACCTACTGGGACAAGTTTGAGGGGACCACCGGCGCGACGGACGGCCCGCTGTACTTCGCCGGGGACGGTGCCCGCCTTGACCACGACGGTGATATCTGGCTGCTCGGACGCGTCGACGACGTGATGAACGTCTCAGGACACCGCCTGTCGACCGCCGAGATCGAGTCCTCGCTCGTGGCGCACTCGCTCACCGCTGAAGCGGCCGTGGTCGGTGCCGCCGACGAGACGACCGGTCAGGCCGTCGTCGCGTTCGTCGTGATCAAGTTCAGTCAGGCCGAAGTTGCGTCGCACGAGGACATCGTCGGCATCCTGCGCAAGCACGTGGCCCAGCAGATTGGTGCGATTGCCCGCCCGCGCGACATCTACATCGTCGACGAGCTGCCGAAAACCCGCTCAGGCAAGATCATGCGCCGTCTGCTGCGCGACGCGGCCGAGGGGCGCGACGTCGGCGATGTAACGACCCTCGCCGACACCATGGTGATGAACACCATCACGTCACAGATGAAGAAGTAGTAGCCGCGCCAAACTCGCGTTAAACCACTGAGGCCGCCCCACCGGGGAGCGGCCTCAGTTCTTTGCGGTGGCTAATTCAGGAAACCCGGGTGCCGGCACCCCGTAATTGCGGGCTGCGCTAGACGCGGCCGTCGCATTTTTCCTGAAGTCGCCACCGCGGACCGGCATCCGTTTTACGGCGGATGCGCCGGCGCGCCAGAAACGCGCTTAGGCGAAGGCGACGACGAACTCGATCTCGACCGGAGCATCGAGCGGCAACACTGCAACACCCACGGCGGAGCGGGCATGGCGGCCAATGTCGCCGAAGATCTCGACCAAAACGTTCGAGGCACCGTTGACCACGGCCGGCTGGCCGGTGAACGCGGGGTCGGAGGCGACGAAGCCGGTGACCTTGACCACCTGGGTGATGCGGTCAAGCGAACCGATCACGCTCTTGATGGCCGCGAGGCCGTTGAGCGCGCAGGTGCGTGCGTAGTCCTGGGCATCAGCAGCTGGAACCAGGCCGTCGCCGTCGCCGACCTTGCCGGCCGCGGGCAGCGCACCAGACACCATCGGCAGCTGGCCAGCGGTGTAGACACAACCGTTGCTGATCACGGCGGGCACGTAGGCGGCGACCGGCGGCACGACGCTCGGCAGTTCAAGGCCCAGTTGGGCCAGGCGCGCTTCGATCTTCGACACGGCTATGCCCCTTCCTTGGCTGCGAGTGGGCGTTTCAGATAGGCAACGAGGCCACCTTCTGGACCGGGTACGACCTGTACGAGTTCCCACCCGTCAGAGCCCCAGCTGTTCAGAATGGCGGCCGTATTGTGGATCATCAACGGCGTTGTGAGGTATTCCCAGGCGGGCATGTGACTCCTATTGAGGCGGGCTTTCAGATTTGTCGCTTACGCTCAAGTCTATGTCTGCCAAAAATCGAACTGTGAGCGGGGCTCTGGGGGGTCTCCTGGGTCTCGTCGGGATGAGTGCCGTCGCCGGTATTCTCGTGACCGCCGCCGTCGCCCCAGCCGTTGCCCTGTCCGGCATGGCCGCCACGAACACCATCAATGTGTTCGACAGCCTGCCCGAGTACCTCTCCATCGATCGGCTCTCCCAGAAGAGCAACATCTACGCATCGTCGAACCCTGAAGATCCGGTGGGCACCCGCCAGCTCCTCGCCTCGTTCTACGAGCAGAACCGGGTCGAAGTGGCCTCTGACGCCATCAGCCAGTTCGCCAAGGATGCCGCCATCGCCGGTGAAGACCCGCGGTTTATGGAGCACGGTGGCGTTGACATTCAGTCCAGCTTCAACGGTGCCGTGCAGACCCTGGCCGGCGGTGACACCCGCGGTGGCTCGTCGATCACTCAGCAGTATGTGAAGAACGTGCTCATTCAAAAGTGCGAGGTAATGACCGACGCCGACGAGGCCAAGGCCTGCTATAAAGACGCCACTATACCTACTGCTGACCGCAAGCTGCGCGAGATGCGCCTCGCCATCGGGCTGGAGAAGAAATATGAAAAAGCAGACATTCTTCGCGGCTACCTGAACATCGCCGGCTACGGCGGAACGGTGTATGGCATCGAAGCCGCCGCGAGCTACTATTTCAACACGACCGCCCTCAACCTGACTCTGCCGCAGGCGGCGAGCCTGGTGGCGATCGTGAACAACCCGGTCAAGTTTCAGCTCGACCGCCCCGACAGCGAAACCAACGGTGCGGCCAACGGCTACGCCGACAACAAGTTTCGGCGCGACTACATTCTCAACGAGATGCTCAAATACGACAAGATCACTCGGGCCGACTACGACGCGGCTGTGGCCGCGCCGATTGAGCCCGTCATCACCGTGCCGAGCACCGGCTGCCAGACCGCCGGAGGCAGCGCCTACTTCTGTGATTACGTCACCAAGATTCTGAAGTCCGATCCCACCTTCGGAGCGGATGCTGAGACGCGCCTCGCGAACTTCCAGCGTGGCGGATTCGACGTCTACACCACACTTGACCTCGAACTGCAGGTTGCCGCCGAAACTTCCCTGAACAAGTACGTCCCCAAGTCGTATCCCGGTTGGGATGTCGGCGGGATCGTCTCGAGCGTTAAGGTCGGTACCGGTGAGGTGCTCGCTATGGCGCAGAACAAGGACTACAGCCAGGCGGAGCAGCCCTCTGGCAGCAACTTCACCAGCATTAACTACAACACGGACTACGCCACGGGCGGTTCGGCCGGATTTCAGCCCGGTTCAACCTATAAGGTCTTCACGCTGGCCGAGTGGCTCAAAGAGGGGCACGCCCTGACCGAACGGGTTGACTCACGAGTCAAGTCGGACTGGGGAACTTTCCAGGACAGTTGCCTCGGTCCGCAGAGTTACGGCACGACGTTCGCCCCTCGTAATGACGGTGGCGAGGGCGGCCCAAATGAATCGGCGCTTCATTCGACCACCCGGTCGATCAACACCGGCTTCGTCGGGATGGCCAAGAAGCTCGACTTGTGCGGCATCAAAAACACCGCTGAGGCCTTCGATGTGCACGCGGCAGACGGCGGCGCGCTCGGCCAGAACGCATCTTCGCTCATCGGCACGAACTACATCGCCCCGCTGACCATGGCCGTCGCCTTCGCCGGCATCGCCAATAACGGCACGACCTGCACTCCCATCGTTATTCGCAGCATGATCGGTTCTGACGGAGCCGAACTTACCGTGCCCAAATCGACCTGCACCCAGTCCGTTTCGCCGGAAGTAGCCGCCGGAATGCAGTACGCCATGGCGACCACGACAACCGGCGGAGGAACAGCCTCCGCCTCGGGCGCGCGCACTTCGCCCCGGGTACCGATCATCGGCAAGACCGGAACCACTGACAAGGCCAAAGACACCTGGATGAGCGGAGCCAGCAGCAAGGTTGCCACCGTTGTCGGCGTGGTCAACGTGCGCGGCGACTCCAAGAATCAGCGCTTCACCACACTCAACGGCGTCACGGCGTCCCTCGTCCGCCACTACGTCTGGCCGGACGTCATGAGTGTCGCCAACGCCAAATACGGCGGAGATGACTTTCCGGAGGCCACGTCGAGCGTGATCAACGCGGTCGCCGTTCCGGTACCCGACGTGCGCGGTAAATCCATGGCCGATGCCAGATCCACCATCCAAGCAGCAGGCTTCTTCTTCGTCGACGGCGGCGTGACCAGCTCCGAGCTGCCGGCCGGCACCGTGGCCAACACCGACCCGGCCGGTGGGTCCTCCTCCACTCGCGGTTCGAGCATCACCGCCTACTCGAGTGATGGCACCGGCGTCACCATACCTACCGTCATCGGCAAGAGTGAAGCGGATGCCCGCAGCACGCTCACCGCCGCTCCGTACGGTTTCACGGTGGCTAAAACCGAACAGATCACAACGGACAAGGCCCAGGACGGCAACGTCGTTGCCGTGCAGCCGGGGGAAGGTACGGCCAGTCGCCCCGGCGATACCGTGACGATCGTCATCGGAAAGTACACGGTCCCTAAGACACCCGAAACCGACAAGAAGAACGAATGACAGCGTTTCATCACCGCGGTGAGGGCGGGCGGCTCGTCGGCACGTCGCTCGCGGCGGCGGGCGCGGTCGGCCTCGCCGCCTTCGCTTGGGGCGCAGTGATCGAGCGCACCCGGTTCACGCTGCGTGAGGTGAGCGTTCCGGTACTCGCGCCGGGTTCGGCACCCATTCGTGTGCTGCACCTCTCCGACCTGCACATGGCTCCGTGGCAGAAAAACAAGCAGGAGTGGGTGCGCAGCCTCGCCGCGCTGAAGCCCGACCTCGTCGTCGATACCGGCGACAACCTCGGACACAAAAACGGCGTCACCGGCATCGAATATGCCTTCGCGCCGTTCCGAGGTCTCCCCGGTGTCTTCGTCAATGGCTCCAACGACTACGTCGGACCGCAGCTGAAAAACCCGTTCACCTACTTTGGCGGGCCGTCCAGCCGGCGCATTATTCGTCGGGAAGAACTCGACACCGATGCGCTGCGTCGAGTGTTCGCCGATCTCGGCTGGACCGACATCAACAATGCTGCAGAGTCGCTCGATCTCAACGGCACGCACGTGGAATTCTTCGGTGTCGACGACCCGCACATCGGGCGCGACCGGCTCGACCTGATCACCCGCGCGATCGATGACCTGCGGGCCAACGATCCACTCGGTGACGACGTTTGGCCCGACCCCGAGGAGGCCGCAGCCCCGCGCTCCACGCTGACCATCGGCGTCGTTCACGCGCCGTACCAGCGGGTATTGAATTCTTTCATCAACCACGGCGCCCAGCTGATTCTGGCCGGGCACACCCACGGCGGCCAGGTCTGCGTGCCCGGTTTCGGAGCGCTCGTGACCAACTGCGACATTCCCCGCCGCCAGGTGAAGGGCCTCAGTACCTGGAACCATGGCCTGCGTACCGCCTTTCTGAACGTTTCGGCTGGCCTGGGAACGTCGATTTACGCTCCAGTGCGATTCGCCTGCCCGCCCGAGGCAACCCTGCTCACCCTCTGCGCAGGTTAAAGCCGGGCCACCCGGCTGCTTGCTCAATTCGTCAGGATGGCGCTGAAGCGCCTATACTGATCAAGGCCCAAGGGCCATCGGGGTATGGCGCAGCTTGGTAGCGCGCGTCGTTCGGGACGACGAGGTCGCAGGTTCAAATCCTGTTACCCCGACAGCAGCAACGCAAAACCCTCACTTCATCGGAGTGGGGGTTTTGTTGTGGGATCGTCTGTCGACGTCAGCGTCACTCCTGCCAAGAACCGCAGATTGCCAGCGCTGGTCGATGTGACTCTCGGCAGGTTCGAGCAGCGACAAGGGGCAAACCACACGCCTGCACTAGCCGATACGGGTCAGCTCGGTGAATGACATGGTGGCACTCGAGCCGTTGATGCAGGTTTGGTAGAGCAAGTCGAACCCGCGCGGCACGTCATCCGCTGTGTCGGCGGCCACGTTCAGCACGGCGGCGACCGACCCCACGCGATAGATGCCGCCGGCGGCCCCGGTCAGGGTAATCGTGCTGCCCTCCCGCGGAAACCGTGATCCACCGCACGACCAATGCTCGGCGATGACCGGCACCCCGTAGTGTGCGCCGATATCGACCGCGCCCTGGCAGGCATCAATCTCGCTCTGCCAACCCGCCGTCCACACCAACTTGGAGAAGGAAACGGAGGTCGCTGCATCGGCCGACCGGCCAACTCCCGGCCCCTGGGCCGCCGCCGACCGGGCTGCTTGCTCGGCCGCCATCCGAGACGCTTCCGCCCGTGCCTCGACTTGCGCCGCCTCTTCCGCCGCCAACCGCGCCTGTTCCACGTGCCAGGCCGCAACCGCCTCGGCCACGACCCGCTCCCACGCGGTCAACGATAGCTGCAGGTCGGCCAGGTCGGTCGCCCGATCAAAGCGGATGCCCGCCAGCACGACCGTCTGCGTCGCCAGGTCGGGCCGGGAAATGAAATGCTCGGCGCTGGCCTGGGAGAAATCGCTCATCGTGTTCGCCCGATCCAGCTCACGAACAGCCTGATCCACCCGGCTCAGCCCACTGTCAACCTTCCGACGAAGTTCGGTGCGCGCCGCGCTCTCGCCAATGATGGCCGCACTCGACTGCCAGGCCAGCTCGGCAGCAGCGATATCGGCGCGGGCGGAGTCGATGCGGCGAACAGCCTGCGCGCGGTCGGCCGTGAAAGTCTCGACGGCGGCGTTGTAGGTGTATTCGGCCAACAATGGCGCGGCGGGCGATGAGGGTGCGGCGTCCTTCTCGGAGCCACCGGCGACGACGGGCGGTGACAGCGCAAAGGCCGCCAGGCCGACCGTGAGCGTGATGAGCACCAGCCGGTGCAGCGGAACATGCCTGGCTCTGACCACAACAATCCTCCTTCGGGAGGGGCTGCTTGTGGAACGGGACAGCAGCGCAACGGGGGTGCGCGGTGGGCTGCCATTAAACCTCCACTTCACCGAATTTCACAGGCCCCAGTCGGACTAGACCGGGCGTTCACGGCCCGAAATGTAGGGCATAGTGGCTAGTCGGCGTGCCGACTCAAACCGGCCGGCAATCAGGAGATGTCATGACCGCAAACCGACGACGTCGGCACACCCTGCTGCGCCGCGCCGCAGGGGGGATGGCTCTCGCTTACCTCGCTGCCTTGACCCTGATCGCGTTCTGGCCGACCCCGGTGGACCGCGGCCTGCACGGATCGTTTTCTTCGGTCGTCCTGTGGCTGCACGCGCACGGAGTGCCGGCCTGGTTCGACTACGAGAGCATTGAATTCAGTGCCAACATCGCTTTGTTCATTCCGGTCGGCCTGCTCGTCGTGCTGCTCACCGGTACCCGTCGCTGGTGGATCGGCACGCTGATCGGCACTTTGCTTAGCTGCACCATCGAACTCGGCCAACTCGTCTTTCTGCCGGAACGATTCGCCACTGTCAACGATGTGATCGCCAACAGTCTCGGCGCCCTGCTCGGAACCCTGCTCGCGACCGTCGTGCTGCGGGTAGCCCTCGGCCCAACGCATCCGTCGGACGAGGTGGCCCGATCAACCTGATCGCGAAATTCGGGTTGGACCTCAAAGAATCTCTCTGCTATCTTCGGCAGAATGAATCGTCGAGGGTTTCTCACATTATCAACCGCTGGTGCAGCAACGTTGGGGCTCGGTGCGCTGGGCGCGCCCGTCGCAGTGGCTGTCACTGCTCCACCACTACCCGGAGAGGTATCACGCACGGCGAACGTGCTCACCCAAAAGGGAAAAAAACTCTACGACAATATTGAAGTGGACATCGGCGGCGACCGCGCCCGCTTGTTCATTCCCCAGACCGTGTCGCGCAATTCGACGGCCTCTATTGGGGCCGTCTGGTTCTACCACGCAGCCTCCAGCTCG
Organism: Cryobacterium sp. Y50; assembly: GCF_002929805.1. Classification (GTDB taxonomy): domain Bacteria; phylum Actinomycetota; class Actinomycetes; order Actinomycetales; family Microbacteriaceae; genus Cryobacterium. Next base: position 97,852 of record NZ_PJJM01000095.1, on the reverse strand, counting down.
CACAACGCGCTCAACGGTGGTTTCAAGTACCCCGGCGAACTCGTGGTCGACCAGAACGCAATCGCCATCTGCATCAATGCCGGCGGTACCCAGTACACCAATTCCGTCGCCACCAACGCCCAGAAGAATGCCTGGACGTACCTGAACGCGCTGTACACCGTGCGCCGCAACTTCTTACGCGCGACCTCGTTTGGCGGATCCCTCGCCTGCTACACCTACGGCAAGAAGCTCATACCCTATATTCGCGGCCTGTACATGGTCAACGGACTCTACGACAACGAATGGCTCTACGCTTACGACACCAAGAACCAGGCCCACGTCGGCGACGCATACAACAACGATCTCACCCTGATCAAGGGCACCAACCCGGCCCGGATCAGCGCCACCCCGTGGAAAAACAGTCGGGTGAAGGTGCTCGTCTCCGATGACGCTCACCCCGACAATGTGGTCATCCCGAGCAGGAACGGCCTCGCCCTGATCAAGAAAATCGCGCCGGTCGCCATATCCGCCGAGGTGATGTACCACACGCTCGCGCACGACACCCCCGGCTTCGCTCACACCGACATGATCAAAACCTTTGCACAGTGGTCGATCTAGCAGGGAGATAGTTCGTGGCGGAACGCAGGCGGGTCGACTGGGTTGACGGGGCCAAGGGCATCGCGATCCTGCTCGTGGCCCTCGCTCACGCGGTGCAGTGGACGGTGCTCTCCGGTCTCGCGCCAGAGTTCTGGAACAAGATCAACCTGATCTTCATCGTGTTTCGCATGCCGTTGTTTTTTCTCGCTTCCGGTCTGTTTGCTGCCGCGATCATCAAACGCAGCTGGCCGGCGCTCTGGCGAACCCGGCTGAGCCTGCTGGTCTGGGCCCTTCTGCTGTGGACCCTCATTCGTTTCGGCTATTTCTCGCTCCTGGCCAATCCGGCCCGCTTCGACGAGACCAATCCGATCGACCTGCTGCTCGCGCCGGTGCGCCCGAGCAACGGCCTGTGGTTTCTCTACGCGCTGGCCTTGTTCTTCGTCGCCGCCAAGCTCATGCGCTCTCGCATCGACTGGCGAGTGCAGATCGGCGGCACCGCTGTGCTCTCAGTGCTGTTCTTCGCTCGCGCCGACACCGGCAACATCGCTTGGAACGGATTCGGCCGTTACTTTCTGTTCTTTCTACTCGGCTGCTACCTGCGCGAATGGATCCTCACCTTCGTCAACCGCCCCAGCCGCCTCGGCGCGCTCGGTCTCGGCCTCGGCTTCGGCGCGGCCTTTCTGGTGCTGGCCGGGCTCATTCTCACCATGGACGCGCGCCTGCCATTCATCACCGGCACGCTCGTCGTGGTAAGCCTGTTCGCCCTCGGCGCCGGCCTGCTCGTAGCCCGATTCCTGGTCGGCTTTCACGCCATGGCCTGGCTGGCCTATGTCGGTAGAAATACCCTGCCGATCTACGTCGTGCACGTACTGCTGGTGTCCCTGATCACGAGCCTGCTGCTGCTCGCCCGCGGCCAAGCCTGGCTCGATCGCCTCGGCCCGGCACTCCCCCCAGTCGTCGCCGGCCTCGCCGTCGCCACGTCGCTGCTCCTCTGGCGACTGATGCGCGACCTTCCGTTGCTGCGCTACGCGTTTGCGGTGCCGACCTGGTTTGCCGGACAGGCGCCGGCGGCGGGTGAGGCAGCGGCATCCCCCTTAGCAGAAGCAGCAGTCCCGGCAGAGCGGATACTGCCGCGCAGCGAGTGAGGTCGCCGCACCACCGCGCCGGGCGCCAGCGTGCCCTCGTACTGCTGACCGGATTTGTGCTACTGATCGTTGGGCTCGTGGCCGTCACCACGCGAACGGTCATGTTTCCGCGCGAAGACGCTCCGAGCAGCGCCGACGCCATTGTCGTGCTCGGCGGGCTCGGGAGCGCGGCCGTCGTGCAGAAGGCCCTCGATCTGGCCGCGGCAGGATACGGCGATCACGTGCTCATTTCGGACGCCTTCGGCGGGGACACCCGCCCGGCCAACCTGTGCGCGCGACCCGGCGGTGCCGGGCACGGCGATCGAGGTGGAATGTTTCGACCCGCACCCCACGAGCACCCGCGGCGAGACCGAAGCCATCGCTGCCTTGGCGAGCGCTCAGGGCTGGAACCGCGTGATCGTGGTCACCTCGAGCTATCACGTGAGTCGGGCCCGCCTGCAGATCTCCCGCTGTTACCCGGGGGCGCTCGCGGTGATCGGTGCCGCGCAGCCGATGGATCCGCCTAAGTGGGTGTACCAGTTCGGGTACCAGAGTGCCGGATTCATCAACGCCTGGCTGACTCCAGCCTGCTGAACGCGCCTGCTGAACCGGTCAACGCCGCGCCATCAGCCCCTCGGCGATCGAATCGACCCGTTCCCGGTAGCTCTGGCCCACCATGTCGGACTCGGCCGGCCACTGACTCAGCGCTGCGTGAAACTCGGGCCAGGACTTGATCGGGCGGGCCGGAACACCGGCCACGATGGTACCGTCCGGCACCGACGCCGTCACGACCGACCCGGCGCCCACCACGCAGCGGTCGCCGATGCTCACCCCGGGCAGCACGGTCACGCCGGCACCGATGAACACGTCCGAGCCCACCCGAATCGGCGCGAAGCGAAAGCGGCGACCTCGTTCGTCGCGGTAGAGCCAGCCCGATCCGTCGTGGGTGATGAAGGTAACCCCGGAGCTGATGGTCACCCGGTCACCGACCGAGATGAGCCACGGCTCGGTTGTGGCGATATCAGAGAGGATGCGACATCCACTGCCGATTTGCACACCCAGCGTTCGAATCGCGTACACCCGGCCATGGGAGCGCCGCAGAATCTTATAGGTCAGTCGGGACAATTTCACCGTGGGGCTCCATTTCGTCGGCGATGCGGTGCGGTGCGGGAGCATCTTGCACATTTCGAGGCGTGTGCAGCCTGACCCGCCTAAAGTATCGGTTTTCCTGCCGCATTGCTGGCGCTGAGGAAAGTTCACGTGTTATCGTTGCGGCTAATCGCATCAACAGCGCTGCGGCTCTATCCCGAGCATTCCCCGCGCAGAGTTTCTGCGCCATCACCCTGCGCCATCACCCTGCGCCATCACCCAAAGGCGGCCGATGTTCGATTCCACCATGTTGCGATTGCGCCGCACGTCGATCATCATCAGCGCGCTTGCCGCACTGTTCGTCATTGTGGCAAGCCTGGTACTGCCACGCTTCGTGGCCAGTCTCGGCTTTATCGTGATTCCGCTGACCTTGCTCGCCTTCGTTGCCGCGGTCACCCTGTTCATGCTGCCCGTGCATATTCTGCCGGCCGTGGCACTGGTCACCTTTGCGCTCATTCCGGCCCGCGTGCTTCCCCAGGACGGCCCGATCGGTGCCCTGCCGCTGACCACCATGATCATCGTCGTCTGGGCGCTGCGCCGGCTGGTCACCACGACGGCGAACGAGCCGCTTACGCGGGAACCAGCCCCGTTCAAGTCGGCCACCCGCTACTTAGCGGTGCTCTTTCTGGTCTGGTCGCTGTTCACGCTGCTGCGCAGCTCCGACCTGCAGGCGAGCCTCGGCTGGACTATCAGTTTCAGTGCCGCCGCGTTGCTTCCGCTTGTCATCGGCACCGCGAGCCGGGAGGCCTTCTGGATTCGGCGAGTCTGGCTTCTGCTCGGCGCCTCGCTCGGAGCGTACGCCCTGATCGAGGGGGCACTGCGCGCCAATCCGATCTGGGGCACGCTGTACACGGTGTTCGGCCTAAGCGACAGCCAGCATTGGTCGGTGTATCGCGCGACCGCGTCGTTTGGGCATCCGCTATTCGCCGGCCTGTTTTTTGCCGTCGCCTGCGCCTTGGGGATCGGTGTCTGGCTGCGCGAGGACTCGAAACCGGCCCTTGTCGCCGCGGTCCTAAGCGGCCTCGGCCTCGTCGCCACGGTCTCGCGCGGCGCTATCCTGTCTGCGGCGATCGCTATCGGTTTAGCCTATTTCGTGTCGCTCGTGCTGCGCGGCGAAAAGCGCTGGGGTAAGTTCGCGCTGCTCGCGGCGCTCGTGATTGTCGGCATCGTCGCGCTGTTCCAGTTCGATGCCTTTACCGCCCGCAACAACTCGATCGAGGCCGAACTGTCGTCACAGGCCCGCGACCTCGGCGTCTGGGTGTCGCTGCAGGCCGCGAATCTGACAGGCTGGATCGGGTCGGGGCCTGGCACCTCCGGCATCACCGGGCGCCTGTTCAACAAGGTCACGATCGAGAATTCGTTATTGCAGTTGCTGATCAGCATCGGCCTGCCCGGAGTGCTCCTGTTTCTGCTCGTGATCGGCTCGGCCGTGGCGCACGCGCTGTCCCAACGTGCCGTCGGGGCCGCGGCCGCTCTCGTCGCGTATACCGTCTGTATCACCGGATTCAACGCGATCGACGCCCTACGCCCGATGCACCTGCTGCTTGGCTGCCTGTTGATTCTGACGCTGAATCCGGGCAAAACGGATGCCGCCGCCGAGCTACGCACCGCGCCGGCACGACGGTCGCTCGCTCGCCCTAAACGGGGGTATGCGCGTGTCTAACGTGCCGCCGGCTGGCACGCTACTCTAAACCGACAGATTCTCAATTACCGCCGGTATTTTCTGCCGGCCCGTAAGGGGTATGGGCGTGAAGACGATAGCCGCGACAAGCACGGGCTCGACAAGTGCGGTCACGACAAGAATCACCGTGTTGCAATCGCTGAGTGCACCCGATGGCACCACGCGCTACGTCAACCAGGTCGTCGAAGGTGCTCCGCAGGCCGTAACCATGCGGTTTTTTACCTGGCGCACCGCGCTGCTGGGCCGGTACGACGTGTTGCACGTGCACTGGCCGGAGCTGCTTATTCGCGCTCCCCGGCCGCTCAAGGCGAAGCTTCGTCGCGCCGCCCTTTACGCACTGCTGCTGCGCGCGCGGCTGCAGCGCATTCCGATTGTTCGCACCATGCACAACCTCACCCCGCACGAGGCCGGACAGAACGCAGAAACCCGAGCCCTCGAGGCACTCGATGCCCGTACGGCGCTCGTTATTCGACTGAATCCGACCACTCCGATCGAACCGGAGTCCAAGGCCGTCACCATTTTGCACGGCCACTATCGGGACCGCTTTGCCGGCATGCCGCTGCCGAACTCCGTGCCGGGACGCATCCTCTATTTCGGACTGATTCGACCCTATAAGGGGGTCGAAACCCTGCTGCAGGTGTTTCGGTCGGTTCCGGGCGCGAATCTGACGCTGCGCATCGTCGGCCGTCCGTCCAGCGGCCTCGACGCGGTCATCACCGCCGAACAGGCCGAGGACGAACGCATCAGCTCGGTGCTGCACTTCGTCTCTGACGAGGAACTCGTGGTCGAGGTCGGCGAGGCCGAACTGGTCGTGTTGCCCTACCGAGAAATGCACAATTCGGGCGTTCTACTGGTGACCCTCTCCCTGGATCGGCCGGTACTCGTGCCCACGACACCGTCCAATCTGGCCCTGGCCGAGGAGGTCGGCCCCGGCTGGATCTATCTGTACGAGGGTGAGCTCACGCCGTTGATCCTGCACCAGACCCTGGAGCAGATGCGCGCCGCCAGCTCCCGTCCCCGCCCCCACCTCGACGGTCGCGACTGGAAGACTTTGGGGCTGCAGAGTTACGGCACCTACCTGCGGGCCTTGCAGCTGACCGGTCGGCCCCGCCGGAGCATCCGTTGACCGCGACGATGCCACCATCGACCCCCGCAGCCCCGCTTCCCCGTTCCACCGCGGGACTCGGCCGTACAGCGGGCCGGGGCGCATCGACGACCCTGGTCGGCCAGCTCATTCGCATCGGCGTGCAGCTCGGCGGCATCGTCGTGCTGGGCCGCCTGCTCGACCCGAGCGACTACGGGCTCGTCGCCTCGGTCGCGGCCATCATCGGCGTCGGCGAAGTGTTGCGCAACTTCGGGCTGTCGTCGGCGGCGATTCAGGTGCGCGAACTCAGCCGGCAGCAGAAAGACAACCTGTTCTGGATCAACAGCCTGATCGGGCTCGCCCTCATGCTGCTGGCTGTGCTGTTCAGCCCCTTGATCGCGACACTCTACGGCGATGACCGCCTCGTGCTGCTCACTCAGGTGCTGGCCAGCACGTTTCTGCTGAATGGCCTCGCCACCCAGTTTCGGGCCGATCTCAACCGCAACTTGCACTTCAAGGCACTGGCCGGCTCGGAGATCGGCGCGCAGGTCGGTGGGCTGGCCGTCGGTATCTTCATGGCCCTCAATGGTTACGGCTATTGGGCCCTCGCCGGGCAGCAGATCAGCCAGGGTATTCTCACCATCATCATCCTCGTTCCCATCACCAACTGGTTTCCGGGTGGGTTTCACCGCAAGACGCCGATGCGGCACCTGATCGCGTTCGGTTCCAACCTGGCCGGTACCCAGCTGCTCGGCTACGCCAGCCGCAACACCGACACCATCGTGATCGGCGCGACCCTCGGCGCCGGCCCGCTCGGCCTGTACAACCGCGCGTTTCAGCTGCTGCTGCTGCCGCTCAACCAGATCAACGGCCCGTCCACCCGGGTGGCGCTGCCGGTACTGGCGCGGCTGCGGGACGACCCGGCTAAGTACGACCGGTTCATTCTGCTCGGGCAAATGATTATGCTGCACGCCGTCACCATCGTGCTCGCGTTTTCCTGCGCGCAGGCGCTGCCGATCATCAGCATCGCTCTCGGCAGTAATTGGCTCGGTTCCGCGCCGATCTTTCAGATTCTGGCCATCGCCGGGTTCTTCGAGGCTGCGGCCTACGCGACCTATTGGGTGTTTCTGTCGAAAGGCGTCACCAAGCAGAACCTCTACTTCGCCCTCTGCACCCGACCACTGCTGGTCACGTTCGTGCTGCTCGGCTCCTTTTGGGGCGTCTACGGCGTCGCCGCCGGATATTCACTCGGCGTCGCCCTGATCTGGCCGATCGGCCTGTGGTGGATCAGCCGGGTAACGGATGCCCCGGTGCGCGCCATGTTTTTCGCCGGCGTTCGCGCCATCCTGGGCTACGGCTTCGCCACCGGGGCGTCTTGGGCTGCCGTGCAGTGGATTCCGGTCGAACTGCCCCTCGCCCGGGTGGCGCTCGGCAGTGTTGCTCTGCTCGTCGCGATTGGCATCGTCATGCTGGTCTGGCCCCGGTTTCGGCGCGATGTACGCTCGATCACGCAGGCCCGCAGCTTTCTGCGGTCGACGAAGGTATCACCCGTTTTATCTGCGGCCGGCGGGTCCGCGACGGCGAGCGATCAGCTCACTCCGGGGCCCCCCGCCGCGCGCAGCACCCGCAGCGCTGGGCGTACCCGGCTGCGCATTATGCGCCGACTGGACCGGATTTTGCACGGCCTGGCAGCGGCATCCGCTCTGCCGTATCTGCGTGATCGACGAACACTGCGCCGGGCGATCGGGCAGCTGGGGCCAGCCCCGGCGGGCGCCGAGCGCTGGCACGTGCTCATTGCGCCGCCCGGGGAGGGAAACATTGGCGATCAGGCCATGATCGAGGCGTTCCTCGAGAATGTCACTGGGCCGGTGCGGGTACTCGTGCGGGGCCCCAATGACGTACGCATTCCTGCGGAACATTCCGCCCGGGCACGGCTCGAGCCGATCGCGCACCTGATCTATGGCAGCGGCCGCGCCCACCGACGGTCCATGGGGCAACTCGCAGCCGTGCTGAACGGGGCCCTGTCAGTGACCGTGGTCGGCGCCGACATCATGGACGGCGCCTACAGCGTGCGGGCGTCGTCACGGCGAGCGGATGTCGCGAGTCTGGCCCGCAGCGTCGGGGTTGAAGCGCGCATTCTCGGCTTCAGCTGGAACGGCCACGCCAATCTGGGGCCGCGCCGTTCACTCGCCCGCGCCGGTCGGTTGGGCACCCGGCTGCAACTGCGCGACCCGGTCTCATCCGCGCGAGCTCGCGCCGACCAATTCAAGAACGTGATCGACGTCGCCGACGCCGTGTTCGCGGTGTGCACGAGTTCGCCCACCGCCGCCACGGAATACCTCGGCGCCGCGCCGACGCCCTACGCCGTGGTGAACGCGAGCGCGCTGGTCGGGCGCAGCTTCGACCAGATCTCGGAGTACGCCGTGATCATCACTGCCCTGCTCGAGGCCGGGCTGCGGGTGGTGTTGCTGCCGCATGTAGTGCGGCACAGCGGCGACGATGCCGCTGCTTGCCGCGCGGTGTTCGACCGGTTCGCCCAGGGGGCCGGCGCTGACGGCCGAATGGTTCTGGTGAACCGGCTGCTCACGCCGGCCGAGGTGCGCGGACTTTGTGCCGGGGCGTCGATCGTGCTGGCCGGGCGCATGCACCTCGCCGTGCAGGCGATGTACCACAGGGTTCCCGCCGTTGCACTGTCCACCCAGGGCAAAGTCGCGGGCATGATGGGCCTGTTCGGCATGCAGGAACTTTGCGTGGAACCCGGCGTCGGCCTGGCCGAGCGTATGGTTCCCGTCGTGCGCGCGGTCCTCGCCCAGCCGGACGAGTACCGCGCCCGCCTGGCCGCCCAGCTGCCCGAGGTGCAGCGACTCGCCGCCCTCAATTTTGACCTGCTGCAAAGCGGCGCCCGATCAGACCCTCCCCGAGCAAACCAGCCGCGATCCCGACCCACATTCTCGCGACCACGAGACGATAGAGAAGGCCGAGCATGACACAGCCCACTTCGCCCGACCCCACCCATCCCCCGGCGAACCCGAAGCCGGCGCACCCGCTGCTGCACCGCATCCTCTTTGTCATTCCGTCGCTGCACGGCGGGGGCGCGGAATTCGTCGCACGCACGTGGATGGGCTGGCTCGCCGACCAGGGCTACGAGGTGCGTGTCGTGCTCACCGCTGGCGATGTGGAGCCGGAATACCTTCCCGAGGGTGTCGAGGGGCGATCGCTCGCCGGGCAGCACGGGCACGTCGCGAAGACGGCGACGCTGCGGCGCAGCCTGATTGACTGGCAGCCCGATGTCGCCGTGGCCCTGCAGGTGTACCCCAACCTCGTACTGCTGACCGCGGCCCGCCTGCTGCCGGCGCGCGTGCGGCCCCGGGTGCTCGTAAGCGAACGTAATCTGGTCTCGCTCGGCCTGCCCGGATCGAGCTTCGCCCACCGGGTCAAGATAGGCATCGCCAAGCGGATGTATCGGTGGGCTGACCATGTCATCGCCATCTCGCATCCGGTCGCCGCTGAGTTGGTGTCGGCGTTCGGGGTGCGCGGAGACCGCATCACGGTCGTCGCCAACCCTGCGACTGCGAAGCTGCGCGGAACACCGCGCGGGCCGGGCCGGGCGAGTGTGTACGCCCGCGTAGCCGAGAGCGGAGCCGTGACCGAGAGCGGTGCCGACCTGACCAGCACCGCTACGATCGTGGCGCCCTCGACGCGGCAGCCCGGGGCAGCCAACGGAATCCAGATCGTGCTGGCCTGCCGGCTAGTCGAACAAAAACGTCCGTTGCTGGCCATTGCGGCGGCGGCCGAACTGGCCAGGCGGGGCGTAGCCGTTGAGGTCGTGTCGTTCGGCGGTGGTCCGCTGCTCGACGATGTGCAGGCCGCAGCCCGACAGGCCGACGTGATCTTTCACCACCGCGGCTGGGTCGAGACCTGGTTCGACGAGTTCGGCGACAACGCCGTGGCCCTGCTCACGTCGAGCCGGGAGGGTTTCGGCAACGTACTGGTCGAGGCCGCCGCGGCCGGGTATCCCTCGGTAGCCGTATCGGGGGCGCTCGGCGTAGCGGATGCGATTGTGCCCGGTATCACGGGCGAACTCGCGTTGTCCGCGAGGCCCGCGGACCTCGCGGACGCCATTCTGCGCGCGGCCGAGCTTTCGCTCGACCACATCGAGCCGTGGCTAGCCCACTTCTCCGAGCAATCGAGCGGCACCGACCTGGAGCGAGTGCTCATTTCGACGCTGGAGCGCGCATGAGAATCTTCGCCTCGGCCCTGGGCCAGATCGATAATGTCGGAGACACCGTGCTGCGCCGGGCCTTCCTCGGTGCCCTGCGGGAGGCCGGCGAGCTGCAGGTGTTTGTCGGATCCCGAGCTGACTCCTACCTGAGCGGACTCGGTCTGCACGACGCCGATCGGCTGTTTCGCACGAGCACCGAATGGCGACGCGAGATTTCACGGTCGACGCTGCGGGAAGCATCCGTTTATGCCTTCAATGCGGGGGAAATGGAGCTGCAACGCGCCTACGCGCTGCGCTATCTGCGCCTTGCTCCGCACCTCGCCCTCAACCGGCTGCGCGGCGGGCACGCCGTGCACACCGGGTTCGGCGTGCGGCAGAACACGAAGTGGCGCATTCCGGTGGCCGCGACCCTGCATTTGTGCGATCTCGTGGCTTGGCGTGACAACTACAGCCTGGGAGCGATGGGGCTCGGCCGTGTCGCTCCCGATTGGGCCTTCGCCACGGGGGCAGCGGATGCCGACCTGCTCGCCGAGGCCGCTGCTCGGCCGCTGCTCGCCGTTTCGGTGCGCTACAACGGGCGACGCCCGGATTCCGAGTGGATTCAGGCCATGCGCGGCCTGGCCGGCGCCTTAGGGCTGCAGATCGTCGCGGTCTCCCAGATTGAACGCGACGGACCGCTGGCCGAGGAACTCGCGATCAAGCTCGGCGGAACGGCTCTGGTTTGGGATGGACCGGACCATGCCGAGCAGGAAGTGAAGCTGCGGGAGGTCTACCAGCGGGCGCTGCTCGTGGTGACCGACCGGCTGCACGCAGCGGTTATCGGACTGACCGAGGGCGCCCTGCCGCTCGTGATCGCCGACGCCGGTCACTCGAAGGCTGCGCGCACGCTCGATGCGGTCGGCATCAAGGGCACCACGATCGCCTGGACCATGCCAGACGCCGCGGCGCTCGAGCGTCGCGCCCGCGATGTGATCAGCCGCCGCGAACCGATTCTGCGGCACGTGGTCGAGGCCAGGGCTTCGCTTTCGGAGTTGACCCACTCGATTCGAAAGCTGACCGAATGAGCGGGGTTGGCTCACCGATCGTGAGCGTCATCGTTCCGGCCTACAACGCCGCCGAGTTTCTGGAAGGTGCGATCGAGCGGCTACTGCGCCAGACACTGCCTGGCATTGAAATCATCGTGGTCGACGACGGCTCAACGGATGCGACGGCCGCGATCGGTGCGCGGGTGGCCGGCGCGCACGCATCCGTTCATTTCTTTCAGCAGGAACGCAATGGCGGGGTCGCGCTCGCCCGGAGCCGGGCGGTCACCGAAAGCCGAGGTGAGTTTCTCTGGTTCGTCGATTGTGACGATGCGTGGGCCGACTCCGCACTAGAGAAGCTCGTGGCGGCGGCCCGGTCGACCGGCGCCGACGTGGTGGTCTGCGGCGCGGAATACGTCAATCCCAGCCAGCGACGCGCCCTGGCCTCGCCCGTTCTGCTGCGGCCGATCACCGGTGCGGCGGCATTTGCGCTGCTGCTCGACGGCGGCATCACCGGGCATCTCTGGAACAAGCTGTTCCGACGTGCTCTCGCCAGCGAGATCGAGTTCACGCCGGCCCGGGTGCACTCCGACCTCGCCATGGTCGCGCAGCTGCTCGCTGCGTCCGATCGGGTCGCCGCGATCAGCGACACGCTCTACTCCTATGTCGCGCGCGGCGGGTCGATCATCCGCTCCGGGTCGCGCCGGGCCGAATCGCTGCTGCTGGTCGAGCAGGCCGTCACCACTGCAGCAATCACCCTCGACACCCGCATCATCGGCTCCAACTCGTACGGCTACTTTCGGCTGCGCTACGTGCTGCTGTCCGGGTTGAAAGACGCCCTGAGCGGTGCATACGACACCGAGGAGCGCGACGAGATCGTGGCCGAACTGCGCTCGCGGCTGACCTGGCGGCTCGTGCTGCTCGCCGCGCGCCGCCGCGATTGGAAGCGTCTCGTGCTGGCCGCCACGGCCAAGGTGAGTGTCGGGCTGCACCGTCGCGTACTGCGCCTCGCGGCCGAGCAGGACGCCGCCTGAATCGCTGAGCGCCAGCATTTGTCGGTCGCGCCAGCAGTACAGCTGCGCGGCCGAGCTTCGCGGGAAAAAGTCGGGTGATAGAAATTCAAGAGTTCAAAAACCACTCTAGGCACTTTCACAGGAATGACGAATGTCGCACGCCGGCCACCCCGCTGCCTCCTTCCCGTCGAGTCGGCAACTACGCCCACAACGAGCATTAGCACTGGTCAGGACCAAATCAAGAGACTCGCTCAGTTTCACAGCGACCGACCGTCGACACGAGCGCAGTTGCTCTCGCGCACGCCCGCACGCGAGGAGGCCCCTGCATCCGCTTAATGCGTGCCCACAAACCCATTTGCACACGGGTAACGTGCAGCAGTTCAGACGCTAATTGACGACGTGAGCACGGCATTCACCGCCGAGCATCACGCAGATCATGTGCGTCGAAAACCCCCAGGTTCACGGACGTAGCCACCAAGTCCAAGAATATCCGGAAGGTTCACCATGTTGTTCCCCCGCTTCACCCGACATGCCACCATCGCCGCCGTCGCCATCGCCGCGTTGGTTCCGCTCAGTGCCATGATTCCCGCCGCTGCGGCCTCCGCCGCAACAGTACCCGCCGGCACCACGGTGATCGACAGCGCCTCCGCACAGGTCAAGTACGCCGGCACCTGGCGCACCTCCGGCTCCAGCAACGACTCCGGCGGTTCGGTTAGGTTCTCGACCACCTCGAGCAGCGCTTCCTTTACCTTTCAGGGCACCAGCGTCGCGTTCATTACCCGTCTGACCAGCAGCTCCGGCACGAGCAACGTCGCCATTGACGGCCAGGTCGTCGCCACGGTCAACGGCTACTCCGCTAGCACGGCCTACAAGCACGCTGCTTACAGCACGACGAGCCTCTCCGCCGGCACCCACACCATCACGGTATCCCGCACCGGCCAGAAGGATGCCCGCTCCACTGGCACCAGCAGCATTATCGACGCATTCGTCGTGTCGGCCGTGCCGAGCACCGCGCCCACCCCGGCCCCGATCAGCACCCACCGCTACGCCAATTGCCCGGCCGCGACCGTCACCGTGACGACTGCCAAAGAGCTCATGACCGCCTCGGCCCAGGCGCAGCCCGGCACCGTCATCAAAATGGCCCCCGGAACCTACAACGCCCAGATCAACATGACCGTCAACGGAACAGCCAGCAACCCGATCTGGGTCTGTGGACCGCGCACCGCCGTGGTCAACGTCGGCAGTATCCAAAACAACCACGGCATTCAGGTCTCCAACTCCTCGAACCTCGTGGTCGCCGGAATGACCGTCACCAACAGTCTCAAGGGCATCAGCGTGATCCGCAGCAAGAACGTCACCATCGCCGATACCCTGGTTGACAACATCGGCTATGAAGGCATCCACCTACGGGCTTTCACCACCGACAGCAAAGTCGTCGGCAATACCATCCGCAACACCGGCAAGCGCGACCCGTTCTACGGTGAGGGCATCTACATCGGAACCTCCGACGCCAACTGGTGCGCCCAGACGAACTGCCTGCCCGACCGCACTGACCGCACACTCCTGATGGCCAACAACATCAGTCTCACCGGCGCCCAGCCGATCGAGGTCAAGGAGGGAACCTCGAACGGAATCATTCGCGACAACGTCATCAACGGCGCCAACGCAATGCCACGCGCCGCGGAATGGGTCAAAGTCAAGGGCAACGACTGGCAGATCTACCATAACGAGGGCACCAACAGCACCATGCACGGCTTCGCGGTCAACGGAAGCGTTGCCGGCTGGGGCCTGCGCAACGTGTTCTTCGATAACACCGTTCCGGTCAACGCCGCGGGCTTCGGCTTCTTCATTCACGAACAGGGCAGCAAGGGTGCCAGCGGCACCAAAGTCTACTGCTCCAACACCGTCACGGCTGCTGGGTCCGGGTTCTCGAACCTGGCCTGTACTTCTTAGCCACCCGGTTTGATCGTCGGTCGAGTGCAGTGGTCCAGCTGCGCTCGATGCGCGGAAAGACCGCGGCAGCCGAATAGGTAGTCTCAAAGGCGGATCTGGCCAGATCCGCCTTTTTGGCGCGCCAGGGGGCATCCGTCATCGCCCGGTGCAGGGCCGCCTCGAGCGCGTCGACGTCGCCGGGCTCCACGAGCACGCCGACCCCACCGGCCAGTACGGCCGGCACCCCACCCACGCTGGTCGCCACGACACAGTTGGTGCGGGCCATCGCCTCGAGAATGAACATGGGCATCGCCTCGTCGCGGGAGGGCATCACCGCGATCGCGGAGCGCTCGAGCATCTCCATCAGGGCAGCATGGCTGAGCGGGCCGACGAATTGCGCCCCAGCCAGCGGCTCAGTGGGCTGGTCGGCGATCGGCCCGGCAATGACCAATTTCCAGAGCGGATGCTGCGGCGCGAGCCGTTTCCACGCCGCCACGAGTATATCGACGCCCTTGCGTTTGCTGACCGCACCGCCGAACACGACGACGTTCTCGATCTGCCGCACGATACCGTCGGCGACTGCGTTCGGCACGAGTACGACCCGCTCCCCCGGCACGAACTCCGACGCGGCGGTGTGCGATTGCGCCGACAGGGTCAGCACCACGTCGGCGCAGCGCAGCACGCTCCCCACCAAACGGGGGCGCTTGCGGGCGAAGTCGGCAAACGAACTGCCGTGCAGCTGCGCCACGGTCGCGAAACCGCGCACGTGGGCCAAGGCGAGCAGCGCGCCTTCCCGCGCGAAGGATCCGCCCTGGGACAGGTGCGCGACGACGACGGTGCGCTTCGGATTGGCCAGCCGCAGCAGCTTCAAGAAAGCGGATGCCGCAACCCCGGCCGCGCGCAGCCCGCCGCTGCCGTCCCGTGAGGGCACCATACGCAGGTCGAAGTCGACGAAGGAATGCGCCAGATAGCCATTGACCACCTGACTCATGCCGCCGGCGACCTCACCGCTGCGTCCAACGTGCACGGCGATGAAACGTTCGGCCGTGCGCCGGGATACGTGCCGCTGGGCGGCAACCGGAGCGGCATTGAGCGGGTCAACGTTGAGGTGGTTGATCGTGAGCGCCGCTCCGATGATCGGTTCGGTGTCGATTGACTCGGCGTCACTTGATTCGGTTCCGCTCGACTCGATCGGGACGGGCTCAAACGCGGCCTGCTCGAGATCAGCCTGCTCGAGGTCGATCGGTTCGATCGCGACCGGCTGGAGGTCGGCCGCTTCGTTGATGCTCACCGCACGCTTTCGATGCTCAGCACCTGGTCGAGTAGGCGACGCACGGTTTGTAATTCGGTCTGCGCTTCGGCCAGGCCGGCCAGAATGGGGGCGCGCCGGCCGAGCAGGTTCTGCAACCGATCCCGAATCTGGCTGCCGCGAAGTCCTGCGCTGTCAATGCTGACGTCGTGCAGGCCGGCCGCGGCGAAATGCCGGGCGATCTTGTCAGATTTGCCGCTGACCAGGAGCGCGGCCGGAACCGCTCCCTCAGTGAGCGCGCCGACGAGCACGTGCAGCCGGTCGCTCACGGCGAGCGCCGCCCGTCGGTAGAGGTCGCGCAGGCGCTGCTCCTGCTCGTCGTGGCCGGTGCCATTCCAGCGCAGGGCATACCCGTCGAGGTCGGCCGCGAGTTGGCCGCACCTGTCATCGTCGCGCAGAACCTGGGTCACGCACCAGATCATGAGGCCGTTGTCGGCCGCCACGGCGCGTACCCCGGCGAGCCACTCGGCGTTCGGATAGTCCAGATCAAAGCGCATGGAGACGACCAGCACGTCACGAACCTCGTCGGCCAGATCACGCTTCTCTGTTCGTCCGTCGCTCGCAAAGGCGAGGTCGGGCATGATACGGCCCTGCCCGAGATATCCCGCGGTAGCGGCATCGCGCCAGAGCGACAGATTGGACAGCGCAATGGATGGACCCATCAGCGCGCGCGGCAGCGGTGCAAAATTGCGGCTGCCCACGCCTACCCGGGCCACCCGGCCGTGTCGGGCGCGCACGAGCGCGAGTACCGGCAGCATGGCGAGGTGCTCCTTCATACCGATCAGGGTCAGCTGAATTTCTCCCGGCTTGAACACATACGATGCCCGGCCGCGGGCGGCGCTGCAAAGTGCCGCCGTGTACCAGGCACGAAAGGACCGGTACTGCACATCGTCCGGCGTTAGAGCGAGTCCTTCGGCGTAGCCTTCGGGGGCTTCGCCGACATAGACGTGCAGCGGGCCGTTGGGGCGTAACCAGTCGAGCAGCTGCCGGCGCAGCAGAATGTCACCGATATTGTCGTACTGTCCGCGGGCCGGTACGAAAATTTCCCGCGGCATCCGCTCGACTGACGTAGTGGCGCTCATCATTCGGCGGTCAGCGGAACGCGCACGCCGGTGTCGATAGCGCGACCGGCAGCGAAGCGGATGACGTCTGCCGTCAGGTCCGGCGCGTCAACGGCCCGTGCGACTCCAAGGCATTCGGCGAGTTCGGCGATCTGCATCTGATGGTCGTCCACGTGTTCGCCGCGGTGCTTGCGGCGGGTCACGATCACCGGAAAGACACCCAGCTCGAGCAGCCCCATGAAGGTGCCGACACCGGCGTGAGTGATCACGACGTCGGCCGTGAGGGCGGCATCGACGAACATCGCGGTTGGCATCATCTGGTGTACCTGCCCGGGAACGTCGGTGCGGTCGGTGGTGAACCCCAGCTGCCAGACGGTGCGTTCGTCGGCGAAGCCGCTCGCGAGTACGGCATCGACGAGGGAATCGAACCGATACCCCTCGATGGTGCCGAGGGTCACGAACAGACTGGGACGGTCCGGCGCGTGTTTGACCAGCGCGTGGTAGGTGGAGAGCACACTCGGGTACGTTCTCCACCGCTCCGTCGCCCAGGCCGGATGCTGGGTGCGCACGCTGACCAGACGGCTGGCGGCGAGCATCCGTCCGCTGAGCGAAGGACCTTCCACTCGCGAGACGCTCTCGATGTAAAGACTCGGCACGCCGCTGATCGCGGCCTGGGGCAATGCCGCGACAGCCAGACCGGCCCCCGTGCTCACAGCTCCGTCGAAAGATTCGTGCTTGAGCACGCGCCGTACGATTTTGGCCGCGCGCATCATGCCGAGGTAGTCGCGCGGGCGTACATAGGGCACATGGATGCGGCGCTGACCGGCCAGCAGGGATCGGCTTTGCATGGAGTCAAAGGTGACCCAGAGCGAGCTCGGCGAGGCGCCGAGTCCGGGGGCGAGGCGAACGAGCTGGGCAAGGTGGCCGCCGGTCGAGGCGACGAGCAGAAGCTTCCGTTGCGTGGGCGGCAGCGGATCGATCGGGTATGACGAGTGCACGGACACTGAGGCTCCCTTCGGGTACAGCCTGGGTGGGACGGTTTCAAACGTGCGTCATCGAACGTGCCCTATTCGGGCGGCGAACCTGCCGATCAGCGAAGCTGAACAGGTGCGGCTGAATTACCAAGTGACGCGGGTTTGGATCGGGTTGTCGGTCGCGGACGTCTCCCTATCGACAGGCGTCGGGCCACGATCGACCGCGGTCGTGGCGGCAGCGGATCGGCTCGGCCGCAAGGGCGGGCGCGTCGAGACCGCGAATCCACCGTCACGCACGAGCGCGTCGGGGCCGCGGGTGGGGACCATGGCAAGCACGACGCCGAGCGGCGTCGTGCCGACGGCTTCGAGGGCGTCGAACGCGCCGAGCAACTCGGCCTCGCGCACCCGGTTGGCGCCGACCACGAGCACGGTGCCACCGGTCCAGCGGCTGAGCACAGCGGCGTCGGTGACCGCGAGTACTGGCGGGGCATCGATGAGTACATAGTCGTAGCTGCTGCTAAGCACGTCGAGCACGGTGCCCATGGCCGTCGAACCGAGCAGTTCGCTCGGGTTGGTGGGGATCTTGCCGGAGGAGAGCACGGTGAGCGGATGCAGCGTGCCCCACGATTGCAGGGAGTCCTTGAGTTGCAGATCCCCGACCAGCACGTCGGTCAGGCCACGGTCGGGATCAAGGCCGAGGTAGTCGGCCAGCCGGGGCGTGCGCAGGTCGGCGTCGATCACGGCGACGGTCGCGCCGCTCTCGGCCAGAACGATGGCAAGGTTGACCAGGGTGGTGGTCTTGCCCTCACCCGTGACGGACGACGTCATGACCAGACTGCGCCGACTGGTATCGGCGTCGGCGAACTCGAGGTTGGTGCGCAGCACCCGGAACGCCTCGGCGCGTGCGGTGGCCGGGCCGTCGGGGGTGATGATCGGGTTGGCGTGTGCTTCAAAGGGGATGCCGCCGAGAATGGAAACTGCCGTGAGGCGTTCGATGTCGTCGCGGTTGTAGATGCGACGATCAAGGAGTCCGATCAGGAACGCGGTCACCAGACCGACCAACAGGCCGATGAGTAGGCCGACAGCGAGGTTGAGGTAGAGCTGGGGCAGTGCAGGGTTGTCCGGCACCACCGCGGGGTCGAGGACACCGACCGTGACGGGGCTGGTTCCGCCGTCCGCCGGGGTTTCCAACTGGTTGATGACCACGTCGGTGAAGCTTTCCGACACGGCCTCGGCAAGCTGCTGCGCGGCATCCGCTGTCGCAGCGAGGGCAATGATTTCGATGACGGCCGAACCAGGCTGGGTAGTGGCGGTGACCCGCTCAGCCAGGTTGGCGGCGGTCTCGTCGAGGCCCAGGCTCGTGATCACCGGATCGAGCACGCGCGGGCTGGTCGCCACGTCGAGGTAGTACGGCAGCTTCTGAACGACAAAGTTGTTGCCCTGCACCAGGTCGCCGGGGGTGGATCCGATCTGAATCTGCGCGGCTACGAAGACCCGGGTCGAGGCCTGGTATTGCACGGGGGTGAGCAACGCGGCTGCGGCCCCACCGACGACGCCCAGCAGAGTGAAAGCCACGATGAGAATCCATCGCTTTCGTAGAATATGAGCCAGACGCTTCAGTTCCATGCGTGCTTCTCTCCGCGTGATTAATGCGTCGCACTTCGGGTGCACGACGACAGAAACCTATGTTGGCATAAAAATCCTCACTTTTGGACTGCCAGTATTGAGAATTTAATCAGCTCGTTTTGAGCTGTTCACAAGATTGTCGATCAAAAACTGACGAATACTCGCTCGAGTGGCCTCGTCGAGTAGCTCCAAAGCGTGTCGTTCACCGGGTTTCACGTCGAGGGTGACGGGAACGCCGACGGCCGTGAGTGCGACCTCCATAGCCTCGGCTTGTTGCACCGGAACCAGTTCTTTCTTTGAGATAGTGATGTAAAACGGTGGATCGGTCTTGTCGACGGAGTACAGCGGCGAAGCTGTGCGCGAGTTGGGGCAATAGGTGAAGTCGTTGCAACCGAGGTATTGCAGGATCGAGCCGACGGCCAGCCTCGACGGACGACCAAGCCTGAGGCCCGTCTCGGTGAGGTCAACCGCCGGCGACAGTGCTACGACAGCGGCAACCCGGTCGCCCTCGGTGAGGCTGCCGGAGCCGTTGGTTGCGATAGACGAAGCGATGATCGCCCCGGCCGAGCTGCCGAGCAACCCGATGCGCTCGGGGTCGATGTTGAATTCCCTGACTCGCTGCGGATCACGCAGCCACTCGAGCGCATCGGTGACATCGTTCACCTGCGCCGGAAAGGCGAACTTCGGGGCGAGCCGGTAATCCACTGCGAAGGCGGCGACGCCGCTGCCGGCCAGCTCCTCACACAGGGCGGTCATGCCGCCAAAATCCTTGCTGCCGCTGTCGAATCCGCCGCCGTGGATGAGAATAACGGCCGGGGCACGCTGGGGCTTCTCCTCGGGCAGGCAGGCGTTCAACATCAGATCCTCCCCCTGGGCCGTGCCGTACTGCAGGTCGTGCTCCACCACGACCGGGCCGGGTTGCGAGGACCGGTCGGGCGTGATCGGCGTGGCTGAGCATCCGCTCAAGAGCAGACCAACGGATGCCGCGACCAGCGCGGTGCGGGTGGGCGTCACAGCAGGTCTCCGTTCAACCGAGCGCGACGCGAGACCGATTTGGTCTGCCGCTTGCGGAACGGGCTCACCCAAAGGAATGAGAACCGGCGCAGGAGCTTGGCGAGGTAGACCGAGCCGACGAGCACGATGGCGGCGAGCAGAAACGGCAGGGCGTTGGCCGCGCATTCCAGCCAGGCTGCCTCGGCGATCGGGGCGAGCAGGGCGAGGGCGGTGGCCACGACAAACAGGTGCAGCAGGTAGATCTGAAAGCTGTACTGGCCAAGCGTGTTCATGAAATTCAGCCATTTCACGCGCACCAACAGGGTGGCCAGGGCGACACCCATGGCCACGGCGACGGCGCTTTCGAGCAGGATCAGGCCGGGCAAGCGAGAGAGGTGGAACGGCACGAGGAGCACAGCCAGACCGAGATAGACCGCAACCAGCACGATGGCGTGCCAGACCCGCACCCGCGCGGCCAGCCGGTACACGGTGTGCGAAAAATAGACCGCGACGATGAAGAAGATGAAGTTGGCGGTGACTCGGTCCCAGCCGACATTGTCGAGGTCGAGCAGGTTTGGTGTCGTGGACGCTGCGGCGACCAGCGCGGCGAGGGCGACCTGCACGCTGATCGGCAATTTGCGCAGCAGCCAGGCGAGCAGGGTGAAGACGGCGAGGGCCCAGATGAACCAGTAGCTGCTGGTCGGCCAGACTGGCAGGAGGGCAATGTTGAGCAAGTCGGTCGGGGAACGTTCGGTTCCGCGCAGGTGCGGCACGACGAGGTAGAACAGCACGCGAATGATCGACCAGAGCAGGTACAGGTAGACCAGAGTGAGCAGCCGGCGCCGCCACAGGTCGTGTAGGTTCCAGGTAAGCATGCGCCGGGCGGTGAGGCCCGCGATAAAAAAGAAGACCGGCATAGGAAAGTAGCTGAGCACCAGGCGCAGCCGCGGGGTGCTGCCGGCCAGGCCGAGATCGTTGAGAAACAACGCCGAATGGTAGAGCACGACGAGGATGATCGCCGCGCCCTTGGCGAAGTCGATCCACTCACGGTTTTCGGTGGCCTGTATCTCTTTCACAGACGAAATGTACACGAGAAAAACTCAGGATGGAATCTCGGGTCGGGTTGCAGGGGCGGTCAGCCCGGCCAAAACGGTCTGCTCCAACGGGAGAGGCCGTGAATCGGGGCAAAGCTACTGCGGTAACGACCTCGTGGCCGCGGTTGATGAGCAGCCCCCGTGGCTAATTCAGGAAATCTGCCGGGACGGGGGTGGCGCCCCGCGTATTTCGGCGGCCGCGGCATCTACCTGCATCAGTCTTCCTGAATTAGCCACGGGGCGAGCAGGCGGAAGGTTGACCGCCCCGGCCACTACCGGGGGCGGTCAGACGGCGGCGTAGCGGGGAATGAGGTCTTCGAGCAGGGCGACGGTGTCGGGCCAGCCTGCGACGGCGATACACTCGACGCCGAGAACCTTGACCGGATAGTCATTGCCGTTCTCGTCGAGGCGATCGCCGACGAACAGCATGTCGTCGAGGTCGACCCCGGTGAGGGTGGCCAGCCGCTTCATTCCGTAGGCCTTGTCGATGCCCTGCCGGGTGATATCAACGGAAGTCGACCCACCCGAACGCACCTCAAGGTCGGGCAGCAGGGTCTGCACGGCCTCCCGCAGGGTGTTCTTCTTCTCCCCGGTCGGGTCCCAGGCGATCTTGGCGGCAACCGGGGCGGCCTGGCCGAGCGCGGAGAAGGTGATCTGCGAGCCGCGGTCTTCGAGGATGGGGCCCCAGGTGTCGCTCTCCCAGTAACCGAGGCTGCGCGCGGTCTGTTCGACGGCGCCCTGGGCCCGGGTCTTCTGCTCGTCGGTCAGGTTTTCGGCGTAGACCTGCGTCCAGCCCTGGGGGCCGCTGCGGTAGTACTGGGTGCCGCAGGTGGGCAGCAGGTGCAGCCGGGCGAGTAGATCGGGGCTGATCTCGGGCAGGTTGTCGATGATTTGCGCCTGGAACTGGCCGAACTGACCACCGGAGATGACGCAAACCTCGGTGACGCCGAGCAGCTTCACCAGCAGTTCGATCATGGACGGGTCGAGCGCTGACTTGGACGGCGCGAGGGTATCGTCGAGGTCGAAGGCCACCAGACGGGGAAGGATAGGCATCAGGCCACTCTATCGATCGTAGAGGGGCCGGTCGGTGTGAGCGGGGCCGGGGATGCGGGCGAGTTGTTAGCCTGAGCGAGTGCGTACTGACTTCGATCCCCGAGACCTTGCCCGCCGCGACTTCTACCGCCTGCTGAACTCTCTCGTGGTTCCGCGGCCGATTGCCTGGGTGTCGAGCCATTCGGCAGACGGGGTCGACAACCTGGCGCCGCATTCATTCTTCACCGTGGCATCCGTTTCGCCGCCGATCGTGCAATTCACCTCGGTGGGCGTCAAGGACACCGTGCGCAATATCCTTGAGACCGGGGACTTCGTGGTGAATTTCACGCCGGAATCGCTGTTCGAGGAAGTGAATGCGACCGGGACCGACTTCGGGCCGGCGGAGAGCGAGTTCGACCGCGCCGGGCTGACCCGCGAGCCGAGCCTGACCGTTTCATCGATGCGGGTGGCCGAGTCCCCCGCGGCGATCGAGTGCCGACTGCACTCCACGCTCGAACTGGGCGATTGCACGCTCGTCTTCGGCGAGGTGACGCACGTCGCGGTGTCGTCTGCGATGCTGGATGGCGGGCATCCGCTCGTTGAGAAGTTGCGACCGTTGTCGCGGCTCGGCCGGGACGAGTGGGGAACGATCGGCGCGGTCAAGGAGATCAAGCGCATTCGCGCGAGCGACTGGCCGCGCGAGTTTCGGCCGCGCGAGCACTGAACGGCTCCGTACGCTCGATAGCGCGGTATTTTGCTGCATACGGTGCCAAGGCTTGCTGGCGCGACTGGTTCGCGGTAGCACCATCCGCTCGCGCGTGCAGCGTTCCGTCGCGCGAACGCGGGGCTACCGAGGCGAGCGCCCCATCACGCGCACTGCGGATGAGCGCGCCCGATCCGGGCAGCCGCTACACCGGTCACCGCTATGCCGGTCAACGCTATGCCGGTCACCGTGGCGCGGCGCCCGATATCGAGCGCGGCCACGGGCGGCGCGACCTGGCGCGGCCGCACTAGGCCACGGGCGGGAACAGGGCCGCGGCGAGCAGCGGGCCGAGCTGAGTGCTCGCCTCGCGCACGAAGTGCTGGCCGGCGGCGGTGAGAGTATAGCGACGTGCTTGGTTGACTCCTGCAGCGCAGTGATCGTGGCGGCCGTAGCGCTCTGCCACTCAGTGAGGGCTTCGGATTCCTCGTTGCCGCTGGCGAGGCGCACGAGGGGTCCGGCGAGGCTCGACATGAGCACGGGGTCGGGCGACAGACGAGCGATCTTGGCGTAGACCCAGGCGTGGTGGTCGTCGCACTTGGCGGCGGACGCATCGGAGGCGCTCGTGGCAGCGACCGAAATGTCACAGCCGGGCAGGAGAACATGGTGAGCGACTGCACGTTGTCGCCGAGCGGTTCGAGCGCGGCGCGAATGGCCGGCATGTAGCTGATCACCATGGAATCGCCGAGCAGCACCGCGGTTTGGGCCGCGGCTGGGTCGCGGCTGGGTCGCGGCTGGGTCGCCGTAGACACATCTGGCGGCGTTCTTCTCGCTCAGCGAGAGGCAGTTGTCGTCGACCCATTCCGGCGCGCCGGAATGGTCACCGAGCGCGTCGAACGCAGGCGTCGCCTCGGGCCAGGCCGTATTCGCCAGCGCCGCGGTGATGGCAGCCTGCCGAGTGGCCTGCAGGGTGGCCTGCAGGGTGGCGGGTTCGGTGGCGGTTTCGGTGGCGGGTTCGGTGGGAGCTTCCACACCCAGATTGACGTTCGCACCGATCGGCGCGGCATCGGCGCACGGTTCGGACGTGCGGGACTTCAACGCAACGAAGAAGATCGAGACGATGACGGGGGTGACAGCGACGAGGGTGATAGCGACGAGGGTGACAGCAACGAGGGCGCCGATCCAGGCCTTGGCCGGGGTGATGCCGGAGCGGTGCTGGGTATCGGGGCGGCGCATCCGTTCTCGCTGACGGGTTTGCCGACTTTCAAGCCAGAGCGAGTGCCGAATGGGATCTTCGACGAAGTGGAAGGAGAACACCGAGAGGGCGACCATGAGCATGAGGGCAAGCGGTAGGTAGCGCGGCGAGTTGGTCGCGAAGACTGTGGCGAGCAGAATAACCACCGGAAAGTGCCAGAGATAGAGGGAGTAAGAGATCTTGCCGATGTAGCGGCTCACTGGATTGGTGAGGGGAAAGAGCAGGCGCTGTTCGGAGGATCCAATGTCGGCAGCGAGGATGAGGGTGCTTCCCGCGACGGGCAGCAGAGCCCATGGGGCAGGGAACGGTGAGTCTCGGCTGATCAACACGAGGCTGACCACGATGAGGGCGAGGCCGAGCCAGGCCAGCACGGGGCGCAGTGTCGCCAGTAATTTGGCAATGCCGGGGGCTGAGGCAGCGAGGAGGGCCCCGATGCCGAGTTCCCAGGCGCGGGCGCCGGTAGAGAAGTAGGCGATGGCGCTGCTCGTGAAGGTTTCGAAGAAGCTCCAGGCCAGAAAGCCGAGGGTGATGAAGCCGGTGCTGACGGCCACGGTCGTGATTAGGGCGCGGGCGTTCAGTGTGCGACGGTCGGCCAGGGTGAGGATAACGATGATCACAAACGGCCAGAAGAAGTAGAACTGTTCTTCCATGGCGAGCGACCAGTAGTGCTGCAGCGGGGACACAGCGTTGGTCGCCTGCAGGTAGTCGGTGCCTCCGGCGGCAAAGTGCCAGTTAGCCACGAAAAGTGACGAGGAGACGCCATCCCGGAGGGTGCTGAGAGCGCGGGCACTCGGTAGCAGCAGGGTAGCCGATGGCCACCGTGACGACGAGCACGAGCAGCGACACCGGCAGGATGCGGCGGACCCGACGGCGGTAGAAATCGACGAGCGAGATGCGGCCCGTGCGGGCGTGTTCCTTGAGCAGCAGGCTCGTGATGTGAAAGCCCGAGCTGACAAAGAAGATGTCGACGCCGATGAATCCGCCGGACGGCCAGCCGATCAGGTGATCGAAAATGACGACTATCACGGCGATCTCGCACAGGCCCTCGATGTCGCTACGAAAGGTGCGGGTGGCGGACTTGCCGCCCGTGCCGCTGGCTTCGGGCGAGGGTTGCCGCCGTTCAAGGGCGGACTGAACGGACATGTAGCCTCCGACTCGGGTTGCGGAACTGGTACCTGCTTTCACCCGGCGACTTTTTACCCGTCAGCCGGGCATATCCTGCGCTTATGACGTAATCTCAGTTATCGAGGTAAACCCGGTCGCGTTGTTTACCTGACGGACACAACCTCACCCGTGCGCGCCGACTCCTGTGCAGCGAGCACAATTTTCAGCGAGCGGATGCCAGCAGCCCCGTCGGGCTGCCCCGCTCGTCCCGTGCGCACCGCGTGCAAAAACTCGTGCAGAAGCAGCTCGTCGGTGTTAGTGCCGTACCCCAGAAACACTGCACCATCAGGCCCGACGCCGCCCACGTGCTGCGCAAACGGATCAATGTCCGCAATGCCCTGCGTGCCGACGATCTGGAGGGTCAGCCCGCCCCAGGTCGGCGCGGTGTCGGGCTGGCTCCACGAGCAGTCGATCGTCGCGACGAAGCCACCGGTGTAGCTAATAGTCACCAGCCCCCCGGTTTCGGCGCGCACCTCGGGCTTCTCGGCGTGCAGAATGCGGTTGGACACGGCTCGCACGCGCTCGGGAGCGAGGCCGGTGAGGGCGTCGAGCAAGTCGGCGACGTGCACGATGTGATCGACCATGGCGCCGCCGCCGGACAGCGCCGGGTCCGTGAACCACGCCCGATCGCCGATTGGAATCTGCCCGTTGTTGGTGCCGGTCGCCGCGAGCAGCGCGCCGAGTCCGCCGGCTTTGACGAGTTCGCGCAGCTGTGCGAACGCTGGCGAGAACCGCACCGGGTAGGCCGTCATCAGACTCACGCCGGCCGCATCGCAGGCCGCCTGCATGGCGAGGGCATCCTCAAGAGTGGTCGCGAGCGGCTTCTCGCACAATACGGCGGCCCCGGCCCCTGCGGCCGCTTCGACGAGTGTACGGTGCCGGGTGTTTTCGCTCGTCACGATGACGGCGTCGGGCTGCCAGTCGAGCAGTTCGGCGTAGCTGTCGACGTAGGTCAGGCCGAGGTCGTTCGCGAGGTCTAGTCCGCGCCGCTCGCCCTGCTCTTTGTCGCCGTCGGGATCGGAGGCGCGCAGTTCAACGTTCGGCATCGCCTGCAACAGACGTGCGTAGCCGTCCGCGTGCACGTGCGCGAAGGACATGAGGGCGACCCGCAGTGGGCGTTCAGCGTCGACAAGTGGAAGCTGTGGCGCGGCCTGGTCGGTTACCGGCGAGGTCCTCGGCGCGCCGACATTTCGCCCGTCGGTGGCTGCACCGCTCATGCCGACACCCCGTGACGAATGACGGACACGCTGCGCCCGGAGGCGATCGACTCGTTCGCGGCGACGGCGAGCTCCACCGCGCGACTGGCATCTCCGAGACTGACCCGCGGGGCGGCTCCACCCTCGATGGCCGCGGCGAACTCGCGCAGTTCGGTCAGGTACGGGCTTTCGCCGAGCGACGTGTCCGGGCGCTGAGAGTGAGCTCCCGGTAACGGGGCGCCGAGATCGAATCGGAGCGAGGCATCTGATTTAGAATCGTGGTTGAGCACTCCCTTCGAGCCGGCGATCGAGAACGAGGTGGCGAAGGTGGTGCCGGGAGCGCCCCAGACTCCCGTGACGTAGCTGAGCGCGCCGCTTTCGTGGGTGAGCACGACCTGCGCGGTCTCGCATCCGCTCGCCACGTGCTTGACAGCGTAGATCTCGATGACCTCGCCGGCGATCCAGCGGGCGATGTCGAGGTCGTGGATCATCTGGTCCAGCACGATTCCGCCGGACTGCGCCTCGTCGGCGAACCAGCTGGCCCAGGCCGGAAACTCGCCGATGCGACTGAAGCGCAAAATGGCCGGCTCGCCGATGGTTCCGGCTCCGACCGCCTTGTGGGCGAGGGCATACTCGGCGAAATAGCGCACGACGTGGGCCGGGTGCAGCTGCTTACCGACGAAGGCGGCGAGTTCGGCGAGGGTGTCGGCATCCGCTGCACAGAGCGCAATCGGTTTTTCGCAGATGACGTGCTTGCCGGCGCGTAGGGCACGCTCGGCCAGGCGATAGTGCGTGGGGGTGGGGGTGCAGATGTCGACGACGTCGCAGCGCTCGAGCAGCTCGTCGAGTGAGTCGACCGCGTCAATGCCGTACTGCGCGGCGACCGCGGCGGCGCCCTCGAGCGAGAAGACGGTAACCCGGGCGCCGAGGGCGAGCCAGGCCGGAATGTGCACGTGGGTGATGCCGCCGGCGCCGATGAGGCCAATGTTCACGAGAAGTCCTGACATATATAAGAGGAGCACTACTTCGAGCCGCTGAAGGCGAGGCCCTCGACGACGCGGCGCTGCAGCATGATGAAGAGGATGAGCACGGGCGCCATCGCGAGCACGCTCGCGGCCATCATGACCGGGTAGTCGGTCGTGATGCTGCCGACCAGAGTGGCGAGGCCAGCCGAAAGAGGCATTTTCTCGGCATAGGTGGTGACGACGAGCGGCCAGAGCAGATCGTTCCACGACCACAGGGTGGTGATGATGATGAGGGCGCTGATTCCGGGAGTCGCGAGCGGCAGCATGATCTTGTAGAAGATCTGGAACGGGTTGGCGCCATCGAGCCGGGCGGCTTCTTCGAGTTCGAGCGGCAGCCCGAGAAAGATCTGCCGCATCAGAAAAACGCCGAAGGCGCTGAAGATGCCGGGCAGCGCGATGCCGAGGATGGTGTTGAGCAGGCCGAGGTTCTGGATGATCTGAAACTGCGGAATCAGGTACACCTGCGGCGGCACCATGAGAATCGAGAGGATGACACCGAGAAAGATTCCGCGACCGCGAAAACGCATGCGGGCGAAGGCGTAGCCGGCCATTGAGCACAGCATGACCTGGCCGATCACGCGAATGACGGTGATGCCGACCGAGACGCCGAACTGGTCGAAGAACGGCAGCTTGGTGAACACGTCAACGAAGTTGCCCCATTGCAGCTCGCCGGGCCAGAAGGTGGGCGGCACGCTCATCACCTGGTCGTTGGTGGAGAGCGAGATGATCAGCTGCCAGATGAACGGAAAGACCATGATGAAGCCGATCACGCCGAGCAGCACGTGCGCGCGCACGCTGTTCGTGCCCTGTTGGGCCGGGGACAAAGATTCTTTAGACATAGTTCACCCACTTCTTCTGCATTTGAAATTGAAAGAAGGTGACGATGCCGATCACCACGAGAATCAGCATGCCGATCGCGGCGGCATAGCCCTTGTCGTTTTGAATGAAGGCCTGGTTGTAGAAGATGTAGACGAGCGACTGGCTTTGCACAAGGGCCGGGTTGTACTGGCCCATGATCGCGTAGAGCAGATCGAACAGCTGAAACCCGTTGATCACCGAGATGATCGTGACGAAGAACAGGCTCGGCGTGACGAGTGGCACGGTGATCGAGGTGAACTGTTTCCATGTGGTGGCGCCGTCGAGCTGCGCCGCCTCATAATATTCGGGCGAGATGTTTTTGAGCGCGGCGCCGAGAATGATGATGCCGAATCCGAGCGAGGCCCACATGCCCACGATGCCGACCGAGACAATCGCGAAGCCTGGGGTGGAGGTCCAGTACGGGCCGTCGATTCCGACGAGGGAGAGCATCCAGTTCAGGATGCCGAAATCACCGTTGTAAATCATGCGCCAGACCAGGGCGACCGCGGTGGGCATGGCGATATAGGGCATGAAGAACAGCACACGGTAGAAGGAGGCGAAGCGCAGCCCTGGCTGGTTGACCAGGTTGGCCATGAGCAGCGCGATCGGAATGCCCGCGAGCACGATGACCGTGTAGATCAGGGTGTTGATCAACGCCTGACCGACATTGCCGTCGGCAAGCATAGTTTGGTAATTGTCGAGTCCGACGAATTCTTCACCGCCGAACGGGCCGGTTTCGGTGAAGCTCAGGTAGCCGGTCTGAACTATCGGCCAGATGTAGAAGCCGAGCACGCCGAGCAGGGTGGGCAGCACGAACAGCCACGGCCAGTAGCCATCGAAACTTGTCTGCTTCTTTGGTGGTCTTGCCGATACAGGCACCGGGCGGTCGACGGGAGCACGGCTCTCGCCGACCGTGCTCCCGGTGCGCAGGGTCATTCTGCGGCCAGCGCTTTGTTCATACGGGTGGCCAGCTCATTGGCAACGTCTTCGACGGTGCGGGTGCCGGAGAATGCCTGCGGCAGCAGCTCGTTCTCAATCGTGGTCCAGGCCGCGGTGTCCTTGGAGACCGGGAACGGGTAGGCATAGTTGTCGGCTTCATCGATGAAGACCTCAAGGTCGAAGTGTTCGACCGAGTCGAGGAAGGCCTGGCCGGCACCGATGAAGGCGGGGTTGGCCGCTCCCATTTCGGCCTGCAGGGTCTGCGCTTCTTCGGTGCCGAGGTAGGCCTGGAAGGCCTGCGCGGCCGACTTGTTCTCGCTGCCCGCCGAGACGACGTTGGCGAGACCGTGAATGACAGTGGCCTGCTTCTCATCCTGCGGCAGCGGGGCGACGTTCAAGTCGAGGGTGTTGCTCGCGGCGGCGAGTTCGGCGACGCTCCAGGTGCCCGACCAAAAGAATGCGGTCTTGCTGCTGGTGAACCAGGCGTTGTGCGGGGTGTCGGAGAGCTGCTGCAGGCTCGGGCTCGAACCGTCAGCGATGAGATCGGCCCAGAACTGCAGACCCTTGATCGTCTTCGGATCGTCATAGCCGCTGGTCGTCCCATCTTCAGAGAGGATGCTGCCGCCCGCCTGCAAAATGGTGTTGTAGTAGCCTTCCTGGCCTCCGGTCAGGCCGGTCGCAACGCCGTAGATGCCCTGGTCAGCGAGGGTGTCACTCACGGTTTTTGCCGCGGTGGCGAAGTCTTCCCAGGTCCAAGTGTCGTCGGGAATGTCAACGCCGGCCTCGGCCAGAATCACCTTGTTATACCAGAGGGCGACCGTGTCGAAGTCCTTGGGCATGCCGTACTGCTGATCATTGAAGGAGTAGAGGTCATTGAGCACCTCGACGTAGTTGGCCGGGTCGACGGTGCCGTCGTCGATGAGGTTGGTCATCGGCTCGAGCTGGTCGTTGGCGGCGTAGAGCTGAAAGTTGGGGCCGTTCATCCAGAACACGTCGGGCAGGGTGTCGCCGGAGGCCTGGGTCTGCAGCTTGGTCCAGTACTGCGCCCACGGAGTGATGTCGATCTTCACTTCAATGTTCGGATAGATCTCGTTGAACGCGGCGATGTTCGCCTCGAGTGCCGGAACCTGGTTCTCGTCCCAGATGGCGTAGCTGATCGATGCTTGCGAGTCTTCAGTGACTGCTTCGTCGGATGCTGCCGGTGCCGAACACGAGGTCAGAGCGAGTGCGGCGACGAGCGCCAGTGGCGCCAGTCTGGTGATTTTTCTCATGGGAATCCCCTGCTGTGTGTGATGGATGGTCAGGAAAGTGAGTGGGTGGCGGTGGCGTTTGCACTGGCCGCGTAGGTTGCCAGGCGGGCACCGAAGGTGACGGACTCGGCTGCGGCCGGCCCAGTCACGCCCGGCTCAGTCGTGGCGGCACTGGTGCCGAAGTCCGCGGCGTCAGGATTCGCGACTCCGGACGCGGCGGCATCAGCTTGAATGGAGCCAATGGCGGGCAAACTGAACCGCGGCACGGTGATGTCGGTGGAGCCGTAGAGGCGTTCCGAGAGGACTTCGAGGGACCGCACCAGGCCACCGAGGGCGACGCCGTTGCGGCCGAGGGCCGACGAGACGAGCGGCGGCTGCGTGCTGCGGGTAACCAGGCGGGCAAGTTCGGCCTGCAGCACACCGAGCAGCACTGGCCCGACGGAGAGCCCGCCGCCGATCACGATGACGTCGGGGTCGACGGTCAGCCCGACGACGGCGATGCCGCGGATAATGCGGTGCGCGAACCGGGAGACCAGCTGCAGGGCGTCCGCGTCACCAGCCTGTGCTGCGGCAAAGACCTCTTCCGGGTCACGTCCGAGAAACGCGCCGAGCACGCTCGTCTCGTGCACGTCTTGGTAGCCCCAGCCGGTGGATTCGAGGTCGCCGACCTCGCCGGCGGCAAAGTTTCGGCCGCGGTGCAGCGCTCCGCCGAGGATGATGGCGGCGCTCACGCGGTGCCCGACCATGATGAACACGACGTCGTCGGCGTTCTGCGCCGCACCGGCGTGCAGCTCGCCGAGAGCGGCCATGTTGACGTCATTTTCGACGATGACGGGGCAGGCCAACTGCCGGCTGAGGCTCGCGGACAGGCCGAGTCCGTTCCATTCGGGCAGCACGTTGCTCTGCAGGACTCGGCCGGAGGCATCTACTATGCCCGAAATGCAGACCGTGACAGCGGCGAGCCGGGTCGCGTCAAGTCTGGCGAGCGCCCGTTTGAGGGTCGCGGCGGCGAGGCTGATGAGTTCGGATCCGGTGATGTCGGTGTCGATGTCATGGAGCGCGGTACCGACGATGGTGCCGGCGAGGTCGCTGATCAGCACTGTGACGCGGTGCAGCCCAAGATCTATGCCGGCGACGTAACCGGCGGAGGCGTTGAATGCGACCCGGCGGGCCGGGCGGCCTTTGGTAGCGGTGGCCGCCTGCTGCTCGTGCGTGACCAGGCCGTGGGTTTCGAAGTCGGCGACGATCGATTCGACGGTGGGTCGGGAGAGGCCGGTAATGCGGGCCAGTTCACTGACCGTGAGCACGCCGTGGTCGCGCAGAGCGCCGATACAGGCGGCGGAATTGCGGCGGCGAAAAGCGAGCATTTCACGTTCGTGGTGTCCGGACAGTGCCATGGCGATATCTCTCTCACGTCGTGGTGAGCATTATGCAAGTCGTTTGCATAATTGCCGTGAGTTCAGAGTAGGCGCGTTGACGCGGTGTTGTCAACGACTACAGTGATTGAGAAGCCTCGTTTTCGATCAGTATCAATCAATTTCGGACCCCTTATGACCCCTCTACTTGGGCCCGGCGCCCCCGTGCTCGCGTTCGACATCGGCGGCACCGACATTAAGGGCGCCCTGGTCGACGCAGATGGCAACCTGATCGGGGTGCGCCGGGCCCCGACCGCGGTATCGCCCGACGGCACAGCGGATGCCGTACTCGACCAGGTGCAACAGCTCGCCGACGCCCTGATCAGTAATTTTCCGCGCGTCGCCCCGCAGGCGGTCGGCCTGATCGCCCCCGGAATCATCGACGACTCCGTCGGAATCGTGCACCGCGCCGTCAATCTGAACTGGACCGAAATTCCGTTTCAGACACTGGCCGGTGCGCGGCTGGGGCTGCCAGCCTCCTTCTCACACGACGCGCGGGCGGCCGGCGCGGCCGAGTTCGCGCTCGGAGCCGCGCACGGATTCTCCGATGTAATCGTTATCGTGATCGGCACCGGGCTCTCCTGCTCGCTGTTTCTCGGCGGCCGTCCACACAGCGCCGGTGGGTTCGCCGGCGAGCTCGGACACTCGATCGTCGAGCCGCACGGCCTGCCGTGCGCGTGCGGCGCGAACGGATGCCTCGAAACACTCGCCTCCGCCGGCGCCATTTCGCGCCGCTACGGATTGTTGACCGGCACGCCCCCGGCGGGCGCGCGATTCGTGCTTGCCCGTGTGGCGGTCGGCGACCCGGCTGCCGAGCGGGTCTGGACCGAGGCGCTCGATGCCTTGGCGGTGACCATCGCCCAACTCGCCGCAGTGCTCGCGCCGGAGGCGATTGTGATCGGCGGCGGGCTCGCTCAGGCCGGGCCTGCCCTGTTCGAACCGCTTCGGGAACGGGTGAACGCGCTGCTGAGCTTTCACCGGCATCCGCTTATCGTGCCGGCGTTGCTTGGCGAAAACGCCGGGTTACTCGGGGCGGCGCTGCGGGCGCGCGGGGCATTGGAGGTCGAGGCGTCTGCAGCGG
This sequence comes from Cryobacterium sp. Y50, assembly GCF_002929805.1. Lineage (GTDB taxonomy): Bacteria > Actinomycetota > Actinomycetes > Actinomycetales > Microbacteriaceae > Cryobacterium. The sequence goes on along the minus strand of NZ_PJJM01000095.1, from coordinate 65,077 downwards.
CCTACTCCCCGACCATAGCGACCGCGCAGTCCGCGCAATTTGCTGGCGCCCGAGCGTCTCTTGATGATCCGACCCTTCACGAAAGCGAGCGACCATGAACCGCGCCGAACGGCTCGCCGCCGTGCTCGACCTGCTCGCCGATTCGGGGCAGGTTGAGGTCGATGACATCATCACCAAGCTCGGAGTGTCTGCCGCGACCGCGCGCCGGGACCTCGATACCCTCGCCGAGCAGCAGCTGCTCACCCGCACGCGCGGCGGTGCGATCGGGCAATCCGTCGCCTACGACCTGCCGGCACGCTACAAGCAGGAACGGCATGCGCCCGAGAAACTGCAGATCGCCCAGGCGGCGAGCGCACTCGTGACCCGCGGCGATATCGTCGGGCTCTGCGGCGGCACGACCAGTACCGCAATTGCCGGTGTGCTGAGTTCCCGCGCGGATATTGCGCAGGCCAGCCCGCACGCCAACCTCACGGTCGTGACGAACGCGATCAATATTGCCGCGCAACTCGCGATGCGGCCGCAGATCAAGACCGTGGTGACCGGCGGAGTCGTACACGCGCGCTCCTACGAGCTGGTCGGCGCCTACGCCGAATCGGTGCTCACCCAGGTGCGCCTCGATCTGGCGTTCATCGGGGTGAACGGCATCGACCCGGTACTCGGGGCCACGGTGAACGACGAGCGCGAAGCCGCCGTCAACACCCTCATGGCCGGGCGGGCCACCCGAGCGGTGCTCGTGGCGGATTCGAGCAAGATCGGACGTGTAGCCTTCGCCGCCCTCAACGCCCTCGACCAGTTCAGCGCGCTCATCACCGACGCCGGCATATCGGCCGAGCAGCTGGCCGCTTTCGCCGAGGCCGGGCTCGAGGTGATTGTCGCGTGAGCGTGGTGTGCGCGGCGCGGCGCGGCGGGTCTCTGCTCAACGGCCTGGACGCGGCCCGGTTTGCTCACGGCGATTTCACCGGACGGGAGGCGTCATGAACGTGACCCGGGTAATCCACTCGGCGCGGCTCGTGTCCGGAGGTACCCTGACACTCGATGCGTGGGTCGCGTTCGCCAGCGACACCGTGTCAGCGGTCGGCACGGGCGATTGCTGGCGTGGTCTCGTCGGTTCGACCTCGAAGTCAGCCTCCGCGGCCGATTTCGCGACCGTTTCGGTGTCGACGCGGGGCGGGGGGACGCCCGCTGCGGCATCCGCTGCCGAGATCGTCGATGCCCGCGGGCGCTGGCTGACGCCGGGCTTCATCGATATTCACTGCCACGGAGCGGGCGGGGCCGCCTTCGACGACGGCTTGTCGGGCATTCGCACCGCTCTCGCCGTGCATCGGGCGCACGGCACGACCCGGTCGGTGCTCTCGTTGGTGACCGCTCAGCTATTCGACCTCGAATCCCGGCTCGGCATCATCGCCGCCGCCGCCGAAGCGGACCCGCTCGTTCTCGGCGCGCACCTTGAGGGCCCGTTCCTCGACGCTGCTTTTCGCGGCGCGCACGATCCGGCGCTGCTACGGGCAGCGGATGCCGCAGCCACCGATCGCCTGCTCCTCGCCTCCCACGGGTACCTGCGTCAGATCACGCTCGCCCCCGAGCTGCCCGGCGCCGGGGCCGCCATTACTCGCTTCGTCGACGCCGGGGTCGCTGTCGCGATCGGACACAGCGCCGCAGACTACTCCCAGGCCTGCGCCGCATTCAATGCGGGTGCGTCCGTGCTCACGCACGCATTCAACGCCATGCACGGCATTCATCACCGGGCGCCGGGCCCGGTGGTGGCAGCGATGCGGTCGGGCGGGGTCACGCTCGAGATCATCAACGATGGGGTGCACGTGCATCCGGAGGTGGTGCGCCTCGCCTTCGCCGGGGCTCCCGGGCGCATCGCCCTGGTGACCGACGCGATGGCCGCGACCGGGTTTGGCGACGGCGAGTATCGGTTGGGGTCGCTCGCGGTGGTCGTGGTCGACGGAGTCGCCCGGCTCGCCGTCGACGCCCGCAGCGTTGACCGCACTGTCGACCGCACTGTAGACCGCATGGTCGATCGCACTATCGGCGTCGTAGATCGCGTGGGCGGCGCGGTCATCGGGTCTGCCCGCGACGAGGCGGCAGCCGTTTGCGGAGCGATAGCGGGGTCGACGCTGACCCTCGATGCGGCACTGCGGCGGGCAGTCTTCGAGGTAGGAATACCGATCGCGGAGGCCGTGACCGCGCTGACCGAGACGCCGGCCCGCGCTATTGGCCGCGCGCACGATCTCGGGCTGCTCGCTCCCGGATTCGCCGCCGACGCCGTGCTCCTGAGTGACGACTTCGCGGTCGAGGAGGTCTTCGCTGCGGGGCAACGGCTCTCGTTCGACATTCCGCCTAGATAACACCGGCAGATTTCGAGAACCGCCGCAATCTCGACTCGATTTACCCGGAGTGTTCCAATTCTGCCCGTGTTGGGTACCGACAGGCACCGTCGGCACGGCTCAGATGCCCTGCCAGGCTGGCTTGTTGGCCCAGATGTAGCGGTAGTAGTCGAGACCGGCGAGCTGGGCGGCGGCTTCTTCGTCGAGGACGACCGTGACGTGCGCGTGCAACTGAATGGCCGACCCGGGCTGGCTTGCGGTTACCGGGCCCTCGACCGCGGCCGCGATCGCGGTGGCCTTCTCAACGCCGAACGCGAGCAGCACGAGATGGCGGGCGCGCCGGATTGTGCCGAGCCCCTGCGTGATGCAGTGCCTGGGTACGTCCTCGGGCAAAGCGAAGAAGCGCGCGTTATCTGCGCGGGACTTCGGGGCAAGAGTCTTGACCCGGGTGCATGAGGCGAAGGAGGAGCCGGGTTCGTTGAATCCGAGGTGGCCGGTGCGGCCGATGCCGAGAATCTGCAGGTCGATTCCGCCGGCGGCCTCGATCGCACGCTCGTATTTTGCGCCGGCGTGCTCGAGCGTCGCAACGTCACCGTTCGGAACCTGAATCTGGTTCGGCGTCAAGCCGAGCGGCCCGATGACGTCACGGGTAATCACCGTGCGATAGCTTTCGGGGTGCTCCGCAGGCAGCCCTACATATTCGTCGAGCGCGAATCCACGCACCCGCGACACGTCGAGCGGGTTAGCCCGGAACGATGCCGCGAGGGCCGCATAGACCGGCAAGGGCGTAGACCCGGTCGCGAGCCCCAGCACGGTATCGGCCTTCGACTCGATCAGCCGGCGAATTTCTGTGGCTACCAGCTCCCCCGCGGCCTGCTTGCTCTCGACAACGACGATCTCAGCCATGCGCGCTCCTAAGTGATTACTTCTGACTCTAGAGTAGCAAATTCGATCATCAATGGTCAGAAAAGCTGCACGGCACCGAAGGCCAGTGCGGCGATCAGAGACCAGGAGAGCAGCCCGACGGCCAGTGCCCGGCCACCCGTGCGCAGCAACGTGCCGAGATTGACGGCCGCCCCGAGGGCAAAAAGCGCCATGGCCAGCAGTGCGGTTTGCAGCAGGTCAGTGGTCTCGAGGACCTCAACGGGCAGCGGAATCAGCGTACGCACCAGCATCGCGACGATGAACCCCGCGACGAACAGCGGAACGATCGGTGGCCTCGTCGACGAAGAGATTCGGGCGACGGGGCCAGACCCGGCTGGGTCGCCGGCGCCGGGCTCTGCGGCAGGTGAGTCAGAGGAAGCGCGGTCAGCGAAACCTGGGCCAGACACGCCAACGTCGCCGCCCGCGGGGTCGACCGGAGTGGCGGCATCCGCTTCGATCACGCCGAGACGACGGCGCTCGACTATAGACGCGACGGCCACGATCGGGGCGAGCATGAGCACGCGGGTGAGTTTGACGACGAGGGCGACGGCCAGAGCGGCCGAGCCGGCGATTTGTGCGGTCGCGACGACCTGGCCGACGTCGTGCACGCCGGCGCCGACCCAGTGTCCGAATTGCAGGGCGCTGAGCCCAAGCGGATGCCACAACAGCGGCAACACGGCGATCGCAAGGGTTCCGCACAGGGTCACCAGGGCAATCGGGGTGGCGGTCTCCTCGTCTTTCGCCTTGACGACGCCGCTCATGGCCCCGATTGCCGAGGCGCCGCAGATGCTGAATCCGGTGGCGATGAGCAGGGGCTGATGACCGGGCAGGCCGAACCAGCGGCCGAGTCCGAGAGTACCGGCGAAGGCCATGAGCACAATCGCGACCGTGGTCGCGATTGTCACCCAGCCGAGCGCGGCGATGTCGACGAGGCTGAGTTTGAGGCCGAGGAGCACGATTCCGAGCTGCATGAACGATTTGGTAGCGACCGCGAGGCCGGGTGCGAGCGCTCCGACGAGCAGGGGACGCGCAGCGGGGATCTGGCCGACGACGATCCCCAACACGACGGCGATAGTGAGCAGCGGAATGGCGGGCAGAGCGGTGTGCACGCCCCAAGCTGCAAGGGCTGCGAGGGCCGCCACGAACACTCCCCGAAGCCACATTGACACCAGTTTACGCTGGCGCACCAAGCGTCTCCTGCATGACCCGGTGCAGTTTGCAGGCTGGGCCCACTTTCACAAGGTGGGCCTGCGCGGCGGCTCAGGCCGAAAGGTGTCGCAAGACAGGGGCCAGACGGGCGGCGAAGATATTCGCCTGTTCGACGCTGGCCTCGGTATAGGCGCCGGACGCGTCGAGAAAGTTCATACAGCCGAGAAATCCGGCGTCGTCGACGATGACGGCATTGACGGTGGCGGCCCGGTTGGGCGCGGTCAGCACTCCCTCGTGGTCAAGGTCGCCAGCCTCGTCATCCGAAAGAAGCGACTTCTGCCCGATGACGCACTGCTCGACCCAGTTCGCGTCCAGGTCTGATGAGACCCCACCGAGCTGGTAGACGTGCGGCCGGCTGGAGTACACCCGCACGAGATCGTCGAATTCTTCTCGCCAGAGTGACACGGTGACCAACTGGGCGCCGACGGCATCCGCTGCCTCGATCGCAATGTCATGCAACTGCAACGTCACGTCATCGGACAGATTAAGGGCGGCCACGTCTTCGTGCTCGCGCGGTAGACCGATGATCGGCACCGCCCCGGTGAGCACACCGACGATCGGAATCGCTCCGGTGAGCAGCCCGAGCCCCGCCTGCTTGCGCCGCGACGTCGCCCGCGAGAGCATGACGACCCCAACGAGGGCCGCGCCGCCGCCGACCAGCGCGGTGATCGTTGGCACTTCGCTGAGCAGCAGCCAGCCGAGCAGCAGCGAAAATATCGGCACGATGAGCAGCAGCGAACCGCCCTCAGCCACGCTCGTGCGGGAGAGGGTCAGATTCCACAAGTAGTAGGCCAGCACGGTGTTCACCACGACGAGCACGAGAAGCGCCACCCAAACGGATGCCGTCAGCCGGCTCGGATCGACGTCGAACCGGGCCGTCGGCAGTGCGGTGAAACCCCCGATGGCACAGCCCCAAAAGGCCATTTCAATCGGAGGCACCCGCGCAAACAGCGGCTGTTGCACGATCAGAAAGACGGACAGGAGCAGGGCTGCACCCACGATGAGGAGGGCATTGCCGTTGAATCCGGTCTCGCTCCCGCCGCCGAGGGTGATGACGATGACGCCGCCGACGGCGATGACCATGCCGAGGTAGCCAAGCCAGGTGGTGCGCTCCACGAGCACGAAGTATCCGAGGATGAACGCGAACACCGGCGAGATGTTGAGCAGCAGGCTCGTGGTTCCCGCTGGGACCGTGGCCTGACCGAGGTTGACCAGCATGCCGTAGCCGGCGTAGCCGCAGAGGGAGACGGCGAGCATGCGCGGAATATCGTGCCGCCGCAGGGTGAGGCGCTGCCGAGTGATGAGCAGATGGACGCCGATAATGGCAGCGCCAGCGAGAAAACGGACGGCGGTGAGATCTTGCGGGGAGAGCGCCGTGAGCGCTTCCCTGGTAGCCACATAGGTCGGCGCTGTCGCAGCTACCATGAGCACATCGGGCCTGGCCAGCCACCGTCGCACGAGACCCGATTTCCCTTTAAGTATGTCTCGAGACTAGCGCAACCAGAAGCTGCGGGCGGGGAAAGAGCTGGCGCTACGGCCGCCCGAGCCCGTGATAGGTCCACCCGGCGGCACGCCAAACGGCGGGGTCGAGCGCGTTGCGGCCGTCGATCACGGTCTTCGTTTTCACGAGTGAACCCGCCCAGACCGGGTCGAGGTGCCGAAACTCGGGCCACTCGGTGACGAGCACGACAGCATCCGCTCCCCGCAGGGTGTTCTCGAGGGACTCCTCATACTGCAGCTGCGGATGCCGTGCCCGCGAGTTCGCGATGGCCTCCGGGTCGGTCGCCACTACTTCGGCTCCCAGACCGCGCAGCTGCACGGCCACGTCGAGTGCCGGCGAGTCGCGCACGTCGTCGGAGTGCGGCTTGAAGCTCAGTCCGAGCACCGCGACCTTGGCGTTGTAGACCGTGTTGCCGAGGGCCTCGGTGGTCAAGTCGACGACCCGCTGGCGACGACGCAGGTTAATTTTGTCGATCTCCTTGAGAAAAGCCACGGACTCGCCACGACCCAGTTCTTCGGCGCGAGCGGTGAAGGCGCGAATGTCCTTGGGCAGGCAACCGCCGCCGAATCCAACGCCGGCGCCGAGAAAACGGCGGCCGATGCGGCCGTCGTAGCCGATGGCATCCGCTAGCTGGGTGACATCGGCACCGGTGACCTCGGCGATCTCAGCCATGGCGTTGATGAAGCTGATCTTGGTCGCCAGAAACGCGTTCGCGGCGACCTTGACGAGCTCGGCCGTGGCGTAGTCGGTGATGACCAGGGGGGTGTCCGCGGCGAGCGCCGTGGCGTAGATCTCGTTGAGCAGCTTGACCGCGTGCGCGCCGGGCGCGCCCGGCGCGACACCGTAGACCAGACGGTCGGGGCTGATGGTGTCCTGCACGGCGAATCCCTCGCGCAGAAACTCCGGATTCCAGGCCAGCGACGCGCCACTACCGGCTCCGATGAGCTCGGCCAGGCGGGCGGCGGTCCCCACCGGAACGGTGCTTTTGCCCACGACGAGGTCGCCGTCGGCCAGATGAGGGATGAGGGACTCGATCGACGCATCGACATAACGCAGGTCGGCGCTGTAGCTGCCGGGCTTCTGCGGCGTGCCGACGGCGATGAAGTGCACCTGCGAGCCGGCGGCATCCGCTATATCGGTACTGAATCGCAGTCGGCCGCTGTTCACGGCCTTGCGCAGAACCTCGGGAAGTCCGGGTTCAAAGAACGGGGGTTTGCCGATGGCAAGTTGAGCGATCTTGGCGGCGTCGACGTCGATCCCGACGACATCGTGCCCCAGCTCGGCCATAGCTGACGCGTGTACGGCGCCCAGGTAGCCACATCCAATGACAGAAATTCTCATATATCCCTCTCGGTCCCCCCAGAGCCTAGTGGCAGCGACACATTGCCCCAATTCGCGGTTTCTTTCAGAGCGGATACCCGCGCCGCACGGCCCGCGCATCGGTCTACGGGTTCCCAAGACCGGGTTATGCCCGTCGATACTGGTCTCCGCTAGTTCGATCTGCCTGCCTGCCTGCGAGCCGCGACTGTCCGCAGGCGCGTGAAGTAGCCGCGCCTGCGCCGGCGCGCCCTACGCCGTCCGCGCCAACAAGTACGCGTTCAGGGCCTCGGTCACCGGCTGGTCTGCCGGGAACGGCTCGCTGTCCAGGGCGATCACGGACACGGCGAGGCGCACGCTGGAGACGAGCCAGGCGGCATCCGCTTGGCGAAGTTCGTCGAGCGTGACGTCGCGGTATTCGACGGAAGCCCCCTGCCCGCGCAGATAGTCGAACATGCTCTGCTGCGTGGTTCCGTGCAGAATCGCGCCGCTCGGGGCGGGCGTGACGTACGATCCGTTGCTGCGCAGCACGACGCTCGAGGTCGGACCTTCCATGACGTAACCATCGGTGGTGACGAAGATGGTGTCGTCGGCGCCGCGGCGGTGGGCCTCACGAATAGCGGCCATGTTCACCGCATAGCTAAGGGTTTTGGCGCCCATCAGCAGCCAGGGTGCCTTTTCGGCGACACCACGCGGGTAGCCGCGGTCGAGGGTCACGACGCGCACGCCGGTCGCGCGCACGCCGCTGAAATCCGCCGCGGCGACCGCGTGCAGCCAAGCGGTCGGCGCCGGGCCGTGCTCGACACCGCGGCTGAGCACGAACTTGAGCGCGATCTCGCCCCGCTGCGGGATGCGCAGGGCGGCGTAGGCGATCGCGGCGCGCCACTGCTCGGCGTTTGGAACCGGGAGATCGCAGATGCGCGCGGAGTTGCGCAGCCGACTGATGTGCGGCTCAACCTCCTGCGGATGCCCATCGACGACGGCGAGGGTCTCGAAGATTCCATCGCCACGCTGCGTGCTCAGCTCGCCGACCCGCAACGCCGGGGCGCTGGATTCCATCTCGTGGAACGTGTCGTCGAAGTTCTGCTGCAATGAATCGGCGGGGACGGGATCGATCAGCAACGTGAAGGGCAGTCTCATGCCCCGAGCCTACTTCGCGCTCACCAGGGCGCGTGCGGCGCATCTGCGGCCGCCGCCGCTATGAGGGGTCGCAAATCGCCCTGTGGAAGTCAGAATCAGGACGACTTGCGATCCCGCACCGGCTGGCGGCCGACGTCGAGATCGAACGCTAACTCTGAAACGCGACGATCGGGGTGCTCGAGGGCTGGTCGGACCCACCGTTGGGTTCAACGGTGATGCCGACCTGGTCGCCGGCGTGCATGGTGCCGTCGAGCACGCGCCAGGCGGGGCCATCGCCGGTCGAGTCGAAGGTTCCAGCCGAGGCTGGGCCGTCACCGTTGATGTACCAGAGCTGATAGTCCTGATCGCTCGGCAGCACGGGCAGGTCGGCCACAAGCACGGCGGAGATTCCGAGCTTGTTCGACCAGACCAGCGTCGCTTCCTGCCCCTCGGCCGTTGTCGTCGCGGCACGCTGAGAGTCATCCGCCGCGTTGATCTGGGCGAGCCCGGCGGCCTGCTGCGACTCAAATTCGTCGTTGTTGAGTGTCTGGCCGAACAAGGATCCGCCGACGAACAGGGCTGCCGCCGCCGCAGCGGCCAGCAGGTAGTACAGCGCTGGCCGCTTGAACCAGCGCGCCTTGGCACGCTCGGTCGCCGACGAACGGTGTGGGCTCGACGCATCACCAGAACGGATGCCGGTGACCGGCCCGGACGGCGCCGTTCCCGACGTAACCGGGGAAACGACGGGAGTCGTCTCGGAGACGGCGGTGGCGGCATCCGTTGTGGCGGGGCCAACAGCGCGCGGCAGTGGCGCAAGTTGCGGGGTCGACGCGAGCATCGACATGAGGTTGGCCTTGAGCGCAGCGGAGGGCTGGACCGGGGCCACGGCGAGGCCGAGGGCCACCGCTGTGTCGTTCAACTCGGCCGTTTCGATGCGCGCCCGTTCTGATTCGGCGAGGTGCGATTCGAACGCGGCCGTGTCGTCGGCGTCGAGGGCGTGCAGGGCGTAGGCGCCGGCCAGGTCGGCCGGGTGCTGCTCGTTGCGGCCGGTCATGATGCCACGCCCAATTCGTCGCGCAGGCGGATCAGTCCGTCACGGAGTCGTGTTTTCACGGTACCCAATGGAATGTGGAGTATGTCGGCGACCTCACTGTGACTAAACCCGCCGTAATACGCGAGACTCACAGCCTGGCGCTGCAGCTGAGTCAATCGAGTCATCGCCTTCTCCACCCTTTCATGTTCGATTCGTACTTCAACGGTTTCGGCCACGTGATCGTAGGCAACGGCCAGGTCACGGATTCCGATTTTGGTATCGCGGTCACGGCCAGCCTGCGACGACCGAATTCGATCGACCGCTCGCCGGTGTGCCATGGTGAGGATCCAGGTACTCGCCCCGCCACGCGTGGATTCGTACCGCGATGCCGACTGCCAGATCTCCAGAAAAATCTCCTGGGTCACTTCCTCCGACTGCGCGTGATCGATGAGCAGGCGCTTGACCAGCCCAAGCACCCGCGGGGCGATCTGGTCATACAGCTCTCCGAAGGCCGATTGGTCGCCGAGCGCTACTCGAGCGAGCAGCTCCTCCTTGGTGGCAGGGGCTGCCGATGCAAGATCTCCGACGGAATCAGCAGTCATGAGATCTAGCATGTCAGGTCTCGTCCCGTTCCATGACTAGGGTTCGGTGCGAAGTCGCTAACAGATTGGTATTTGCGGGAATTAAGCTTCGAAACGGATGCCGGATGCCGGTCTCATCACGCCCGCCGCGTCAACGCAAAAGGCCGGGCCGCAGAGCACCTCTCGGCGCGAGGCCGCTCGAAGCGGCGAATAATGGAACCCGGGATTACTGCGGCCCGACCAGACTCCAGTGTATTCGAGCGAAGCGGCCGTCGTTGAATGTTCGCCGTCGGCGCACAGGGGATTTCGGGTTGCGTGGGCCGGTAGGTCAATCGTCGAGCAATCATCGGGCAATCGTCGGGCAATCGTGATCAGCGAGCCGGCGTGTTGGAGACCGAAAGCCGGAGCGACTGCGCGTGAACCCACCGGGCTCACCCTGCGGAAGCAGACCCACGATAGGTCATGGGCCCACTTTCCGGGCCTGGAAAAAAGGGCGGGCTACTCCAGGGAGTCGCGGCGCCAGAGGCGCGCGCAGGCCGCGAACTCGGCGGCGGTCGTGGAGAACCGTAGAGCCCGAGTCGTTAATTCCGAGGAGCGGTGCGGCTCGGTCAGGTCGTGGTCGTCGGCGATGCTCGTCGCCCCTAGTGCGGTGACTCGGCAGTACGCCGCTCCGCGATCAAGCGCGACGGCGAAGTCTCCGGTGAACAGGCCGCGCAGAATCTCGTCGGCGAGCACGATGATCTCGGCCGGACCGGTCGGCACCGCGGCACCCGCGACGAGCGGATCGATCGTGGCGGCAGCATCCGTTCCCCGCTGGTACAGGTACGCGCAGCCCTCGGGATCCTGCCGAATCAGCATACGAACGAGATAGATGCGCCAGAGTGCGCCGGGCAGGCTACGCGGCGTGGCCCGCGACCACAGTTCGGCGACCGCGTCGATGCCGTTTTCGTCGGTGTAGGCGACGAGGCGTTCGACCGTCTCGGGGTCGGGGTTGCTGCGCACCCGGTTGAGCAGGGCCTGCGCGGTTTCGTGTGCGATGCGGCTGATGTTCGCCGGGTCTTCGCCGCCCTGGAACGCCTCGAACTTGTTTCCGGAGAACAAGGTGGGCTTGTGGAAGTTGTCGGCCACGGCGGATTCTCCTCGGTTCTTTCGGCATTTAGACGGCTGGTTTTTGCTGCCCTCAACGCTACCCAGAAAAGCTGAGCGCGAATCCACGGTAGATTAGAACCCACGGGCCTCTAGCTCAGTTGGTAGAGCAAAGGACTTTTAATCCTTGGGTCGTCGGTTCGAGCCCGACGGGGCCCACAATAATCGCGCAGGTGGCGCGGCAGATGCGCACTGAATCCTGTGGATTCGGTGCGCATTTTGCGTTTCAGCGAGCATTATCACCACTCAAGGCGCATGATTTTGGCAAGTTCCGGTGGCGCGCGCTGGGTGCGCAGCGTTTTGCTGACATCGGCGAGAAGCTTGCCGCAATTTGCAGGAGTTATGACCAACCGACGAGGTCAGCGGCTGCCGACGGGTGACTTTCAGAGGTCGTAGCGGTGGCGAATATGGTGACGATCGGGGCTGGCCTGCCAGAATTCGACCTCGGTGGGGTGTAGGGCGTAGAGCTGCCAGTCGGGATTGGCTCGACCATCGGCTCCTGGCCGCTCCTCCCAATCCAAAGCGGATGCCTCAGCCGTCAGCAGTGAAACCGAGCCGACAACGCGCACCTGCCGGCCGAGAGCATGCCAATAGAAGTTCATCGCCGCCTGGGGGTTGGCAGCGAGCTCGCGTCCCTTGCGGGAACCGCGTGTGCTCGCGAATTGCCAAGCCCCGCCGGCAACGTTCTTCAGGATGAGCATGCGCGACGATACCCGACCATCGGTGGTCGTCGTCGCGAGGCTGAAGGCATGGGGCTGTGGTACACCGGCGGCGAGCGCGTGATCAAGCCACTGCAGAAACAGGTCGACCGGGTCGGCCGGTGCGTCGGACGGATCAAAAACGGGCAGTAGGTCGGGAAAGTCTGGCAGGGCGCGCAGTCTGCGCCGCAAGGAGTCGCTCACGCCGCGAGCTTACAGTGCGCGGCCCGGATATCGTCGACGCTCTCGAACGGATCGACCGCCGTCACCGGCTGCCACGGTCACCGCCCATTTCACCGCCCAATTGACCGCACGATAGCCTCGGCTGCGCCGACGGCACGCGCAGTTCACACTGCACGAGCAGCGCAAGCTCGCGCAACAGCACCTGGTCGACCTCCGCCAGCGCCCGCGGTCGAGAGTCGAACACGCAGAGCGCACCGATGCGCTCCCCCGATGGCGATTCGATGGGAAACCCGGCATAAAAGCGGATGCGCGGCTCATCCACCACGACCGAGCTGCCACTGAATCTCTCATCGGTTCGCGCGTCCTCGACAACGAGAGCACCGGTCCCCTCAATGGTGCGTGCACAGAAGGAATCGGCGCGCGGAATCTCCGTGGCGGCGAGCCCGACCCGGGCCTTGTGCCACTGACGATCGTGATCGATGACGCTGATGACTGCAGATTCGGTGTCGAAGAGCCGCTGAGCCAGGGCAACCAGTTGGTCGAACCGAGCCTCCGGTGGGGTATCGAGAATGGCCAGGCCATCGACGGCCGCCTGCCGGGCGCGTTCCTGGCTGGCTGCATCCGTTTGACGCGGATCGATGTGCGGCACGATGCCGACGCGCGCGGAGTCGAGGCTGTCGGCCAGGGCGCCGGCCAGGAGCACGGCCCAACCGCGGTAGTCGGCTGGGGTGCGGTGCCGGTCGGTTTCAGCTGTCGCCGACGGCGAGAATGGTATGAACGTCGTGCGCGGCGCCCCGGCAGCTAATCGTGCCGTGACCGCGTTGAGGTCGGTGGCTGACCAATCAGCGATGCGTACGAGCGGACGTTGGAAGATGTCGATGCTGTGGATGGGCGGAATCCCGAGCAGAAATATCTGGGTTCTGCGTGACGTCTCGCGTTCCAGCTCCTGGAGCAGGGTGGTCAACCGGTCGCGCCACTCGGTGACGCCGGTCAGGTCGAGCGCTTCGTTGAGGCCGAGAACGACAAGGACCGCGTCGAAGCGGCCGAGCCGGCTGTCAGCAAGCGCCGTCAGCGCATTCTCGGCGGTCATGGTGCGGCTGGCCAGGAGGTCGATGTCGACGCCGCGTCCGGTGCGTATCGAGATTTCGCGGGCGAGCGAGCCGGGCAGGGCAAGCTGGTGGCTGAGCACGCCCCAGCCGACCGCGGGACCGCAGCCGAGGATCAAAACGCGGTCGCTGTCGATACCAGGGGCGTGGGCCTGCGGCACGTCGCGCGGGCGAGGCAGGTGGCGGTCCGCCCGTTCGGCAGATGCCGTCCAAACGCGCATCAACGGACGAAGGGCCCACCGGACGAGGTCGTGCATTCGCGCCTTTCGGGACAGGAGAAGACCCCATTCTGTCCCGAATGGGTAAAACCTACGTATCGAGTCGCCGATTATCAGCCAATTAGTGGTCTCAGAGCAGGGCTGACACCGCGTGGGCGAGCGTAAAAATGGTCAGGCCGGCGAGGGCACCGACGACGGTTCCGTTGATGCGAATGAATTGCAAGTCGCGGCCGACCTGCAATTCGATCTTCGCGGCAGTCTCGGCGGCGGGCCAGCGCTCCACTGTTTCGGTGATGACTTCGGCGATCTCATGGCGATAGTTGGCCACGACATAACTGGCCGTGTCGGCGAGCCAGCGGTCGATGCGGGCGCCGAGCGCGGCATCCGTTGTCAGTCGTCGGCCGACGTCTTCGAGCGTCGAACAGATGCCGGCCCGCAGCGCGCTGGCCGGGTTCTGGAGTGCCTCGCTGAGTGAGGCCTTGACCGTCGCCCAGGTGTCGCCGGCGAACTCGCGTAATTTGGCGTTGTCGAGTACCTCTGCCTTTCGCATTTCAACCCGGTTGATCATGGCCGGCTCGTGTTGCAGGTCGTGCATGACCTCGCTGAGATAGTCATCGAGGGCTTTTCGAACCGGATGCTGCCGGTTCTGTCGGGCGGACGCAACGAAGGCGAGCACCTCGCGGTAGGCCTTGTCGTCGACGAGTTTGTCGACGAATCCGGGCAGCCAGGTGGGCAGCCGCTGCGACACCACGCGGCCAAACGCCTCGGGGTGGGCGCGCAGCCAGCGGTCAGCGCGGTCGAGGAGCAGGTCGACGGCCGCGTGCTGCTGTCCGCCGGTGATGAGGCGTTCGCCCACCCGTCCAAGACTCGGGCCCCACTCGGGCTTGACCAAATGTTCACGGGCGACGGACTCGATGAGGCTCTTGATGGCATCGTCGCCTAGCAGGTCGAGCACGCCCTGGCCGGCGACGGCAAGTTCGTCGGTGAGCTTTTCGGCGTTTTTCTCCTCACTGAGCCACGCGCCGAGGCGTCGGGAAGGCTGCACGGACTCGAGCTTGCCGCGGATGACCGCCTCGGAGAGAAAATTGACCTCGACGAACTCTCCGAGGCTCGCACCGATCTCGTCCTTGCGGTTGGCGATGATGTTGGTGTGCGGGATGCGCAGGCCGAAGGGGTAGCGAAACAGAGCGGTGACGGCGAACCAGTCGGCGATGGCGCCCACCATGCCGCCCTCGGCCGCGGCGCGCACGTATTCGAGCCAGGGGTAGCGATTCTGCAGGGCGAACGAGACGGTGAAGATGAGAGCCATGAGCACGAACAGTCCGCCGGCGAGCTGCTTCATGCTGGTGAGCGCGGTGCGGCGGGCGGTGTCCTGGGGGGATTCGACGGGTGGTGCCGTTTCGATCTGGGCCATGGGTCAAGCCTGCCCGATTGTGCGGTGCGGTGCGCGCACATTGATTCGTATTCCGCTCAGATCGGATACTCTGTGGGGGTATGCGCTTTCAACAATGACGACGTGATGATTGCGCGATTGATGATTCCGCACCACGAGGGCGAGCTCGCGCTGGCCGAGGCGATCGTGAGTTCACAGAAGGCCCAAATCGCTGTTATGAACGACCTGCTCGCGACGGACTAGTCGTTTCATCGGGTTTCGACTGCCGGGCGATCGCGTGCCAGCCGGGTGCGCAAACCCGTTTAAAGGTATACCCTTAGGGGGTATTAGGCTACTCAGTATCGAGGAAAAAATGACCCAGCCCCAGATGAACCACAGCACACCCAGCAGCGCCGATCACGCGAACATGGAGCATGGCGCTGTGAAGCAGGGCGCGAAAGAGCCCGGCCATCAGGACCACGGTGCCATGAACCACGCGGGCCACGGCGACCACGTCGGGCAGTTTCGGCGCTTGTTCTGGACTATGCTCATCATCGCAATACCCGTCGTGGCGTTCAGCCACATGTTTTCGATGTTCGTCGGCTACTCATTGCCGGATTTCGTGGGCATCGGCTGGATCTCCCCCGTGCTGGGCACCGTCATGTACGTCTGGGGCGGGCGGCCGTTTCTGACCGGGGCTGTATCCGAGCTGAAGACTCGCAAGCCCGGCATGATGCTGCTGATCGCCCTCGCGATCACGGTCGCGTTTCTCGCGTCCTGGGGCGCGAGCCTCGGCTTCATCGATGCCGAGCTCGACTTCTGGTGGGAACTCGCCCTGCTGATCGTGATTATGCTGCTCGGCCACTGGATCGAGATGCGTTCGCTCGCGCAAACGTCTACGGCCCTAGAATCACTCGCTGCGCTGCTGCCCGATGAGGCCGAGCGGGTCGAGGGCGAGAACGTCGTCGTCGTCTCGCCCAGCGACTTGGCGCTCGGCGACCTCGTCGTGGTGCGCCCCGGTGGGCGTGTTCCGGCCGACGGGCAGGTCACCGAGGGCACGGCCGATGTCGACGAATCCATGATCACCGGCGAATCACGGCCGGTGCAGCGCGGTGTCGGCGATCAGGTCGTTGCGGGCACGGTCGCTACCGATTCCGCCCTGCGGGTGCGCATCACTGCGGTCGGCGATGACACGGCCCTGGCCGGAATTCAGCGGCTCGTCACCGAAGCGCAGTCGTCGTCGTCACGAGCGCAGCGCATCGCCGACCGCGCGGCCGGCTGGCTGTTCTGGTTCGCGCTCGGCGCCGGCGTCGTGACCGCGATCGTCTGGACGCTGCTCGGCCAGCCGCAGATTGCCGTGGTACGCACCATCACCGTGCTCGTGATCGCCTGCCCGCACGCTCTCGGGCTGGCCATTCCGCTTGTGGTGTCGATCGCCACCGAACGCGCAGCGAAGGGCGGCGTGCTGATCAAGGACCGCCTCGCCTTGGAGAGCATGCGCCAGGTCACCTCGGTGCTCTTCGACAAAACCGGCACGCTCACCAAGGGAGAGCCCACGGTCAGCCACATCGCCGTTCGTGAAGCGGATGCCACGGCACCCGCTGGCTCCGCTTCGGCCGATCCGAATTTGACCAGCGACGAGGTGCTCGCCTGGGCGGCCGCAGTAGAAGGTGACAGTGAGCATCCGCTTGCCCGCGCCATTGTGACAGCCGCGCGCACCCGCGGGCTGACCGTGCCGCGTGCGAGCGAGTTTCAGACTGCCGCGGCGATCGGCGTGACCGGCCTGGTCGACGGGCGTCGGATCGGTGTAGGCGGGCCGAACCTGCTCGATGAGCACGGGGCGGCGGCGCTCGCCGAGACCGAGGCGTGGCAGAGTCAGGGTGCGATCATTCTGCACGTGCTACGGGACGGTGAAGTCATCGGTGCGATCGGCCTCGCCGATGAGATTCGCGAGGAGTCACGGCAAGCCGTTGATGCCCTGCACCGGCAGGGCATCGAGGTCGTCATGATCACCGGCGATGCCGAGGCGGTGGCCCAGTCGGTGGCCGCTGAGCTCGGAATCGAACGGGTGTTCGCGGGCGTACACCCGGAGGACAAGGCGCGCAAGGTCGCCGAGTTGCAACACGAGGGCCGCCGCGTGGCGATGGTCGGCGACGGCGTCAACGACGCTCCAGCGCTCGCTCAGGCCGATGTCGGTATCGCGATCGGTGCCGGCACCGACGTGGCGATCGCGTCGGCTGGCGTCATTCTGGCGAGCGACGATCCGCGCTCGGTGCTCTCGGTGATCGAGCTGTCACGGGCGAGCTACCGCAAGATGAAACAGAACTTGTGGTGGGCGGCGGGCTACAATCTGCTGTCCGTTCCCCTAGCCGCCGGAGTTCTCGCGCCGATCGGGTTCGTGCTGCCGATGGAGATCGGCGCGCTGCTCATGTCGGTGTCCACCGTCGTCGTCGCGCTCAACGCGCAGCTGCTGCGTCGCCTCGACCTACGCCCAGAGTCGAGCGTGCGCGACCACTAGGCGACCGGGTGGGACGGTGGTCTGGCGGTCTTGACCAGCGGATGGTCGCGGCCGGCGCATCCACTCGCGGAACTGTGAGCATCGAGCGCCGAGGAGTGAGTTTCGGGCCGATTCGAACCAGAAACGGGTCGAAACTCACTCCTCGGCGAGCGACTCGGGCACTCGAACCAGAAGTCGCGCTAGCCTGAAATCATTCGGTGACCAGCCTCGATGCGCTGGCCCCAGAAGGTTCCCGCAATGATGAGAATCGCCCCGATAGCGCCCACCAGGCCGAGCGTTTCACTGCCGAGCGATACTCCCACGAGCACGGCCCAGATCGGTTCGGTGCCCATGAGCAGGCTGGCCCTGGCCGCCGAGGTGCGGCGAATCGCCCACATCTGGGCCAGAAACGCGAACACGCTGCAGGCCAGGCCCAGGTAGAGCACGCCGATCCAGGCGGCTACATCGAAGGACGCAATCGCCGCGACCAGTCCGGGAACGTCGAATGCCGTGAACACGACCGCGCCAACGAGCGCCTGCAGCAGGGTAAGTGTGATGGTGCTGTCGCTGCGGCCGCGGGTGAGGTGACCCATCATGGTCACGTGCAGGGATCGCACGAGTGCCGCCGCGAAAATGAGCAGGTCGCCCACATTCGGCTCGGCGAATCCGTTGCCCGAGACCAGCAGGGCGACGCCGACGACCGCGAGCACCGCGGCCACAAAGAACGGGCGCGGCAGCCAGCGCCGGGCCGCAACCGACTCCAGCACCGGTGTGACGATGATGGTGAGGCTGATGATGAGCCCGGCATTCGTGGCGGAGGTGAACGCGACACCCTGGGTTTCCAGCCAGAGAATGCTCGCCTGCGTCACCCCGAGGAGCAGCCCGAGCCCGAGCGCTCGCCGCGTTGGAAGCCGTTCGCGCCGCACGACCCAGACGATCAGCAGAGCCAGGGCCGCCACCAGAAACCGCAGGGCGAGCACGGCCGACACGCTCGCCTGCTCGGTGAGCACCTTCGCGCTCAGATAGCTGCCACCCCAGACCGCGGCCACGAGCAGCAGCACGAGGTCGACGCGGTAGCGCCCAAGAGCGTGCGGCAGCAGCGTGCGTCGGTTCAAGACTGTGATCATGAGGCGGTGCTGCTCGGCGGCATCCGAGTTAGGCCGACAGGTCAAACCCGGCATGACGGATGCCCCAGCGCACTATCCACTGCTCCCCCGGCGCCAGCCAGTGCAGGCCCGCACCGGAATTGAAGGCATCGGCGGGCGCCGTCATGGGTTCGAGGGCGATAGCCTGGCCGCGGATCGGATCAGCATCGACGGTGCTCACCGGAAAGATCCGCGGCGTGAATACTTGGACGTAACGCATGTTCTCGTCGCCCCAGAGGGTGACGCTCCGGCCATCCGCTGCGGTGACGGTGTGTTCGCCGGAGCCGCCGACCCGGCCAAAGCCATCATCGAGGTCGAGCTCGCCGACCGTGACACCCGCGCGCAGGTCAAACCGGGTGTCATCGACAGGGGTCTCGCCAGTCGGGTTGAGGCGGTCGTCGACGTCGAGGTGGGTCGCGGCATCCACTCGCACGACGAGATCACCGGTCGGCACGTCGCCAATTTTTAGATACGGATGCGCCCCCACGGCCACCGGCGCCGCCTCGGTGCCGACGTTCTGCAGCCGGTGCGTCACGTTGAGTCCGTCGGCGTTGAGGGTGTAGGTCACATCGGTCTCGAGGTGAAACGGATAGCCGGACTGGGGGAAGACAGTCGCACCGAGCGTTACGGAGTCGCTCTGCCGGGACACCTCCCGATACGGCGTAAAGCGCAGCAGCCCATGGATGGCGTTCTGCCGGGCCGGCTCGGTGAGCGCGAGCTGACGGGTCACACCACCCTGGGTCCACTGGCCGTCGCGAATGCGGTTGGGCCAAGGCACCAGCACGATTCCCGCACCCATCGGCGGTTGTGACGTCTCAGCAAAGGTCTCGACCAGGTCTATGCCGTTCACGGCATATGCCCGCAGGCCGGCCGCCACCTCGGTCACGACCGCCCGCGCCGTGCCGCTCGGTGTCTGCAAGGTCAGGTCGTACTGGATTCCAGTGGGTGCGCACATTCGTTCAGACTACGGCCTGCGTATTCGGCGTGGTTTCCGGGAGCAAAACAGTGAGTCCGCCCTCGCGCAATTTATCCAGCGCTTCCCCGTCGGCCGTGGCATCGGTGATCAGGGTGTGGAAGGCGCTCAGCGGGCCGACCCGACCGAGGTGCACCTGGCCGAGCTTGGAACGATCAGCCACGACGATCACCCGCTCCGCCGCGGTGAGCATGAGCGCCTTAACCCCCGCCTCGGGGAGGTTGATGTTGGTCACGCCACCGGCCAAATCGACGCCGTTGCAACCGATAAAGGCCAGGTCGGCATGAACCTGGCTCAGCACCAGGCCGGCGAGCGGATCGACCAGGGAGTGTTGCAGCGGCCGCAGCGACCCGCCGGTAACGATCACGGTGAAGCGGGGGATAGCTTTTTCCAGTTCGAGGGCGATGCTGAGCCCGCTGGTGATGATGACGACGTCGTGGAGGTCGGACCTGGCACAGAGAGCGCGCGCGATCGCGTGGGTTGTCGTTCCTACGTCCAGAATCACGCTCTGGCCGCTCTGCACGAGTTTCGCCGCGACCTCGGCGATCTGCTGTTTAGGAACGACGGATGCTTCCAGCGCTTCTTCGAAGGAGTGCTCACGTTCCACCCCAAGCCCGTCACCCGGGGAATGCGCCGGCACCGCCCCGCCGTGCACGCGCCGCACGGCGCCCTGCCGCTCGAGGGCGTCGAGGTCGGCCCTGGCGGTCACTCCCGAAATACCGAAAGCACTGCGTAGTTCGCTCACCCGCACAAAACCGCGTTCGTCGACGAGGCGTTGCGCTCGCTCACGGCGCAGATGAGCGGGCAGTGGATCGGGGAGCGGATCGGGGAGCGGGCTGCGCACGTTCATTTAATCAGTATCGCTTCTTTTCTTTTACTTATCAATAAGTAAATAACTGGTTTCGTTTGGGCAAATTTGCTATCGTGGCACTGCTATGACGAATCCAGACCGCCCTCATTTTGTTGCCGACGAGACCATCGCAAGGCAGTCCAGCACCCTCGCCGACGGTCGCGATCTGGTCTATTTCGATGACCCCGACACCACGCTGCCACCCGAACGGGCCCTCGATCTGCGGGCGCCCACCGAGCGCGCGGCGACCGCGACCATGCGTCAGGACCCGCTCACCGGCGAGTGGGTCTCCATCGCCGCCAACCGCCAAAACCGCGTGTTCCTGCCACCAGCGACGCGAGACCCGCTGGCACCGCAATCCCCCGGCAATGCCTCCGAGATTCCGAGCAATTACGACGTGGCCGTGTTCGAGAACAAGTCTCCGTCCTTTGGTCCGCTGCTGGCGGAGGCTCCCATCGATCTGGCCGATCTCGACCGCATCGGCATCGGTCGCACGCGACAGTCCGTTGGCCGTTGCGAGGTCGTCTGCTTCAGCCCCGAGAATGAAGGATCCTTCGCGAGCCTGTCGGTGACTCGAGCACGCACCGTCATCGAGGCCTGGGCCGAACGCACCCACGTGCTGTCGCAGCTGCCGGGCATTGAACAAGTGTTCCCGTTTGAGAATAGAGGCGAACAGATCGGGGTGACCCTGCGGCATCCGCACGGTCAGATCTACTCGTATCCCTATATCACCCCCAGAACGCAGCGTCTCGCCGACTCACTCGAGCGTTATGGCCCCACCCTGTTCGCTGACATTCTGGCGAGCGAACAAGCCAGCGACCGGGTGATTCTTCGCGGCGAACACTGGACCGCGTTCGTGCCGTTCGCCGCTCGCTGGCCCATTGAAGTGCATATGCTTCCGCACCGCCAGGTACCCGACTTTGCCGAAACCACCCTCGCCGAACGCGACGAGCTGGCCGTGTTGTACCGTCGGCTGCTGCGCGGCATCGACGCGATCTACTCGACCCCGACTCCTTATATCGCCGCCTGGCATCAGGCCCCTGTGCGGGCGCATCGGGCGGACATCCGTCTGATGCTGCAGCTGACCAGTCCGAGGCGCGCCGAAGACAAGCTCAAGTTTCTGGCTGGCTCGGAGGCAGCGATGGGTGCCTGGATCGGCGATGTCACTCCAGAGGATGCCGCCACCACGATTCGCGCGGCCGTTGCGCGCGCCGCCGAAGCGGACTCAGTCGCCGTTTCAGCGGGGACACCGTCGTGACCGCGGCCGTCAACGCCCTGGATCGCGCGGCCGAGAAAGGCTTCGCCAGTCGCTTCGATCGCCCAGCGACGGGCCTGTGGTCGGCGCCCGGTCGAGTGAATCTGATCGGCGAGCACACCGATTACAACGACGGTTTCGTGCTGCCGCTCGCCATCGACCGGCGCACCATCGTTGCCCTGGCGACGAGGACCGACCGGGTCATTCGGGTGGCCAGTTCCTTCGCCGACGAGACCGTCGAGGTTTCCCTCGACGAGTTGATTCCCGAGAACCTCAACGGCTGGTCGGCTTACCCGCTCGGTGTGGCCTGGGCGCTGGGGCAGTTCGGAGCCGACCTCGCGGTCGTGGCGGGGTTCGATGTCTATGTGGACTCCGAGGTGCCGGTCGGGGCCGGACTTTCCTCATCGGCCGCGCTCGAATGCTCTGTCGCGGTAGCCCTCAACGATGTTTGGGGACTGAACCTCGATCGGCCGACCCTGGCCCGGGTCGGGCAGCTCGCGGAAAACCGGGTCGTGGGCGCCCCAACCGGCATCATGGACCAGTCGGCGTCGCTGCTGGGCCAGGTCGACGCGGCCGTGTTTCTAGACTGCCGCAGCCTCGCGGCCGAGGTGATCTCGCTCGGGCTCAACCCGGCCGGCCTGGAGCTGCTGATCATCGACACAAAGGTCAGCCACTCGCACGCAACGGGCGGTTACGCCGCGCGCCGCGCATCCTGTGAGTCCGGCGCCCGCATCATGGGGGTGCCCGCCCTGCGCGACCTCAGCGTCGATGATCTTCCCCGAGCGGAGGCGCTGCTCGACGACGAAACTTTTCGCCGGGTGCGCCACATCGTCACCGAGAATCAGCGCGTACTCGACACCGTGCAAACCCTGCGCGTGAGCGGATGCGCCGCAATCGGTGACCTGCTCGATGCCTCGCACCTGTCGATGCGCGACGACTTCGAGATTTCAGCGCCTGAGCTCGATCTCGCCGTGGTCACCGCACGCGCGGCCGGCGCGATCGGTGCGCGCATGACCGGTGGTGGTTTCGGCGGCGCGGCCATCGCCCTGACCCCGACCGAACTCGTGCCGGCCGTGCAAGCCGCCGTTCTCGCCGCCTTCACCACCCACGGCTTTGCATCCCCCGACCTGTTCGTGGTGCATGCTGCCGATGGGGCCGCCCGCGACGGAAGTCCGCTCAACTAGCGGAACGAACGCGGCGCTCCCGGGGCGCCGCGCTGCTGTCGCGCACCACCAGTTCCGGCTGGATGACCGGGATCAGCTCCGCGGGCTCGCCAGCCATCAGCCGAAGCACGCGCTCTACCGCCAGCCGGCCGACCTCGTTGAAGTCGAGCCGAACGGTCGTAAGGCTAGGTTGAAAATAGCGGGCCTCACTCATATCGTCGAAGCCGACGACGCTCACGTCGCCGGGCACGTCGATCCCTCGTTCGGTGAGGGCTTTGATGACACCGAGCGCCATCGCGTCGTTGGCCACCAGGACCGCGGTGATCGTGGGATCCTCAGCAATGGCTATCCCAGCCCGGTAGCCGGAATCGGCCGTCCAATCCTCGGTGCGGAACTCGGGATTGACCGTTCGATGGCGCAGCGCGAGTTCGGACAGCCATCCGGCGCGCCGTGCCTCCGAAGCCATCCAGCCGGGTGGCCCGCCAACGTGCCAGACCGTGTCGTGCCCCAGATCGAGCAGGTGCCGGGTAGCCAGCTGTGCGCCCAGCGCATCGTCCATCGACACCGCCGTCGAACTCGCGGGTGAACCCTGCTCGAATCGCACGATCGCTACCTCAGGTTCCAGCCCCCGCAACACCGGGGCGGCGGCCGTCATCGGCGCGAGCACGATGATCCCGTCCACCGCATCGGCGACGAGCGTGTCGAGCGCGGTACGAATGCCGGCCGAGTCGACCCGGGGAATGGTCACCAGGCTGGTCGCATAGCCGTTGCGCCGCGCCTCCTCGGCAATACCGAAGAGCACCAGGGCGGAACCGTGGACCGGAAGGGAATGGGAGACCACGCCTAAATTCATGGATCGGTTCGTGGCAAGGGCGCGTGCGGCCCAATTGCGGTTGTACCGCAACTGCGCAATGGCCCGTTCGACCCGTTCTCGCACTTCGGCGCCGACGTTGCTGTGTCCGTTGACGACCCGGGAGACGGTTTGTTGTGACACCCCGGCGAGTTTCGCAACGTCGGTCATGCGCACGCTCTGGCCGCGCGGCCGAGGCTCCCTGGCCATGCGACTCCTCTCGTCCGAGGTGACAACCCCGATCACTCCATGTTAGCGCACCATAAATGGTGACATAAGGGCCCGAAAACCAAGCCGAACAGTCATCAGACTGGTTTCCAATCAGTGCAACCCGGGCAGAAATTGCCAATAAACAAGAAGCAGTAGTGCGCTAACATTTAGTCATCGTGATCGGTCATCGACAGCGAGTATCTCGCAAACGTGACCCGTCGCATCCGCATGCCGCCAAGGGAGTCGATCAGTGAGCACGACCGCAGAGCAATCGCGCGCAGACCAACCAGCCGGGACCGAGTCCTACGTCATCGGCATCGATTACGGAACACTGTCCGGCCGCGCGGTCGTCGTGCGAGTCTCGGACGGTGCCGAACTCGGCTCGGCCGTGCTCGACTATCCTCACGCGGTCATGGACACCACCCTCGCGACCACGGGCACGAAGCTGCCCCCGGAGTGGGCCCTGCAGGTTCCGCAGGACTATGTCGCCGTGCTGAAGAGCGCCGTTCCGGCTGCGGTCGTCAGTGCGGGAATCGACCCGGCCCGGGTCATCGGCATCGGCACCGACTTCACCGCCTGCACGATGGTACCGGTTATCGCCGACGGCACCCCACTCAACGAGCTGCCGGAGTACGCCGACCGACCGCACGCCTACGTCAAGCTGTGGAAGCACCATTCTGCGCAGTCTCAGGCCGACCGCATCAACGATCTCGCTTTCGAGCGCGACGAAAGCTGGCTGCCCCGCTACGGTGGGCTCATTTCCAGCGAATGGGAATTCGCTAAGGGATTGCAGCTGCTCGAGGAAGATCCTGAGTTGTACGAGCGCATGGACCACTGGGTCGAGGCCGCCGACTGGATCGTCTGGCAGCTCACCGGCCGGTATGTGCGCAACGCCTGCACCGCCGGCTACAAGGGAATCCTGCAGGACGGCGAGTACCCGAGTGAGGAGTTTCTCCGGGCGCTCAATCCGGCCTTTTCACGGTTCGCTCTCGACAAGGTGACCTATGAGATCGGCCAACTGGGAGCATCCGCCGGCACCCTCACGGCCGAAGCGGCGGCCTGGACAGGACTACCCGAGGGTATCCACGTCAGCGTCGGCAACGTCGATGCGCACGTCACGGCACCGGCCGCGCGCGCCGTGAACCCGGGCCAAATGGTGGCCATCATGGGCACAAGCACCTGCCACGTCATGAATTCGGATCGACTCGCCGAGGTACCCGGCATGTGCGGCGTCGTTGACGGTGGCATCGTCTCCGGGCTGTACGGCTACGAAGCCGGCCAGTCCGGCGTGGGCGACATCTTCGCCTGGTACGTCAACAATCAGGTTCCCGAACGGTACTTTGCCGCGGCGGAGGCTGCAGGCCTGAGCGTGCACCAGCATCTGACCGAACTGATCAAGGACCAGCCGGTCGGCGGGCACGGCCTGATCGCCCTCGACTGGCACAGCGGCAACCGTTCGGTACTCGTGGACCATGAACTCTCCGGGCTCGTGCTCGGCACGACCCTCACCACCCGCCCGGAGGAGATCTACCGCGCCCTGCTCGAAGCCACGGCGTTTGGCGCCCGCACCATCGTGGAAACCTTCAACGCCAGCGGAGTGCCGGTGACCGAGTTCATCGTGGCCGGCGGACTGCTCAAGAATGCGTTCCTGATGCAGACCTACAGTGACATTCTGCGGATGCCCATCTCCACGATTGACAGCGAGCAGGGGCCTGCACTCGGCTCCGCCATCCACGCCGCCGTGGCCGCCGGCGCGTATCCGGACGTGCGCGCCGCGGGAGAGGCCATGGGCAAGCTCAACCAGAACGTGTACACGCCCAATGCCGAGTCGGCCACGGCCTACGACCAGCTCTTCGCCGAGTATTCCCTGCTGCACGACTATTTCGGCCGCGGGGCAAACGACGTCATGCACCGGCTCAAGGCGCTCAAACGCGATGCCGGCGCGGCGGCGTGACCACCAGCTACCCCGCCGCGATCACCTCACACTTCAACCGTTAGCACCTCAAGGAGCACTCGACCAATGCCTTCTCTCACTACGAACCTCGACCATGTAGAAGTCTGGTTTCTCACTGGAAGCCAGAACCTCTATGGCGAACAGACGCTGCGACAGGTCGCCGACCAGTCCAAGGCCATCGCCGATGCACTCGGCGCGAGCAGCGACATCCCGGTGAAAATCGTCTGGAAGCCGGTTCTCAAGGACTCCGAATCGATCCGCCGGGCGGCGCTCGACGCGAACTCCGACGACTCGGTGATCGGCTTGATCGTCTGGATGCACACCTTCTCGCCCGCGAAGATGTGGATCTCCGGGCTCGACGCTCTGACCAAACCGCTGCTGCACCTGCACACTCAGGCCAACGTCGAGCTGCCCTGGAGCGAGATCGACTTCGACTTCATGAACCTCAACCAAGCCGCCCACGGCGACCGTGAGTTCGGCTACATCCAGACCCGGCTCGGGGTATCCCGCAAGACCGTCGTTGGCCACGTCTCCAACCCGGCCGTGACTCGTACCATCGGTACCTGGACCCGCGCTGCCGCCGGTTGGGCTGCGAGCCGCAGCATGAAACTCGCCCGCTTCGGCGACAACATGCGTTACGTCGCCGTCACCGAGGGTGACAAGACCGAGGCCGAATTGCGCTTCGGCGTGCAGGTGAACACCTGGCCGGTCAATGAGCTCGCGGAGGCCGTGCACGCAGCGACGGATGCCGAGATCACCGCCCTGATCGCCGAATACGAAGAGCGCTACGACGTCGTTCCCGAATTGCAAACCGGCGGCGAACGGCACGAGTCGCTCCGCTACGGCGCCGCGATCGAGATCGGGCTCAAATCCTTTCTCGAGGCCGGCGGCTTCAGCGCTTTCACCACGAGCTTCGAAGACCTCGGCGCGCTCCGCCAGCTGCCCGGTCTCGCCGTGCAACGACTGATGGAGCAGGGCTACGGCTTCGCCGGGGAGGGCGACTGGAAGACGGCCATCCTCGTGCGGGTAGCCAACGTGATGGGCGCCGGTCTTCCCGGCGGCGCGAGCCTCATGGAGGACTACACCTACGACCTCACTCCCGGGGCCGAACTCATCCTCGGCGCCCACATGCTGGAAGTCAACCCGGCGTTGTCGGCCGAGAAGCCGACCCTCGAGATCCATCCGCTCGGCATCGGTGGCCGCGAGGACCCCGTGCGCCTCGTCTTCAACGCTGCCCCCGGCCCCGCAGTCGTCGTCGCGATGAGCGACATGCGCGACCGATTCCGACTCATCGCGAACCTCGTCGAGGTCGTCGCTCCCACCGAGGCACTCCCGAAACTCCCGGTCGGCCGCGCCGTCTGGCGTCCGGAACCCGACTTCGCCACCTCAGCCGCAGCCTGGCTGACCGCCGGCGCCGCCCACCACACCGTTATGTCGACGGCCGTCGGCATCGAGGCCTTCCAGGACTTCGCCGAGATCGCGCGCACGGAACTCCTCGTGATCGACAAGTCGACCACCCTGCGCGACTTCATCCGCGAGGTGCGATGGAACCAGGCCTACTACCGGCTGGCGCAGGGCATCTGATCCCACTGGCCGAGTTCGGTCTCGAACTCGGCCGCCTGCTCACCACAGGGGCTCGCCGCACCTTGCTGGCCCGCCGCCTCGGTGCCTCCCTCCCCCGGGCTAGGCTGGCGCGTATGACTGCTGAGTGCGCCGCCCGAATCATCGTCCTGCCCAACACGCCTGCCCCGAGCATCGCCGAGAGCGCATTCGTCGCTCCCGGCGCGGTGATCGTGGGTAATGTCACCCTCGCCGGCCGAGCCAGCGTCTGGTACAACTCCGTGCTGCGCGCCGAACTCGAGCCGATCACGATCGGGGCCGGCTCAAACCTGCAGGACAACGTCTCCTGCCACGTCGACACCGACTTTCCGCTCACCCTCGGCACCGGCGTCTCGGTCGGTCACGGCGCCGTGTTGCACGGCTGCACGATCGAAGACAACGTGCTGGTGGGCATGGCCGCGACGATTCTGAACGGCGCCATCATCGGCACTGGATCCCTCGTCGCTGCCGGTGCCGTTGTGCTCGGCGGCACCATAGTGCCGCCCGGATCCCTCGTGGCCGGCGTTCCCGCCAAGGTTCGACGCCCGCTCACCGACGACGAGATCGACAGCATCCGTCACAATGCACAGAACTATCTGGAGCACACCGAGCTGCACCGTTCCGCCCTCGCCCAGCCGTAGCGCCACTGGGACCACTGGAAGCGCTGGAAGCGCTGGATATTTAACCGGCTGAGCTTCGCATTCCGGTGGCTAATTCAGGAAATCTGCGGCTGTACCGCGCTCCGCGCCCGAATTCGTGCGGGTGGAGTCACTCGGATGCCGGTGATTTCCTGAATACGCCACGGGATCCCGTGGAGTCACCGCGCTTCGGACCGTTCAAGCGGACTGGAACCATCCAGCTAGCGGTAGTCTCGTTCATAACTGCAGAGATTCCTGTGCGGAACCGGCGAGAACGCCTATTTTCGGGCCATCCGTCGAAAATCTCCGTCGATAGAGCCGCCGCTACGCCAGCAGCGACTGCTCGGCGGCCTTGACCACGTTCGACAGCAGCATGGCGCGGGTCATCGGTCCGACGCCGCGCGGGTTCGGCGACAGGTGCCCGGCGACAACGGCAACATCGGGATGCACGTCGCCGGTCAGCCGGCCCTTGCCGGTGAGCGGGTCCTGCACGCGGGTGATCCCCACGTCGAGCACTGCGGCGCCCGGCTTGATCCAGTCGGCCTGAATCAGGTGCGGCACGCCAACGGCGGCCACGACGATATCGGCACGGCGTACCTCATCGGCGAGGTCGACCGTACGCGAGTGGGTCAGGGTGACCGTCGCGTCGAGGCCCTTGCGGGTGAACAGCAGGCCAAGCGGTCGACCGACGGTCAGGCCACGGCCCACCACGACGACCTTCTGACCCACGATCGGCACGTCGTAGCGTCGCAGCAGTTCGACGATGCCGGCCGGAGTGCACGGCAGCGGGGAGCGTAGCTCGCCCTCAATACCGAGCACGAGGCGGCCCAGGTTGGTCGGGTGCAGCCCGTCGGCGTCCTTGGCAGGGTCGATCAGTTCGAGCATGGCGTTCTCGTTGTGACCCACCGGAAGCGGCAGCTGAATGATGTAGCCGGTCACTTCGCGGCTGTTGTTGAGATCCTTGATGGCGGCACGCACGTCGGCGCTGGTCGCCGAGCCCGGCAGGTCGATGCGAATCGATTCGATACCGACCTCGGCGCAGTCGCTGTGCTTGCCGGCGACATAGGTCTGTGAGCCGGGGTCGTTGCCGACGAGCAGGGTGGCGAGTCCGGGCACGATACCGTGCGCGCGCAGGTCCACGATGCGATCGCGAAGCTCAGCCTTGATGTCGGATGCGGTCTTGACTCCGTCGAGTGTGATTGCCGTCATTCTGGTTCCCTACTGTTGTGGTTCAGGTCAGTGCTATCGTCCAGGTCACTCGGTCGGGGCTCGGCCCGGAGCGCAGGCCAGTTATAATGCGGGCCCAGATCACGGGCTTCAAACCAAGGTGCGGCAGAAGTAGATCGCACAGTTCACTCGCAGGCAAGCACGAGAAGGCGGATGCTGCCGGCCAGACCGGCCAGCAGCATCCGTTCTCGAAAGAGCTACTGCTCCAGCCCGGAGTACAGCGGGAACGCCTGCGTGAGCACGCTGACGCGGGTGCGGAGCGCTGTAATGTCGGCGCCGGGCTTGAGGGCCGCGGCGATGACATCGGCAACCTCGGTGAACTCGGCATCTCCGAATCCGCGGGTGGCCAGGGCCGGCGTACCGATACGCAGGCCCGAAGTGACCATCGGCGGGCGCGGGTCGAACGGAACTGAGTTGCGGTTCACCGTAATGCCCACCTCGTGCAGGGCATCCTCGGCCTGCTGGCCGTTAATCTCGGAGTGGCGCAGGTCGGCGAGCACGAGGTGCACGTCGGTTCCGCCGGTGAGTACATCGATGCCGTGCTCACGCGAGTCGTCAGCGGTCAGGCGTTCGGCGAGGATTCGGGCACCGCGCAGGGTGCGCTCCTGACGTTCCTTGAACTCGGGCTCGGCAGCGAGCTTGAACGCAGTCGCCTTGGCGGCGATTACGTGCATGAGCGGGCCGCCCTGCTGGCCGGGGAACACGTTGGAATTGAGCTTTTTGGCCAGGGTCATATCCCGCGAGAGGATGAAGCCCGAGCGCGGGCCGGCGAGGGTCTTGTGCACGGTGCTCGACACGACGTCGGCGTAGGGCACTGGCGAGGGGTGCAGGCCGGCGGCGACGAGTCCGGCGAAGTGGGCCATGTCCACCCAGAGCAGCGCACCGACCTCGTCGGCGATGGCGCGGAAGGCCTCAAAGTCGAGGTGACGCGGGTAGGCCGACCAGCCGGCGATGATGACCTTCGGCTTGTGCTCGATGGCTGTGTCGCGCACGACGTTCATGTCGACGCGGAAGGTCTCCGGGTCAACGCCGTACGCCACCGGGTTGTACAGCTTGCCCGAGAAGTTGAGCTTCATGCCGTGGGTGAGGTGGCCGCCGTGGGACAGCTCGAGGCCGAGGATGGTGTCACCGGGGGTGGCGATGGCCGAGAGGACCGCGGCGTTCGCGGTAGCACCGGAGTGCGGCTGCACGTTCGCGTAGGCGGCTCCGAACAGGCTCTTTGCCCGGTCGATGGCGAGCTGCTCGGCGACGTCGACATACTCGCAACCGCCGTAGTATCGGCGCCCCGGGTAGCCTTCGGCGTACTTGTTGGTGAGCACGGAACCCTGCGACTGCAGCACTGCGCGCGGAACGAAGTTCTCGCTCGCGATCATTTCGAGGTAGTCGCGCTGGCGGCCGAGCTCCTGCTCGAGCACGGCGGCGATCTCGGGGTCAACGACCGAGAGCGGTTCGTTGAAAGTCGACTGCACTGCGTAATTTGACTGCATAGTGGTGGCGGAATCAGGCACGGAGTTCTCCTCTTATATGGATGTTGCGGCCCAGGCGTGCGGCCACTAACCGTGTCAGTCGCTCCCCGATGGTGACCCATCTTCGTGCTACGCCAGTTGCGACTCCGCCAGCCTATCAGCGGATGCCGCCGCGTGCGTCTTTTCGCGGCGCCGCGCCTCAGGCCGGCGCGACCCCGGTCGTCGCGGCACTCGCTGGCTCGGCCTCATGTCGTCGCGGTACTCGGTAGCGACGCCGGTACCCCCAGCTAGGGCGCCCCGATCTCTAGCAAGCGCCGCGAGCCGGGCGAGCTGGCCAGGCGACCGCGCCGCGCAACCGGATCAGCGGGCAGCGCGGCGATCGCGCAACTCGTCAACGATAAGCAGGTCGGGGCGCAGGTGCTCGGTCTCATAGGCGGCCCGGCCCACCAGGTGCGCGGCCATCGGCGCGGTCAGCGCTTGAAACACCACGATGGCGACCACGAGAGTGACGGTGCCGACGGAGAAATTGTTGATCGCGACATCCGCTGTCACGGTCATGAGCCCGAAGATCTGCGGCTTGGTCGCGGCATGCAGGCGCGACAGAACGTCGGGAAAGCGAATCAGCCCGATTCCGGCCGCGAGGCACATCGCGGCCCCGGCGAGCACTAGAATCGCCGTCAGCATGTCGTGCAGTACGGCGCTCATGCGCTGTCCCGAGCTGGCAGAAAGCGGGCGACGCTGAGGGAGCCGAGCACCGCGAACAGCGCCAGAACGAGCAGCACCGGCAGGGTATCGGTGTGCCGGTTGAGAGCCATCTCCGCGGCCAGGGCACAAATGATCGTCGCGACCAGCACGTCGGAGGCAATGACCCGGTCCAGCACGCTCGGGCCGACGACGATGCGGTACACGGCCAGGAGCGCACCGACGCCGAACATGATCGACGCAACGACGGCCACAATCTGCAACATCATGATGGTTCCTTTCCGTTCATTCGCTGGGCGCGCCGATCTACGGGCCGCACCCCGCGCAGCCGTTCAACGTCTTCGCGCGAGCCGAAACCGCGCACGATGCGCCGCTCGGCGGCGAGCACTCGGCGGCGAAAACTTTCGATATCGCGAGCGCTCTGCATATTGAGCACGTGCAGGTAGAGGATCGACGATTCCCGGTCGATATCGACCACGATCGAGCCGGGAACGATCGATGTGGCCACGGCGGTCCAGGTGAGAATGAGGTCGCTGCGGGTGCGCAGTCGAATCGCGAGGATTGCATTCGACGTGACCAGCCGCGGCTTCACGGCAAGCCAGGACACGTCGATCGAGGCGCGCACAATGTCCAGGATCAGTCGTACGAAGAAGACGACGGCGTCCAACGGATGCAGCCGCCCACTCAGCTGCACCGGAACCAGATAGAACGCCACGGTAACGACGATGCCAACGACGAGCCCGACGAGCAGGTTGAGCCAGGAGAACTCGCCCCAGAGCAGCATCCACAGCACGATCAGGGCGATCAGCGGCGGAATCTGGTTGCCGACTGCTTCGAGGCGTTCGCGCGGCGTGGTCACTTCGCGCCCCCCACAAAGTTGGTGCCGACGTTGCTGTCTTCGATTGAGCCGGTGCCGTTCGGGAGCACGGCATCAATGTAGGTCGACGGCGAGCTGATATTGGCGGCAGCTCGGGTGGTCAGGTCGAAGATCGGCCCGGCGAACACCGTCAGCCCCAGGGTCAGCACGAGCATAGAGATGGTCGCGCCGACCATGAGCGGCGAGATCGTCTTCTTCTGCACGAGCCCAGCGTCCTGCGGGTCTTCCACGAGCTGCGCCGACATCGACGAGGTGTAGTCCTTCACCTGTTTCTTCGGCCTCCAGAACGCCAGGTTCCAGGCCCGGGCGAGGGCGTAGAGGGTCAGCAGCGAGGTGAGCGCGCCGACCCCGATCAGCACGTAGATGAGCGGGTCGGCCACGATTGTGCCGGCCTGAAACAGGGCGATCTTGCCGAGAAAACCGGAGAAGGGTGGGATTCCGCCGAGGTTGAGCATGCCGAGAAAGAACAAAATGGCCACGAGCGGCGACGATTTCAGCAGCCCGCCGAGTCGCGACAGCGACGTGGTTCCGCCGACCCGATAGATCAGCCCGGCTGCCAGAAACAGGGTTGTTTGCACCGTGATGTGGTGCACGACGTAGAAGATGGTCGCGGCGAGGGCGAGCGGAGTGCCGATCGCGATGCCGAACAGCATGTAGCCGATGTGGCTGACCAGGGTGAACGAGAGCAGTCGTTTGATGTCGGCCTGGGCGAGCGCGCCCAAAATGCCCACCAGCAGGGTCAGCGCGGCGACGACCATGAGCGGCGTCGCGAACTGGTTGTCCGGAAAGAACAGGGTCTGGGTGCGCAGAATCGCGTAGACACCGACCTTGGTGAGTAGCCCGGCGAACACCGCGGTAACCGGCGCTGGCGCGGTGGGGTAGGAGTCCGGCAGCCAGAATGACATCGGAAATACGGCCGCTTTCACCCCGAAGGCGAGCAGCAGCAACAGACCGAGAATCAGCTGAATATCGGCGGGGAGGTCGGGCATCCGTTCAGCGATCAGGGCGAGGGTGACCGTGCCGGTGGCGCCGTAGATGAGGGCGATCGCACTGAGGAACAGCAGGGACGACACCAGGCTCACCACGATATAGGTGATGCCCACCCGAATGCGCGCGCCGGTGCCGCCGAGGGTCAGCAGCACGTAGCTGGCCGAGAGCAACATCTCGAAGCCGACATACATGGTGAAAAGGTCACCGGCCACGAAGGCGTTGAACAATCCAGCGGCCAGTACGAGATAAGTCGGGTGAAAGATCGAGACCGGCGTTTCGGTATGACCGTCGATGATGCCCTGGCCGACCGCGAACAGCAGCACGCCGAGCAGCATGAGCGCCGAGATGAGCAGCATGATCGCCGACAGCCGGTCGACGACGAGCACAATGCCCCACGGCGCGTCCCAACCGCCGACCTGCACCACGGCTGGTCCGAACCGGTCGACCAGTACGAGCAGCACGGCACTCATCACGGTCGCCGCGGTGAGGCTGAGAACGCTCACGATGACTTGCAGGCGTCGGCGCTGGCCGAGCATCAGCGCGATCGCCGCACCGAGCAACGGCAGGCAGACAATCAGGGGAACGAGGGCGGTCATCGCGCGTTCCTCTCATCTGAAGCGGATGCGCCGGCGCGGCCGGCAGCATCCGTTTTCGACGTGTCTTCATCACTGGTGGCGCCGTCGCCGCGCTCAAACTCGTCGATGGACTCGGCAATCGCGTCGTCATCGTCGGAGGAGGAACGGAAGGTGGCGTCGGCGTCGCCTGCGCTTTCGGTGGCGTGCTCATCGGTGAGGGTGTCGCCCTCGTCGCCGAGCTGGGCCAGCCACCAGGACCGGTAGATGAGGGCGAGCAGCAGCGCGGTGATGCCGAAGTTGATCACGATCGCGGTGAGCATGAGCACCTGCGGAATCGGGTCGACCATGTCCTGAACGCTCGTGCCGGTGACGATCGGCGAGCTGCCGGGGCGTCCGCTCATGATGAAAATGAGCAGGTTGGTGGCGTTGCCGACCAGCAGAAAGCCGATCAGCACCCGGGTCAGGCTGCGTTCGAGCATCACGTAGACGCCGGCCGCGTACATAACAGCCATGACGATGACGAGGGTGAGGGAGGCGCTCATCGGACGACCTCCTTGGGAGTTGCCGTGGATGCGGCCTCGAGAGCGGTGTGCGGCCGCGGCCCGATCTCGTCATTCTCACTCTGCCGATCGATCTCACTGCCGAGACTGCGCAAGATGTCGTAGGTGAGGCCGATAACGACGAGGTAGACGCCGATGTCGAAGATGGTCGAGGTGCCAAACGACAGGTCGCCGAGAACGGGCACCGTGGCGGTGAAGTAGGCCGATTCAAGCGGGATTCCGTCGAAGAACAGCGAGACGACGGCCATGCCCACGGCGAGGATGACGCCGAGCCCGAGAATCTTGCCCGGGTCGATCGGGGCGGCTTCGCTGAGTTCGTAGCGCCCCCCGGCAAGGTAGCGGGCCACGAGGGCAAGGCCCGCGAGCAGCCCGCCGGCGAAACCGCCGCCGGGCAGGTTGTGGCCGGCGAAGAGCAGGTAGATCGACACGATCATGGCCGGATGGAACAGCAACCGCACGAGCACTTCGATCAGGATCGACCGGTTGCGCGGGTCGTTCTTGCGCCCAGCAAGCAGGAACGCCTGCCGGGTGACGGCATGCCCGTCGCTGGACAGCTCCGGGTCGGCCACGACGCGGCGTCGGTTGGCGCCCGAGCGCAGGCTGCGGGATTCCTTCAGGCGCGGCACGACCGAGTTCCGGCCGGAGACGAACAGCAGGCTCGCGACGCCGGTCGCGACGACGATGAGCACGGACACCTCGCCCATGGTGTCCCAGGCGCGAATGTCGACGAGCATCACGTTGACGATATTGTCACCGTGCCCATCGTCGACCGAGAGGCGCGGCAGTGCGCCGGCGATGCTCGCAAAGTCGCGGGCGCCGAGCGCGATGAAACCGATCGTGCCCATGACCAGGCCGACTAGGCTGCCGATCAGCAGGCGGCGTTTGCGGCGCACCGGTTTGTTGTGCTGGGCGATGTTCGCCGGTAGGCGGCGCAGCACGAGCACGAAGATCACGAGCGTGATCGATTCGACCAAGGCTTGGGTGAGAGCGAGGTCGGGCGCTCCATGAAAGGCGAACAGGGCGACGAGGCCGTAGCCGGTGACGCCGGCGAGAATGACCGCGGTCATCCGCTGCCCGACCCGAGCCGCCATCACCGCGCAAATGGACATGATCAGGGCAATCAATACCTGGCCGGGGTAGTCCCAGAGCACGATCGTTCCGGGCCAGGTGCGGTTGACGAACGCCGCGAAGCCGAGGGCGACCACGAACACGCTGAGAATCGTACCGAGATACTGCGGCAGCCCGCCCTGCTGGGCGAAGTGGGTGACCCGGGCGGCGACGCGATCCACGCCGCGGATGGCTTTGCCGTAGCCGCGGCCGGCGTCGATGTAGTCGGGCACCTTCGCCTGCAATTTCGACACTCCCCGGCGCGCCCGGAACAGCAGCGCACCGAGCAGCAGAACGACGGCGCTCAGGTACAGGGCCGGTTCAAACCCGTGCCAAAGCGCGAGATGGTAGGGCGGCTCGGTGACGCTGCCCGCGCCCGGCACGGTGTCGGCGTAGGGCGTGAGCAGCGGGTCGAGCAGCGAGGCGAACAGGCCGAGGCCGATCGTCGCGACGGTGAGCACGCCGGGCGCGAGCAGGGTGTCCCAAGGGCTCGCGTGCAGCACAGTGTTCGGCTGTTTCTTGCGCGTTCCAAACGCACCCCAGAAGAAACGGATGCTGTAAGCCACCGTCAGCACGGATCCAACGGCCGTGCCGATCAGGGCCGCGTAGCCCCAGCCGGATCCCCCGACGCCGGCGTCGAGCAGCGAGGTGAACACGGCTTCCTTGGCGACGAAACCGAACAGCGGGGGCAGCCCGGCCATTGACGCGACGGCGACGAGCGCAATCACCGCGAGCGTCGGGGCGCTGTGGCCGACACCACTGAGTTTGCGCCAGTCCCGGGTGCCGGCGCGGTGGTCGATAACGCCGACGACGAGAAAGAGGGTGGCCTTGTAGAGGGCGTGCGCGAGCAGCAAGGCGGCCCCGGCGAGTGCGGTGTCGCGGGTATTGAATCCGATCGCGATCATGAGAAAGCCGAGCTGGCTGACCGTGCCGTAGGCGAGCAGCAGCTTGAGGTCGTACTGACGCAGCGCGCGCCAGGCCCCGACCACCATGGTCCAGACGCCCAGGGTGACGAGCACCGGTAGCCAGCCGTCGCTGTCGGCGTAGCCGGGAGCGAGCCGGGCGACGATATAGATGCCGGCCTTGACCATGGCGGCGGCGTGCAGATAGGCGCTGACCGGGGTGGGCGCGGCCATCGCGGCGGGCAGCCAGAAGTGGAACGGCACGAGTGCACTCTTGGAGAGCGCCCCGATCAGGATGAGCAGAATCGCCCAGCTGCCCATCGTGCTGGTCACCGGGTTGGCCACGATGTAAGCCAGGCTCGTGGTGCCGGAAGCGACCGAGATCATCACGACGCCCACGAGCATGACCAGGCCGCCGAAGGTCGTCACGATCAGGGCTTGCAGGGCGGCGCCGCGACTCTCCCGTTTATGGGTGTAATGCCCGATCAGCAGGTAGGAGAGCACGCTGGTGATCTCCCAGAACATGAACATGATCACCAGATCATCTGCGGTGACCAGGCCGTACATGGTGCCGGCGAAGGCCAGCAGCAGCGCGGCGAACCGGCCGAGACTCGGTTCGTCGTCGGTGAAGTAACGCGCGCAATAGACCAGCACGAGGGCACCGACGCCGGTGACCACGAGGGCGAGCAGCCAGGCCAGGGTATCGACCCGAAAAGAGAGGCTGATGCCGAGCTGCGGAATCCATGGGATCGACTGGGTCACGGCCCCGCCGGCGGTGACCGTGGCGGTCTGGGTGAGCGTGTACGCGAACGCTCCGGCCGGCAGCAGGGCGATGAGGTAGAAGACGCGGGTACCGAGGTGCCGGGTGAGCCACGGCGTGAGCACCGAAAGAACGACAAACGCGAGGAGGAATTGAATCATGCGGCCTCCAGGCTTGTCAGGTCGGGGTGTGGGGGTCTAGTTTACCCGCCGACAGGTGTCACCCTGACGGGCTGTCGCTCAGGAGTATCCTGCGGCCGAGCGCGCGGGACCGCGGGGTAGGGTTGCGCTATCCCCCCGGTCGACGTTGCCCGCCGCCAGAAGCGCGCGAGTGTACAGTTTCCGGCCATTTCCCGTGCCACGAAGCTTTCTGCGTGACCGGCCAGCGAAATCGAGTTTCGTTTTGAGCCCCACCCGCGGCCAGCAGCCCTTCCCCACGCCCGCACCGAACTCCTCGTCCTCGGAACCGCACGGTCACCACGACCACGCGAACCCGTCGGAGGAGACGCCGTTCGAGCACATCGAAGACGCTTTGGGCGTTCACGAGGATGACGCCCTGCATAAGGGACTCAAGTCTCGCCACGTGCAGATGATCGCCATTGGCGGTGCCATCGGCACCGGATTGTTCCTCGGTGCGGGCGGACGCCTTGCCAGCGCAGGTCCCGCCCTGGTGTTCATCTATGCAATCTGCGGCTTCTTCGCTTTTCTCATTCTGCGAGCACTCGGCGAACTGGTGCTGCACCGCCCGAGCTCCGGCTCCTTCGTGTCGTACGCGCGCGAATTCTTCGGCGAGAAGACGGCCTTCGTGACTGGCTGGTTGTACTGGCTCAACTGGGCCATGACGGCGATCGTCGACGTGACCGCTGTCGCGTTGTACATGAACTTCTTCGCGACCTACTGGGCACCGTTCGGTGCGGTGCCGCAGTGGCTGTACGCCCTCGCCGCGCTCGCGCTGGTCATGTTCCTCAACCTGCTCTCGGTCAAGGTTTTCGGCGAGATGGAATTCTGGTTCGCGCTGATCAAGGTGCTCGCGATCGTGGCCTTTCTCCTCGTCGGAACCTGGATGGTGATCTTCGGCACTCCCCTCGACGGGGCCACGGCCGGCTTTGCGCTGATCGGCGAAAACGGAGGCTGGTTGCCGAACGGGCTGATCGCATCCGTTTTGGTCGTGCAGGGCGTGGTGTTCGCGTACGCCTCAATCGAACTCGTCGGCACCACCGCTGGCGAGACGAAGAATCCCGAGAAGGTCATGCCGAAGGCGATCAATACGGTCATCATTCGCATCGCCGTGTTCTACGTCGGATCGATTCTGCTGCTCTCACTGTTGCTGCCGTATACGGCCTACCAGGCCGGCGAGAGCCCCTTCGTCACGTTTTTCGGTACGATCGGGGTCGACGGTGTTGACGTGATCATGAACCTCGTCGTGCTCACTGCGGCGCTGTCGTCGCTCAACGCCGGGTTATATTCCACCGGACGCATACTTCGGTCGATGTCCCTTGCCGGATCAGCGCCGCGCTTCGCGGGCAGGATCAGCCGCACCGGGGTGCCGTTCGGCGGCATCCTGCTGACCGGGGTCGTGACGCTGCTCGGTGTGGCGCTCAACGCCATCGTGCCCGATGAGGCTTTCGAGATCGTGCTGAACATGGCCGCGATCGGCATCGTCAGCGCCTGGGGAATGATCGTGCTCTGCCAGCTGCGGCTGCAGGCCTGGGCCAAGCGGGGCATCCTGGTGCGTCCGGTTTTCCGCATGCCGTGGGCGCCGTACTCCGGCTATGTCACGCTCGTGTTCCTGGTCGGTGTGCTCGTGCTGATGGCGTTCGACTGGCCGGTCGGTACGCTCACGATCGGCTCGCTCGTGCTCATTATTCCGGGGCTCATGGTCGGGTGGTATGCCTGCCGTAGCCGCATTATCGAGATCGCGGCCGCCCGCGACGGCTTCACCGGCCGCGTACCCGTCGTCGCCAACCGTCCGCTCTCCGACCATCCGCACAACTAGCTGCATGGAGTCTGACGGTTAAGCGCTCAGGCGCGGGCGCGGCGCTGGGTCATGCGGTCGGTGACGATCACCAGCGCGAGGGCGACAACCAGCAGTCCTACATAGATGATCGGCACCAGTTCGAGGCCGACGCTCTCGATCAGCAACGCTCCAAGTAGTGCACCACCGCCAATTCCAGCGTTGAAAGCGGTCGTGTAGAAGGCACTTGCAGTATCGCGGATTTCGGGGGATGCGACGTGCAACATCCGGGTCTGCATGAGCGGGGGGAGCATACCGAACGCCATTCCCCAAAGCACGAACGCGGCGATCGCGAGGGGAAGGGTTGCCGTGAACATCGCCAGGATACTCACGCTAAGGGCGCTCATGGCCAGGCCCAGGATCAGACCAAGGCTCGGGCGCGGGCCGAAAACAGTGCCGACCAGCAGCAGTCCGATTGCGCCGGCGACGCCGTAGGCGAAGAGCAGCGGGGCCACGAAACCGAGGTCGACGCCGAGCCCATCGAGCAGGAAC
This sequence comes from Cryobacterium sp. Y50, assembly GCF_002929805.1. Lineage (GTDB taxonomy): Bacteria > Actinomycetota > Actinomycetes > Actinomycetales > Microbacteriaceae > Cryobacterium. Next base: position 25,532 of record NZ_PJJM01000095.1, on the reverse strand, counting down.
GGCGCGATGTAGGTGTAGAAGCTGTAGTGGCCGATCATGGTGATGCCGGTGATGATGCAGATCAGCACCACCGCAGGCACCGTGGCGTCGCGCGAAGTTTTCGTGGCCGACTTCTTCGCAGTGGATGCCGGTGCGCCGGTTGAATACCGCGCCACCGGTGGTAGAAATTTCCAGACCAGGACCGCGCCGACGAGCATCAGCCCGGCGAGGACAACGAAGGAGAGCCGCCAGCCGACCAGGTGGCCGCCCGCCGTGCCGAGCGGCACACCGAAGACGAAGGCGAGCGTGCCGCCAGCGACCGTGATGGAGACGGCGCGACCGATCTGCGCTTTAGGCACGAGGTGCCCGGCGTAGGCACCAACCACCGACCAGAACAGGCCGTGGGCGACGCCGCCGAGCACCCGCGCCGCGACGACGAACTCGTAGGTCGGTGCGATGGCGGTGAGAATATTGCTCACCGCGAAGATCACCAGCACGACGATGATCAGGTCGTGCCGCGGGAATCGTCGGGTCCAGATGGCGACCGGTGCGCTCGTGAGCACAACCGTGAACGCGAACCACGACACCAGGAGGCCGATCTGCGACTGCGCAACATTCAGGCTACGGCTCATTTCGGGGAGCAGGCCGGTCGGCAACATTTCGCTGGTGACCGAGAGGAACACTGCGGCAGACAGGGTGATCAACCCGACCCACGGGAAGGGAGGGTCGACCCGGCCGGAGCGGGTGGGGGCAATGACCGGGTTCGACCCGGTGGGCAAGAAAATACTGGCGGTGTTGGTCATGACTGCATTCGAAGCTGGGGAGACGAGGTCGACCGGTGGAACCATTCACACCGAGGCCGAAGCTACTCGACTGCGCGCCGACGTGCGCGCCCGGGGCCGACTTGTTCAGTGCGACCACCACGTAGTCTACCCAAACCCAATGCGGCGGCAAGGTGAGCGAGCCGCGGCATCCGCTCTCGTGCCGGGTATTCTGAGTCAATGACTTCTTCGACCCCGCACCACTGGGTAATCACGCTGGTCTGTGCCGACCAGCCCGGCATCGTGCACGCCGTCAGTGGCGCAATCGTGCAGGCGCATGGCAACATCTCGGAAAGCCAGCAGTTCTCCAGCGACGATACCGGACGGTTTTTCATGCGGCTGCAGGTGCAGTCACCGGCCACCCAGCCCGAACTCGAGGCGGCACTCGCACCGGTGATCGAGCGCTACGCGATGGCCTCGGTCATCGATGTCGTCGGGCGTCCGCTGCGCACACTCGTGCTCGCGTCCTCGGCCGGGCACTGCGTCAACGACCTGTTGTTCCGCCAGCGCGGCGGGCAGATTCCGGTGGAAATTCCGCTCGTGTTGAGCAATCACGGCACGCTGCGCGACCTGGTCGGATTCTATGGTGTGCCGTTCGAATCGCTGCCGATAACGGATGCCGCGAGCAAGGCCGCCTTCGAAACTCGCATCATCGAGGCGGTCGACGAGCTCGATATCGAACTCGTCGTGCTCGCCCGCTACATGCAGATCCTCTCGCCGGAGCTCTGCGAGCGGCTCAACGGGCGCGCCATCAATATTCACCACTCATTTCTGCCGGGGTTCAAGGGTGCCAACCCCTACCGCCAGGCGCACGCGCGGGGAGTGAAGCTCATCGGCGCGACCGCGCACTTCGTGACCGGAAACCTCGACGAGGGGCCGATCATCGAACAGAACGTGGTGCGGGTCGATCACTCGCGTACGCCAGCCGAGTTGGTGTCGATCGGGCAGGACGAGGAGAGCCGCACGCTGACCCAGGCGGTGAAGTGGTTCGCCGAGAACCGGGTGCTGCTCGACGGCGCCCGCACGATCATCTTCAAGTAGCGCGCCTCTGGTTTCGGGTTCACCTTACGGGACCGTGCCCGGAAAGCAGGGGCACCATGGATCGGTAGGATTAGCGAGTGACAGATACGCGCGACCTGCCGAAAATCGGCCCCAACGACATGCTCCGGTTCGTGCTCGAACTCTTCGCCTTCGTCAGCCTCGGAATCTGGGGTTTCATGGCCTGGCCTCTCCCGTGGCCCGGTGTGTTGGTCGGCCTCGCGGCCCCCGCCTTCGCCATTCTGGTCTGGGGCCTGTTCCGCTCCCCCAAAGCAGTCTTCCAGCTCGACCCTTTCGGCAAGGCCTTCATCGAAATCGCTATTTTCGGTGCGGCCGCGATTGCCTGGTGGGACCTCAGTTTACCGATCATCACGGTGTTCTTTGCCGTCGTCGCCACGGTCAGCGGCGTCATCTCCGGTCGCAAAGAACTCCGCTAGCCGCCCACCGATAACGCAAAAGTTCCCGATTGACACGCGTCAATCGGGAACCTTTCCATTCTTGCGACCAGCTACGAATGACCCGACAGCCAGGCCGCTGCGGCGGCGACATCCGTTTCGGCTATGCCGTGGCCACCGGGGCGCAGCTTCTGCAGCACCTTCGCTCCGCGCTGCTTGAGCAGAACGACGAGCTTCTGCACACTCGCCAGCGGTGCCATCGGATCACTCTCACCATTCAGCAGCAGCACAGTGGATGCCGCCAGGTCGCTGGCCGCGACCCGTGCGCTGAGCTCAGCACCGTCGAGCTCAGACGCGTCGAGCGGATGCATCCCGGAGAACGCGATGACCCGCGACAGCACCTCGGGGTGCAGCAGCGCCGTGGCAAGGGCGATGTCGGCGCCGTTCGAGAATCCCACAGCGACGAGCGGGCGATCCCCCAGGTCGTAGTGATTGCGCGCCCAGACCAGGAACCCGGCGAGGTCATCAGCTCGCCGAGCCACATCGTCGGTGTCGAAGACACCCTCCGACAAGCGGCGGAACCAGCGGTTCATGCCGCTCTCCGTCACTCGACCTCGCGGCGCGAGCACTGCGGCGTTCGGGTCGATCGCTCCGGCCAGTGCACTGATCTGCTGCTCATCACCGCCGGTTCCGTGCAGCATCAGCAGCACAGGTGCGCCGACCGAGCCCGGATGAAACAGGTGCGGCCACTCGGCGTTCAGTTCGGCGCCCACTAAAGTGCAGCCGAAACTGCCGCGGGGTTGTTCTCGGGCGGCAGCACGATCGGCGCGACCGCGTTCTCGATGGCCTCGCGGCTCGGCTCGAGCCACGGCGGCAGCTTGAGCGCGCGACCAAGCTCGAGCAGCGGCTCGTCAATGTCGAAGCCGGGGGTGTCGGTGGCGAGTTCCAACAACACGCCGCCGGGTTCGCGAAAATAGATTGAGGTGAAGTACTGACGGTCCAGGATGGCGGTCACGCCATAGCCGCGTTCTGCTAGCTGTTCGCGCCATTCGGCCTGGGTGGCGCGGTCCGGCACCCGGAAGGCCACGTGATGCACGCTGCCGCCGGCGGTCAGGCCCGGGGTTCCGGAGGGGTCGGCGAGCACGTCGACGAGGTTTCCGGGCGCGCCATCGCCGGCACCAACGCGGGTGCGGCCATCCGTTTCGGAGATGATGTGCATACCGAGGTCGTCCGTGAGCACCTGAACGGTCTTTGCCGGGTCGGCGACGGTGAGCACCGACGAGTGCTGCCCGCGCACTGCGAATTCAGCCGGAACGGATGCGGAATCCCAGGGATTGCGCGGATCCACCGTTGAGGATGCCACCAGGTCGAGCTGAAGCCCGTCGGGGTCGCGCAGCGAGAGCCGCTCTTCGCGGGACGAACGCCCAGCCACTGCGGATTCCACACCGAGCTTGGCGAAATGGTCTTTCCACCAGCCGATGCTGCCGGCCGGAACAGAGAACGCGGTCGTGGTCGACTGGCCGGCGCCGGCATGGCCGCTGCGAACGCCGGTCCAGGGAAAGAAGGTGAGTAGCGAGCCGGGCCGGCCGGAATCATCGCCGTAGTACAGGTGATAGGTACCCGGGTCGTCGAAGTTGACGGTCTTCTTGACGAGACGAAGTCCCAGCCCGGTCACGTAGAAGTCGATATTGCGTTGCGGGGCACCGGCAATCGCGGTGACGTGGTGCAGTCCGGCGGTCTGAACGGTCATGAGGTCCTCCTGGCGATTTTGATATTCATGCAAACGCATGCACCGCCCGTGGTATTCCCATCCCGTGTTCAGCCAGACCGCTCACGCGCGCCTTTCTGTGGCTAATTCAGGAAATCCGCCACCACTGCCCTGCGAGCGCCCCGCAGTCATGCACAAGTCCGATGGGCAATGCCCGATTTTTCTGAATACGCCACACGCGCCCAGCTGCCCTGACGCCGCTCCAATGGTCTCAGGCGCGACGTTCCGACGGCATCCGCAGAGCATAAGCAGCGGCGATCAGCAGGAACACTCCGCCCACGGCGAATCCGACCGAGAACGAGAAGGTATCGACGAGCAGACCGGCGACCAGCGGACCAACGATCGCACCGGCATCCGCGCACATGGAGAACACCGAGACCGGCCGGCCCCCGCGCGCACCGGCCGCGTCGCCCACCGCTGCGGCCGGCGCGGTTCCCATAAACGCGGCGGCGACCCCGTAGACGCAGAGCAGGGCACCGAGCACCCAGATGTTCGGCGCGAACGAGATGGCAACAATCGCAACTCCGGCCACCGCGAAAGCCCCGATGATGGCCGGTTTGCGTCCGACGGTATCGACGAACCGGGCCGCCGGCGCGAGAGCGAGCGCCTGAGCAACGGCCGCGGCAGCGAAGGCGATGCCGGTCCACGAGCTCGTACCACCGAGCACGACGACCACAAACAACGGAATGAGCGTCGTGCGCACCCCGAGCGAGGTCCAGCCCTGCGCAAAGTTGGCAAGGCAGGCCGCCCGAAAGCGTTCATCCCGCAGTACTGTGCGAAACGGCGTCCGCACAGCGGATGCGTCGGCGCCGGCCAGCGCGCTGCCCGGCCCGCCCGACCGCAGTAAGAACAGCCCGACCAAGCCGGCCACGCCAAGGGTTCCGGCGTAGAAGAAGAACGGAGCCGTCAGCGAGATGGTCGCGAGCAAGCTGCCGATCGCCGGGCCAGCCATGCCGCCGATGAGAAATCCGCCCTGGTAGAAGCCGATCGCGCGGGCTCGGCGGCCCGGTTCGGCGGTGCGCAGCAGCAACGTCATCGCCGACACCGAGAACATGGCCGAGCCGATGCCGCCGGCCCCGCGCAGCAGCAACAGTTGCAGATAGCTATCGGCCAGGCCGACCAGTCCGCTGGAGAGCGCGACGATGCCGATTCCGATCGCGAGCACGGTGCGTTCCCCGGCCCAGTCGATCAGGCGACCGCACGCCGGGCTGAACACGAATCGCATGAGCGCGAATGCCGAGACGACCGCGCCGACCTCGAGGTTGCCAACCCCGAAGCTCTGCACGTAGACCGGCAACACCGGAACGACGACGCCGAAGCCCACCATCACAAAAAACGCGATGACGCCGAGCACAATCACGTCGCGGTTGAGCCGCGGCTTCGGAGTAACACCCGGTTCGGGTACAGCGGATGCCCGGAGTCGCCCCCGCATCCATCCCGCCAGTCGCATCCCTCCAGCCTAAGCTGCCCAGCCACGCACCGCGTTCGCGGCCCGGGCCTACCTTCCGGGCCCGGACCGGGTACAGAAGCCGGGGCCCGGGCACCACTACCACGGGGTCAGCGCACGATCAGTAGCGAGCGCGACGCGCTGTTCGCGGGCGCGACCAGCGCGTTGCCAGCGTATTGCCCGGCGACCTTGTAGAGGCCACGGCTGAGCTTCGGCAGGGTGACGCTGCCGCGCCCGTTCTCATCGAGCGTCACCGTGAAGCGGCGCTTGTCGACGGTGATGGTGGCGGTGTCGCCGACTTCACCCTTGCTGGTGACCGTGATAGACGCGGTGACGCGACTGGAGAAGAACACGGCTCGGTGGTTGAGGCTCACCGCCACCTTCGCGGCATACTTCACCACGACCCCGGCCGAGGTCGCCGTTTTGCTGGCCCCGTTCGGTGCCGAAGCGGTGACTAGCACGGTCAGCGTCGTTCCGGCGAGCGCCGCGGCCGGCTTGAACGTCGCCGAGGTCGCGCCGGCGATGTCAACGCCGTCGCTCTGCCACTGGAAGCCAAAGGTCAGACCCTCGGTGTTCCACTGGCCGGGGTCAGCCGTCAGCACCAAACCGATCTCGGGCGTGCCCGAAATGCTTGGCGCCACCGTGTTCAGCACAGGTTCGCTGCCTTCGCTCGCCGCGATGGCGAGAATCGTCGACGCCGTGCTGTCGCCATAGTCGACCACGCCCAGATACGGCGTGTTCGGTACGAGGCCGGCCCATCTCAGCGCGTACGTGATCGGCACGCCCTGCGGCCCCTGAATCGTCGGCGTCGTCGTCGCGAACCCGTTCGTGGGCTCGCCAGACGAAACCGAGAAGGTGTTCACGTCGAACGCGGTCGTGCCGGAGAACACGTCAACGATGACCTGATAAAAGCCGGCCTCCGGGTCGCTCAGGTCGACCTGCTCATCGGCGGACCCGGTGGCCGACTGCCAGCCGGCGATCGGTTTGCCACCCGGGCCGTCGAGCAGCAGCACGAACAGGTCGAGGTCGGTGGAATCATCCACGGCGTTAAGGTCGAACCGGGCCAGCCGGTCGCCCTGGATTTCCATCTCGTAGGCGAACTGGTCGCCGGTCGTGCCTGCATTGGTGTGCGGGCTGGACGGGTCGTCGGCGTTGTTCTGGTGCACCCCGTTGGCCAGGCCGCTGAGGTTCAGCGCGACCGGCTCTGATCCGCCGGGAGCGACGGTCACGTCGACGGTGCCGTCCACGCCGGTGCCATTCACCTGGGTGGGGGCTACGACGGTGACCGGACGAACCGCGATCGGGCTGTGCACAATGGAGAAGAAGTCGCCAGGGTCACCCGAGCCGCCATCGCCGTAGCCCCAGTCCAGCGAGCCGGTGGCAAACACGTCGAGCGGGGCATCCGTTCGAGTGAACGTCACCGTGTAGCTCTGTGTCTCACCGACACTCGTGAACGTCATCTCGGCCGGAGAAACGACCGCATCAATGCCGGCAATCTCGATCGGAGTGGAGGTGTAAGTGCCAACCTGTACGGCCGTCACCGTGCGGGTGATCGTCTCCGGCGCGGTGAGTGCACCGATCTGGATCGACGCCAGGTTCAGGTTGCTCGCGTCGATCGGCGAAACGCCGGCATCGAACCCGATTCCCTGCAGGTAGGCCAGCCAGTCGGCCGGACCACTCTGGTAGATCAACCCTGGAAAGTCCATTGCCGACGGGGTGACCTGTCCGGCACCCTGCGCGAACGGGTCGGTCACGCGCACACCGGCGGAATCGACGGTGTCCAGGGCGGTCGTCATCATGACCGACTTGATCTCGGCGGGCGTCGCAAGCGGGCGCACGCCGAGGTACAGGGCGGCCAGGCCGGTGATGTGCGGACTCGCCATCGAGGTGCCCGAGAGAAACTGGAAGGTCGGGTCATCCCAGGCCGCGTTGGCGCCGTCGGCGAGAATGCCAACGCCGGGGGCGGCGATGTCGGGCTTGAGCAGGTCACCGCCGTCGGCCAGCAAGGGTCCGCGCGAGGAGAATCCGGCAACCTGGGGTACCGGCGTCTGCTCGGCGGTCGTATTGTCGGTGGTGAATGTGACCGTCGCGCCGTCCGTCGCCGCATAGGCGAAGATCGGATCGAAAGCAGGAGCGTCCAAGTGGATGCTCGGCACCGAGTGTTCATCCGGATCGACGTCGAGCGGAGTGCGGTTGACCAGCACCATTCCGCTGCCACCGGCCCGCAAAACCTCGGCCGACTTGGCGACTCGGTCGTAGACGCCGCGCTCGCAGAATACGATTGCGCCGGCTACCTTCGTCGTATCGAGCGAGTTCGGAGCACAGAGCAGCGCGTCGGTCGGGTCAAAGCCGTCGACCGACACGAGATCGGCCCGTACCAGTGAACCCAACAGCGGCGTCGCCACCGGCGTGCGGTCGACGGTGATCGACGCTCCGGCATAGGCCGAGCCGTCACCGAGGGTGGCGGTGGCTTCGAAGGCCGGAATCGTGCTCGCCGCGACCGTGGTGATCCACGGGGCGACATTGTCCACGGTCGACGGACCAGGGCCGGCGTTTCCAGCGGATGCCGCCACAAAGATTCCCGCCGCCGCAGCGCCCAGGAACGCCTGGTCAGAGGCCGAGAACGTGGTTTGGGCCGGACCGCCACCGATGGAGTAGTTGATTACGTCGACTCCGTCGAAGATGGCCTGGTCGATGGCTTTCAGAATGTCGGATTCGGCGCAACCATCATCATCCGTTGTCGTGGGGTCAGCGCCCGACCAGCACACCTTGTAGGCGGCGATTTTCGCGGCCGGAGCGACACCCGAGATGGAGCCGAAATCGACGCCGTTGATGTTGGCGGCGACCTCGAAGTTGCCGCCGGCGGTGCTGGCCGTGTGCGAACCGTGTCCGTCGCCGTCGCGCGGCGAAACATACTCGGCGATCGAGGTGGTGCCGATCTGATCGGCGCCAAACCCGTCGAGGTAATACCGCGCACTGACGAGTTTCGTGCTGCAATCGCTCGCCGCGAACTGTTCGCCGGTCTGGCAACTCCCGGTAAAGGTGCTGCCGTCGGCCTTGGTCATGGTGATTGTGTCTCCGTCAAGCCACGGCTCATCGCCGGGCGTCGTTCCGAGGGTTTCGCCGGCGAATGACGGGTTCTCCGGGGCGATTCCCGAATCGAGTACCCCGATCACCACGCCCTTGCCGGCTTTGCTCGGGCCGCCCAGCTTGGACCAGACCCCGGTCGGGCCGCTCAACCGCAGAAAGTCGGTCGACGACTCGGCGACCAGGTGTTTGAGCGTATCGGGGACCACCGATACAACATTCTTTTTCCCGGCGAGGGCGGCCGCCTGCTTGCCGCTCAGTTGCGCCGAGAATCCGTTCAGAGCAAGCGTGTAGGAATACCCCACGCTCGCATCAACGGATGCCGCCACCTCACCCTGCACCCGCTTGAGATAGTCCCGGTAGGTCTCGGCCGAGCGGCTTTGCGCGTCCAGCTTGGCTCCAATACCCGGCATCGTCGCCGAGAAACCATTGACACCACCCCGATACAGCGCAACGGCCTCGTCGCTGAGGGTCACGATGTAGCGGCCAGCGGTGAAGTCCATGCGAGTGCCGCCGGGCAGACCGATGCTGCCGGTGACGCCGGTCACTGCGGGGACAGCACTGGCCGGGAGGTTACCGCCGACGAATGCTGAAGCGCCCACCAGGGCGAAAGTGACGGCCGCCGCGATTGTGGCGCGACGGCGTGTGCGGGATGTTGGCGCCGGGTTCGGCGCTGAATCCGGCGCTAAAATCATACGCCTGAAGAAAGAACTCACGTGAGTGTCCAATCGAATAGAGGTGCGGGGTGGTCTCGTCCACGACAGGAACAGAAGCTGTTCCGATGCACGGCACGGCACGGTTCGCTGGTGACCGTAGCGCGCTCCACGAACCCCCGATAGGGGAAGTCCCTAAGCACCGCAGGCAGTGGCACACGCAGACGCGCGCCGCGAACATCCGCTTCGAAACGGATGTACGCGACGCGCGTCTCGCGCTTAGCCCGGCTACCGCACGGTCAGCGTGCGCGGCTTGCTCGTCGCCGCAGCGACGAGGTCGGTTCCCGCATAGTGTGCGATGACCGTGTACGTGCCGCGGTCGAGGTCGCTCAGTCGGAGCATTCCCTGGCCCGTGCGGTCGAGGGCCACGTCGTAGCTCGTGTCATCGACCAAAACCTGCACGGTGCCCAGCTGTGCGGCGCGCGGCGCATCGGTCTCGACCGATACCTCGATCTTCACGCCGTTCGAGTGCGGTTTGGCCTTCGAATCCACCGTGAGATCGACCGTGGCAGCGTACTTCACCACGACTCCGGCGGAGGTGGCCGTGCCGGTCGGAAGCCCATCGCCCGTCGCGGTCACGACCACGCTGAGCGTCTTGCCCCCGAGCGACTTACTCGGCCGGTAGTCGACTTTGGTGGCCTTCTTGATATCGTGCCCGTCGGACTGCCACTGGTAGCTGAAGGTCAGCCCCGCCACACTCCACCCACCGGGGTTGGCGGTGAGTTTCTGGCCAACGACCGGCGTGCCCTCGATCGATGGGGCGACGGTGTTCACCGGCGCCTCCGGCTCGGGTGCCGCCCCGCCCGCGACGGAGACCACCGTCAACACGGAGCTGTCACCGTAACCGACGAGGCCGAGGTAGCCGGTCTCGGGAGTGAGGCCCGACCACGACAGCGAGTATGTTGTCGCAATACCCTGCTGACCGGCGACGACCGGCGGAGCGGCCGCGAACGACCCCTCGCCGGCGCCGGCAAGCACCGAGTAGGTGTTCACGTTGAACGCGGTCGCTCCGCTGTAGACGGAGTTGATCACCTGGTAGAAGCCACCGGGAGGGTTGGCGAGGTCGATGAGCTCATCGGCCGAACCGGTCGCGGACTGCCAGCCGGCCACGGGGTCTCCCCCGTCACCGCTCAGGCGATACACGATCAGGTCGAGGTCGGCACTCTGGTCGACCGCGTCGAGGTCGAAGCGGGCCAGCTGGGTTCCCTCCGGCACCTCGACCTGGTAGCTGAACTCGTCGCCGGCGACACCGGATCCGCTGTTCGGGCTGGTCGGATCGGCCGGGTCGGACTGGTGCAGACCGGCCGCGAGACCGGTCAAGTTGAGCGCCACATCCCCGGTGGCTCCGGGGGTGATCGTCACATCAACCGAACCGTCAACGCCGGTCCCGTTCGCAGTGGCTGGGGCCACGAGGGTCACCGGCTGAATGGCGATGGGACTGTGCACGACGGTTCCCGAGCCGCTCACCCAGTTGAGGGAGCCGGTCGTGAACTGGTCGAGCGCGGCATCCGTTCTGGTGAAGGTCACGGTGTAGCTGGCTGATTCTCCGGCGGCGCCGAAGCTCAATGTCGTCGGCGACACGACGGCGTCGATGCCCGGAACGGTGACCGGCTGGGCGGTGAACGTGCCGGCCTCGGTGCTCGTGACGGTGCGGGTGAGGGTCTCCGAGGCGGTCAAGGCGCCGATCGCGATGGAGGCCAGGTTGAGGTTGCTGGGGTCGACCGCTTCGGCACCGACGTCGTAGCCGATGCCCTGAATATAGGAATACCAGTCCGCGGTGCCGTTGAGGTAGAGCAGACCGGGCTCGAACATTTTCGTCGGGTCGACCTGGCCGGCCCCCTGGGAGAAGGGGTCGGTGACTGTGTCCCCGTTGGAGTCGACGGTGTCGTAGGCGCTCGTCATCAGCGCTGACTTGATCTCGCCGGGGGTCGCGAGCGGGCGTTCGCCCAGGTAGAGGGCGGCGAGTCCCGCAATCTGCGGGCTCGACATCGACGTGCCGGAGAGGAACTGCCAGGTCGGCTCGCCCCCGTCGGCGTTGGGACCATCGGCGAGAATGGCCACGCCGGGCGCGGTCACGTCGGGCTTGAGAATGTCGCTGCCGTCGGCCTGCACCGGTCCGCGCGAGGAGAACCCGGCCACCTGCGGTGTCGGCGGCGTGTAGGCCGTCGAATTTCCGTTGCTGAAGACAACGGATGCCCCGGCGCTGCCCGCGTAGGCAAACGTCGCATCCCAGTACGGAGCGTCGAGGTGAATAGTGGGTACGGTGTGCTCGTCGGTGTCGACCGAGCCGGGCACACGGTTCACGAGAAGCATGCCGATACCGCCAGCCCGCAAGACCTCGGCGGATTTCGCCACCCGATCGTAGACGCCGCGCTGGCACATCACGATCAACCCAGCGACGACGGCGGTATCGAGCGAACCGGGGCCGCACAGCAGCGCATCGGCGCTGTCGTGACCGGCGACGGCCACGAGGTCGCCGCGCACGAGGGCACCTTCCAACGGCGTTGCACCGTCGGTGCGGTCGACCGAGATCGACCCGCCCGCGTAGGCCGTTCCATCGCCAAGGGTGGCGGTGGCTTCATAGCCCGGGATGGTGCTGGCCGCGACCGTGGTGATCCACGGTGCCGCGTTGTCGAGCGTGGACGCGCCGGGGCCGGAGTTTCCGGCCGAGGCCGCCACGAAAATGCCTGCGGCGGCCGCTCCGAGGAAGGCCTGGTCGGTCGGCGAGACCGTGGTGTCGGCCGCGCCGCCGCCGATCGAATAGTTCAGTACGTCGACGTTGTCGGCAACGGCCTGGTTAATACCGGCCAACAGGTCGGACGTAGCACAGCCGTCATCGGTCGATACCGTGGAATCTGGACCAGACCAGCACACCTTGTAGGCGGCGATCTTAGCGGCCGGGGCGACACCGGAGATGATCCCGTAGGCGAGGCCACCGATGGTCGCCGTCACGTCATGGTTACCGCCAGCGGTGCTCGCGGTGTGCGATCCGTGGCCGTCGCCGTCGCGCGGCGAGAGGTACTCGCCGATGGAAGCACCGCCGATGCGGTCGGCCCCGAAACCGGTCACGAAGTACCGTGCACCGACGACTTTGGTGCTGCAGTCAGCGGCATCGAACTGCACGCCGGCAATGCACTGGCCGGTGAAGGTGGTGCCGTCACTCTTTTGCATGGTGATCGCGTCACCATCGAGGTACGGATCCGCGCCAGGCGTCGTGCCGAGCGGGTCGCCGGCGAAGGAGGGGTTCTCCGGCGCCAGACCGGTGTCGAGCACGCCGATGACGACGCCCTCCCCCGCGGTCTCTGCGCCGCCGGTCTTCGCCCAGACGCCGTCATCACCGGACAGTCCCATAAAGTCTGTCGACGAGGTCGCCGTCACGTGTTTGAGTTCGTCAGGCGTGATCGCGACTACGTCCTTCTCGGCCGACAGCTTGGCTGCCTGCCGAGCTGTGAGCTCGGCGGCGAAGGCGTTGAGGGCGAGCGTATACGAATAGTCGATGACGGCGTCAACGGATGCCGCTACCGCCTTCTGTTTGTCTCCCAGGTAGTCCGAGTAGGTTTCCGACGCGCGGCTCTGCGGGTCGAGGCGGGCACCGGCACCCGGGGTGGTGGGGGCAAAACCGTCGACTCCGCCGGTGTAGGTGGCGACGGCTTCGTCGGCGAGGGTCACAATGTAGCGGCCGGCGGTGAAATCGGTCACCGGCTGGCCAATGCCGGCGCCGATGATGCCCCCGAGGCCGGGGGCCATCGGGGCCGCGGCAGCGCCGGTCACGCCCACCATGGCTCCGGCCGCGACGAGGGTGCTGGTCACGAACAGCGCCATCGCTGTTCGGGCATGATGTGGGGTGAGATGCCGGCTTTCGGGCGGGAGTGTGGTTCGCCAGAAGTGTGAGATCACGTGCGTGTCCAATCCGATCGGAATGCGCTGGCGCTTGCCCCGGTTGGGGGCACAACGTGCTCGTGAACGTATCGCACAGGCTGCACCCCCGTACAGTGTGCAGATTGCTCGGTAACCCGATCGTTACCTTGGTTTGCGCACAATCAGAGCCTCAGGCGCGTCCGATGCAGACCGGTCTGACTACCACAAGGTGAACTGGTCTGTCTCCAGTTTTCGATCGTAATTGCAGTGATTCGCGCCCCGGTGCAGCCGACAGACTGACAAACGAAGGCAAGGCCCCGACCAGAACGGTCGGCGCCTTGCCTTCGTGTTGCCGGGGCTGCTTACGCCAGGCGCGTCTGCAGGTTCTCAGCGAGCGAGGCGAGGAATTCCTCGGTGGTCTGGTACTTCTGCTCCGGGCCGACCAGCAGCGCGAGGTCCTTGGTCATCTTGCCGCTCTCGACGGTCTTGATGACGACGTCTTCGAGGGTCAGGGCGAACTCGGCCAGGGCCGGGTTGTTGTCGAGCTTCGCACGGTGCGACAGGCCGCGGGTCCAGGCATAGATCGAGGCGATCGGGTTGGTCGAGGTGGGCTTGCCGAGCTGGTGCTGACGGTAGTGACGAGTGACGGTACCGTGGGCCGCTTCGGCTTCGACGATCTTGCCGTCGGGGGTGGAGAGCACGCTGGTCATCAGGCCGAGCGAGCCGAATCCCTGGGCGACCGTATCGGACTGAACGTCGCCATCGTAGTTCTTGCAGGCCCAGAGGTAGCCACCCTCCCACTTCATGGCCGAGGCGACCATGTCGTCGATAAGGCGGTGCTCGTAGGTAAGGCCGGCCGCTTCGTACGCCGTCTTGAATTCGGTGTCGAAGATGTCCTGGAAGATGTCCTTGAACCGGCCGTCGTAGGCCTTGAGGATGGTGTTCTTGGTCGACAGGAACACCGGCACGTTGCGCTCGAGGCCATAGCTGAGCGTGGCCCGGGCGAAGTCGGTGATCGATGAGTCGAGGTTGTACATGCCCATGGCGACGCCGTCGCCGGGAGCCTCGAACACCTCGAAGGTCGACGGCTCACTGCCGTCCTGCGGGGTGAAGGTCATGCTGAGCGTGCCCTTGCCCTTGAAACGAAAGTTGGTGGCCTTGTACTGGTCACCGTAGGCATGACGGCTAATGATGATCGGCTTGTTCCAACCCGGCACGAGGCGTGGGATGTTGGAGATGACGATCGGCTCGCGGAAGATGGTGCCGCCGAGGATGTTGCGAATAGTGCCGTTCGGCGAGAGCCACATCTGTTTGAGGCCGAACTCTTCTACCCGCGCTTCGTCGGGCGTGATGGTCGCGCACTTCACGCCGACGCCGTGCTTCTGAATGGCGTAGGCTGCGTCGATCGTGATCTGGTCGTTGGTTTCGTCGCGCTTCTGAATGGAGAGGTCGTAGTACTCGAGGTCGATATCGAGGTACGGGTGAATGAGCGTTTCCTTGATCGCATGCCAGATGATACGGGTCATCTCGTCGCCATCGAGCTCGACGACTGTTCCCTCAACCTTGATCTTCGACAAAAAATTCTCCTCTTTGTTCAGTGTGGCCGTCACGACCATCGTCAATCTTACTAGAGACGGGCAACTATCTTCACATCGAGATAAATTTACAGATAAATTGCCGTCGCCAAAAACTCGCTCGACTACCGACGACCCCGGGCGCACGTTAGCCTGAACACATGGGTGAGCTGAAGCTGGAAGAATTATCCGCACGAAACATCGTTGCGGCCAATAACCTGAGCCTGAAGCCGGGCCAGGAGCAGTTCATCGCGCCGGTCTCCTATTCGGTGGCCGCGTCGGTGATCAACCCGGCTACCTCGTGGCAGCGCGTAGTGCTCCTCGACGGCGTCGTCGCCGGTTTCATCCACGGCAATTTCGACCCCAACTCCGAGCACGAAGAATTTCGCGCCTGCATCTGGCGCATCAACGTCAACGCGGAGACCCAGGGGCAGGGCGTCGGCAAGTTCGCCGCCGAAGCCCTCGCCACCGAGGCCCGTGAACGCGGATTCGACCACGTCAACGTCATCTGGGAGCCGGGCGCCGACGGGCCGGAGGCTTTCTTCCACCGGCTCGGTTTCGTCGATGTCGGCGAAACCCAGTACGGCGAGGTCATCGGCTCCCTGCAGCTGTGATTTTCTTTTGTGAGTGAGCCCGACGACTTCGTCTCCCGGGTGCTCGGCGTAGTCGATTCGATCCCGCCGGGCCGGGTGATGACCTATGGTGGTGTGGCCGCGCAGCTGGGTTCCCGCGCCGCCCGTGCCGTCGGTCAGGTCATGGCCCGGTACGGCTCCGACGTGGCATGGTGGCGCGTAATTCGCGCCAGCGGGCATCCGCCAATCGCTCATGCGGCCCAGGCGCTGCCGCACTACGAGGCCGAGCACACGCCGTTACTGCGGTCTGCCGCTGCCAGCACCATAGAAGCGGATGCCGCCTACCGCGTCGATTACCGCGCCGCGCGCTGGTCACCGTCTGCCTAACGCAATCGACCACGCCACGCAACGCAACGGATACCGCGCACATCGAGGTGCCGGGCCCCAACCCGGGCCCGGCACCTCGATGTGCACCTTTCGCCACTCAGCCTTGGGTGGCTTCGTTCGGATCTGGTATCGGCTCGGTTGGGCCCTGGTCCAGGCGGAACGGCGGGTATTCGTCGCGCATCAGCGCTGTGTAGGTGATGACGCGGTACACCCAGCGGTTGACGCCCATGATGGAATTGAACAGCGGCCGTTGGTACCGTCCGGTTATCAGCAGAATAACCCCGGCGACGACGACGAGCACGCCCAGCAGCGAGCTTCCATCGGTGTTCGCGCTATTGTCCCAACCGCCGTCGCCGCGCCACGGGTAGGCCCAGGTCGACATTCCACCGACCAGCACCGTGAGCAGCACGAGGTGCGGAACGGCCAGCAGCCATTTCACCAGCCACAGGCCGCGCGAGAGCACGGGGTCGAGGTGGCCGGTCAGGGCTGCCGGATAAATCACCTTCTTTGAGTCAGCGACTGAAACGGATGCTAGCGCAATGGTTCCCGCCGCTGCTGCCAGTGGCAGGACCGGCTGACCGGCGGCATCCGTTCTATTGAAGGCAAGTGGCTGGGGCTCACCTCGCTGGTCGGGCGAGACGCCTGCCTACGGTTCCGGCTTGAGATGGCGTCCGAGGCCGATGGCGCCGAAGACGACAAACAGCCCACCGATCAACAAGAGGATGCCGCCACCCACGAGAAGCGCCGCGGCGATCGGTTCGAGCAGGTCGGTGTGCACGCCGGCGGCGACCAGGCCGAGCACCGTGCCCAGAACGAGCATGATGATCGGCCCCGGCCGAGCGCCGGTCCGAGCCCGGGCTGGAGCCGTGAGCAGGGAATTAGGAGGAGTCAAGCCGAGTGGCGGTGGAGGGGTCAGATTGCTCATCATCTGGCGGCCTTTCAGAAATCGTTCATGCCGAGGGACGGAAAGTCCCTGTTCAGCATCGCCCACCTCCGCACGGCTGGCCAGTGACCAAAGGCCTGATTGCGGGCTCCTGTGCAGGGTGGCGGCGCGGTGCTACCGTGCTGGCATGCAAAGCGATCCGGTCGTCACCAACCCACAGTTCTACCGCGTAATTTTCGAGAACGACCGGGTGCGGGTGCTCGAATATCTCGACCGGCCCGGTCACGAAACCGTGCCGCACCGGCACCCCGACAGCGTCATGTTCACGCTCACCGCGTTCACCCGGCGGCTCTCGTCCGGTGGCCGATCCCTCGACGTCGACCTGCCGGAGGGGGTCGCGCGATGGCTCCCGGCACAAAAGCATTCGGGGACGAATATCGGCGAGACGGCCACTCACACCATTTTCGTGGAGCTCAAGGAACCCGCCCCGGACACACTCGCCTCCGGCACTCCGGAGCCCCTCGGCCTCCTCTCCAATTAGCCAGACTCGCTGCGCGTCATTTTCTGCAGAGGGCGGCGAGGCCTTTTCTGTGAGGCCGTCCAGCCGTTGGCGATCCGTGCGCGTAGTCAACCGGTCTCCCGGTCATGATCGTAGGGTGTCCCGTTTGTCCGCCGCCCCTGCAGCGAGCATTTTCTCGATCGGGACATACGGGAATAGGGCGACCCCGAAACTTTGCGGAACGTCTTCGGCGCTCCGTGCGCGTTCGAGTGTCCCGGTGGGCGTCCGGCTTGTGGGACCCCGAGGCTGAACTTTTTGCGAGGGCGAGCGCACGCGTCAGCAAGAATTCCGGTCAGTAGGATTTATCCATGCAGTTGAAGGGGTACGAATCGTCAGTAACGTTGGAACCTGATCGATATGAGTTCGCGAACCCTGCGGGTGATGAGTGGGATAACAATTGGCTGGTCATCAAGGGGGACGTATCGGCGCCTGACGCGGAGTGGCAATTTGCTGTTCCGTGTTTGACGACGTTTGAAGCGAAGCGCATTTCGGCTTGGCTGCGCGGCGTAGCCAACGGTGACGTCCCCGTGAGCGTCAGTGGAGACGCCGGGGTTGTGCCGTCACTCGAATTTACCGAACCAAATCTTGCGTTCAGTGTTGGCAGCTATCAGGACGGGTCGATATCGGTCAGGGTGCACTTTGCGCTTGAAAGCAGGCCCGTCGGCCAGAGCAGCGATGGCCGTGATCAGTTTTGGGTGGAAATTGCAGTGACGGCTGCAGATATCGACTCGTCGGCCAATCAGTGGGACAAGGCGCTCTTAGCCTTTCCGGACCGCTAAGCGTTCCCGTCGACAACGCCCGTGCCCACCGCCATAAGCCGTGGGAAATGCGAGAAGGCACAAAGCAGCGCACGGCGCTGCGAATCCTCATTGTCGGCGTTATCATCCTGATTCTCGCCGCGGTTCTCGTTACCACGAGCGGGGTTCTAGCGACGTGGTTGGATCCTGAACGCGAGACGAGTACTCATCTCACGCAGTGAACAGGCCGGCTCGGCCCGAGATAGCACGCTCTTGGGCTTCGACTCACGATCAATCCGCAAAACCGGGAACAAGTCGTGATGTCGATAGCCTACGAAGCCTGTAGGCGCGTTGAACGCGAGGTGTCTGGTCGAGCTCTCGCTGACCACTGGAGTTTGCGCGATGCTTCAATTCAGAGACCACATCAACAGGAAGAGAAGGCATGACCGAGGAACGTGTCGTTTCGCTGCTCACCGCGGCCAGAGAACATTACGCGGTGCCTGCGGCCACGACTCTGATGGAGGGGACGACCTTATTGGAAACATGGGGCGGTATCGAGCTGCCTTTCGACCGCTTTGCGGCGAATCTTTTCGACGAGTTCGTTGACGCGTCGCTGGCTACCTCCATGTTCACCATCCTGGATGCACCACTGCTCAAAGCCCGGGCAACTGCCGAAGAACGGCACATCTTCAGCGCAGATCCTGACGAACCCTTTGACCCGAACGAGTACGGTGCGGATCAGGCCGACTGGACGACGTACTCGCATCAGATGGAGACCCTCCAAAGAGCCATCATTATTCTTGAAGCTGCCCCGGCAGAACCTGACCGTGTCGGCAATTTTCGGGTCTACGGTGCAGCGCAGTGGTTACGGGAGAGCCTCTGGGCCGCGACAGGAATTGCGCCCCGCGATTCAGGATCGCCCGACGCGAATTCTTCCCTTTTTGGCGAAGCATTCACTTTGGCTGAACGAGACCCATTCGCTGCGGCGCCAATATAAACGCGGACAATGAGTAAGACGAGGTAGCCAGTCTGCTCGAGTGCTCAGTGCCAGCATCCTGTTGGGAATCGTCGACGCTGTTACATCCCCAAGGCATACCGCCGGGCATTGAGCAACTCGATCATCACGGCACGTGTCAGTCCGACCGGCATGATCGTCGACACTGCCCGTTCGGGGTTCCCTATCTGGAACTTGAATCCGCGTTGGACGGCGCAGATGTGCTGATCGCGGACTAGCGTTTCAGGGAGGGCTTTGGCCGTGCCTTGAATCAGAGGATTCACTGATTTCGGCTGCCGGCCTCACTGTCATTTAGGCCGTGTGGGAGATACGGCGATGCTGCGAACAGTGAGTTCCTGACCACGTTGATTACCACGCGAGTCGTCTCAGAGAGTTCCCGCTGCTCGTCCCCGTTCGTTTGTAGTTGACGCTCGTGACTTTTGGCGGTCGGGTGGGTTCACGCTGAGGCGGTTGCCGTTGCTCGATGGAGTGGCCCACGCTGTTCCGGCGAGGATAAGAGCGATACCGAAATATCCGGCGGGGGCCACGCTGTCGTGAGCGATCGTGATTCCGACGATTGCGGCCCAGATTGGCTCGGTTCCGAGGAGAACGCTGACTCTGGATGGCGATGTGCGCCGGACTGCGCCCGTATGGTGAATTGAGACAGAGGTAAGGAGAATCTGTTTCATGACTAATCGTCGAAAGTTCAATGCCGAATTCCGTGCCGAGGCCGTGGATCTGGTGATCTCATCGGGTCGGCCGGTCGCGCATGTCGCCCCCGAAATCGGTGTCGTCGAGAGGACGCTGGGCAACTGGGTGCGCCTCTGGAAAGAGGAACACCCCGAGGCTGGTGCTGCCGAGCTAGGCCCGGTCGAGTGGGCCAAATACAAGGCCCTGCAGGCGGAGAATGCTGAGTTGAAAAGGGAGATCGAATTCCTGGGAAAAGTCAGCGCCTTCTTCGCCGCGAAACAACGATAAACGACTATTTCGTGTTTATCTTGGCGGTGAAGGCTTCCTTTCCCATCGACTGGATGTGCCGCAAGCTGAAGGTCTCACGGGCATCGTTCTACCGCTCGCTGCGGCCGGCTGTTCCGACGCCGACGCAGGTGCGTCACACTGTGCTGGACGCGCACGTGGTGCGGGTCTACGAGCGTGACAAGGGCATGGCCGGCCGGGACCAGATCACCACCATTCTCGGTCAGGAAGGCGTCAGCATCGCCACGGGCACGGTCGGGACGATCCTTACCGGCCGCGGCCTACGGGCCGTGCGCATGCGGGCGTGGAAGAAGACCACGACCGTTGACCCAGACGCTCGAACCGAGCACATCCGCAATCACATGCTCGACGGGGACGGGAAGCGAGAGTTCATCTCGACCGTCCCGGGCACTCGATTCTGCGGCGACATCTAATGCCGACGTCGGCATTAGATGTCCCACGAGTAGACCTGGCCTGGCCCGTTGCCGTCAGCTCGGGGATCGCCCGCGCCGGATGGCGATCCAAGCGGCGGCGGTCCTTGACCTGCTTGTTCTCGTTCAACACCCGATACATCGTTGATATTGAGCACAAGTACGTCCCGGCATCGAGCAGCTGCGCGTAGATCTGGATCGACGGCAGATCCACGAACGACTCCGAATTGACGACGTCAAGAATCTGCCGACGGTCGCTGTCACCGATCTTGTTCGCCGGGATCGGCGCCGGCCCGACCACCGGGATTCGTCGTTTTCGGGTCGCGGTCGCTCGAGGGACCCCGATCAATCGGGCGGCGACGCGAGTCGAGATTCCTCGGCTGGCCAGTTCGCGGTAGGCAGTCATTACGGCAATNCACTCGGCCAGGGCCACCAGGCGTGCCTGCGGAAAAGCAGATTGCTCCCCACGACTCACCGGTGGCCGGCCAAAGAACTCCGCATTCACCACGCTGTCGGCCAGATCCAGGATCGTTCCATCGATGGACATTAGACGCCGCCCAGCCAACCACGACCCCGGCGTGTCAGGCCCAGCCAGCGGCCGGGCTACGCGGACAAACAAGTCTGGTACGGGTGCGCCAAAACATCTTGTCCAGGTCGGCAAAGAGCTGATCGACCCGTCCTTCGGCGCACAATGAATCCGGGGTGGGCGTGATGGCGCGCTGGTTCATGGGCACGGCCATCACGTAATGCATGCCGCGGGCCTCCAGCCGGCGGCGCAGCCCGGTGTGTTGGCCGTAGACCGCATCCCCGGTGGTCCAATCAGTCTCGATGCCGGCGTCCAGGGCGCGCTCGATCATCTCGGCGGCCAGCACGGGCTTGGTGCCCATCACCCGTTCCTCGAAAATTCCCGCCCGCTTGCACAGAGATACTGGATGTGACTCTGGTGCGGGGTGACTCAAAATTACACTGACTCCTTTCGAGGTTGTCTTTGAGTGGATCTGTCCGCCACACCAGCGCCGCTAATGCTGCTTGATCGGGGCGACATGGCTTGATAGGAGCCTGGCTAATAGTCTCACCTCTGTGCTGTCTGCCCTCCCGACCCAACGGTGATTTCCCTTCAACGAAGAAATGGGAGTACCGAAGTCATGACAGTTGCAATTAGTGAACCGCCACAATTCACCATCGCGGTCGAGTCACCACGAACCATTTTCGCCGGGGTTGATACCCACAAAGACACGCACCACGCCGCTATCGTCGACGACCACGGACAACCGATCGCCGACCGGGAGTTCCTCGCAGTCGGAAGCGGCTACCGCAAAATCATCGACTTCGTCCACGCCTACGGTATCGTCGACGCTGTTGGCGTCGAAGGCACCGGTTCCTACGGTGCGGAACTTGTCCGCGTTGTGGCGAATGCCGGAATGCGCGTGCTTGAAGTCAATCGCGCCAACCGTGCCGAGCGTCGGCTGCGCGGCAAATCCGATCCCCTCGACGCCCACCAAGCGGCGATGTCGCCTCTTGCCGGGCGCGGGCTATCAACCCCGAAACAACGTGATGGTGACGTCGAGTCGATGCGGGTCTTACTTGCGGAACGCTCCTCTGCCGCCAAGACGCGCACTGCCAGTATCAATGCGATCCATGCCCTGTTGGTGAGCGCGCCCGACGCCATCCGGCAAGATTTTCGCCGTTACGACGGTAATAAACTCGCGATTGCTCTCTCGCGCACACGACCCACACCGGGCACCACCCCGGCGCTGATCGTGCGGGCATCAGCGAAACGCCTCGCTCTACGCCATCAGGCGCTGAGGGCGGATATCGCCCTTATCGACAGCCAACTTGGTCAACTCGCCAGCCGTCAGAATCCGGCTCTCATCGCCGCAAGCGGTGTCGGCCCGTTTGTTGCCGCGCACCTGCTCGCCACCGCCGGCGACAACCCAGAACACATCTCCACCAAGGCCCCGTTTGCCGCTCTCTGCGGCGTCGCACTCATTCCGGCATCTTCAAGAAAGCGGCACCGTTTTCGTCTCGCGTGCGGTGGTGATCGGCAAGCTAACGCCGCCCTGCACCGTGTCGTCCTGCTACGCAAACGCCACAAGGAACCTCGGACTATGGCCTACATCGCCCGACGCACCGCTGAAGGCCTTTCCGACCGCGACATCGTCCACTGCCTCAAACGCCACGTCGCCAACGAAATATTCGCGTTACTCACCCAAAAATCACGCTGCTCCTCGGCATCGTCCTCACCGACGCAGCCAAACAGCTCAACGTCCCCTACCAGCGCCTACGCCAACTCGAAATAGGACAACGCGCTGACACCGACCTGGAAACCACCTTCAGCGCCTGGCTCGACGACAAATCCCGACAATCGAATCCCACCCCAAAGGCCGCTTGACATCAATAGGAGCATCCACCCAATGTGACATGACCCGGTATGACCGGTGAAAACCCCCGAGGGCAGGGTACCAAGGCACTGTCTCGATGTCGCCGCAGACGAACTTGGTCCCCGCGCAAATGCGAAACAGGCTCTGTTGGTTTTGTCAACCGTAGTTCGGTGTCCAGGCTGTGCTGGTGGTGAAAAGTGAATGAAACCCGCGCACGTAGCTGCANGTGTTTCGTCCCGCGAGCTCTTCGAAAGACTTTCGAGTAGCTCGTGCATTTTTGACATGATCTCCAACGCCACCCCCGTCGTCTCCAGGCGCTGCTCGGTCTTGCTCAGCTGGCGGCGCAGCCGGGCGATTTCAGCTTGCTCCGGCGTTAACCGACCAATCTTCTCCCCGGGCTTCTTCCCCGCCAGAACACCCGCGTCACGAAGTTTTCGCCATTCCGTGATCTGCGACGAGTACAACCCTTCGGTGCGCAGATACGCGCCGCCCTTGTTGTTCTTGATGGCCGCGTCATACGCGGCCAGGTACGCAAGCTTCTGCGCTGGGGTGAATGACCTTCTCGAGGTCGGGCCACCAGCTCGGGGTCCGGGACTACTCATAGGACTATCGTCACGCAGGGCGATCAAAGACGGGCTGGACATGGTGATGATTCCTGATTCTCGCCCTACGTCACACGGCGGACTTGCTGTTAGCTACTGGCCTCACCCAACCCTGGCACGTAGGGGTGGGACAGAATTGGGATGTCGATGCCCCGCGATCAGCGCAGCAGCCCGCTTTGGTAAGCGTGAGCGACGATTTGTGCTCGGAAAGTGAATCCAAGTTTGGTGAGGATGCTGCTGAGGTGAGTTTTGACCGTTGACTCACCGATGTGAGCGCTGTGGGCGATATCGCTGTGGCTCAGCCCCCGGGCAGGCAAAAGGAATATTTCCCGTTCGCGCGACGATAGGGCGGCGATCGAATCCCATCCAGCGGAACCTGGGTGCGGGCGATCGGGATCAGAGGCGTAGATCTCTGTGTCGGCCGCGGCCGCACCCGTGGGAAGTTCGCCGGATGATTCCTCTTCGGGACGCATGGCTGGTACTCGAAGTCGCGATCCGATATGCCAGGCACCCAGCGTCAGCAGAATGCCCACCACCGACCAGGTGACGAATCCTTGAACGACTTCGATGCTGGCCGCTTCCTTGCCGTTGATGGTGCCCCACACGCCGGACATTGACAGGAACGGGACGTTTAGCAATGCGCTCACGGCAATACTGCAAACGATTGACAGGCCCAGCAGTACCCGGCGTGTGTTGACCCGGCTAAAGGCGCTGATGCCAACAACAAGAAGAACAAGGGCAAGATAGGCAACCCAGCTGACCTGGCTGAAGCGCGCCGGCCAAAACAGGAGTTGCAAGACCAGCAGTCCCCCAGTTAATGACAGCGCGGTGCCGGGTCGAACCCGGCAGAGCGCGATGGCCAGTCCGAATCCTGCCGCAATCAACACCGCGTACGGATTCGTCAGGAACGTGTCCGTTCGCGACGGCACGTACCCGACAATGCGATTTGACGACTGCACAAACCACGCAGTGAAGCACAACGCCCCGAGCGCTGGCTCACGGAAACGGACCAACTGTGCACGAATCTTCGTCATGCTTTGACAGTAGATGCCGCAGCAGCGCTTCGACGCACAGGGGCGAGGCTTTCTTCCCTCTGGAGGATCCCTCTCCGCCGAAGGAACGAGAGACCGAGGCCTTACCGTCCCGCAGGGGGTTCAACTTACGGGAACGGAGCAGGACCCGTCGATCGGCCGTTCGCGTGTTCCTGTGGGCGTCCAGCTTGCGGGCAGCGTTCCCAGGCTCGTCGTTGGNGTGGTGAAAAGTGAATGAAACCCGCGCACGTAGCTGCACCTAGGTGTACCCGGTCATCAGGTTGGTGACACTCGCTGGAGCGGGGTGGATCCGATGCCCGTGTGGATACGTTCAGTGTTGTAGCACTTGAGCCACGGGTCAAGGGCGTGGGTGCGCTCAGTGCTGTTGGTGAATACCTGTCGGTAGGCCCATTCGGCTTGGAGTGTGCGGTTGAAGCGTTCGACTTTTCCGTTGGTCCAGGGGCAGTGCGGTTTGATGAAGCGCTGCTGCGCGCCGAGGGTCGTCACGGCGTCCTTGAAAGCGCGGGATTTTCGGTAGGCGCAGGCGTTGTCGAAGAGGACGCGTTCAATCGTCGGGATGCCACAGCTGGCGAAGAACGCGGCCGCGCGGAGGAGGACACCGGCGGCGGTGACGCCCTTTTCGTCGGGGTGGACCTCGGCGTAGGCGAGGCGGGTGCGGTCGTCGATGACGGCGTGTACGTAGTCGTAGCCGACCCGAACGTGGCCGGCGGTGTGGTTGGTGCGGGTTTGGCCGGGCTGAGCTCGCCAGCCTCCGCCGTCGGGGATGCGTCCGAGCTTCTTGACGTCGATATGCACCATCTCGCCCGGGCGGGCGCGTTCATATCGGTTCGCCGTGGCGCGGGTGGCGCGAATCTTTTCACCGGTCAGCGGATCGCATTCCCAAAGCGCCGGAACGTGGTGGCGCGCCAGCACTCTCGACACGGCCCGTGCGGGAACGCCGGTGTCGGCGGCGATGCGGGCCGGGCTGGTTTGTGTTGGCATTACGTGTAGTCGCGACGACCGATCGCTGAGATCCGCGACACCCTCGGCACGGTAGCGGCGCACCCACCGATACGCGCACTGCCGAGAGATGCCGAGTTCCTTGGCGACGTGCGCCGCCGGACGACCGCCGAGAAACCTTTCAACCAGCAGAGCCCTTCCGCGAACGTTCAACCGGGCATTAATGTGTGACACGAGGACCTCCGTTGTGTAGTGAGACGTTGAACATCTCCACTAAGCACCGGAGGCCCTCCCTTTTTCACCCCCTTAAGTCACTAACGTCATGGCCGAGTACACCTAG